>NZ_JBLIET010000021.1:0-62128 GCF_047633235.1 Psychroserpens sp. | reverse complement strand
GAAGTAAGACTATCATGAGCAGCCTTACTCATCACTAAATAACGTTGATCATTTTCTCCTTTTACTTGCAACATATTACCAGCAAATTGGTGCATTTGTGATTCAGAAATCACTATGATCGTCTTGCCATTTGCTTTTAAGCTTTTAGTCACCTGTTTACGCTCTTTCTTATCGTCAATCGCATCCAGGCATATTACTGAAAACTGCTCAGCCAAACACATCATTACATTCGTATGATAAATTGGTAAACGCGTACCATCAACATTTTGATAGGCTTTAAATATAACTGGTGTATATTCAAAATCTTCGCAAAATTCTATAAACAAATCTTCGTCTGCTCTAGCTGACAGAGCACAATAGGCTTTTGAATTCATACGATCCAAAAGCAAACTTCCTGTTCCTTCTAAAAAGAAACCTTCATCTTCTGCACTCGTATAGTCTATAATATTATTAATTTGAAAGCCTTCTTTTTCTAAATTAGTAAGAATATCCTCCCGTCTTTCTCTCCGACGATTTGCAGCAAACATTGGATAGAGACCTACGTCACCATTTTCATGAAAGCTCACCCAATTATTTGGAAAAATAGAATCTGGAGTATCCATTGATTTGTCATCGTGCTCAACAATAACATGAACACCAACGGCTCTCAACTTTACAACAAGATCATCAAACTCAATTTGTGCTTTTGAGTTAATTTCTGCGTTTTTTATGTCTAAAGCTTCTTGAAAATAATTATTGATAGCGGTTTGCTCATTCATCCTAAAATTAACGGGACGAATCATTAAAATTGTATTTGTAGTTTGTAACATGACTTAAAATTAAGGAAGTGCTAAATTAATTAAAATAAGCACAGGAATCATACCGCGCTTCTATTATTAACATTAATATGCAACCAGTCTAAGGCCTCCTGTCGCTCTCTAAATAATCTAATATTCCAATTATTATTTTGTTGAGATTCATTATTATTTTAGTCGCCATTTCTGCATTATAATTATACACAACAACAACTGCTCGATATACAATATCCTTTAGGTCACCCATCGCTAATTGTGCCTCAAATGTATGAGAATAGGCATTTTCCATATTTATTAATATGGAAAATGGTGGCTTTAATTGAGATCGCAATAAATTTTGATAGGCTTCAACTTCTGGTTTATCTAAGATTGTGCCTTCATTAAAGATGACTTCGGCAATGTGAGGATTAATCAAGTTGATTTTTCCGAAAGGGAGAATAAATACTTTCATTATAGCTATTAGTTTAGAAGGATAAATAAAATTAAGATTAACTTTGAAATGATTTAATTGACATTTATCAAGAAATGAACAACATATGAACAATTTGACATATCTATTTAAAAACCAGAACCTAATAAAACTAAATATCATCGTATTATCCCTTTGCGTTTGGTCTTGTTCGACTAAAAGTGATACTAAAACATGTGATTTCACAACACAATTTGAAAAATCTGAAGGCTTAGAAACAGCAACTTATAAGGAGACCATTATGTTTTATGAGCGCCTAGCAGCAACATTTTCCGAAGTAAAAATTGATAGTATTGGCGAAACAGATTCAGGTAAACCACTTCATATCATAACACTAAATCCTGATTCAAATTTTGATTTTTCTGAAATAAGAAAAACCAAACGTATTCTATTAATCAATAATGGAATTCATCCTGGAGAGTCTGATGGTATTGATGCTACAATGATGTTATTTCGAGATATCGTTCAAGGCAAAATTGACATGCCTGAATCTACTGTTTTAGTAACGATACCCATTTATAATGTTGGTGGGAGTTTAAACAGAAATTCAACAACGAGAACGAATCAAAACGGTCCGATATCTTATGGATTTAGAGGCAATGCTCGTAATTTTGATTTGAACCGGGATTTTATAAAGTCTGACACAAAAAACGCTAGAACCTTTGCTCAACTATTTCATTTGGTTCAACCTGATGTGTTTATTGATAATCATGTGAGTAATGGTGCCGATTACCAATATACGTTAACGCATTTATTTACGCAGCATAATAAATTAGGAGGTGAACTTGGTGAATTCTTACATACTAAAATAATGCCTCAACTAGAGCAAAATCTCGCTGACAAAAATTGGGATATCACTCCTTACGTAAATGTCTTTAATAGTACTCCTGAGCAAGGGTTTAGCCAGTTTATGGATTCTCCCCGTTATTCAACAGGTTACACAACCTTATGGAATACATTAGGTATGATGGTAGAAACTCATATGCTAAAACCTTATGACAAGCGTGTTGAAGGAACTTATGAGCTCATGAAAAGCATGATAGAAATTACTGAGAATGAAGGCGAGACGATTTCTAAATTACGAAGAAATGCAGTAAAAAATATAAGAAATAAAAAAAGCTACTCTCTACAATGGTCTATTGATACCACAAAAACAACAATTTTAAATTTTAAAGGATTTGAAGGCAATAGCATTGAAAGTGATTTAACTGGTGCACAGCGATTAAAGTATGACCGAAATAAACCATTTACAAAAAAAATAAAGTATCAAAATTATATGTCCTCAACTTTGGAGGTAGAGATTCCAAAAGCTTATATAATTCCTCAAGGATGGTGGAACGTTTTAGAACTCTTAGAAGTAAATAATATTGAAATGAACCGTTTAGAAAAGGATACGACTCTTACTGTGAATACATATACTATCAAAAGCTATGACACGAGAAAGCAAGCTTATGAAGGTCATTATTCCCATTATAATGTGGCGTTAGATATTTCCGAAGAAAAAGTAAGCTTTTTTAAAGGTGATTATATAATTGATACTAATCAAAACGGAATTAGATATCTATTAGAAACCTTAGAACCACAGGCTCCTGATTCATTTTTTAGCTGGAACTTTTTTGATACGATTCTACAACAAAAAGAAAGCTTCTCACCTTATGTTTGGGAGGACTTAGCACAAGAATTGTTGAGAAGTAATCCAAAGCTACAAATAGCTTTCAATCTAAAAAAGACATTCAATAAAGAATTTGCTGATAATTGGTTTGCACAGTTGGATTGGTTGCATAAACAGAGTGAAAATTATGAAAAGGCACATTTGCAATACCCCATTTATAAACTGTTTTAATAAAATTAAAAAGTCATCAAATTTTAATCTAAAAATATATGTAAATATTTGATTAATAGTTATTTAAATTCAAAATATTTATTTTTTATCTTTTGTAAAAGCAAACATAATTTTATATAAATTTGTTCAAAATTATATCGATTTTAGACGTCAATCATGAATAAACTTATTGTTGTCAATCAACCAGAGAAATGGAATTTTTTGATTGATAATATTACCGTAATATCCTCACAAGAGTATCTTACTAACCCTAAATTTTCGCAACTAAAAAAAGCCAGAATTTTTAATCTCTGTAAAGACTACTCTTACCAATCTAAAGGCTATTATGTGTCTCTTTTAGCAGAAGCAAGAGAACATTTACCAATACCAACGGTCAAAAACATTGTGGATCTACGAGCGTTAAAATTAGTTCGTATAGTCTCAGATGAATTTGATGACGTGATTCAGCAGAGTTTAAAAAGTATAAAATCTCGTGAGTTTACATTAAGTATTTATTTTGGACAAAATGTAGCGCAAAAATACAAGGAGTTGAGTAGTTTGTTTTACAAACATTTTCAAGTTCCCTTTTTAAGAGTGAAATTTAGTCATAATCTAAAGTGGACGATACAGAGTATTAAGGCTATTTCAGAATCAGAGATCCCGCAAGAACATTTTGAAACCGTACAAATTTTCGCTAATCAGTATTTTGGAAAGAAGCGATACGATACTCCAAAACTTTCGAACTACGACTTTGATTTAGCTATATTGGTTAATCCCAATGATCCAGCACCTCCAAGTAATCCCAAAGGATTAAAAAAATTCTTAGAAATCGCTGAAAAATTGAATATTTATGCAGAGATTATTGAGCCTAAAGACTTATCAAGACTATCCTCTTTTGATGCTTTATTAATTCGTCAAAGCACAGAAGTAAATAATGAAACCTATGCTTTTGCACGTAAAGCGCAACAAGAAGGGATTGCTATTGTTGATTATCCAAATGCTATTTTAAAATGCTGCAATAAAGTTTATATGGCCGAAGCTTTAAATAATGCAAATATTGCAACACCTAAAACTGTTATTATTCATAAAGACAATAAAGATAAAGTTCTAAAAATAGTTGGTTTACCCTGTGTATTAAAAGCTCCAGATTCTACATTTTCTTTTGGTGTAAAAAAGGCTAAAACAGAAGAAGAATATGATGGTTTAGTTACAGAAATGCTGAAAGAATCAGACCTCATAATTGCTCAAGAGTTCTGTCCCTCAGATTATGATTGGAGAATTGGTATAATTGATGACGAACCATTCTATGCCTGCAAATATTACATGGCAAAAGACCACTGGCAAATCTATAATTGGAATGCCAAAAAAAAGAACGACCAAGATGGCGAAGCAGACTGTTTACCTCTTGAAGAGGTTCCAAAAACAGTTCTAGATATGGCAATAAAAAGTGCAAAACTAATAGGTAAAGGCCTGTATGGAATTGATATTAAAGTGGTAGATGACCATCCCATGGTTATTGAAATAAACGACAATCCAAACATTGACTTTGGTGTAGAAGATTTATACTATGGAGATAAGGTCTACGCCACCATATTATTAGCGTTAAAATCTAGATTAGAATAATCATGAGTAAAAGATATCACCTATTTGAAGTTTTTGGTATTGAGCTAGAATACATGCTTATCAACACGTCAACGTTCAAAGTTGCACCACTAGTTGATCAATTATTAACCTTAAAAAACGGTAACCTAACGTCAGATATAGACAATGGCGCTATTGCCTGGAGTAATGAATTAGTCGCTCACGTCGTGGAACTTAAAACAAATGGTCCTACAACAGATTTAGAGTCATTATCTGAGAAGTTTCATAAAAACATTTTAGAAATAAATCAATTATTACAATCAATAGATGTTAAATTATTGCCGACTGCCTCTCATCCATTAATGAATCCATCGAAAGATACAGAACTATGGAAACACAGTTATAGTGAAGTTTATGAACTCTATAATAGAATTTTTGATTGTAAAGGCCACGGCTGGAGCAATGTACAAAGTACTCATATCAACCTACCCTTTTACGACGACAAAGAATTTGAAAAACTCCATGCTGCCGTACGAGTTATTTTACCAATAATTCCGGGATTATGTGCAAGTTCTCCAATTTTGGAAGGTCATCTTACTGGTATTATGGATTCCCGTTTGGAATTTTATAAAACGAATCAGAAAGAGATTCCCGAAATGACAGGATTAGTTATTCCTGAACGTGTTTTTAGTAAAGTCGATTATTACGCAACCATTTTTGACCCTATAAAAAGAGCAATCAAACCTTTTGACACCAAAAGCATATTAGATCATCACTTTTTAAATTCTAGAGGCGCTATTGCTCGTTTTGATAGGAATGCTATAGAAATTCGTCTTATAGACATTCAGGAATGTCCCAAAGCTGATGTTGCAATCTGCATCTTAATCATTGAAGTTTTAAAAGCTTTAGTCAACAAAGAGTTATGTACACTACAAGCACAGAAGAAATGGACAAAGCAAGAATTATTTGACATCTTAAATGACGGAATAAAGTATGGAGAACTCGCAAGAGTTGTCAATTTTGACTATTTATCAATTTTCGGAATAAAAGAAATTTCAACAATGCAAAATGTTTGGCAACATTTGTATAACTGGGTTAAACCCAAACTATCTTCGGAAAATCAAAAGACAATTGAAATCATCTTAACTGAAGGATCTTTATCCTCTAGAATATTGAAAGCTATTGGAAATGATACTTCAGAAGCGAAAATCAAACAAGTGTATTCTGATCTTGCTGAATGTTTAGAAATGAATCAATTGTTTGTCAATTGAAACTAATCCTCACTTGTGAACATGGTGGAAATAAAATCCCAAATGAATATGTTTATTTATTTCAAGAAAACCAAAAGGTCTTAGAGACTCATAGAGGTTTTGACTTGGGTGCTCTCGATACTTTTGACTATTTAAAATCTCTTTCTGATTATTCAAAAGCGAGTACAACAAGTCGTTTGTTAATTGAACTAAATCGATCGCTTCATCATAGTCAGTTATTTTCAGAATATAGCAATAAATTAAGCGTAATTCAGAAGAATCAAATTACCTCAACCTATTACCATCCCTATCGACATGAGGTGTCATCAATAATATCAAACTTTATATCTAAAGGCGACACTGTATTGCATCTTTCTATACATTCCTTCACACCAACCCTTAAAAATATAAAGCGAGAGTGTGATATTGGTTTACTGTACGACCCTAAAAAACCCTCAGAGAAGCTGTTTTCAGCACTCTTAAAATCTAAAATTAAAGCAAAAAACCACAATTTAAAAATGAGATTTAATTATCCATACTTAGGAAAATCTGACGGTTTTACTACCTATTTAAGACGTCAATTTAAAATGAATTACACAGGTATAGAAATAGAAATAAATCAAAAACACTCAAAAGACAACCAAATGAACTTACTTATAAAAGACACCTTATTAGCTGCAATAAAAGAGATTAATTAATAAATTACCTTAAACCAATCTTCTAATATTAGCATAACTATTTCCCAACGCCTTTTGACTTTCTTCTATTGAAAGCCACTCTACTTTTGTAATCCCCTCTTCTTCTTGAGGTAATAATGGTCCTTTAAATAACGTTTTCATTTCAAACCAATAAGTTACTTTGATTTTATGTTTCCCGTTACGTTTAAAAATATGATAAGTCGTTTCTAATGGTCTTACGACTTCAAGGCCTTTTACGCCAGTCTCCTCCTCGACTTCTCGCATTGAAGTTTCTTCAATACTTTCATTTTTCTCTGCTTTACCTTTAGGCAAATCCCATTTATCATTTCTATAAATAAAAAGAACCTCTCCTTTTTCATTATAGACTTTTCCTCCGCCTGCTACAACATTTGGTAGCAGTTTTAGAAACTTTTTAATGAGTTTATCTTCATTTTTACCAATAAGTCTAACCTCTTTTAGAGCTGAAGAATTTAGTTTCTTTATCACCTTGCCTATATTTACTTCCGCCAGTAGGAAGTTTTTAAAACCATCTTCCTTTTCCACGGCAGTGGTTAAGATAATAGGTTTATCATTTACGAATATGTAATACATAAATTATAAGTGTAGCGTTTAAAAAGTAAAAATATCATTTTTATATAGATGATGCCTATTTTAAAATTCTTTTTTATTTCCTTTTCTAAAATTATTTTTATTAAAAAAAGTGTAGTTTTACACTATGACTTTTGACAAAGAAACTGCCAAACAAACCGCTGAAGTTTTATTGCAAATTAATGCAATAAAATTGCAACCTAACGAACCATTTATATGGGCGTCTGGATGGAAATCACCAATCTATTGTGATAACAGAATTGTACTCTCATTTCCACCAATTAGAAATTATATTCGCGAAACTATGGCGAAACATATTGAATCTCACTACGGAAAAGTAGATGTTATTGCTGGTGTTGCAACTGGTGCTATAGGAATTGGAATGTTAGTTGCTGAATATTTAGGCCTTCCGTTTATTTATGTAAGACCAGAAGCAAAATCTCATGGTCGCCAAAACCAAATTGAAGGTTTTATAGAGGCTGGACAAAATGTTGTTGTCGTTGAAGATTTAATAAGTACTGGAAAAAGTAGTCTTAACGCTGTAAAAGCGCTTAAAAAAGCTAATGTTAATGTTAAAGGTATGGTCGCTATCTTTTCTTATGGGTTTGATATCGCCAAGAGTAATTTTGAAACGGCTAATGTCGATCTTTATACGTTAAGCAATTACGAAAACCTATTAGAACAAGCACTTGACACCAAATATATAACCACTAAAGAACAAGAAGTTTTGGCCCTTTGGAATGCGAATCCAAGTGAATGGAATGCTATTTGATTATAGCTCTATAAAATTATAATCTTACACTTATGAAATTAGAATCACCAAAAACAACTATAAATAAATCAGCTCAAGATACGTTTGAATTTCTCTCGGATGTCAAAAACTTCGAAAAATTAATGCCCGAAAATATTAGTAAATTTGAAGTTCTTGATACTGATAAGTTTTTATTTGCCTTAAAAGGAATGCCAGAAATAGTGCTTAAAAAGAAAGAAGCTATAGCGCCAAACAAAATAGTTTTAGGCGCTGCTGGTGGAAAATTAGACTTTTCACTAACAGCAAATATAACAGAACCTAAACCTGAACAAAGCGTCGTAGAATTAATTTTTGAAGGGGAATTCAATGCAATGATGGCGATGATGATTAAAGGTCCAATCACCAAGTTTATTGAAACTTTAGCGACCAATATGCCTAAGCAAATCTAATAAAGAAGTGTTACTTCTTTAAGTTCAAATTCTTTAATAACACCATCTTCTATTAAAACTTGAAGATGCCCAGACTTTGAAACCCCTTTTATAAAACCAGAAAATAAAGAGCCTTTTGCATCCTCAAATGTAGAAGGTTTTTCTTTTCTAAATAGTTCAATTTCATAAAGGTCTTTGATATTAGTAAAATCACCGTCTTTCAATTGGGTCATATAAATTTGTAAATTGTCTATGACTTTTTTAAGGATCGCATCAATGTTATATGTTTTCCTAGAAACCATTTGCATCGATGTCGCCAATGGTAAATTATCAAAACACCTCTGGTTAACATTAAGACCAAAACCAATAATGCAAGCTTGAAGGCGATTATTCTTTATGACATTTTCAATTAAAACACCTGAAATTTTCTTTTGGTCTGCCAAAATGTCGTTTGGCCATTTTACTTTTACATTACTAATATAAAGCTCTTTTAATGTCTTTGATATCGCCAACGATGTCACCATACTAATCCAGAAACTATAGTGTATCGCCAAGAAAGAAACATCGACAAACACACTAGCCATAAGGTTTTCACCTGAGTTAGAACTCCATGAAGTTCCCATTTGACCACGTCCTTTTGATTGGGATGCTGCAACAACAACAGTGTAATTTTCTAATTTTTTTTCACCACTCAGTTGTCTTAAAAATGTACTTGTAGAGTCGATGGCATTAAGTTTGATTATGTGCATAGTAATGTGCTAGAAAAAATTATAAATTTCTTATGATAAATATCCGTTTATAAGACACAAAAAAATAATAACTTTGCACAAAATTAAATCAATTTAATGACGCAAAAAAATACGAGTCCAGATCAACTTATAACTACAGTTATTGCTGGTATTGAAGATGTAAAAGGAAAAGAAATTATAATTTTAGATCTTAGAGAACTTGAGAATACAGTTTGTGATTACTTTATTATCTGTGAAGGTACTTCTAATACGCAGGTTAACGCAATTGTAAATTCCATACAAAAAAAGGTAAGTAAAGAACACAGAGACAATCCATGGCACGTAGAAGGAAGCGATAACGCAGAATGGGTCTTAATGGACTATGTTAATGTCGTTGTTCACGTCTTTCAAAAACATATTAGAGAGTACTATGATATTGAAAGTCTTTGGGGAGATGCAAAAACGACACAAGTAGAAACAAGTTACTAAACATTAAAAAAAACCGAATTTACGGTACTATATAGATGGCAAAAGACAATAAAAATTTAAGTAAAAAACCAAAGTTTAATTCTTGGTGGATTTACGGTATCGTAATAGCAGTATTTTTAGGAATACAGATATTTTCGGGTATGAGTGGCTCTGGAGGTAAAAAAATAAACCCATCAGAATTTTTTAGTTTTATGGAGCAAGGCGATGTTGACAGGGTTGATATCGTTAATAAGCGCGAAGCACGCGTTTACTTGACTAAAGATGCACAAGACAAAGAAGTCCATAAGGCGTCGAAACCTTCAAGTATTTTACCTCAAGTGACCCCGTTACCAAATTATACCTTTGAGTTTGGTGATTTAAAATTATTTGAAGAACAAATCAATGCTACCAAAATAGAAAACCCAAATATAAATGTTCCTGTAGAGTTTAAATCTGAGGAGAATGTCTTTGGAAATCTTTTGTTTTCATTATTACCTTTTATCCTAATAATAGGTGTTTGGATCTTTATCATGAGGCGTATGTCTAGCGGTGGTGGCGGAGGCGCTGGTGGACAAATTTTCAACATAGGAAAATCTAAAGCCAAATTATTTGATGAGAAAACTGACGTAAAAACATCATTTAAAGATGTAGCAGGTTTAGAGGGTGCTAAAGAAGAAGTACAAGAAATTGTAGATTTTCTTAAAAATCCCGAAAAATACACCTCTCTTGGTGGTAAAATACCAAAGGGAGCACTATTAGTAGGTCAACCTGGAACAGGTAAAACCTTATTAGCAAAAGCAGTTGCTGGAGAAGCGAAAGTACCTTTCTTTTCATTATCTGGTTCAGATTTTGTCGAAATGTTTGTGGGTGTTGGAGCATCTCGTGTAAGAGATTTATTCAAGCAAGCCAAAGAAAAATCACCAGCTATCATTTTTATTGATGAAATAGACGCTATTGGTAGAGCTCGCGGTAAGAGTAATTTCTCAGGTTCTAATGATGAACGTGAAAACACACTTAACCAACTGCTAACAGAAATGGATGGTTTTGGAACTAATACAAACGTTATTGTACTCGCTGCAACTAACAGAGCAGATGTTTTAGATAAAGCACTAATGCGTGCTGGACGTTTTGATAGACAAATTTTTGTAGATCTTCCTGACGTGAGAGAACGTAAAGAAATCTTTGAAGTTCATTTAAGACCCATCAAACAAGCTGAAAAATTAGATATTGATTTCTTAGCAAAACAAACGCCAGGATTCTCTGGAGCAGATATTGCGAACGTATGTAACGAAGCTGCATTAATTGCTGCTAGAAATGGCAAAAAAGCGGTTGATAAACAAGATTTCTTAGATGCGGTTGATCGCATTGTAGGTGGTCTTGAAAAAAAGAATAAAATTGTTACTATTGAAGAGAAAAAAGCAATTGCTTTTCATGAAGCTGGACACGCAACTGTAAGTTGGATGCTAGAACACGCTGCACCTTTAGTAAAAGTAACTATTGTACCTCGTGGACAGTCATTAGGTGCCGCTTGGTACTTACCAGAAGAGCGTCTAATTGTAAGACCCGAACAAATGCTAGACGAAATGTGTGCTGCTTTAGGTGGACGTGCTGCAGAGAAAGTTATTTTTGATAAAATATCTACAGGTGCACTTAGTGATCTAGAAAAAGTGACAAAGCAAGCTAGAGCTATGGTTACTATTTATGGTCTTAGTGAGAAAGTGGGTAATATTACTTATTACGATTCTTCGGGTCAAGAGGCTGGATTTACAAAGCCGTATAGTGAACGCACAGCAGAACTCATAGATAAAGAAATTTCAGATATTATAGAGAAGCAATATCAACGTGCTATTGTATTGTTAGAAAACAATAAAGATAAGCTTACTGAGCTTGCAGCAGTTCTACTTGAAAAAGAAGTTATTTTTAAAGATAATCTCGAAAAAATATTTGGAGATCGACCTTTTCAAAAGCAAATAGACCAACGTCTGTTGCAATCTAATAAAACAGAAGAAGAAATTGTTGACAAAGATCGATCAAAAGATGATAACGAAACGGTGAAAGAAGAGGATGTAGATGAGCAAGTGAAAGAAGAATAAATCGATAGTTATTAATATATCTTATAAAAAACTTAAATTGACGTACATTAATTTAAGTTTTTTTTATATTTGAATCATACATTAATTCAATTAGATTGATAGCTATCCCTTTTAAATGAGTCTATTTCGTAAAATCTTCGGTTTGAAAAGCACACCTGAAGACAACATAAAAAGCGAACAGCGAGGCAAGTACATGCCTGAAATCAAGCTACCTGTTGATGAACAATTTACAATAAACTTTAAAGCTAACGGTGGAAAATTCTTGTACTGTGAAAACATGCAAGAGGTTCAAAACTCTCTAAATTCCATTTTATTAGAGAATAATTGGAGAACTGATATGGTCTTAATGTTCGATGCTCGTTTAGATGAACTTTTCAAAGATTTTAAACTTGACAAGACAAAACGAATTTCAGAAAGCTCATTTTTCTTTTCAACCTGTGAATATCTTATCTCAGATGATGGTTCTCTATTAATTTCTTCCAATCAAATTGCTGAAAAGAAATTAAAAGAGTTACCCGATAATTTCGTTATCTATGCAACTACGAGCCAATTCGTACAAAACATTGGTGAAGGTCTTAGAGGTATTAAAGGAAAAAATAGAGATAAAATACCCACTAACATTACTACTATCAAACACTTTAAAACTATAGAAGACAAAGACTTCCTTACCTATGGAAGTAGTTCAAAAAACTTATATCTATTGCTTCTAGAAGATTTATAAATGAAAGAAACTGCTACAAGAGCTATCTCAGGATTGTTATACGTCTGTCTTCTTATTGGTTGTCTATTTTGGAGGCATGCGCTTATTGCTCTCTTCTTTATTTTTGGTTTGATTTGTATGGCAGAGTTTAAAAAACTCATTCAATTAAAAAGCTTTCTGCCTTATATTATATTTTCAATCCTATATTTAGGGTTTGCCTATTGGAAACTCATTTCAGAGTCCTTAGTAGGATTTAATGAAACTTCCCAAATAGTGCTGGTAATTACCATTTTCGTATTGCTTATTCTTATAAAAGACTTGTTTTCAGAAAAAACCATTCCGCTATTTAGCTCCAAACGATTTATAATTACAACCTTCTATTTGTCCAGCGGATTCGTATTTCTAATTTGTATTGGAAATTTCTATGAAAAATTCACACCACTCCTTCTCTTAGGATCTTTTATATTAGTTTGGGTCAATGATACATTTGCCTATATTGTAGGTAAAAATTTAGGAAAGCAAAAGCTATTCTCAAGTATTTCTCCTAAAAAAACGGTTGAAGGTTTCCTCGGCGGACTCTTTTTCTCATGTATTGCAAGTTATTTTATTTGGTATTTTACAGACACACTCACATTTACTAACTGGCTTATTTTAGGCATCATAGTCAGTGTTTTTGGCACTATTGGAGACTTAATAGAATCCAAATTTAAACGTCAAGCTGGCGTTAAAGATAGTGGTGTCATTATGCCTGGACATGGAGGCTTACTAGATCGCCTAGATAGTATTATCTTTGCTGCACCATTTATATTTTTATATTTAAGACTCATTACTTATGTTTCATAAAGAAGGTTATAAAATTATTCTCATAACACTAGTCATCGTGATTGGTTCCATTCTCATTATAGATCGTTTCATTGATCTTCCATGGTTGCGATTTTCGCTCATGATTGGAATGCTTATATTACTGTTGCTTATTCTTCAGTTTTTTAGAAATCCAAAACGACACACTATCTTAGATAGCCATACAGCAGTATCACCTGTAGATGGTAAAGTGGTCGTTATAGAAGAAGTTTTTGAGAAAGAGGTCTTCAAAGATAAACGCATACAAGTATCTGTATTCATGTCGCCCATTAATGTGCATGTAACCCGTTATCCTATTGGCGGAAATGTAACCTACTCAAAATATCATCCGGGAAAATTTCTTGTTGCTTGGCATCCAAAATCTAGTGAAGAAAATGAGCGCACTACTGTTATCTTAGAAAATGATAACTTTGGAAAAATACTGTACAGACAAATCGCAGGAGCTTTAGCAAAACGTATTGTTAATTATGCAAACATTGAAGACCATGTTGTACAAGGTTCGGATTCAGGGTTTATAAAATTTGGATCTCGAGTAGATTTATATTTGCCTCTAGATTCAGATATTAAAGTAGAATTAAATCAAAACGTAAAAGGAGGTGAAACTGTTATTGCTACAAAACCATGACATCAGAAGAATTAGAAATAGAATTTAGTGAAGCGGTAGAACGTGTAAATGCGCATACCGAACGTTTTCCTGCAGACATGTTATTGCGTTTATACGCTTATTATAAAAAAGCAAGTAACAACTACGAGCGTCCTAGTAGTCGCAAACCTATAATCAATGCCTTTAAAACTAATGCATTATTTCAAGTCCAAGATGTTACCGAAGATGAAGCCAAACGCATTTATATTGATTTGGTAAATAACTATTTTTTATACCGAAAATAGAACTCCTTAACCCCCAAAACATGAAAAAATTAGTAATAGTATTACTAAATATATTTGTTATATCTATAACGAGCGCTCAAACATTCAATCAATTTTATGGAAATATTGTAAGCAATACATCACAAACAAATGTGCTTAATGATTTGACTGCTTTTGAAAACTTCGGAATAAAAACTGTGGGATCTTCAGCTTTAGCAAATACCGAAAATTGGATTACTTCTAGATACCAAAGTCTTGGCTATACAGATGTGGTACTTCAACCATTTACCTATTCTGCAGGAACAAGCAATAATATTATCGTAACCAAAACGGGAACCTTGTATCCTAATACTTTTTTAATTATTGATGCCCATTACGATACAATTAATGGACCTGGCACTAATGACAATGGCACAGGAACCGTTTTACTATTAGAACTCGCAAGACTTTTAAAAAATGTAGAAACAGAGTATTCTATTAAATTCATTCACTTTTCAGGAGAAGAGGATGGATTAGTAGGCAGTAACTACTACGTAAATAACACAGTGATCCCTCAAAATTTAGATATTAGGCTTGTTCTTAATATTGATGAAGTTGGGGGCGTTAACGGAATGACAAATGATACCGTTGTTTGTGAGCGTGATTTAAGCAGTCCACAATCAAATAATGCAGCATCAAATGCAGCAACAAATAGCTTAGCAATTTTGATAGAACTCTATTCAAATCTAGAGACCGAAATTTCAAATGCTTACGCCTCAGACTATGTGCCTTTTGAAAACAATGGCGAAATCATTACAGGATTATATGAAAGTAATGTGTCACCAGTAAATCATACGATAAATGACAACCTAGCTAATATGGATGTTCCTTATGCCTATGAAGTCATAAAAGGTTCTCTTGGAGCTGCTCTAGAATTTGCAGTTGCTTTTGAAACCTTAAGTGATGAAGAGCAAGAAAACTTTAGTAAAATGATTAGCATTTCTCCTAACCCATCAAGTAATTACCTCAATATTACGTTTGAAAAACCACTACAACAAGCTGTTGATTTTAAACTTATCGATACCCTAGGCAAACAAGTATACCAGGACACGTTAAGTAAGCAACAACAAACAATTGCATTAGATAGTATAGCTTCTGCACAATATTTTGCAGTCTTTAAAATTGACAACAAGCGTTTTGTTAAGACTATTATTATAGAATAATACACTTCATTGAGCATTCATAAATCCCCAAACACACCGCTCACATTTACGTGTGGAGTAACAATGTCAAATCGTTTCATGTTAGCACCAACGACCAATTCACAAAGTCGTGATGATGGGACGCTTTCAAATGATGAGCTTAATTGGTTAACCATGAGAGCCAAAGGAGGTTTTGGGTTGACGATGACTTGTGCTTCTCACGTGCAGGCCGTTGGCAAGGAGTTTCCTGGCCAATTAGGGGTTTTTTAAGACCAGCAAATAGATGGTCATAAACGTTAATCTGCAGGGATACACAAAGAAGGTTGTATAGCCGTAATTCAATTGCATCACGCAGGTATGCGATCTCCTGAGAACGTTATTGGTGAACAACCCGTTTGTCCTTCGGAAATTCAAAAACACACCGCTCGTGCACTAACAATAAAAGAGGTCTATAACTTACGTAACGACTTTATTAATGCTGCGATTAGAGCGCAGAAAAGCCGATATGATGGTGTAAAGATTCATGGTGCTCATGGTTTTATTTTAACTCAATTTTTAAGTTGAGATATTAATAAACGTAAGGATATTTACGGAGGAAATTTAAAAAACAAAGCACCACTCCTATTTGAGATAGTTGATGGCATTAGAAAAGCTTGTGCACCACAATTTCTATTAGGCGTTCGACTCTCACCAGAACGATTTGGGATGCAACTCCATGAAGTAAAAATAGTTTCGCAACAATTGATTGATACCAATCAAATAGATTTTTTAGACATTTCACTTTGGGATGTTTTCAAAACTCCCGAAAATGAAGCATATCGAGACAAATCACGCCTCGCACACTTCGAAGAATTAGATTACAAAAATGTAAAATGGACGGTCGCAGGAAAAATAAGTTCTGGTGAAGATGTCCAAAACGTTTTAAATACTAGAGAGGGCTTTGTCTCTATCGGCAAATCTGGAATTCTACATCACGATTCCCCAAAGCAAGTCATTGACAATCCAAACTTTGAGCCAATACAAACTCCAGTATCTGAAGTCTATTTAAAACAAGAAGGTTTAGGTAATGCTTTTGTGACGTATATGAAACGTTGGGACGGCTTTGTAAGAGACTAAGCAATTTTAAAGTCTACTTAAAATCACCTCTATTTTGTATTATCTAAACCCGTAACTTAGTTTTTAAAAATTGTAACTATTTAATAATGATTATTATGTATCAATGTCAAAGTATTTAAAACCATTAGTTATGAAAAATCAACTCACTAAAAAGGTTAATAATATGATTAACCTTGACTATAAAAAAGATGATGATATCTGATTACAAAACAGTAAAACACTGAGAAAACTCATTGTAATTTTAGGAATGGCATTACCAATTCTTTTAATCTTTATTCCCTTTTATTTTTCGATCTAGTTAGACCTATAAAACCTATTAGCCATTATTATTACACAAGAGCAGGAAACTTTTTACTATCATTTTTAAGTAAAAAAACCATGTTTATAATTGTATAGAGAAGTAAAGCAGCAAAAGATTTTATATCTCTACGTTTGCGGGAATCTTTGTGTTATTGTGGTATTCTACCCAAGTGATGGGTATTGCGACACTTTAAAAGCATACTCTATTACATTTATTGAAGGCAACGCAAGAGAAACTCACTTGATCTCTGCAGCACTTTTTTTAATACTATTGGCTTATATGTCATTTTTATTGTTCACTAAATCTAATAAGTTAAAAGGACATCGAGGACAAAAAAAAGTAATTAGAAATAGAATTTTTAGAGCGTGTACTGGACTCGTTGTATTATCACTAATTATAATTTTACTAGGTTTCACAGGAGTCATTAATGAAGATTTTTATAATGCTAATCAACTTACTTTTTGGATGGAAACCGCCGCAGTAGAAAGTTTTGGCTTTGCTTGGCTTAATAAAGGCGAAGCAATCTTTATTGATGAAACTAAACATATCACTAAGAATGCGATTGAGTGAAAAGAAAAAGAATATACCTATAACTGTGTATTGATAATCCAAGGAAAAAAACTAACTTCGTTTATCTGAGGTTGTAAACAATTAAAACAGTTTTTATCCTAAAACATTATTAGTAGTTGTTAACTTATTGGATATTAAGAGTAGAGCCTCAATGCAATAAATTATTCCATAAAAGACAAAAAAGGTGAAATAATTAATAGCAATTTCCCTGACCAACAATAAATTTAAATGACTAAAACATTGAATAATCAGATAGCGACTGTACTTCTTAATCGCAATAGTACTTTTTTGAAATTTGAAAAAGTAAACTGCTAATGTCAAATCTTGAAATAGTACATGAAAACAACGATTATATAGTCGTAAATAAAATGGCTGGACTTATAAGTGAAAAAAATCCTTATGAGGATTGTACTATTGAGAGTCAAACTTTTAATCATCTTTTAAAAAACAAACGAAAACCCTATATTGGAATAATACATAGGTTAGACCGCGTGACAAGTGGAGTATTGATTTTTGCTAAGAAAAAAAGCATTCTTGTTGAATTTAATAATCTATTTAGTAGTCGAAAAGTTCAAAAAACGTATTTGGCAATTGTTAAAAACAAGCCACAAAAAAACAAACAACACTTAATTAATTTTCTTGTAAAAAATAATCTAGAAAAAAAAGCAGATATTATTCAATCAAAATCAAAAGACTCCTTAGAATGCATTCTTTCCTATGAGGTTATAGACAAAAATGATTTTGGTTATCTTTTAGAAATAAAACCAAAAACTGGACGATTCCATCAAATAAGAGCTCAATTAGCTAATATAGATCTCCCTATTATTGGAGATAAAAAATATGGTTCTGATCAAAAATACTTACCTCTATCTATTTGTCTCCACGCCTGGAAATTAAACTATCAAGTCATTGGTTCTAAAGAATTCAAAACTTATGAAGCACCACTGCCAAAAAATGATTTCTGGAACTTCAAATCAGTCTAAAATTTGAGGCTAAAACAAAGATTACCAAATAATTCCTAAGGATTCTACGAAGAAGCTACTAATTAATTTAATGTGCAGACAGTCGACGTTGTTTGCTGTATATTAAGAACAAAAGCCCTTCTAAATGAATATGACCTTTAGCTCTTAACCAAACATAAGAATACATTCACTATGTCTATCAAATATTTAAAATTTTGCACCAGCTATAAAACAAATAACAATCTATAAATATCAATAATTACGGTAACACAAACGAAAAAAGCTTATTAGACTAAACACTGGTGATTGTTATAACATTAAATAAGTGGTTGTAAAAATTTCTACCCTAATCCCTAACTAAAGGCAAAGTACTGCACCTTAATAAGCCTTCCTGCTTCGCAATTTCAGCATAAGGCACTTCTTCAACTACGAAGCCTTGGTCGCAAAGCCATGCATTTAAACGGGTAAAGTTTTGTTCAGAAATAATGACGCTTTCAGAAATTGAAAACACGTTGCTATTCATATTATACATTTCATCTTTCGAAATAATGAAGCAATTCTCTTTTCCGAAGAAATTAAGCAACCACTCATACTCATCGACATCTAAAAACCCTTCTTTATGCAAAATTGCTTTGTTGTTACCAATAGGCTGGAAGCAACAATCGAGATGTAAGGCATTATCTTTTGGATTCACTTGTGATTTACGCAAATTAAAACTCTTTACGGTTTTATGAGGAAACTGCTTGGTGATATATGCCACACCTTCTATATTGGTACGTGCAACAATATAATCTGCATAATCTGGTTCGTAATACGTCCCAATAAATATATAATCGTTCCAAACGATAACGTCTCCTCCTTCTATATGCACCTCTTCTGGTGGATGCATCACTTTTTCAGGACTTATTTGATCAATCACATATTGAATCGCTTTTAACTCTTCCTCACGATCTGGTAAAATATTAGCCTTTATGAAGATATCATCAATGACAAAACCAATATCTCTACTAAAAATCTGATTGCAGTCTTCTATCATTTTTGGTCTGTAAACTTTGACGTCATACTTTTCAAAAACTTGAGCTACAAACTCTATTTCTTTGATCATGTCGCCTTCTATAGGATAAGTTCCCGCTTTAATATGTTCTAAAGATTTTGGATCGTAAGCTTCGTCCAGAGTTGGTGTTGGACCATTACTTTTTGCTGTACCGAGAATAACTGATCTCAAACGAGAGGTCTCATTGTTTACATTAAGTTTTATCATATCTACAAATATAAAAAAAGCTTCATAATAATTTATGAAGCCTTTAATACTGTGTTAAACAGTTTATCTTTTACTAATATCTTTAAATGGTCTGTGCGTTTCTCCAATGTATAATTGACGTGGGCGACCTATTGGTTCTTTACGTAAACGCATTTCTCTCCATTGCGCTATCCAACCGGGTAAACGACCTAAAGCGAACATTACTGTAAACATTTCAGTTGGGATATCCATACCTCTATAAATGATTCCTGAGTAGAAATCCACATTTGGATATAATTTCCTATCTACAAAGTAAGCGTCTTCTAAGGCTTCTTTTTCAAGACCTTTTGCGATATCTAGGATAGGATCTTCAATTCCTAAATTTGTTAATACGTCATCTGCTGCAACTTTGATGATTTTTGCTCTTGGATCGAAGTTTTTATAAACACGATGTCCAAAACCCATCAAGCGAAAAGAATCATCTTTATCCTTAGCTTTCGCCATATATTTTTTAGTATCTCCTCCATCTCGTTTGATACTTTCTAACATTTCTAGAACTGCTTGGTTCGCTCCACCATGAAGTGGTCCCCAAAGTGCAGAAATACCAGATGCCAACGAGGCATATAATCCTGCATGTGAAGATCCTACAATTCTGACCGTTGATGTCGAACAGTTTTGCTCATGATCTGCGTGTAAGATTAATAATTTATCTAAAGCATTAACTAAAATCGGATTCTGTTTGTACTCCTCATCAGGACGCTTAAACATCATTTGTAAGATGTTCTCAACATATCCTAGAGATGAATTACCATAATCAAATGGCATTCCTTTTTGCTTTCGCATAGTCCATGCAACCAAAATTGGAAATTTACCTAATATCTTAACGATGGCGTTATACATCTCTTCTTCAGAATCTACATTCACAGAAGACGGGTTAAATGCCGTTAATGCACTGGTTAAAGACGCTAGAACTCCCATTGGATGGGCAGATTTAGGAAATGCATCTAAAATTTTCTTAATGTCGTCATCAACAACAGCGTGCTTTTTTATATCGGTATGAAACTTATCAAGCTCTGCTTTATTTGGTAATTCTCCAAATATCAGTAAATAAGCTACTTCAAGAAAATCTGCCTTTTCTGCCAACTCTTCTATTGAGTAACCACGATATCTCAAGATTCCTTTTTCTCCATCCAAAAATGTAATAGCACTTTCACAAGCACCTGTATTTTTGTAACCAGGGTCAATTGTTGTTAAACCTCCTGTAACCCCTCTCAACGTTTTGATATCTATTGCAACCTCGTTTTCTGTACCTTTAATTAACGGGAATTCATATTTTTGACCGTTAATTTCTAGTGTAGCTTTATCTGACATTTATTATTAGAATTATATTAAAATTGATTTTCTTATGCTGTATGTAAATTTACGAAATATCTAAGGATTTACGAAGTACATTTATAATGCTTTTAACAATTGTGATATTGATAAAGCAGATTATCTTTATCTACGGAAACATACATTATTCGCAATAGCGATGGTTCTATATAGTTATAAAATTTTATTTTTGTAGCTTAATTTTTGTTCATATGTCCAAACTTTTATATCTAATATTCTTTATCAGCCTTACTGGTTTCTCTCAGGTGGTCAATATTGAAACTTTAAGGAAAGCTTCAGGTTCTGCAAAATGGACAGGCTCGGTGAGTTTAGATGTATCATTGATAAAAAATAAGAATGATATTTTTAGAATTGCGAACAAGGCGCATGTTCAATACTATGACCAAATCAATTTATGGTTATTTGTTAATGATTTAAACTTTCAAAAGATAGGAGGCAACTCATTAGTTAATAGAGGGACACAACATCTAAGATATAATCGAAAAATCTCAGAGCGTGTCAAATGGGAAGCTTTTACACAGGCACAATACGATGCGATTTCAGAAATTGATTTTAGAGGTTTGATTGGAACTGGTCCACGTTTTAAATTAACAAAAAGTGATGATTATCGTTTCTATTTGGGTACCTTAATCATGTACGAATATGAAAAAGCATCTAGTGTTATTAGCAATCGAACTCAAAACGACCTGAGAGGAAGTGTCTATTTATCCTTTAGCTTATACCCTACGGAAACTATAAGTATTATTAGCACGAGTTACTACCAACCAAAATTGAATGAATTTAGTGATTATCGATTTTCGAGTAACACTTCGCTCCTATTTGAGATCTTTAAGAATTTGGCATTTAAGACTAACTTTAATTTTTTTTATGATGCGATTCCCGTAAGTTCTAACATTCCGAAGACACAATTTGAACTGACTAATGGGTTAATTTATTCATTTTAATTCTAATTTATTAATATTTAACGTTATAGAATTGAACTTATTATTCTTGCTAATAATAAGCTATAGATTTCTTAATTGTGGATTCCTACCTCCCAAAGAATGACAGAGTCCTTAAAACATAACTAATATTTAATTTTGTAATCATTCAGAGCTTACGAAGAATCTATATCTGTTTAATAAAGTTTTTAGTGACGAAAAGGGGACTCCTATTCAATGATAATAAAAAACCTATCCGAATTAACAAATAGGTTTTAAGTTTTTGTGTGCTGATACTTCAAACAGATCAGCAACCCTAATTTATTTTATTTTAAAGGCCTTCATTCCTGGAAAATAAGCCGTAGTATCTAATTCTTCTTCAATACGCAGTAACTGGTTATACTTAGCCATACGATCACTTCGTGAAGCAGAACCTGTTTTAATTTGACCTGTATTTAAAGCCACTGCTAAATCTGCAATCGTATTATCTTCTGTTTCTCCAGAGCGATGTGACATTACAGATGTATAACCTGCATTATGTGCCATATTCACTGCAGAAATTGTCTCTGTCAGCGTACCAATCTGATTTACTTTAATAAGTATTGAGTTTGCAATTCCGTTTTCAATTCCGCGAGATAAACGCTCTACGTTGGTTACAAATAAATCATCACCTACTAATTGTACTTTATCACCTATTTGCTCAGTTAAGTATTTCCAACCGTCCCAGTCGTTTTCATCCATCCCGTCTTCTATAGATAATATTGGATATTTACGAGATAATTCCGCTAAATAATCTGCCTGTTCCTTACTTGTACGCACCTTACCAGATTCACCTTCAAACTTGGTGTAATCATATTTACCATCCACATAAAATTCTGCTGCCGCACAATCTAAAGCAATCATTACATCGTCACCCAATTTATAACCTGCATTTGAAACCGCTACAGCAATAGTTTCTAAAGCATCTTCAGTTCCACCTGCAAGATTTGGTGCAAAGCCACCTTCGTCACCAACAGCTGTGCTCAAACCTCTATCGTGTAATACTTTTTTAAGATTATGAAAAATCTCTGTTCCCATCTGCATGGCATGTGAAAAGTTTTTCGCTTTTACTGGCATCACCATGAACTCTTGAAATGCAATTGGAGCATCACTGTGAGATCCTCCATTAATGATATTCATCATTGGTACTGGTAATGTATTTGCAGAAACACCTCCAACATATCTATACAATGGCATTCCTAATTCTGCAGCAGCAGCTTTAGCAGTAGCTAAAGACACTCCTAAGATAGCATTAGCGCCTAATTTTGATTTGTTTGGCGTACCATCTAAATCGATCATTAATTGATCAATTCTGTTTTGATCAAAAACTGATTCTCCTAATAATTCTTGAGCAATTAAAGTATTAACATTGGCAATAGCTTTAGATACCCCTTTTCCCATATAAGCGTCGCCGCCGTCTCTCAACTCTACAGCTTCATGCTCTCCTGTTGAAGCTCCAGAAGGCACTGCTGCTCTTCCCATAACTCCATTTTCAGTAACAACATCGACCTCTACTGTAGGGTTTCCTCTTGAATCTAATATTTGTCTCGCATGAATATTAATTATAATGCTCATTATATGTGTTTTAAAATTAATTAATTTTAAAGATACCAAGAACGGTTTGAGAACTTTGATATCCAAGTATTACAAATTTACAAAATAGTTAGTCTATATGGAATTTACCTCACCCAGAATTACATTATATCTCAACTACAATGTTTTCGTAAAAGAGAAAAAGCAATGAATTTCAGAATTCATTGCTTTTTTATTATTAGTTATTTTTTATATTCTGAATAAATTGATCAAATAAGTAGTTTGAATCGTTTGGACCAGGACTTGCTTCAGGATGATATTGGACAGAAAAGCAATTTTTGTTTTTCATTTTAATACCCATAACGGTATCATCGTTGAGATGCACATGTGTTATTTCCAATTCATTATTCTTTTCCGTTTCTTCTCTATGTATAGCAAAACCATGATTTTGAGATGTTATTTCACCTTTGGTTGTTATTAGATTTTTTACAGGGTGGTTGATTCCCCTGTGGCCATTGTGCATTTTATACGTTGAAATGCCATTTGCTAGTGCAATTACTTGGTGTCCTAAACAAATACCAAATAAAGGTAAATTACGTTTAATGATTTCTTTTGCTAAAGCTTGAGCTTCAACGAGTGGTTCTGGATCTCCAGGACCATTTGATAAGAAATAACCATCTGGTTTAAAAGCTTCTAAATCTTCAAATTTTGAATTGTACGGGAATACTTTAATGTAAGCATCACGCTTTGATAAGTTGCGAAGAATATTCTTTTTAATACCAATATCTAGTGCTGCTATTTTATACTTTGCACTCTTATCACCGTAATAATAAGCCTCTTTTGTTGATACTTGAGATGCTAACTCTAAACCTTCCATACTTGGAACTTCAGCTAACCGTTTCTTTAATTCATTGACATTATAAACGTCTGTAGAAATTACAGCATTCATAGCACCATGATCTCTAATGTGACTCACAAGCGCTCTCGTATCTACATCTGAAATTGCTAAAAGATTGTTATCATTTAGAAATTCTTCTAAAGACCTATCACCATCTGGACGTGAATAATGAAAACTAAAGTTCTTACAGATTAATCCAGAAATTTTAATAGAATCTGATTCTTCTTCCTCGTCTTTTGTTCCATAGTTACCAATATGTGCATTCGTAGTTACCATCAACTGACCATAATATGACGGATCAGTAAAAATTTCTTGATAACCAGTTGTTCCTGTATTAAAACAAACTTCACCAAAGGCAGTACCTTCCTTACCTATTGATTTACCGTGAAAAATTGTTCCGTCTGCGAGTAAGATAAGGGCTTTTTTACGTTTTTGGTATTTCATTTTTGTTATGTATTGTATGTTGTTATTTTGATGACTATTATAATTATGTATTAACCATTACAAATCCATGTACCTACTACTTCTCGATATACCCAGTTTCTAATAATTTGTATTTAGGGCCTTGACAATGCTACCTAGCGAGAACGACTACAAAAAGCTGTCAACTAGTATGCTTAATTAACTAAGACTCCTTTAGGAAAACTAAAAAGGTAATGTCCAAATTGTTTTCACAAAAATCCATAAAAAAAAGGATAATCTAAAATAGATTATCCTTTATATATAAAATGCTTATTAACATTTATTCTTCTTCTTCTTCATTAGTTGCTATCGCATCAACCGGAGGCGCTACTGGTTTAATACCACCACGACGACTTCTCCTTGTCGTTTTCTTCTCAACTTTACCTACATTGTAGATTTCATTATAATCAACTAACTCAATCATAGCCATGTCAGCATTATCACCAAGCCTGTTTCCTAATTTAATTATCCTAGTGTAACCACCTGGACGATCACCAATTTTAGGAGCTACATCTCTGAATAATTCAGCAACAACATCCTTTTGTCTCAACTTGGCCATAACAATACGTCTATTGTGAGTCGTATCTGTTTTAGACTTTGTAATCATTGGCTCAACAAATTGTTTTAAAGCTTTAGCCTTTGCAACAGTAGTGTTGATACGTTTGTGTTCGATTAACGAACAAGCCATATTAGCTAACATCGCTTTTCTATGAGCAGTTTGTCTTCCTAAGTGGTTAAATTTCTTACCGTGTCTCATTACTTTTTATTTTAATCATCATCTTGCTACAAACCCGATATTGAGGAGCAAAATATGACGTATTAATCTTTATCTAATTTATATTTTGCTAAATCCATACCAAAGTTAAGACCTTTAACATTTACAAGCTCTTCAAGTTCCGTTAAAGATTTCTTACCAAAATTACGAAATTTCATTAAATCGTTCTTATTGAAAGATACCAAATCTCCTAAAGTATCAACTTCTGCAGCTTTTAAACAATTTAAAGCACGAACAGAAAGATCCATATCAACTAACTTAGTTTTCAATAATTGTCTCATGTGAAGTGATTCCTCATCATAAGTCTCTGTTTGAGCGATTTCATCAGCCTCTAAAGTGATACGCTCATCAGAGAATAACATAAAGTGATGAATTAATATTTTAGCAGCTTCAGTTAAAGCATCTTTAGGTGCAATTGAACCATCTGTTTCAATTTCAAATACTAATTTTTCGAAATCGGTCTTTTGCTCAACACGCCAGTTTTCTATGCTATACTTTACATTCGTAATAGGAGTATAAATTGAATCTGTAAAAATTGTTCCAATTGGTGCAGAAGCTTTTTTATTCTCTTCAGCCGGAACGTAACCTCTACCTTTTTCAATAGTTAACTCCATATTTATGTTGACCTTCGGATCTAAATTACAAATCACTAAGTCTTTGTTCAATACTTGGAACCCTGAAATAAACTTCTGAAAATCACCAGCAGTTATTTGATTCTGTCCAGAGATAGAAATCGAAACCGATTCGTTGTCAACTTCGTCAATTTGACGTTTAAAGTTAACTTGCTTAAGGTTCAAAATGATTTCTGTCACATCCTCAACTACCCCAGCAATTGTAGAAAATTCGTGATCTACACCCTCAACTCTAATGGATGTGATTGCAAAACCTTCTAGAGAAGATAACAAAACTCTTCTTAAAGCATTACCTACTGTTAATCCATAACCTGGTTCTAAAGGTCTAAATTCAAACTTACCTTCAAACTCAGTTGAATCAATCATGATTACTTTGTCGGGCTTCTGAAAATTTAATATTGCCATATTGCGTTTTGTATCTAGTTATTATTTAGAATATAGTTCAACGATGTACTGCTCATTGATATTTTCTGGAATCTGAATTCTTTCAGGAATAGTAACATAAGTACCCTGTTTTGTATCGTTGTTCCATGTAATCCACTCAAATACATTGCTTGAATTAGCCAATGAAGATTGAATAGATTCTAATGATTTAGATTTCTCTCTAACAGCTACAACATCCCCTGCCTTTAGTTGGTAAGAAGGAATATTAACTATTTCACCATTTACAGTGATATGTCTGTGAGAGACTAATTGTCTTGCTCCACTTCTAGATGGAGATAATCCCATTCTGTAAGCAACGTTATCTAAACGAGATTCACATAGTTGAAGTAAAACTTGACCAGTAATTCCCTGAGCAGCTGTTGCCTTTTTGAACATGTTTCTGAACTGCTTTTCTAATATACCATAAGTATATTTCGCTTTCTGCTTCTCCATCAATTGGATAGCATATTCAGATTTTTTTCCACGACGCTTATTTGCACCATGTTGACCTGGAGGATAATTTCTTTTCTCGAAAGCCTTATCATCTCCAAAAATAGCTTCCCCGAATTTTCGGGCTATTTTCGTTTTAGGACCAGTATATCTTGCCATTTTAAAATTTGTTTAGAGAGTGTTTGTGAATTAAGGTCTTAATCTTATCCTTCGACGAACGTTGATCTCTCGTTGATACTTGTTAATTGTTTTTCAGTTTGCAAATTTATGCAAAATAAACTAATATCATACAAAAATGTATTAATATTAGTTTATCTAAATTTTTATGAGATTACACGATAAAAATCATGCAGTATCTGAACCTAATTCAGATTAAACTCTTCTTCTTTTCGGAGGACGACATCCATTATGTGGTAATGGCGTAACATCAATGATTTCTGTTACTTCAATACCTGCATTATGAATTGATCTGATAGCAGATTCTCTACCGTTACCAGGACCTTTTACGTAAACTTTAACTTTTTTAAGCCCCGCTTCCTTTGCAACTCCTGATGCATCTTCTGCAGCTAACTGAGCAGCATATGGTGTGTTCTTTTTAGAACCTCTAAATCCCATTTTACCAGCTGATGACCATGAAATAACGTCACCTTTTTTGTTTGTTAAAGAAATAAGAATGTTGTTGAACGAAGCAGCTATATGAGCTTCTCCAACAGCATCTACTACTACCTTACGTTTTTTAGTACTTGACTTTGCCATATTATAAAGTTTCTAGTTGTCAGTTTTTTGTTGTTAGAATCCTAAACATTTCTATTTCGAACAGATTCGTCTAACGGTTTAAACTAATGACTAATGTCTAATTTTTATTTCGTTGCTTTTTTCTTATTAGCAACAGTTTTTCTTCTACCTTTTCTAGTTCTAGAGTTGTTCTTAGTTCTCTGACCCCTTAATGGAAGACCAGCTCTATGACGTATACCTCTGTAACATCCAATATCCATTAATCTCTTAATGTTTAATTGTGTTTCCGAACGTAACTCACCTTCAATAGTATAAGTTCCAACAGCCTCACGGATTGCTCCAATTTGCTCATCTGTCCAATCTTGTACCTTGACGCTTTGGTCAACCTTAGCCTCAGCTAAAATTTCAATTGATCTGCTTCTACCTACTCCGTAGATATAAGTCAAAGAAATTACTCCTCTTTTCTGTTTTGGTATGTCTACACCTGCAATTCTTGCCATAATTACCCTTGTCTTTGTTTGAATCTAGGATTCTTTTTGTTAATGACGTAAAGTCTACCTTTTCTGCGGACTAATTTACAGTCGGCACTTCTCTTTTTAACTGATGCTCTTACTTTCATCGTATTAATTAGTATCTATAAGTTATGCGAGCCTTAGTTAAATCATAAGGACTCATTTCTAATTTTACTTTATCCCCTGGTAACAACTTAATATAATGCATACGCATCTTACCCGAAATGTGTGCTGTCACAATGTGACCGTTTTCTAGTTCAACACGAAACATAGCATTTGATAATGCCTCTATGATTGAACCGTCTTGCTCTATTGCTGCTTGTTTTGCCATATTTTCTATTCCAGTGTTTAACCCAAGTTAGAATTTAACTAACCCAGATCGAACTCTAATTTATTATTCGTACTAAGCTACTGCCTTTCTGTTTTTACCAGTCTTCATCAAACCATCATAATGTTTATTCAACAAGTATGAATTAATTTGCTGCATCGTGTCTATTGCAACTCCAACCATAATTAGTAGCGATGTGCCACCAAAGAATAATGCCCAACCACCCTGAACACCCATAATCTTAACTATAATCGCTGGGAACACAGCAAGTAGTGCTAAAAATATAGAACCAGGTAATGTTATTTGTGACATTATTTTATCTAAATATTCAGATGTTTCTGTTCCAGGTCTAATACCTGGAATAAAACCACCGCTTCTTTTTAAATCATCTGCCATTTTGTTAGTAGGAACAGTAATCGCAGTGTAAAAATATGTAAAAATGATAATTAATAAAGCGAACAATACATTATACCATAACCCAAAAGGATCATTAAACTGTGACTGCATCCATTGACCTACTTCGCTTGAAGAGCCCATAGACTTTCCAACTAAACTAGGCACAAACATAATTGCCTGAGCAAAAATAATAGGCATTACACCCGAAGCATTCAATTTTAATGGTAAGAATTGTCTGTTTCCTCCAAACACATTCTTCTCATATCCACCAGACGCAGTACGTCTAGCGTATTGCACCGCTATTTTACGAACAGCCATAACTAACATAATACACGCCAAAATGATTAAAAACCAAACTACAAGTTCAATTAAAATCATCATTAAACCACCGTTTCCTCCACCATCTAAACGAGATGCCGCATTCTGAATAAAAGATTGTGGTAAGGTTGCAATAATACCAACCATAATTAATAATGAAATACCATTCCCAATACCTTTATCTGTGATTTTCTCTCCTAGCCACATCGCAAAAATACATCCGGTAACTAATATTATCACAGAAGAAATATAAAATTGAGGTCCTGTTCCTAGCAAAAATGCTGAAGATGGGATACCAAAGGCAGGCTGTAAACTAGCTAAATACCCTGGAGCTTGAAATAAACAAATGATGATCGTTAACCATCGTGTGATTTGTGTGATTTTCTTTTGACCACTCGCACCTTCCTTTTGTAATTTCTGTAAATATGGAATCGCGATCCCCATTAACTGCACTACAATAGACGCCGAAATATAAGGCATAATACCAAGTGCAAAAACAGAAGCATTAGCAAAAGCACCACCTGTAAACATATTAAGAATTCCTAATATCCCACCATCAGTACCACTAGCTAAACCTCCAAGTTGACTTGCATCAATACCAGGCAAAACAACCTGAGCACCAAAACGATAAACCAAAAGCAAACCAAGCGTTAAAATGATTCTATCTTTTAATTCAGTTATATTCCAAACGTTCTTTAATGTATCTATTATTTTCATAGTAGTGTTCTTATAAAGTTACAGCTTCTCCACCTGCAGCTTCTATTGCAGCCTTTGCTGAAGCAGTAAATTTATGAGCAGTTACGGTTAATTTCGACTTTAATTCTCCACGGCCAAGAATCTTTACTACTTCATTCTTTCCCGCCAAACCCAAATCTACTAGAATTTGAAAATCAACTGTATCCTTTATTTTCTTGTTTTCTACTAACTCTTGCAACTTATCTAAGTTCACACCCTGATATTCAACACGGTTAATATTGGTAAATCCAAATTTAGGAACACGTCTTTGAAGTGGCATTTGACCACCTTCAAAACCTAATTTTTTAGAATAACCTGAACGAGATTTGGCTCCGTTGTGACCACGAGTCGCAGTACCACCTTTTCCAGAACCCTGTCCTCTACCTATTCTTTTACCTTGGCTCTTTACAGAACCCTTTGCTGGTTTTAAATTACTTAAGTTCATTGTATCTTATTATTTTGTCTCTTCAACAGAAACTAAATGTGAAACTTTACTTACCATCCCAAGTATACTTGGAGACGCATCATGCTCAATTGTTTGACCAATTTTTCTCAACCCTAGAGATTCTAATGTTCTCTTCTGAGTCTGAGTACGATTTATTGCGCTTTTTACTTTTGTTACTTTAATCTTTGCCATCGTCCTATTGATTAACCGTTAAACACTTTTTCAAGAGAAATACCTCTATCCTTTGCTATTGCTCTAGCATCTCTTAATTGTAATAAAGCGTCAAAAGTTGCCTTAACTACATTATGAGGGTTAGAAGATCCTTGAGATTTTGATAATACATCATGTATACCAACTGCTTCCAAAACTGTTCTTACAGCTCCACCAGCTATTACACCTGTACCAGGAGCAGCGGGAATAATATTTACTCTAGCTCCACCAAACTTACCTTTTTGCTCGTGCGGCAAAGTACCTTTAATAATAGGAATTCTTACCAAGTTTTTCTTAGCATCTTCAACAGCCTTTGCTATTGCAGTAGCGACATCTTTAGATTTCCCTAAACCGTGACCTACCACCCCAGCCTCATCACCAACCACCACGATCGCTGAAAAACCAAAAGCTCTACCACCTTTTGTTACCTTAGTAACTCTCTGTACACCAACCAAACGATCTTTAAGATCAATTCCACTCGGTTTTACTAATTCTGCGTTTTTATATTTTTGATACATAGTGTCTTAGAATTTAAGTCCGCCTTCTCTTGCGCCTTCAGCTAATGATTTTACTCTTCCGTGATATTGGTATCCACCTCTATCAAAAGATATAGTGTCAACACCTGCCTTTACAGCTCTCTCGGCAACAACTTTACCAACTAAGGTTGCCATTTCCGTTTTATTTCCTTTCGAAGCAACGACCTCTTTATCTCTAGAAGATGCTGCAGCTAAGGTTTTACCCGATACATCATCTATAACCTGAGCATAGATATCTTTATTACTTCTAAAAACAGCTAATCGTGGTCTTGCTTCTGTACCAGAAACAACCTTACGGATTCTGCTTTTTATTCTTAGTCTTTTCTCGTTCTTTGTTAATACCATAACTAATTTTTTAAGCTGATTTACCTGCTTTTCTTCTTAACTCTTCTCCAACAAACTTAACACCTTTCCCTTTGTAAGGTTCTGGACTTCTAAAACCACGAATTTTCGCAGCTACTTGTCCAACCAATTGTTTGTCGAATGACGTTAATTTTATCCTTGGATTTTTTCCTTTTTCTGAAATCGTCTCAATACTCACCTCTGGAGCGATATCTAAAACGATATTATGCGAGAAACCAAGAGCTAACTCCAATTTCTGGCCTTGATTAGATGCTCTATAACCTACACCTACAAGTTCTAATTCTTTAGTCCATCCTTTAGATACACCTTCAATCATATTGTTGATTAAAGATCTATATAAACCATGTTTTGCTTTATGATCTTTGTTATCTGCTGTTCTAGTCACAAGTACGTTTCCGTCTTCAACTTTAATACCAACAGTATCAAATGCTTGTGTTAATTCCCCTAATTTACCTTTTACTGTAACTAAGCTATCTTTAACATCTACAGTAACCCCTTCTGAAATTACTACTGGATTATTTCCTATTCTTGACATTTTCTTTCTGCTTTAAATTAGTAAACGTAACACAATACTTCACCACCTACATTGTCTCTTTGCGCTTGCTTAGCTGTAATTACACCCTTAGATGTAGAGACGATAGCAATACCTAACCCATTAAGGATTCTAGGCATTTCATTAGCGCCAGAATACTTACGTAAACCTGGTGTACTGATTCTCTGAATTTCTCTGATGACCGACTCTTTAGTTTCCTTATTGTACTTCAAGGCAATCTTAATTGTCCCCTGTACGACAGAATCGTCAAATTTATAACTTAATATATATCCTTGATTGAATAATATTTTAGTCATCTCTTTCTTTAAATTTGATGCAGGAATCTCAACTACTCTATGGTTGGCCTTCACTGCATTTCTGATTCTTGTTAAGTAATCAGCAATTGGATCTGTATTCATTTATACTATTTTGCGGTAATGGTTTTCAACTTTCAGTGTATCCGAAGTCGAACCTAAAACCAATTTATAATTCTTGTTTAAATCGTATAACACGATTTTGTTTACCAAGATGCCTTTCTAACACCTGGGATCAAACCTTGGTTTGCCATTTCACGAAATGTAACACGTGAAACTCCAAAAGTTCTCATGTACCCCTTTGGTCTTCCAGTTAATTTACATCTATTATGCATTCTAACTGGTGAAGCGTTTTTTGGTAACTTTTGTAATCCTTCATAGTCTCCAGCCTCTTTCAAAGCCTTACGCTTTTCAGCATATTTTGCTACCGTATTTGCTCTTTTAACCTCACGGGCTTTCATTGATTCTTTAGCCATATCTTAGTTCTTTTGAAATGGTAATCCCATTTCAGTTAATAACGATTTTGCCTCTTTATCTGTATCTGCAGATGTCACAAATGTAATATCCATACCGGAGATTTTATTGATTTTATCAATATTTATTTCTGGAAAGATAATTTGTTCAACAACACCCAAGTTATAGTTACCTCTACCATCGAAACCCGTAGCTTTAATACCGTTGAAATCTCTAACACGTGGTAACGCTGAAGTTACTAAACGATCTAAAAACTCATACATCTGTTCTCCTCTTAACGTAACTCTAACACCAATTGGCATTCCTTTACGCAACTTGAAAGATGCAACATCCTTTTTAGATAATGTCGCCACAGCCTTTTGACCAGATATCATTGTTAATTCATCAACTGCATGATCAATTAATTTTTTATCAGCAACAGCAGCTCCAACACCCTTAGATATAACTATCTTTTTAAGCTTAGGAACTTGCATTACGTTTTTATATCCGAATTCTTCTGTAAGAGCAGAAACTACTTTGTCCTTGTACTCTTGTTTTAATCTTGGAATATAAGTCATAACTATATTACTTCATTTGATTTTGTTGAAAATCTTACTTTCTTGTCACCTTCAATTTTGTAACCTACTCTTGTCGTTTCACCCTTCGATGTTAACAATGATAAATTAGACAAATGCATAGGTGCCTCTTTCTCTACAATTCCACCTTGGGGACTTTGTGCACTTGGTTTAGTGTGTTTCTTAACCATGTTCACGCCTTCAATAATGGCCTTGTTCTTATCCTTTAATACCTTAAGAACGTTACCTTCTGTACCTTTATGGTCTCCAGCTATTACTCTAACAGTATCTCCTGATTTAATTTTAAACTTTGTCATTTTATTAGTCATTAAAGCACTTCTGGTGCCAATGAAACAATTTTCATGAATTGTCTATCACGAAGTTCTCTAGCTACCGGTCCAAATACACGGGTTCCTCTCATCTCTCCTGTCGGATTCAAAAGGACACATGCGTTGTCATCAAATCTAATATAAGATCCGTCTGGGCGTCTAACTTCTTTTTTAGTACGAACAACTACTGCCGTAGAAACCGCCCCTTTCTTAATGTTTCCATTAGGGGTAGCATCTTTAACTGAGACAACAATTTTATCTCCAATAGAAGCGTATCTTCTTTTTGTTCCACCAAGAACTCGGATAGTTAAAACTTCCTTCGCTCCCGTGTTATCAGCTACTTTTAATCTTGATTCTTGTTGTACCATAATTACTTCGCTCTTTCAATTATTTCTACTAATCTCCAACATTTCGATTTACTTAAAGGTCTTGTTTCCATGATCTTTACAGTATCTCCAATATTGCAATCGTTTGTTTCGTCGTGAGCAACATATTTCTTTGTTTTCAAAACGAACTTTCCGTACATCGGGTGTTTTACTTTTTTAACTTCAGCAACCACAATTGATTTCTGCATTTTGTTACTAGTAACAACTCCTATACGTTCTTTTCTTAAGTGTCTTTTTTCCATCTTTCAGCCAGAATACAATTATTGTATTTCTCTTTTAGTTAATTCTGTTGCAATTCTTGCTACCGAACGTCTAACGTTACGTAACTGAATTGGATTATCTAACGGAGAAATTGCATGTGCCATTTTAAGGTCTGCATAACTCTTTTTAGTTTCGCCAAGATTTTCTTGCAACTCAGCTACTGATAGCTTTTTAATTTCTGCTTGCTTCATAATTATTAATATTAAGCCTCGTAATCTCGAGCTATTAAAAATTTAGTCTTTACTGGTAACTTTTGTGCAGCTAATCGTAAGGCTTCCTTTGCAACTTCGATTGGCACTCCACCAACTTCGAATAAAATTCTTCCTGGTTTCACCACAGCTACCCAGTATTCTACAGCTCCTTTACCTTTACCCATACGTACTTCTAATGGCTTTTTGGTAATTGGCTTGTCTGGAAATATCTTAATCCACAATTGACCTTCTCTCTTCATAAATCGAGTTGCAGCAATACGCGCAGCTTCAATTTGACGAGATGTCAAGAAATTTGTATCCAAAGATTTTATTCCAAACATACCATTCGAAAGCGTGTAACCTCTTCCGGTATTTCCTTTCATACGTCCTTTCTGGACTTTACGAAATTTTGTTCTTTTCGGTTGTAACATTATTACTTTTCTTTAAAAATTACTTTCTACGACGAGATTTATTATTATCACGACCGCGTCCTCCAGGCTTACCACCTTGTTTCTTAGACAAACCTACTAATGGAGAAAGTTCTCTTTTTCCGTATACTTCACCTTTCATAATCCATACTTTAACACCTAACCTACCGTAAGTAGTATGTGCCTCAACTAAAGCATAATCAATATCAGCTCTGAAAGTAGACAAAGGAATACGACCTTCTTTATAGTGTTCGCTTCGTGCCATTTCAGCACCATTTAAACGACCACTAATTTGAATTTTTATTCCCTCAGCATTCATTCGTATTGCAGCAGCAATTGCCATCTTGATCGCACGTCTGTAAGATATACGATTTTCAATTTGACGAGCAACACTAGTACCTACTAAAAATGCATCAAGTTCAGGTCTCTTAATTTCAAAGATATTTAACTGAACCTCTTTTCCAGTAATTTTCTTAAGCTCTTCTTTTAACTTGTCTACCTCTTGTCCGCCTTTACCTATAATAATACCAGGTCTAGCAGTAGTGATAGTAACGGTTACAAGTTTAAGCGTTCGCTCAATAATAACTCTAGATACACTAGCTTTTGATAAACGAGCATGAATATACTCTCTGATTTTATAATCCTCAGCGAGTTTATCACCATAATCATTTCCACCATACCAGTTAGATTCCCATCCTCTGATAATTCCTAAACGATTTCCGATTGGATTTGTCTTTTGTCCCATATCTCTATCTAAGCTTGTGTGTTATTTTTAGCTCCAATCACAACTGTTACGTGATTAGATCTTTTTCTTATTCTGTGTGCACGACCTTGAGGTGCTGGACGCAATCTCTTCAACATAGTCCCTCCGTCAACTCTAATCTCTTGAACAAATAAATCTGCTTCTTCCATATCAGCATCTTCATTTTTAGCCTGCCAGTTAGAAATTGCTGATAACACCAACTTCTCCAAACGCCTTGACGCTTCTTTTGAACTAAATCTTAAGATCTGTAATGCTTTTTCAGCTTCCTTTCCTCTCACCAAATCTGCAACTAAACGCATTTTTCTTGGTGAGGTAGGGCAGTTATTTAATTTTGCAAATGCAACTTTTTTCCTGCCTTCCTTAATAGCGTCTGCCATTTGTTTTTTACGACTTCCCATAGCTTACTATTTTTTACCCTTATTTTTCGCACCTGCATGACCTCTAAATGATCTTGTCGGTGAAAATTCTCCTAATTTATGACCTACCATGTTTTCAGTAACATAGACTGGTACAAATTGGCGTCCGTTGTGTACAGCAATTGTTTGTCCTACAAAATCAGGCGAAATCATTGAGGCTCTAGACCACGTTTTGATTACCGTCTTTTTGTTAGAAGCTACATTTGCATCAACTTTTTTACTTAATTTATAATGGATGTAAGGTCCTTTTTTTAATGAACGTGCCATATTATCTCAGTTATTTCTTTCTACGTTCTACAATATACTTATTACTAGCTTTAGTTTTAGAACGAGTTCTATAACCTTTAGCTGGAATACCATTTCTCGATCTTGGGTGCCCTCCTGAAGACTTACCTTCACCACCACCCATTGGGTGATCAACTGGATTCATTACCACTGGTCTTACTCTTGGCCTTCTACCTAACCATCTACTTCTACCTGCTTTACCAGATACAGTTAATTGATGGTCAGAGTTAGAAACTACACCAATTGTAGCCATACACTCCACAAGAATCATTCTAGTCTCTCCTGATGGTAACTTTACAGTTGCAAACTTACCGTCTCTTGCCATTAACTGAGCAAATGCTCCAGCACTTCTTGCCATTACAGCTCCCTGTCCAGGACGTAACTCAATACAAGAAATAATTGTACCCAAAGGTATTTCGTTTAACGGCATAGCATTACCAATTTCTGGCGCTACTCCTTCTCTTCCAGAAACAACATTCTGCCCAACTTGTAAACCATTTTGAGCAATAATGTAACGCTTTTCACCATCTTGATAATTCAATAATGCAATAAACGCTGTTCTGTTTGGATCGTATTGAATTGAAGCAACTTCACCGGGTAATCCCGACTTATCCCTTTTAAAATCGATAATACGATACTTTTTCTTATGACCCCCACCGATTTGGCGCATGGTCATTTTTCCTCGATTGTTTCTACCACCAGATCTTTTGTTCGGAACGAGTAAACTCTTTTCCGGCTTATCAGTAGTTATGGCATCGAATCCATTTACTACTCTAAATCGCTGACCTGCTGTGATTGGTTTTAATTTTCTTACTGACATTATTGTCTAATTACATGTTAGTGTATAAATCAATTACTTCACCTTCCGCCAGTTGTACAATTGCTTTTTTAACAGCATTTGTTTTACCATGTTGAACACCAGTTTTTGTAAACTTAGTATTACGATCTGGACGGACATTTATAGTACGAACTTTTTCAACAGAGACACCATAAGCAGCTTCCACCGCTTTTTTGATTTCTACCTTGTTCGCCTTGGTTTTCACTTGAAACGTAAAGCAGTTGTTCAACTCACTATTAGTTGTCGCTTTTTCAGTGATGATAGGTTTAATTAAGATACTCATTGTCTTGTTATTTACTTAAGTTCGATTCAATTCCTTCTAAAGAACTCTCTAGAAGAATTAATTTATTTGCATTCAAAATTTTATAAGTGCTTAATTCTGAGTTCATTATGACTTCAGAGCCTTTGAAATTTCGTGATGACAAATATACATTATTATTTGACGCACCCAACACAAACAATGACTTTTTGTTTTGTATGTCTAGTGCCTTCAATACAGCAGTAAAGTTCTTCGTCTTTGGAGCTTCAAAACTGAAATCTTCCAAAACAACGATATCCTTATCATTTGCCTTCATTGTTAACGCTGATTTACGTGCTAAACGCTTCAGGTTTTTGTTCAATTTAATGCTGTAATTTCTTGGTCTTGGTCCGAACATACGTCCTCCACCTCTAAATACACCAGATTTGATACTACCGGCTCTCGCCGTACCCGTACCTTTTTGTTTTTTAATCTTACGTGTACTTCCTGAAATTTCTGCTCTTTCCTTTGCCTTGTGCGTTCCTTGACGTTGGTTAGCAAGATATTGCTTAACATCCAAGTAAACTGCATGATTATTAGGCTCTATAGCGAACACGTGTGCAGAAAGGTCTACCTTTCTACCTGTGTCTTTTCCGTTTAAATCTAAAACTGCTACTTTCATTATTTCTGAATAATTACATAAGAGTTTTTGTGTCCTGGAACACATCCTTTAACCACAATTAAGTTCTTTTCAGCAACTACCTTGTAGACTCTTAAATTTTCAACATATATTCTTTCGCCACCCATTCGTCCAGCCATTTTCATTCCTTTGAAAACTCTTGCAGGATATGAAGCAGCACCAATAGAACCGGGAGCCCTTAAACGGTTATGCTGACCGTGTGTCGCTTGACCTACACCAGCAAATCCATGACGTTTTACAACACCTTGGAAACCTTTTCCTTTTGAAGTACCAGCCACATCAACATACTCACCTTCTATAAAGTGTTCTACTGTTATAGCATCTCCCAATTTGTAATCTCCTTCAAATCCTTGAAATTCCGCGACTTTTGATTTAACAGAAGTACCAGCTTTTTTGGCGTGACCAATTTCAGCTTTTGTAGCACTTTTCTCTGTCTTGTCATCGAAACCAAGTTGAAGGGCACTGTACCCGTCGACCTCTTCGGTTCTGACTTGGGTAACGATACATGGTCCAGCTTCGATTACTGTACATGGAATGTTCTTTCCATTTTCATCGAAGATGCTGGTCATACCGATTTTTCTTCCTATTAACCCAGACATAATTATTAATTTATTTATTATTACTATTTATTAAAAAAACTTAAGGCCGAAAATACATTCGACCTTGAATTGTATTTTTACCGTTTTTCCCTTGCACGCAGCTCGGGACATGTTCTTTACCTTTATCAATTAAGTGATAAAATTCACTTAAACCTTGATTTCTACTTCAACACCACTAGGCAATTCAAGTTTCATCAATGCATCAATCGTCTTAGAAGATGAAGAGTATATATCCAATAATCTCTTGTATGAGCTTAACTGAAATTGTTCTCTAGACTTCTTGTTAACGTGCGGTGAACGCAATACTGTGAAAATCTTTTTGTGTGTTGGTAATGGAATTGGTCCAGTTACCACAGCACCAGTACTTTTTACTGTTTTTACAATCTTATCAGCAGACTTATCAACTAAATTGTGATCGTAAGACTTTAATTTTATTCTAATTTTCTGACTCATTTTCTTTTTAGTTTTAAGCTTCTATACCTTTAGCTGCCTTGATTACTTCTTCTGAAATATTCGAAGGAGTTTCAGCATAATGTGAAAATTCCATTGTTGATGTTGCACGACCAGATGATAGTGTTCTTAATGTAGTAACATATCCAAACATTTCAGATAACGGCACGGTAGCTTTTACAGTCTTTGCACCAGCTCTATCACCCATGTCACTCATTTGTCCGCGACGACGATTTAGATCTCCTACTATATCACCCATATTTTCCTCAGGCGTAATCACCTCAAGCTTCATGATAGGCTCCATTATTACCGCTTTTGCGGCTCTAGCACAATTTTTGAATCCTAACTTCGCAGCTAACTCAAAAGATAACTGATCAGAATCTACATCATGGTAAGATCCATCTCTCAACGTGACCTTCATAGAATCGATTTCATAACCTGCTAAGGGTCCATTAACCATTGCCATTTTAAATCCTTTTTCAATTGAAGGGATAAATTCCTTAGGAACGTTACCACCTTTAATTACAGACTCAAACTGCAATCCTGTTACACCCTCATCAGCTGGTCCAACAGTAAATACAATATCAGCAAACTTACCGCGACCACCAGATTGTTTCTTATAAACTTCTCTATGATCGGCAACAGCTGTTATCGCCTCTTTATATTCAACCTGAGGTTGACCTTGATTAACTTCTACTTTAAACTCACGTCTTAAACGATCTACAATCACATCTAAATGAAGTTCACCCATCCCAGAAATAATAGTCTGACCTGAAGCTTCGTCCGAACGCACAGTAAATGTAGGATCTTCTTCGGCTAACTTAGCTAATCCAATACCTAATTTATCTACATCTGCCTTAGTTTTAGGCTCAACCGCAATACCAATTACTGGATCAGGAAAGTCCATAGATTCTAAAACAATTGGATGTTTTTCATCTGTAAGTGTATCTCCTGTTTTGATAGATTTAAATCCAACAGCAGCACCAATATCACCAGCTTCAATAAAATCAATTGCATTTTGCTTGTTAGCATGCATTTGATAGATTCGAGAAATACGTTCTTTTTTACCAGAACGATTATTCAAGACATAAGAACCCGCATCTAAACGACCAGAATATGCTCTAAAAAACGCCAAACGTCCCACAAAAGGATCCGTTGCAATTTTAAATGCTAAAGCCGCAAACGGCTCATCTACACTCGGCTTACGTAATTCCTCTTTTTCTGTATCTGGGTTAATTCCTTTTATACCTTCCTTGTCCATTGGAGAAGGCAAATAACGACATACAGCATCTAATAAAAACTGTACACCTTTATTTTTAAACGCCGAACCACAAATCATAGGAATAATGGCCATATCCATTACAGCTGCTCTAAGTGCAGCATGCACCTCGTCCTCTGTAATAGAATCCTCATCTTCCATGAACTTCTCTAATAAGTTCTCATCGTAACTAGCTACCTCTTCAATAAGCAAAGCTCTGTATTTTTTAGATTCAGCTTTAAGCTCCTCTGGGATTTCAATAACATCAAAGGTTGCTCCTTGTGTATCGTCATGCCATATTATAGCTCTATTTTTTACTAAATCAACAATCCCTTTAAAGTTTTCTTCATCACCAATATTCAAAACAATAGGAACCGCATTAGAACCTAACATTTCTTTAACTTGACCACAAACCATCATAAAATCAGAACCTTGACGATCCATTTTATTAACGAAACCTATGCGAGGTACTTTGTAATTATCAGCAAGTCTCCAGTTAGTTTCAGATTGTGGCTCAACACCATCAACTGCACTAAACAAAAATACTAAACCATCAAGAACACGAAGTGAACGATTGACTTCAACCGTAAAATCTACGTGACCTGGTGTATCAATAATATTAAAGTGATAATCTTTTGCATCCTCAGTAGGTTCTGCATTTTCTTTAGGAAAAACCCATGTACAGGTAGTCGCAGCAGAAGTAATCGTAATACCTCTTTCTTGCTCCTGCTCCATCCAGTCCATAGTCGCAGCACCATCATGCACCTCACCAATTTTGTGTGAAACACCTGTATAATAGAGAATACGCTCTGTGGTAGTAGTTTTACCTGCATCAATATGCGCAGCAATACCTATATTTCTTGTATATCTTAAATCTCTTGCCATCCTAAATTAAAATCTAAAGTGTGAGAATGCCTTATTTGCTTCTGCCATTTTGTGAGTATCAACTCTTTTCTTAACAGCAGCTCCTTCTTCTTTTGCCGCAGCTAAAACTTCAGCAGCTAATTTTTGGGGCATAGATTTTTCGTTTCTTTTTCTCGAGTAACTAATCAACCATTTCATGGCTGTAGATACCTTACGATCTGGACGAATTTGCATTGGAATTTGAAATGTAGCTCCACCCACTCTACGACTACGCACTTCTACGTGAGGCATAACGTTAGATAAGGCATCTTTCCAAATTTCTAAAGCTGTTTTTTCTTCGTCAGTTTTCTTTGCTTCTACAATATCAATTGCATCATAGAATACCTTAAAAGCGACAGACTTCTTACCATCCCACATCATCATATTAACGAAACGAGTTACTAACTGGTCGTTAAATTTTGGATCTGGCAAAAGCGGTCTCTTTTTTGCTGCTCTTTTTCTCATGTCTTCTTCTTAAAGTTTTTAATTACTTCTTAGGGCGTTTTGCACCATACTTAGATCTACGTTGCGTTCTACCTGCGACACCTGCTGTATCTAAGGCACCACGAACAATGTGATATCTAACTCCTGGCAAATCTTTTACCCTTCCACCTCTAACCAATACTATCGAGTGCTCTTGTAAATTGTGTCCTTCACCACCGATGTATGCGTTGACCTCGTTTCCGTTTGTTAAACGAACCCTTGCTACCTTACGCATTGCTGAGTTAGGTTTTTTAGGAGTCGTTGTGTAAACACGAGTACACACACCACGTCTTTGTGGACACGAATCTAAAGCAGCCGATTTACTCTTCTTGGTTATTTTGGCTCTTCCTTTTCGTACTAATTGTGAAATTGTTGGCATATATTTCTATATAATTTTATTAAAACCTCTCTTTAGAGGGCTGCAAAGGTAAAAATAAATATGAATTATTCAAACTCCAAACGATTAATTTTACAAAGTTTTTTAAATTATTTATGTCTACAGATATTTTTAGTAATTATTTTGCGTTAAATTTGAATAATAGAAAGTTTAATGCCAAAAATAAAACATCTTTTTACCTCTCTTCTTTTTTTGTTGTACTTCTCTAATACACTTGGGCAAAATTTATATTTGACATGTTTTGGTTCTTCAGAAAATGAAACGAAATCTATAGACTCTTTGGGGTACAAAAACATGTTTGAAGATTATTCTTCATTAGAAACCGAAGTTTCTAATCTTAAAAAAACACTTATCAAAGCTGGTTATATTGAAATTGAGCAACTCCATTTAATCAAACGGAATGATTCCTCATATGACGCACATTTCAGTTTAAGAAATAAATACAACTCCATTACTATTAGTCATAATAATCTAGTAGACTTACCTATTTTAAAATCGACTGGTTTTTTAGATACAAGTAACGACCTAATTATTCCTATTGAAAATATTGAATCTACTTTAGAGTTTATAAACTCTCAATTAGCAAATAAAGGCAACCCTTTTAGTTCACTAATTTTAACCGACATCATAAGTATTGATCACAGCTACTTAAAAGGTTCTTTATCTGTCTCTGAATTAAACACTCGGACCATGGACAAACTTGTTTTGAAGGGTTACGAGAAATTCCCAAAATCATTCATTAAACGTTATCTAAAGATTAAAACTAATCAAACCTTTAGCTTAGAAAAAATAAAAGAAAAGACTAAAGCACTTAATGATTTGGCTTTCGCTAACCAAATTAGAGACCCTGAAGTTCTTTTCACTAAAGATTCTACCATATTATATATGTATTTAGAAAAAGCAAAAAGCAATACTTTTGATGGGTTTTTAGGTTTTGGAACTAACGAGGCTACAAATAAGATTGAATTTGATGGTTATCTAAATTTGAATCTCACTAACAACTTAAATTATGGTGAGTCCTTAAAACTATTATACAAAAGCGATGAAAGTGATCAACAAACTTTTGATTTAGAATTGGATGCACCCTATATATTGAATACGCCCATTGGTGTTAATTTAAACTTAAACATTTTTAAAAGAGATTCATCCTTTGTAACAGTTACCCAAGCTATAAAGCTTAATTATCAAATTAATAGTAAACATATTATCTCAGGAGGAACTACATCTGTTAACTCAACAGACCTACTTGATCTTTCTTCCTCTTTAATTACCGATTACAGCTCCAATCAATACTTTGTAAATTATATGTATACAAATCGACAAAATTTCAATCTTCTGTTTCCAATAAATTTTTTATTTAATGTATCTACAGGAATTGGCAATAGATCTTATGAGAATCTAAACGAAAAACAATCTAATTTTTATCTCAATACGTTCAAGATTTTTAATCTTAACGATAAAAATAGCATTTACGGAAAAGTTAATTTTAATTACCTGGTATCTGACTCCTATTTAGAAAATGAGCTTCCTAGATTTGGTGGTATCAATTCGATTCGTGGTTTCGAAGAAAACAGCTTAATAGCAAACTTGTATGCAGTTCTTAATACAGAGTACAGATATAAATTAAACAATAGTATTTATGTGCACTCCGTTATAGACGCTGCGTACTTTGAAAACCAAATTACAGATCAGAAAGAAAAACTCTTTGGGTTTGGATTTGGATTTGGGCTTATAACAAAAGCCGGACTATTTAGATTTAACTACACCAGCGGCAAAACTGAAAGCCAGAGGTTCAAATTATCTGATTCTAAAATTCATTTAAGCCTAACCACAACGTTCTAATAAATAATCCTGATTCATTTCTATAATTTTAACGAAACCCTTAAAATAATATTAAAATTTTAATAATTACGCTAGTTTTTTTAACATTTTATTAAGATATTTGAATAAGGCTAATTCAAATCTATTTATTTTATGAAAACAAAGTTTAGTATCCTTCTAACACTATTATTAGTGTTTACTGTGCATTTGGGAAATGCACAGGAAAAATCAATCTCGGGGACGGTCTCAGATCAATCTACTATTCCACTTCCGGGAGTTAATATAGTTATTAAAGGCACCTCAACTGGAACTCAAACAAACTTTGACGGTGTTTACACCATTAACAGTAAGCCAGGAGATATTCTAGTGTTTACTTATGTGGGTTTAAAAACACAAGAAATTAAAGTTGGTGAACTAAACACCATTAATGTTACGATGCTCGAAGATGCAGATTCATTAGACGAAGTTATAGTAACCGCAGTAGGTATTAAGAGAAAACCTGATGAGATTACTACTGCCTATCAAAACCTAAAAGCAGAAGAACTTACATCAGCAAACAATCCAGATGTAGTGCAATCTTTAGCAGGAAAAGTTTCTGGTCTGCAGATTAACACCACCAATACTGGTGTTAATCCTTCCACATCTATTAGACTAAGAGGTACACGCTCATTATCTGGATCAAACTCTGCGTTAGTTGTTATTGATAATGTAATTTCATCGGCAACTATTCTTTCAGATTTAGACCCAGAAATTATAGAATCAATTAACATTATAAAAGGACCTAATGGAGCTGCACTCTACGGATCTCGAGGTGGTAACGGTGTTATTATTGTGACCACTAAAAAAGGCACAAAAAATAAAGGCAAACTCAACATTACATATACCTCTACTGTTACCCTAGAAGAAATCGCTTTTTTACCACAATTACAGGACAGATATGGGAAAGGATATTGGGGAGAAATTGATGCTTTTGACCAAGGTTCTTGGGGACCAGAATATGATGGTTCTGTCCAACCCGTAGGATTACCTTATCCAACTGTAAATGATTTTAGAAATACAACCTATGAGTTTAAAAAAGACAATATGAAAGACTTTTTTAACACAGGTACAGCATTACAAAATACGATAACACTTGCAGGTGGAGATAGCGAAGGTTTCTATTCGCTAACAGCAAACAGAAGAACTACAGATGGTATTATTCCAGATGACAAATACAAAAAGGACTTCTTTGCTCTAAGCACAGGTAAAACATTTGGTAAATTTTCCATGTCTGCAAATGTTCGTTTCACAAGTGAAGATCAAAATGTTTCTAATGGTGTTTATGGACAATTAGCGCAATTACCTAGTGATATTAATGTAACTGATTTTGATTCTGGCAGCAACAGCGATCACTGGACAGCATTTGGAGATAGTCCGTATTGGGTAAGAGATAATCAAAGAACAGTTTCAGAAAACATGAGATCAGATTTATCTGCTGAGTTATCATACCAGTTCAATGATAATATTAGCGCAGTATTAAGAAGTAATGTCGTTACAAACAGTGGTAAAGGCTTCTCCTATGTAAATGATTATGTTGCAGAATATACAGTAACAGGAGACAGTAGAGATATACAGTCATCTTTGAGCGTTAATAGCAATAACTCAAGAACTCTTTATACTGATTTAATAGCTAATTTTAACTACGAATTAACCGAAGATATTGGTTTAAAATCTTTAATAGGATTTAATAGTACAGAAAGCAGCGGATTTTCTCAAACGACTTCTGGAGATATATTAACATTACCAGGATTATATACTGTAGAAAATATCTCTAGTGGTATTTCTGTTTCAGACTTTAGTTCGAAAAGAAGACAGCAGGGCGTTTTTGCAAATATAGATTTAAGCTATAAGAATTATTTATATTTAAATCTAACTGGACGACAAGAATGGGATTCTAGATTACAATCAACTGGAAGAGACATTGGAGATATAGGGTTCTTCTATTATTCTGTTGGTGCTTCGTTTATACCAACAAAGGCTTTCCCAGAGATTAAGTCTGACTTTTTACACAAAATGAAAGTATCTGGTGGCTATGTGAAAACTGCAAATATTTCGGCTTTAGGATCGCACGATCTTTTTGATACTGGATTTAGACCTGCAGCATTTCCTTACTCAGGAGGTGTCAACTCTTTTATCATTCCTTCCACGACATTTGATAATGCCATAGAGCCAGAGTTCATTAATACTTTTGAAGCAAATCTTAATTTAGAACTTCTTAAAAGAGGAGGGATTCCTAGAATCACTTTAGACGGAAGTTACTCATACTATACAAATGACAACCAGATACTTAGTGCTTCTGTATCGTCCGCTACGAGTGTGTTTAGCGCAGGTATTAACGTAGGTGAGACTCAGACAAATGCTTACGAAGTTGATTTAGGTTTAACACCAATTAAAACAGATGATTTTAGATGGAACTTAAACTTTAGTTATGCCTCTCAAAGAACAATCGCTACTAAAATCACTGATGATGCAGATCAATTAGGTAGTGGTTCACCAGGGATCTACGCAATTCAGGGCGAACAATTTCCTTTAATACAGGGTACCGCTTATGAAAGAGATGAAGATGGTAGAGTGGTTTTAAATCCTGATGGCTCACCTAGAACAGCATCTGGATTAAAAGTATTGGGCAGGGCTACTCCAGATTATATTTTAAATTTTGGAACAGAATTTACTTATAAAGGTTTTAGGTTAAGTGCTGTTGCCGATTTTAGAACAGGACATGTATTCTACTCCAACATATATAACAACTTAACTGGACAAGGTCGTAGTTTTATTACTGCTGAAAACGGAAGAGGCTATTTTATTTTCCCAAACTCAACAGTTCTTGGATCTGGTACTAATAATACTACAGTGCTTACAGGATCCTCTTACGGAGGACCATCTTCGTATGCACAATACCAATCATTTGTACAAAGTGATGATTTCACAGGAGTAGACGAAAACTTTATTCTTGACGCCACAGCATTTAAACTGAGAGAAGTTGCTCTAAGTTATAGCTTACCAAGTAAGGCTTTAGAAAATACATTTATTCAAGGCTTATCTATTGGTGTAAGTGGAAGAAACTTAATTGTTCTATTACCTAAAGAGAACAGAGGATATAACGATCCTGAAATAGGTTCTGGAATAGGCGGATATGGCCAAACGCCTCCAACTAAATTCTATTCAATGAATGTAAAATTTAACTTTTAAGAAAATGAAAAATATATTTAAATTAAAATACTCAATATCATTGGCGCTGCTATTTCTTACATTTTCTTGTGATGATGTGCTAGTAAATGAAGATCCTAATGGCGTAGTTATAGATCAATTACCTCCAGAGGTAATTCTTCCAGGAGCACTTACTGTTCCTTCTGCTACATTAATGAGCGATATGAACGAATTAGGTAACACCATGGTAGCCACCTGGGCTGGAAATGCGCAACAAGTTCAAGCACCCTATTTTACAGAATTCCAATACCAACTGAGTACAGATTTTTACAGTGGAGTTTGGGACAACTTAATGGCAAGAACTGGGAACTTAACTCAGATTATTGATAATGAGTATGCTGATAACTATGATTACTTTAAAGGGGCATCCAAAATTTATAGAGCGTTCTATTTTCAGTACTTAGTAGATTTATACGGCGATATTCCTTTTACTGATATTCATCAACGTGGAGATTTATTATTTCCTGAGTATGACAACCAAATAGATGTTTATATTGCTCTCATCAGTGATGTGAATGATGCTATAAACCAAATTCAAAATACCGATTCAAGTTCAGCTATCACTATGGGATCAAATGATGTTATTATGGGTGGAAATATGAATATGTGGATTAAATTTGGCAATACATTAAAGTTGAGACTGTTATTACGTATATCTGATGCAGCGCAATCTAATCCAGATTTACAAACTATCCTTAATACTGAATTTGCATCACTAAACAATGTAGATTTCTTAGGTTCTGGTGAGAATGTTACTATTAACCCTGGCTATTCAGATGAAGTAGATAGAATGAATCCATTTGCTGAAACATTTGGATATGACGCTGGCCAATTTGGCAATACTGCAAATCAAACTTTTTCTAATCTTAGAGCTGGACCAACAACATTTTTAGTTGAGTTTTTAGATGGAACCACAAATAGTGTTTCAGATCCAAGATTACAAAGATTATATGCTCCACGATCTGGACAAGCCTCCATTCAAGGAAATACACAAGGCGGTGGCGAACAACCATCAAGAATTGGTCCTGGTTTATTAATGTCTCCTCAACAAGATGGTTATATTATGACAGCCTCCGAATCACTTTTCCTGCAGTCTGAAGCAGTTTTTAAAGGATTACTCTCCTCAGGAAATGCTAAAGGACTATTTGAAAATGCAATCGAGTCGTCATTTAGCAGGTTAGGTGCTACAATAGGATCATACTTAAACGAGGCTAATAATGTAAATGGCATAGGTTGGGACGGTTCAACCAATAAGCTAGAAGCAATCATTACGCAAAAATGGATTGATTTAGGAGGAACTAATGGTGTAGAGACTTGGATAGAATATACAAGAACAGGATACCCTAGTAATATGCCTCTCCCAGATATCACAAACAGACCAAATAGACCATTAAGATTATTATATCCAACATCAGAATATACAGGGAATTCAGCAAATGTGAGTGTTTACAACCAAACTGTAGACACCGCGTTTAATTCTTCAATTTTTTGGGACGTTAACTAAAAAAAAATTATGAAAAAAATTAAATTTATTTTATTTACAATTATAGGCGCCGGATTTATGGTGTCTTGTAATATAGACGATAATCCTCAGCAATTAGAAGCTGACCTATCGAACACACCCTTTGTTGTAGGTTTTGATAATGCTGAAGCGTCTCCCGCTTTTCTTACAGATGGAGCGGTAAACATGTATAGCGAAAATATAGTTTTATTTGGAGGGGAAGACTTCTCTAGCAATCCTAGTATTACAGTGAATTTTGAAGTCGATCAGACTTCTACAGCTGTCCTTGGAATAGATTATGATTTTGTTGACAATTCTCAATCCATAACCATTCCTGAAAATAGAGAATTTGGGACGCTTAATATCAATTTTTATTCTGATAATATCGATCTAGATAACCCAAAAACTCTTGTTTTAAAAATCACTTCAGCAGATAACAATGCAACAGTGGGCAGTCAATTTGAAACATTAGCTATAACGATTAATGGGATATGTTTTTCTGATATTGGAGGCCTGTATAATGTGACAACAACTTTTGGTTATCACGATTTCTTACCAGACTCTAATCCGCTTACGATAGATATTGAAATCGAAGCCTTGGGAGACGGTTTATACAGAGTATTTGATATGTCTAGCGGCTTATACAGTTCTGGTCTTTATGCTGATGCTTATGGTACTGGACCTACTAGTTTTGATGTTATATTTTCAGAAAACTGTGGAGATATCTCTTGGCAAGGTCAAACCGATGGTTATGGCGCAGTCATACCTTTAGAAGGAGGCGTTAATGCTGTTGATTCAGATACAGGTGTTGTTACCATATCATGGTTTTGCGAAGCTTATGGCGAGAATGGAGTATCAGTTTACACACCACTTTAATATATAAATAAATATGAAAAATATAAATAAAAAAATAAGTTGCTCTTTAATTCTAATTTTCCTCCTAAGTATCATTACATTTTCATGTGAAGATGATGACTCAATTGCAAGACGCGGGAAGCCAGAGTTAGCAGTGATTAGTAACTCTGTTACAGTAACTGAAGGAGAAACCGCAACTTTTATACTCGATGTAGAATATGCCGTTTCTGAAAAAATAGATATTAGAATTGATATCTTAGATCTCGATGGAAACCCGGTGGTCACAGCAAACCCGACCGATGGAGATGCAACGACTGGAAATGGTTTTTATGATAGAGTTCAATTTGAAGCTATTGAAGTTCCTTATCCTACTTGGTTTGAATCTGGTTATTTTGAATATGGCTATCAAGGAGGATCAGGATATATAGCCTCCTTTCCTGCATTTACTGAAACTATTGAATTGAATATTGAAACCCTTCAGGATTTTATTCAAGACGGAACTCAAACCATAAATTTAAGACTGTCTGCCACGTCATTAATGCAAGCCACAATACAAGAGGATGTTACCCTAACAATTAATGACTTTGTCGGAAATGATTTAGTGACACGATTGAATTGGGCCGGAGACTATCTTGATAGTGCTGCAGATCCTTGTGATATTAATTCTGGATTAGATATGGATTTAGAATTAATTTTTGATGGTGCATATGTACAAACAAGCTATAATGACTGTCCCGAAGAACTAATCATTCTTAGTTCTGATACAGATGGTATTTATACAATTGATGCCAGTTTTTGGACTTCCAATGGTAATACTTCAGTAGATGGCAATAATATTCCAGTATCTATAGATTTCCTGAAAGCTGGAGTGTTTTTAGAATCTGTTGATTTATCATCAATTTTCCCCCTGAATGATGGAGGATTAAGTGATGGAAACGGAAACGCTATTACCTCTTTCTTTGTAGAAAAAACTGGAAACACCTACACTATTACTGATAGCAATAACACTCAAATTGCGCAAGGTCGATTTGCAGATTATAGATTATCAATAAAAGAAAAGAGACTGTTAAAAAACTAATGCTCTAATAATATTAATAGCGAAAAACTATAATTATGAACAGTAAAAATTAAGCTGTAATAAATATATAAGCATTTAAGATTAGCATCTGTTTTTTTTTGCAAACATGCTCTGGATATCGAAGTATTAGTAAAAAGATTATGAAAAAATAAATGTGAAGTATAATATAAAAAAACCATTCTATTTTTAGAATGGTTTTTTTATATCTTTGAGCCATGGAAAAAGAAACGACCATCTTTGGTATAAGAGCAGTAATTGAAGCAATAAAATCTGGTGAAAATATTGATAAAATATTTTTACAGAAAGGTTTGCGAGGAGAACTTTTTACTGAGCTAGAACACTTGTTGAACAAAGAACGACTAAATAGTTCTTATGTGCCTGTAGAAAAATTAAACAGGTTGTCAAAAAAGAATCATCAAGGTGTTATTGCCCAAATAGCTCCCATTACATTTCATGATATTGAAGAATTAGTAACTAGCGTTATAGAATCTGGTAAAGTTCCTTTATTTCTATTATTAGATCAGCTAAGCGATGTTCGTAATTTTGGAGCTATTGTTCGAACAGCAGAATGTACAGGCGTTTCTGGTATTATTATCCAAAAAAAAGGTGGTGCTCCCGTAAATGGTGATGCTATAAAGACGAGTGCAGGCGCGATATTTAAAATTCCTATTTGCAAGGTTGACCACATTAAAGATGCTGTTTTTCATATGCAAGCAAGTGGTATAAAAGTCATTGCGGCCACAGAAAAAACAGATAATACAGTTTATGATATCTCGTTCAAAGAGCCTTGTGCAATCATCATGGGATCTGAAGGTAAAGGTATAAATCCGTCAGTTATAAAAGTATCAGATGAAAGAGCGAAACTTCCTCTAATGGGAGCAATTGAATCTCTTAATGTTTCAGTTGCTTGTGGTGCCTTTTTATATGAAGCTATTAGACAACGTCGTTAATCGTCTTTATTTTCTTTGAAAACATAAGTAATATGTGAGTTAATATCTTCGGAAATTGGCTCCTCCTCTACTTCTGGCTCTTTGATTTCCATAAAGTTACCGTTTTCATCAAAATGCCGTAGAAAAGGGTCATCTTCTTCATTATAGTCTGGTTGCTGCCAAACATAACGCTCAGGCTTTGCGATGGCTTTTCTAAACACTATAGCGAACAATAATCCAGAGAGTAAACCACCAAGATGTCCTTCCCAAGACATACCATCCTTTACAGGAAAAGCGTACCAAATCATACTTCCGTAGAGAAAAATAACAATTAGCGACAAGGCTATCAACCTAAAATGCTTTGCGAAAATTCCTTTAAAAAAGATAAAACTAACGAGTACATAAACTAACCCACTGGCACCAATGTGATTTGCTGGTCTGCCAATGACCCAAGTAAATAAACCAGAAAGTATTATTCCGAAGATAATAACCTTCCAAGAGATTTTTCTGTAGAAATAAAATAGTGCGACCGATAAAATAAAAAGAGGAATACTATTATGATACAAATGCTCTATATCTGCGTGAATGAAGGGACTTGTAAAGATACCAAGCAGTCCTTCCAGCTGCTGAGGATAAACACCTAAGCGTTTTATAGATGGAAAAAATCGCACTTGCATCCAGAAGACCATCCAAATTGATAGTACAAAAAACAGAGGGTACGCTATAACTCCTGTTGAATATTTAAATTGTTGTTGATTACTCATATTATAATCTATTTAGCAAAATGCTCTCCATTTATCAAAACTATGAAATATTGTCACATTCATTTTTTGTAATTTTACATTATGAACGAACCTTTAGCAGAACGATTACGACCGCAATCACTTGATGATTATTTAAGTCAGTCTCATTTAGTGGGTAAAACTGGCGTTTTGACACAACAATTAAACCAAGGTGTTATTGCCTCTATGATTTTTTGGGGACCTCCAGGAACAGGGAAAACAACATTAGCTAATATTGTCGCTAATGAATCTAAACGTCCTTTTTACACGCTGAGTGCTATAAATAGCGGTGTAAAAGATATTAGAGAAGTTATAGATAAGGCAAAGCAAAGTGGTGGTTTATTTACAACTAAAAACCCTATTCTATTTATTGACGAAATTCATAGGTTTAGTAAGTCTCAACAAGATTCATTATTACAAGCAGTAGAAAAAGGTTGGGTGACATTGATTGGGGCAACCACAGAAAACCCAAGTTTTGAAGTCATACCTGCACTTCTATCTCGCTGTCAGGTTTATGTTTTAAAATCGTTTTCAAAAGCCGACTTAGAAGCCCTTTTAAATCGTGCACTAAAAGAAGACGTGATACTCAAAGAGCGCAACATAACACTACAAGAAACAGAGGCTTTAATTAGACTTTCTGGAGGAGATGCCAGAAAATTACTAAACTTGTTTGAGCTTATTGTAACATCATTTGATCAAAATGAAAACCTTATAATTACCAATGACCTTATCTCACAACGCGTTCAAAATAATATTGTACGATATGACAAATCTGGAGAACAACACTATGATATTGTTTCTGCATTTATAAAATCTATAAGAGGCAGTGATCCTAATGCAGCAGTTTACTGGCTCGCACGAATGATAGAAGGTGGTGAAGACGTTAAGTTTATTGCACGTCGCTTATTAATTCTAGCTAGTGAAGATATTGGTAACGCCAACCCAACAGCTTTAGTTATTGCTAATAATGCCTTTCAAGCAGTTTCTGTTATTGGGTATCCAGAATCTAGAATTATTCTAAGTCAATGTGCTACTTATTTAGCAACTTCACCTAAAAGCAATGCTGCTTATGAGGCCATAGGTAAAGCACAAAAGTTGGTTAAAGACACAGGGGATTTATCTGTACCTCTATCTGTTAGAAATGCACCAACCAAGCTCATGAAAGAATTAGGACATGGAGATAATTATCAATATGCTCATGATTATAACAACAATTTTGTGGCGCATGAATTTTTACCAGAGGACATAAAGAACACCAAATTGTATAGTCCAGGAAATAATGCTAGAGAAAACGCTCAACGCGAGTTTTTAAAACTACGCTGGAAAGACAAATATGATTACTAAAATTTGAGATTTATTACGCTTAATTCTAAATTTCCTTCAGTATACAGAGCATAAACCCACGAGCCCTCTTTATTATATACAATAGCATCTTTACCCTTTACGATATAGATATTAGGAGTACCCGTATTTAATAAAACCATAACTTTTTTAGGTTGCGTATCTACAATTTGAAATCCGTTATCTATGGGTTGAGCATAAAGAATCTCAGGTTTTGATGCTGATGGAATTTCAGGTATTACAGTTTTATTAACAACCTGCTTTACCTCTTCTCTCAGGTTCTTAACTGTCGTTGACACAACAGGTTCTTTTACTTCGGAAATCGGCTGTACTTTATCATTCTTGGCCTTTAATCGTTCAACCTCTTTTTTAAGTTTTTCTATTTGTTTTACTTCAGAAGCATACGTATTGTTTCTTTCAGAAACTATAATATCTTCGTTTGCAATATAGTTGTAATCCAAAAATTGGAAGGTCGTAAAAGCATCTCTTATGGCTATTTGATAAGACTTTTTATATTCTTTTACTTTAGTCTCTCCTATATCAGAACTCATAACAATATTCCCATTACAATCTATTAAATCAATTTGCAATTTAGTAATCAAAAACCCTTTCATTTTCTTAATATCAGATTTCAAACCTAAACATCTATTTTCACTTAAATCCTGTGGCAAATCATCGTCATCAAAAAAAGCGGTATACCCATATTTATTAAACAAAAATTTAGTTAACGAGCTTGTTTGATATTGATCTTGTGAGTTCAAAAAATCAAACTGCTTTGGTACAATTATGTACTTATAAGAATTTAGAGAAACCTGCGCAGCAAGTTGCGTTTGAAAGGTAATAAAGCATATAAGAATATAAAGCAATCTAGTCATCTGAATAAAATTAGGTTCATCACGAATTGTAAAGATACACTTTGCGATTTAGAAATATTTTGTAATTCCAACTAAATATTTCCAGTAGAATACAAATAAAAACACCAATATATAATGAGGTGCTTATAGGTACTTTTTTAAATCAACAAGTTGAGTCACTTGTTTAATATGAGGCTCTGCATTATAATTATGATAATTAAATAAAATCACATCCAACCCAACACCGATAGCACCTAAAATATCAGCTTCATAATTATCACCAATCATAATACTGTGGACTGGATTAGCTTTAGAAACTTCTAAGGCATGATTAAAGATAATTGGATTAGGCTTTTTCACTCCTGCAGATTCAGAGTTTGTGATGGTTTTAAAATATTTCGAAATATTAGAATTATTCATTTTTCGCTGTTGTGCCTCTTCAAAACCGTTAGTAATAATATGCAAATCATACGCTTTCTGGAGATAATCCAAAACATCTAAAGCACCGTCAAAAAGATGATTAAAAGTAGTCAAATATGTAATATAATCCTCTGATAATTGATTTACAATATCATCAGAGACTCTAAAACCGATGGCATCAAAAGAGTCTTTTAAACGCTTATATCTTAAATTCTCTTTATCTATTTTCTCTTCTCTATAGAGTTTCCAATAATTTAAATTTATAGGCTCATAAGCCTTTAAAAAATCATTAGTATTGAGATTTAAAGAGTGAACTTGAAATATTTTTTCAAATGTCAATGCTGAGTTTTTATCAAAATCCCAAAGGGTATGATCTAGATCAAAAAATATATGTTTAATTCCGTTTAATTTCATTTGTAAATTGTTTGATGTATTTGAATGGTATGGAACAATATTTAAAAATTATTATGATGGTGATTCGTCTACAGAATCCAATATTTGAGTAAATAATTGCTTAAACCCTGCCCATCTGCCATCAGGTCCAAATGAATAATTGTGAAAAACGGGTGTAAACGTTCCATCGACTTTTTTAACTGTATTAATTAGATCTTGTAGCTCTTCTTTTTTATCCAATTGCGATTGATATTTCAACAATGTGTAATCTAGACAATGAAACGAATTGACAAGCAATGGCGATTGCGTTTCATAGTCTAAGTCATAAAACAAAAACGGTGTGCAGGTCCCTGCTCTAAATCCAAAATGATCTAGATAACCCATCGTAAAATCCTTCTTTACTTCAAGCGCTATCAAATTGCGATACGATACTGGCAAATTTATTTTAGAGAAGGAATTTCTTGTAGCTTCTAATTCGTAGTTCGTAATAGATTCTATTTTTTTCTTCTCTTTTTTGAGAATTGTAATATCATTTAGTGAAAAATAAGAAGCCTTTAACCCAATTTTACTATAGTCTGCAACTGACTTAATAAGCGATATAAACTTCTTTTTATTAATATTTATATTTTTATCATACGTAGAATAATCACCAATTAAGAAGAACACTATAAACTTGAATTTATATTGTTTTTGTTTATTTATTATCCATTTAAACGTATCATATGGATCTCGTTTAAATCCAAATAAGACTAAAATTCGTTGATATAAACTTCGCAATTTAAATCGAAACAAATCTGTTAAACAACCTCCTACAGTTCGTAATAAGCCCTTTTGTTTAAAGTAATAAGCTACAGGCACATCTATAACTGGTTGTACGTTATATTTTCTCTTCGGAAACGTGAAATCTTTAAACTTTTGTTCTAAGAGGTCTCTTAGGCTATAAGCCCAAATATCAACAACTGGTTGTTTTAAAAAATTCTCTTTATAAGCTAAACTTTCTGTTGCCGTAAATCGTCCATACGCGTCTTTTACATGCGGTAGATATTCCTCATAACGACTCAACAAATAAAAGGATGCTGCAAAAATATCAAAAGGCAATGCGCTCTTTTCTCCTGTAGGGAAAAAACATTTTGTATCATTCCAGTTTTGCACATTAATATCTATATCTGATAAACCTTGCTCAAAAAGCAACTCGTGATTCCTAATAAAAACCTCATTACTTAGTGGCTGTCGTGTATACGACATTTTCATACTGTCATGTGCAATAAAATCTTCTATTGTAGTCGTAAAAGAAACAGGTATACCAAGAACTCTAGTACACAAATGCTTAAAGGCATAGCGAACTCTAGGTGTGATTTTATGTGTATAAACGAGTAGCAAGTTAGTTTAAATATAGCTTAGGTTATAATATGTTTTCATCTGCAAAACTAAAATATGCTTTTTCAGTTACAATAAGGTGATCTAAGACTTTAATATCTAAACTTTGCGCAGCTTCTTTTAATTTTTGAGTTAAATTTTTATCTGCTTCACTCGGTTTCAAAGTTCCTGAAGGATGATTATGTGCCAATATTAAACCTACTGCACCAACTTCTAGAGCTGTCTTAAGAACTAACCTAACATCGACCAAAGTCCCAGTTATACCACCTTTACTAAGTTGATGTTTTTGGAGTACTTTGTTAGAATTATTGAGATAAACAATCCAAAATTCCTCATGTGGCAACTCTCCAATTATAGGTTGCATAAACTCAAAAACAGAGGCGCTAGATGTAATTTTCATTTGTTGAAGTGCTTCTTCTCCTCGTCGTCGTCTACCAAGTTCCATCGCAGCAGCAATTGAAATTGCTTTTGCCTCTCCAATACCTTTAAAGGTCATGAGTTGCTTTAAAGATTGTTTTCCAAGAGCATTAAGATTATTGTCAACACTTGCTAATATGCGCTTACTTAAGGCTACAGCACTTTCTTCTCTGTTACCAGAGCCCAAAAGTATAGCAACTAATTCTGCATCACTTAAGCTGGCTTTACCTTTATCTCTAAGTTTCTCTCTAGGTTGATCACCTTGAGACCAATTTTTTATCGAAAAAGATGATGGTTTTTCGTCCATGTAGTAAATCTACATAATTTTCAAAAAGAATAAGAATTGTTATCTAGATAACTTTACGTATCATCTTATTGTGTATTTTAGTAGACAGCACATATAGAGCTGGCATCTCATAACAAGTTACATGACCTTTTTACAAATACTATTTAGAAGTAAATTAAGTAACCTTTACAATATTAGGTTTATTACTATATTTTTTTAGTAACTCGTATAGTACTCTTGGATTAAAAGGTTTGCCCATAAATCCATCCATTTTATGAAGTTTTGTTTTTTCTTTAATATCTGTTTGTGCAAAAGCGGTTAGGGCGATTATTGGTAGATTTGCTTTTGTTTCATCTTCTAGACTTCTAATAATTTCTGCTGTTTGATATCCATTTAATTCAGGCATTTGTAAATCCATTAATACAAGATTAAAGTCTACTTCTGAATTTTGGATATACTCGAGTGCCTCTTTACCATTAAATGCTATTTTATAATTTACTTTCCATTTTTCAAGAAATCGTTCCATAATAAGCACGTTCATCTTATTGTCCTCAGCAACCAAAACATTCATGTTTAACGGCTCATAATCTGTTTGAATTTTAACCATTTCTGGTTCGTAAAGATTTAATCTATTAGTGACTTTATAGGTAATTTGAAAAGAGAAATTGGAGCCTTTATCTTCTTCACTCTCCACGTTTAAATCACTGCCTTGCAAATTCAATAATTTTTTGGTGATTGATAATCCCAACCCAGTACCTCCATATTTTACCGATGTTTCAGAATTAGCTTGCATGAAGCTTTCAAAAATACTACCCTGTCTTTCTTGTGGTATTCCAATCCCAGTATCTATGACCTTAAATTGGAGATTTATTTTATTATGACTTATCCCTAAATTTTTAATCTTAATGATGATGCTTCCTGTTGCTGTAAATTTTAAAGCGTTGCTCAATAAATTATTTATTATTTGAGTAAGTTTTAGTTTATCACCAATAATATTGTTAGGTAGTTGATTTTCATTAATAATATCAAATTCTATACCTTTTTGTTGGGTTCTTAATACAAAATGGGATTTAATATTTTCTAAAAAATTATTAAGACTAAACACTTTTTCATTCACCTTCATTTTACCAGACTTAATCTTATCAAAATCTAATAAATCATTAATCAAACCTAATAAATGCTCTCCAGAATATTTTAATGCTTTTAGATTTATAACCTGTTCTGGCAAATGATCTTCCATTAACAAAATATTTGTTAAACCGGTAACTGCATTTAGAGGTGTTCTAATTTCATGAGACATGGTAGATAAAAATTCGTCCTTAGATTTACTTGCTTTGTGCAATTCTATTTCTGTAGATTTTAAATTAGTTATATCTACCATAATACCAGTAAAACCTTTGGATAAACCATCATGACCTTTTATAAGTTTACACTTCAATTCAAACCACATTAATTTTCCTTCTTTTTCTTTATGAAAAATAAATTCAATATACTTGTTGTCTTTAGAAAACAACGCACTAAACTCTTTATTACCCTCTATGCTTATTCCTTTTAGAAAATCTTTAAAAGATTTACCAATCGAATTTTCTATTGTAAATCCTGAATATTCTTCCCAAGCAGTATTTAAAAAAGTGAAGTTTCCATTAAGATCAGTTTCAAAAATAACACCTTTAACATTATCAATTAGATTCTCTAATTTAGTTTTAGAAACGTCTCTTTCATTTCTTAATTTTTGATTAGCTACAAATAATTCTTTAGAACTTTCCTCAAGAATATTTTCAACATGCTTTACATCCTTATCAAAACTATTATAGGCATCATTAACCGAGTTTAAAAAAATGGCAAAATCTGGATTAGCCAAGAGATTTAAGTTAGCTTTTCGAAGCTGTCTTTTTAATAATCGATGATATTCATTATTTAACATTCCGAAAGTGTTGTTATAGTCATGGTTTGATTGTGTAATTCACAAGGTGAAAACTCACCAAATGGTGCAATTTCTCCATAAGAATAAAATCCTGTTATTTTTGGCTTATTACCCAAAATGCCTCTTACAACTTCAACTTCTTCCTCAACCAATTGTTTTAAAACCAGTCTTCGACCAACACAACTTATAAGTATTGCCAATTCACATGATTCATTGACATGTTGTTTAGCAGAAATAGCAGAGTCTTCAGCACCATCAATTAATCGATCTATGTTTGCTTTCATTAATCGGACATACGATTTTTGAGGTATATTACCCGCAAAAGTCAAACTTTGATCTTCTTCATTAACTGCCAATATCGTTCTTACTAAAGGAGTTTCATTTTCACTGTTTCTCATGCTCAACGGAAACAAGAGACCTGAACTTGGAAGATTTTGAGCTTCGTCCCCTAAAAATGATTTATAAATTTCTAAAGCTGGCAAACCATCTAACTCAAACAATACATTTTTATGAGATTTAGTAACCAACCTTTCAATCCCGAAACTATTCCATCCTCCCCTAGAGCTAAAACCTACTTTTAAATCTTCTCCATAAAACCCAAGACCAATGATGGTCTTGTCACACATTTCATTATTTTCAATTATATATGTTTTATCAAAGGCAGATCCATCGGCTGCCAACCCACCAGTAATACTTACATTAGGTAGTTTTGATTTTAAACCAGAAACTAAGTCTGCTCCATTAACATTTAATCCGTCGCTGAGAACAATTACATGCTTTAAGTCTGTACTGTAAAGTTGGCTTCCTATTTTTTGACCAGCCTCAAAACTGCGATCCATAGATTTTATTTTAACAGAGACCTTATTTAAATTAGTTTTTTGGAATTGGATGGCGGTTAAGGATATAGTTTTATCCTTGACGGTAACGTCTGATATTTCTCCTGCAGTCGAGCATCCCGTGATTATGGCATTAGGATGACTTTTGACTAAAGAACTTAAAAGTTCTTTAGTCAATTTAAACTCAGGCGATACAAAAAGTAAGAATAAATTAGCATCAATATTAATAGATTCTAAACTCTCGATCCAATTATCTTGAGTAATGGATAGCTGTTGAACTTTCATAAATGAGTTATTAGGGATCGTGAAAATAAGCAATTCATCGCTTAAAATTAACATTTCATCGATATTTTAATGATTTGTTTTGGATTATGAAAATATTTCAAACCTTTTAATCCTTTGATTAGCTAAATAATTATGAATAATATTGATGTATTATTTTGACAACTACCCGAAATCATTATTTCAAAATAATCTCTTTTTAATTACACAATAATTGTAAATTTCAAACACAATTAATATATAAAATGAATTACCCGCCAAAACATCATCAGGATAATGACAAAGCGCATTTATATGAGGTTATTAAGACGTATCCTTTAGCTACACTCATTTCCATAGAAAATAATAAGCCATTGATAACGCATTTACCGCTAATTTTAGAGGGCGAGAAACTCATTGGTCATATTGATATTAATAATCCGCAAGCACAGCTTTTAAAAGATAGTAATGACGTTACCATTCTATTCTCAGGACCAGAATGTTACATATCACCTAGCTTGTTTAGCACCACACAATTACCAACATGGAACTATATTAAATTACACCTCAAAGGACATGTAAAAGCTATAGAAAGTAAAGCTGCTTTAAAACAATCCTTAATCACTATGACTGAGTTTCTTGAAACTCCAGATCATAAATATGTGTTAGAACCAGATAATCCAAGACTAGATCGCAATCTAAATTATATTGAAATGTTTGAGATTGAAATCACCTCTTGGGAAGGTAAATTCAAATTATCACAGGATAAAAAACCTAAGGATACAGAAAGCGCTAGAACAGAATTAATACGCGCTAATCAAAAAAGTATTAAGCAGTTTTTAGATACCCTCTTTTAATGCCCAAACAATTAATATCAAGTAAAAAAGGCATTCTTTTAATTATTGTGATTTCTCAATTTTGTTGTACATCACTCTGGTTTGCTAGCAATGCTGTTATGAGTAACCTTGTAAAAGTATTCGACCTTAACAACGAAGCTATTGGATATTTAACATCATCTGTACAATTTGGTTTTATTGTAGGCACTTTAATATTTGCGATACTTACCATAGCTGACCGATTTTCACCATCCAAGGTGTTTTTTATATCAGCAGTTCTTGGTGCTTTAAGTAATAGCGCTATCATTTGGGATGAAAACACGTTGACTAGCCTCTTAGTATTTAGGTTTTTAACAGGTTTTTTTCTTGCTGGTATTTATCCAGTTGGGATGAAAATCGCTTCAGACTATTACAAAAAAGGTCTCGGTAAGTCCTTAAGCTTTTTGGTAGGCGCTTTGGTGTTAGGTACTGCTTTTCCACATATATTAAAATGTTTTATTGATGTATCATTTTGGAAACCTATTATTATTACAACCTCAACAACTGCGCTATTAGGTGGATTCCTAATCCTTCTATTAGTTCCCGACGGTCCAAATAGAATC
>NZ_JBLIET010000020.1:0-63778 GCF_047633235.1 Psychroserpens sp. | reverse complement strand
ACCATTCCGAACAGAGAAGTTAAGCCCATTTGCGCCGATGGTACTGCATTTGTGGGAGAGTAGGTCGTCGCCTTTTTTGAAACCCTTTTCATAGTTTTATGGAAAGGGTTTTTTATGTTTTATAGTTATTTGTATTCCTTTTTTTTATCTTCACAACGTGGTTCTTATTATTAATATTATTATTATATGAGTGCTAATAAAGACATCGATTTAGCTTGGGATTTTATTAATAATACTAATAGAAATTTATTTCTAACTGGTAAGGCAGGTACTGGTAAAACTACTTTCTTACATAGACTTAAAATGAAATCCTTAAAGAGGATGGTTGTTGTTGCGCCAACTGGTGTTGCAGCTATTAATGCTAAGGGAGTTACAATACATTCTTTTTTTCAAGTTCCTTTTGGACCAATTTTACCTAATGAAGATTTAAAAGGTTCTGGAGGGTTCAATAGAAAATTCGGTAAGACAAAGATCAATATTATTAAATCTATGGATTTATTAGTTATTGATGAAATTAGTATGGTTCGTGCCGATTTGTTGGATGGTATCGACAAAACCTTGAGAAGATTTAGAAACCGAGATCAGGTGTTTGGTGGTGTCCAATTATTGATGATAGGTGATTTACAGCAATTATCTCCAGTTGTAAAAGAAAACGAATGGCAAATATTAAAACCGTTTTATAATAATGCTTTCTTTTTTAGCAGTTTGGCTTTTCAAGAATGTGAAGCCATTACAGTAGAGCTTAAACATATATATAGGCAAGATAATCCTAAGTTTATTGAAATCCTAAACGAGATTAGAACAAACTCTTTATCACAAGCTTCGGCAGATGAACTCAATAAAAGATTCCAGCCAGATTTTTCGCCTAATGAAGATGAAGGTTATATTTCATTAACAACACATAATAATAAAGCGGAACGGACTAATAATTTTGAATTAGAGAAATTAGAGAAAAAAGCGATTACATATAAAGCTTCTATTGATGGTAAGTTTCCTGAATACTCATATCCTAACAAAGAAAATTTAACGTTAAAGGTGGGTGCTCAGGTTATGTTTATTAAAAATGATAGTTCGGTCGAAAAGCGCTACTTTAATGGTAAAATTGGAAAAATTATTCTATTAGATAAAGATGAAGTTATTGTAAAGTGTCCAGATGACGATTTTAATATTATCACGTCTCCAGAAATATGGGATAATATAAACTACGCTGTAGATAAAGATACAAATGCAATTACGGAAAATAAAATTGGGTCGTATAAACAAATACCTTTACGTTTAGCGTGGGCAATTACGATTCATAAAAGTCAGGGTTTAACTTTTGAGAAGGCTATTATTGATGCTCAAGGTGCGTTTGCACATGGTCAAACCTATGTAGCGTTAAGTCGTTGTAAAAGTCTGGACGGTTTGGTTTTGAAGAGTAGAATTAGTTCTAGCCAAATTATAAGTGATAGCAATGTCATTTTGTTTAATAAAATGGCTGAGCAGAATCAGCCAGATGAAACGATCTTGAACCAATCTAAGTCGGAGTTTCAACTGGCCCTAATTTTCGAAGTTTTTGATTTTTATAAATTTTTATATCCTGTTAATCGTATTCTTGATGTGTTCTATAAAAACAGAGGAAGTATAGAAGGGAGGGTAGAATCACCTATGATTTCAATTAAAGATTGTATAGCTAATTTACTTAAAGTAGCGAATGCTTTTAAATCACAATTAAGTGAGCTTTCTCAAATAAATCAAAGCCCTGAGTCTAGTGAAGATATACAAACACGTTTTACTAAAGCTTTAAATTATTATGAAGTGCAACTTAATTCTAAAATTAATGAGCCCTACAAAACCTTTAGTTTTACAACAGATAACAAGGCTGTAGAAAAAGAATTGACTACGGCTTTAGACTTATTTGAAGAGCTATTAGCTGTGAAACTATTCTATTTTAAGGGACTGGCAGATGGTTTTAAGGTTATAGAGTTTTTAGAATTAAGAGCTAAATCGGTCTTTTTAGCTAAGGAAGCGCCAAAGAAATCTAGAAAAACGGTTATGGATGGTACAACTAATGTTGAGTTATTTGAATTACTTCGAGAACTTAGAAATACAATAGCCAATGACAATGATTTAATTCATTATCAAATTTTTAATCAAAAATCTTTGTATGAAATGTGTGAAACTTTACCAATTAATAAAACTGAATTGCTAAAAGTAAACGGTTTTGGTAAAACACGTGTTGAAAAGTATGGGTCTAAGATTTTAAAAGTGATTGGCGATTATTGTGATGAAAACGATATCGAGACCGTAAAAAATGTTGATATTTTTGAGCCTCCCAAGCCTAAGCGACAAAGAGGAGATACTAATAGGACATCGCTAGAATTATTTACATCGGGAAAACCAATAGCCCAAATAGCTTTAGAACGTGATTTAAACATTACTACAATTACAGGGCATTTGGCTAGTTTTATAGCTTCTGGAGAAGTAAAAATTCTTGACTTAATTTCAGAAAAACATTACAAAGAACTAAAAACGATTATACCAAAGCAGAAGTTTGAAAATCTTTCGGACTTAAAGCATCAAATAGATGATAAATACACGTTTGGAGAATTACGTTTGATGTTAGATCACTTATTTAATAATTAGAAAAAGCTTCGAAATAAATTTCGAAGCTTTTCAATATATAACGTTAACTATTACTTATCCTTTAATCACACCTCTCGAAATCACGATTTTTTGAATTTCCGAAGTGCCCTCATAAATTTGAGTAATCTTTGCATCACGCATTAAACGTTCAACATGATATTCTTTTACAAATCCGTTTCCACCGTGTATTTGTACAGCTTCAACCGTTTGTTCCATAGCTACTTTACTGGCATATAATTTGGCCATTGCACTAGACATATCATAGTTATTACCTTGGTCTTTATCCCAAGCAGCTTTCATCACCAACATACGAGCAGCCTCTATTTCGGTATACATATCTGCCAATTTAAAAGCAATAGCTTGATGGTTGCAAATTTCAGTGCCAAAAGCTTTACGAACCTTCGAGTATTTAAGAGCTAATTCATAACCTCCTGCGGCAATTCCTAGGGCTTGAGCAGCAATACCGATACGTCCACCAGATAAGGTTTTCATAGCGAAAGTAAATCCAAATCCGTCCACTCCAATTCTATTTTCTTTAGGAACTTTTACGTCATTAAATTGTAAGGTATGTGTATCACTTCCTCTAATTCCTAACTTATCTTCTTTGGGACCAACATGAAATCCTTCTGCACCTTTCTCAACAATAAAAGCATTAATGCCTTTATGCCCTTTATCTCTGTCTGTTTGAGCTATTACTAGGTAAACATCGCCTCTACCGCCATTAGTAATCCAGTTTTTGGTGCCATTAATAACATAGTGGTCTCCCTTGTCTATAGCAGTTGTTGCTTGAGATGTTGCATCACTTCCTGCTTCAGGTTCACTCAAGCAAAAAGCACCAACGAATTCTCCAGTGGCTAGTTTTGGTAAATATTTTTGACGTTGTTCTTCATTACCATAAGTTTCAATACCATAACATACCAAAGAATTATTTACCGATACGATAACAGATGCAGAGGCGTCAATTTTTGATAGTTCCTCCATGATTAGGACATATGAAATTGCATCCATACCGCTTCCGCCATATTTAGGATCTACCATGATCCCCATAAAACCAAGATCTCCCATTTTACGTACTAACTCATTAGGAAAAGTTTGTGCATTGTCACGTTCTACAACGCCAGGAAGTAATTCGGTTTGTGCAAAATCACGAGCGGCGTCGCGAATCATAATATGTTCTTCGGTTAAGCTAAAATCCATAGTCTTATTTAAATAATTAATTTGATAAAAAATGAAATCAAAGATAAGTCTTTATTGGGATATTTTCAATCGTTATAGTTATTTTTACGTAATATGATAAAATCCAGTTACAATATTATTGGCGTAATGTCAGGTACGTCTTTGGATGGAATTGATTTAGCACATATTACTTTTGAAATTGCTAATAAATGGACGTTTACAATTCGAAATGCTGAAACGGTTGCATACCCAGAAATCTGGAAGGATAAACTTTCAAATCTCGTAAATTATAATCTAGTGGCGCTTAAAATAATAGATGAAGAGTATACTATTTATTTAGCAGATGTTATAAATGATTTTCTTCGGAAATATCAACTTAACACCATGGATGTTATTTGTTCTCATGGACATACTGCGTTGCATCAACCAGAAGACAATCTTACCTATCAAATAGGGAATTTACCGTCATTGGCTAAATTAATTGGAAATACTGTTGTTTGCGATTTTCGGATTCAGGATGTGAAATTTAATGGACAAGGAGCTCCTTTGGTACCAATTGGTGATCGCTTATTGTTTTCAGGGTATGACAATTGTATTAATTTAGGCGGATTTGCTAATATTTCTTCCGAAGAAGATAATAAACGAATTGCCTACGATATCTGTCCAGTTAATATTGTGATGAATCGTTTTGCTAAAAAGTTAGGTTACGATTATGATAAAGGAGGGGATATTGCTAAATCTGGTAATGTCGATCACAGCCTACTAAAACTTCTGAATGAAATCAGTTATTATGCTCATAAACCACCAAAATCTTTAGGTTTAGAATGGGTAGAATCACAAGTGTTCCCAATACTTGAATCATCGAAAATTTCCGAAGAAAATATATTAAGAACCTTTGTTGAACATATTGCTGTTCAAATAGCCAATGCTTTCAATACAAACTCTAAAGTCTTATTTACTGGGGGAGGATCTTTTAATAATTTCCTTTTGGAGCGTATTAGAGCTCAAAAAGATTTTGAGTTAATCCTGCCTTCAAATGAGATTATAGAATTTAAGGAGGCTTTAATTTTTGGACTCTTGGGGATTTTGAAATTAAGAGGAGAAGTGAACTGCCTGTCAAGTGTTACGGGAGCAGATTGTGACCATTCTTCTGGAGCAATATATTATCCATAAAAATATACTAAAATTAATATAAAGCGATTTATTGTTTTTTATATTTGTTACGACGAATTAATATAAATTTTTTATAAATGAATCAACTCTAGCTATTCTGTTATTTACAATGCCCTTTTTTTAATAAGTTATCAATGATTCAAAGTATATAAATGAAAGAATTACTACAAAAATACGAGAACAAATCACCAGAAATAATTTTTAATTGGAAAGATCCGGAAACTGAAGCGGAAGGTTGGACTGTCATTAACTCTCTTAGAGGAGGGGCTGCTGGTGGAGGAACTAGAATGCGTGTAGGACTTGATATAAATGAAGTTCTATCACTTGCAAAGACCATGGAAGTCAAGTTTACGGTCTCTGGTCCAGCAATTGGAGGTGCAAAATCCGGAATAAACTTTGATCCAAAAGATCCAAGGAAAAAAGGCGTTTTAGAGCGTTGGTATAAGGCAGTTTCTCCTTTACTTAAAAGTTATTATGGTACTGGTGGTGACTTAAATGTTGATGAAATACATGAAGTAATCCCAATTACTGAGGAAAGCGGCGTGTGGCATCCTCAAGAAGGTGTTTTTGAAGGTCACTTTAAACCAACACCAGCAGACAAAATTAATCGCATAGGTCAATTACGACATGGTGTTATTAAGGTGATTGAAAACCCTCAATATTCACCAAGTGTAGTTAGAAAGTATACGGTCGCAGATATGATTACTGGTTTTGGAGTTGCAGAAGCTGCAAAACATTTTTATGATGTTCACGGAGATTCTATAGTCGGTAAGCGAGCAATAGTTCAAGGCTTTGGAAATGTAGGTGCTGCAGCAGCCTTTTATTTGTCTCAAATGGGAGCTAAGGTTGTTGGGATTATTGATATTGTTGGAGGTCTAATAAAAGAAGATGGATTTACTTTTGAAGAAATCACTGCGCTTTATCTTGCCAAAGCAGGAAATACTTTAGTGAGTGATCATCTCATTCCGTTTTCAGAAATAAATGAAAAAATATGGTCTTTAAAGACCGAAATATTCGCGCCATGTGCGGCTTCAAGATTGATAACTCAAGACCAAATTGATCACATGATTGGCACAGGCTTAGAAGTAATTTCGTGCGGAGCAAATGTGCCTTTTGCAGATAAAGAGATTTTCTTTGGAAGCATTATGGAGCATACCGATAATAAAGTTAGCCTTATACCAGATTTTATTTCAAACTGTGGTATGGCTAGAGTTTTTGCTTATTTTATGGAACGAAAAGTACAAATGACAGATGAAGCTATTTTTAATGATACGTCAGAGACTATTAGAAAAGCAATTCAAAGAGTTTACGATAAAAATCAAACAAAAACAGGCATAAGTGCCACCGCTTTTGAGATTGCTTTAACACAATTAGTATAACCTAACCATTCACTTTATGGAAACCATAATAATATTAGTATTTGTTTTAGGCTATCTAGCCATTACTGTTGAACACAGTATAAAAATCGATAAATTAATACCAGCCTTAGTTATGATGGCTATAAGTTGGGCATTAATTTCTTTAGGGATAGATTCTTTTCCGCAATGGTTCGATTCGGCTAGTCATGGACTTGTAGAAGGGTTTTCAGAGTTAGGGCATGAAAGCAAAATGCACTGGATGGAGGAAACGTTACTACATCATCTAGGTAAAACTGCTGAGATTTTAGTCTTTTTGTTAGGAGCAATGACCATCGTTGAAATCATTGATTACTTTGATGGATTTGCAACAATTAAAGGTTTTATCAAAACAAAAAGTAAAAAGAGAATACTTTGGATTTTTGGATTTTTAGCATTTTTCTTGTCTGCGATTATAGACAATTTAACAGCAACGATAGTATTAATTTCTATTCTGCAAAAATTGGTCTTTGATAGAAATGTTCGTATTTGGTATGCAGGTTTGATTATTATTGCTGCAAATGCAGGTGGAGCGTGGTCTCCAATTGGTGATGTAACGACAACTATGCTATGGATTGGTAAAAAAGTGACAACAGGTCATTTGTTTGTTTATTTGTTCTTACCATCTCTTGTATGTATGTTAGTTCCTTATTTTATCGCTTCGTTTCTACCAGCATTTAAAGGTGATTTGGATCAAACAAGTGATGAAGATTCAGATAAGCCTAAAAGTAAATTTAGCTCTACAATGCTATATCTTGGATTAGGAGGTATTGTTTCTGTACCAATTTTTAAAACAATAACCCATCTACCACCTTATGTAGGTATGATGTTGGCATTGGGTGTGGTCGCAATTTTTGCAGAAATCTATAGTAATTCAAAATTTAGTATTTCTGGTTTGGATTCTGATGAACATGAAGAACACGCTCACCATAGTCCTGTTCATCATTCGCTATCAAAAATTGAGTTACCAAGTATTTTGTTTTTCCTCGGAATATTAATGGCTGTCGCCGCACTTGAGTCTTTAGGAATCTTATTTGGTTTTGCGGGAACATTACAGGATAAAATGCCAATGTTAGGAACAGAATTACATCATGGAGGTGTTTCAGATTTGGTAGTATTACTGTTAGGAGTAGGATCAGCGATTATTGATAATGTACCCTTAGTAGCAGCGAGTTTAGGCATGTTTTCAGAGCCAATGGATAATGAACTTTGGCATTTTATAGCCTATTCTGCGGGGACAGGAGGATCTATGTTAATTATTGGTTCTGCTGCAGGTGTTGTAGCAATGGGAATGGAGAAAATTGATTTTTTCTGGTATCTTAAAAAAATATCATGGTTAGCATTAATAGGTTTCTTAGCTGGGGCTGTTGTCTTTATGTTTACAAGAACAATTTTTTAATTGTACCAAGTTTATTTTAAGTTGTAATTGGTATTATATACTTTCAATAGAAAACAATCGTTATTACAATAGTTAAAATTAATTTTCAATTTTTTTAATATGGTATTACAAAGTAATATTCAAGATGGAGTAGATGTCTTAACAGATGGAGAACCAGTAGAAAAAACATTATCAATTATAGAATTAATTAGTAGTGGTGGTTTAGCGGGTCAAGTAATTATAGCTATTTTATTTGTGATGCTCATATTTGCAATCTATATTTATTTTGAACGATTGTTTGCTATAAAAGCGGCTTCACAAATAGATTCTAACTTTATGAATCAAATTAAGGACCATGTTAGTAATGGTAAAATTGATTCTGCTCAAATGTTATGCGCGCAAGTTAATTCTCCAGTGTCAAGACTTATCAATAAAGGAATTACACGTATTGGTAAACCTCTAGAAGATATTAATACCGCTATTGAAAATGCAGGTCGATTAGAAATATACGGATTAGAAAAAAACGTGAGTATTCTAGCAACAATTTCTGGTGTAGCTCCAATGATTGGATTTCTGGGAACTGTAGTGGGAATGATTTTAGCGATTTTTGAACTTGCCAATGCAGGAGGTACAATACAAATGGATGTTCTTGCAAGTGGTTTATATACGGCGATGACAACAACTGTTGCTGGTCTTATTGTAGGTATTGTTGCCTATATGGCTTATAATCACCTAGTCGTTAAGACAGATAAAGTCGTATATCAAATGGAGGCGAATTCTTTAGAGTTTTTAGATCACTTAAACGAGCCTATTTAATGAATTTAAGAGGAAGAAATAAAGTAACACCTGAGTTCAATATGTCGTCAATGACAGATATTGTGTTCCTGTTATTGATATTTTTTATGATAGCTTCAACATTAGTAACCACTAGTGCTATTGATATTTTATTACCAACAGCCAGTGGTAAAACTGAAAACAAAAAATCAGTTGCGGTTAGTATAAAGAAAGATTTGACCTATTATATTGATCAAAAACGAGTAGGAGAAAGTGTTTTAGAAAGCGAATTGATTTCTTTATTATCAAAACAAGATGAGCCAACAGTAGTGTTACGAGCAGAGAAATCTGTTCCTGTTGAGCATGTTGTAATGGTCATGGATATTGCTAATAGAAATAAGTTCAAGGTTATTTTAGCAGTAAAGCCGAATAATTAAAACTCATTTTTTCTTCGGAATACATCTTGCTCCATTGGTAAAGTATTGCAAAAAAAAAGTATTAGATGAAGTATTTAGAAACCAAACACGAACAAAATTCAGCAAAGATAACGGCATTAATTGCAGTCATTCTAGTATTGTTGTTATTTGTTATGGGAAATACTTATATGGATCCACCAGAAGAATATGGTGTCGCTATTAATTTTGGAAACTCTGAAGTGGGGTCAGGCAAAATTCAGCCAACAGAGCCAATTAAGTCCAGAATTAATGAAGATATTGTAAAGGAGGAAAAACAGGTAGAGACAGTTGAAGAGGTTACAAAACCTACTGAAGCAAGCAGTAATGCAGAAGATGTCATGACTAATGAATCTGCGGAAGCTATAGCCATCAAAAAAGCAAAAGAAGCCAAAGCGAAAGCAGATGCTAAGGCAAAAGCAGATGCTGACCGAAAAGAAAAATTACGAAAAGAAGTAGAAGCTAAGAAAGCAAAAGAAGAACAAGATAAAAAGGATAAACTAGACGCGCTTATTGGAGGCGTTAAAAATGCTGAAGGTCCAGATATAGGAGGCGAAGGTCCAGGTGATGGTCCAGGAGATAAAGGTGATTTAGATGGAACTCCATATGGACCATACCAAGGGACTCCTGGTACTGGAAATGGTGGTGTGGGCTATGGTTTAAATGGAAGAGGGAAACCTGATTTCAAGATGTTTGAAGGTTGTGAAAATGAATACGGAAAAATTGTAGTTGATATTGTTGTTGACCGAAGCGGTAAAGTTATAGAAGCGACTTCTGGCGCTAAAGGAAGTAGTAATGTAACTAATTGTCTTAAAAAACAAGCGGAAAAAATAGCAAAATCTTACAAATGGCCAGTTAAGTCAGAAGCACCTGCTAGACAGTTTGGCAAAGTGGTTGTGAATTTTTCTCCCAATTAAAATGAATTATCAAGATACAGTAAGCTGGATGTTTAAGCAGTTGCCTATGTATCAGAACCAAGGGAAGACTGCTTTTAAAAAAGACTTATCAAATACGCTACTTCTTTCCAATCACTTAAAAAATCCTGAGCGTAAATTTAAGAGTATTCACGTTGCAGGAACTAATGGTAAAGGTTCTACAAGTCACATGTTGGCTTCGGTATTACAAGAGGCTGGTTATAAAGTTGGTTTGTATACTTCTCCACACTTAAGAGATTTTAGAGAGCGTATTAAAATTAATGGCAAAGAGGTTAACAAACAATTTGTTATTGGCTTTATAAAACGCAATAGAGTTTTTTTTGAGCAACATCAGTTGTCTTTTTTTGAAATGACCGTTGGTATGTCTTTTGATTATTTCGCGAGACAACATGTCGATATTGCAGTGATTGAGGTTGGCCTTGGAGGTCGTTTAGATTCTACAAATATTATCCTTCCAGAAGTTTCAGTTATTACTAATATTGGTTTTGATCACACTCAGTTTTTAGGATCAACTTATGAGGCTATCGCTAAAGAAAAAGCAGGAATTATTAAGTCTAGTATACCTGTAGTTATCGGAGAAACGCAAGAAGAGACCAAAGCTGTTTTTTTGGATATAGCTAAAGCTAATGCTTCTGATATTTATTTTGCAGAGGATTTTAATTCTAATTATACGAGTGATTTAAAAGGAAGTTATCAAAAACATAATATTAAGACAGCAACTAGTGCTTTAAGAGTTTTAGGTAAAAAAAGTTTTAATGTTTCCGAGGAAAATATAAAAAAAGGATTACAAAATGTCATTAAAAACACAGGCTTAAAAGGGCGTTGGCAAGTATTACAATTAGAACCTAAAGTTATTTGTGATACTGCTCATAATAAGGAAGCTCTAACTTATATTGTTAAGCAATTAGCTCAAGAAAACTATAATAAACTACATATGGTATTTGGCGTTGTTAATGATAAAGATGTTGATTCTATTTTGCCATTACTACCAAAAGAAGCAACATATTATTTTTGTAAACCTAATGTTCCTAGAGGTTTAGATGCTGAAATTTTAAAACATTATTTCATTCGAGAAGGTTTTAAAGGTAAAGCGTACAACTCTGTAAAGATGGCACTAGACGCGGCTAAAATGGTCGCAAACCCTGAAGATTTAATTTACGTTGGCGGAAGTACTTTTGTAGTCGCAGAGGTCGTGTAAAAATGAAATAGTGCTGTCATTAAATTTCATTAAAATGTATGTATTAAAGTAATATTTAGCATGAGAAATAATTTTATTTTTTTGGTAATCAGGGCCTTTGAAAATTATTTATATTTTTTTTGAAAAAAGCTTTTGGTAATTAAAAATCTAGACTATATTTGCAGTCCAATAATTAGGGCAATTAGCTCAGTTGGTTCAGAGCACCTCGTTTACACCGAGGGGGTCGGGGGTTCGAATCCCTCATTGCCCACACTAATTGTAATTCCGATTTGTTTTAACAAATCGGAATTTTTGTTTTAAAAAAGAACTGCGTTAGAGTAGTTTAGAACAGATTATAAAACAAATATTCCTGGAGTCGCATAACTGATTTGGAATTGTATTAGTGCAAGAGGTTTCAAATGGGATTATCTGATTCACTCGTTTATAAACTAAAAGGTAAATACATCATTGAAAATTAAAATACTAGTATGTGCTAAGGCACATTGGAGTTGTATTAGAAGAGGTACTATCTATAATTTTATAAGACATCTTGAAGTGTTAAAAAATTCAATAAAGTAAAATCTAATTCTTATAAATCTACTAAAGAAACCTTATCTTTAACAACTTAAATAGGGGTCATTAACTCAGTTGGTTCAGAGTGTCACGTCGACAACGTGGAAGTCACTGGTTCGAATCCAGTATGACCCACACTAAGCAGAGTCCTGATTCGCCAATTGGTAAATCAGGCTTTTTGTTTTTCTGAATTTGGAAGTTGTAAACTCAAACAAATTCTAAATAACAAAAAGACTTAATATGTTTGAGTAAATTAAGTACACTATTTGCATAAGTTATTTCTATCGTGATTAACGAAATCACTTTAGTAATTAGTTATTTTTCTTAAATCAAATTTAGCACACGCTCTAATGCCATACCTCGCGATCCTTTTATTAGGAATAACTGATGTTTAAAATTGAAATTACTGAAGTGAGCATTGAGATCTTCAAACGATTTAAAATAGTTGCTATTGTTGTTTTTAGATTTGATATTATAAAAGTTCTCTCCTACAAAAATTGCATTCTCTAATTTTAAGTCGCTTGTGTAGTCTGAAATGTGTTGATGTTCTTCTGGAGCAGTTTTGCCTAACTCAAACATATCTCCCAAAATCACAACCTTATTTTCATTATTAAGTTGATTAAAGTTCGATAATGCAGCAAGCATACTAGATGGATTTGCATTGTATGCATCTAGAATTATTTGATGGCCATTTTGATTTACAATTTGAGAACGATTATTACTGGGAATATAATTTTCTATGGCGTCTACAATATCTTTTGTCGATACCTTGAAGTATTCACCCAAACCAATTGCGACACAGACGTTGTTATAATTATAGGAGCCCGTGAGGTGGCTTTTTATAGTTTGGTTCTTGTAGTTGAGCGAGAGGTAGGGTTGAGATGCTAATAACTGTGTTTGAGAGCCAAATACTTCAATACGATCGTATGCTCCCACTTGTTTAATCTGTAGTTCGTCTTTCTGGTTGACAAAAATTATTTTCCTATTTATTTTTAAATGTTGGTAGAGTTCTGATTTGCCTTTGATCACGCCTTCAATACTACCAAATCCCTCAAGGTGCGCTTTACCAAAGTTAGTAATCAATCCATAATCTGGCAAAGCTATATTGCTAAGAAATTGAATCTCTTTTTGATGGTTAGCACCCATTTCTACAATACCAATCTCTGTCGTATTGTTCATACTTAACAGTGTTAAAGGCACGCCAATATGATTATTTAAATTTCCTTTGGTAGCTGTCGTCTTATATTTCTTAGAAAGTACAGCGTTGATGAGCTCCTTGGTTGTTGTTTTACCATTGCTACCTGTAAGTGAGATAATAGTAGTATTTAGATGTTTCCGATGAAATAAAGCTAAGTTTTGTAAAGCGATAAGTACATCGTCAACCATGAGGTATTGATCACTGATTTTGTATTCAATATCATCTATTACAGCAAATGAAGCACCATTTTTAATGGCATCTTCTGCAAATTTATTACCGTTAAAATTCCCGCCTTGCAGCGCAAAAAACATGCAATTTTCAGAAATATTTCTAGTGTCTGTACAAACAACTTTACAGTTTAGAAAATGCTCATGTAGTGTTTCTATTGTCATGGAATAAATGTAATAAAAAAGTCCTAATCGTAATGATTAGGACTTTAAATTTATTTTTTAAAAAAAAATTAATTTCTTTTCTTCGCTCCTTGAGATTTTGAACCTACTCTAGACATTGCACATCTAAATCCAATATAGTCTGTAGCCATATCTTGTGGGAAATATCTACGTTGTGCTGGATCTATCCAGTATGCTCTATCTCTCCATGAACCACCTTTATATACTCTAGCCTCGTCGTTAATTAAAGATGTTCTTTGGTTAGAGGTATCATATTTTTTTATTAGGTTTCCTAAAGAATCTCTTTTCACATTATGCTTTGGAGAGTTATACATTTCACGTGTTGCACTCTTTCCATCATCAGCGTCTTCATCAAAACTTTCAGCATATAGGCGGGAGGATTGTGTGTCTCCATCTCTAAAGTTTCTATTGTCACTTTTACTAAAGTTAGGTCTTAAATATGTTTCATTCTCATCAACACTAACTTGTGCAATTTCACCTGGTAAATTTCTTGCAACTATTCTACCATTGCTTAAAGTATCATATACAATTTCATCTGGAGTGATGACTTTAACTGTACCATCTTCGTTGATTGCATTTTTATAATATACATTTCCTCTGACGTAGTTGAAATCGTTAAATTCGTCATCAACTATAGGTCTGTAAACATCATAAACCCATTCGGCTACATTACCAGCCATATCATATATTCCGTAAGCATTTGGCTCATATGACATTACTTGAGCAGTAATATCTGCACCGTCATCAGACCATCCCGCTATTCCACCGTAATCTCCTTTACCTTGTTTAAAATTGGCTAATTGATCACCTTTAGTTTTACGTTTTCCAGATCTTGTGTATTGTCCATCCCATGGGTATTTTTTACGTCCTCTATAAACGTTAAAGCTTCTTAATTCACTCATTCCCAGAGCCGCATATTCCCATTCAGCTTCTGTTGGAAGTCTATAGTCTGGTGATATAAGACCAGATTCTCTGCGTGCATATTGGTTAATTGTATCTCCAGCTGCATTTGTTTGAGCTCTACGTCTGGATTTACCTGGATTAATTATAGAATCATTACCTCCATAGGTTAAAGAAGGTGCGTTAATATAGGTGTCAGTATTAAAGTTACTGTCAGCAGTTGGTGTTAATTTAGCATCTCTTTCAATATAACCAGCGCCTTCGAGGTTTAGTTCATTATAGCGGTCGGTTCTCCAGCTGGCAAATTCTACAGCTTGAATCCAACTAACTCCTACAACAGGATATTCGCCATAACCTGGATGACGTAGATAGTTTTCTGTCATCATCTCAGCGTAGCCCAATCGATTTCGCCATACTAATGTATCTGGAAGTGCGCCTTCGTATATTAATCTGAAGTTTTCTTCTTCTGGTGGGTAAACACTTTTTAACCAATCTAAATATTGTAAGTACATGAGGTTAGTCACTTCGCTTTCATCGATATAAAAGGATTGAATGTGTTGCTGATTTGGAGAGTTGTTCCAATCGTGCATAACATCATCCTGTACTTTACCCATTGTAAAAGTTCCACCTTCTACGAAGACTAATCCCGGAGCAGTTTCTTGTTCTTGGAATTGGTCGTTGTATTGGAAACCACCATTTTTATCGTTGATTTTCCATCCTGTAGCTCTTGACGTGTTTTTTGAAGAGTTTCTACTACAGCTAACAATTGTTAAAGATACAACTAGGGCTAATAGTATCCTTAGGTTTAAGATGTTTTTCATATCCATACTTTTTAAGTAAGCTAATTTAAATTTAGAGACGCAATATAGTAATTAAAGGTAAACTTACAACACTTTTTACGGAAATCATGTAAAAAAAACTGCATTTCATCCTCTTTTTCGAGCATAACAACGGACTTTTGACCAGTTTATCGATGTATTTTGTCTTTAATAACGAACGATTAAATCAATTATTGTTGTAATTTTGAATAAAAAAATCGGACTAAATAATATCACGACTTTATAGACGTTATTTAACTATGAAAAAATATTTACTATTACTTCTACTTTTCGCTGCCTTTTTTGGTCATGCACAACAAAAACAATTTGATATTAATTGGGGCACTACCAGGGTTTTTGAAACGTCTAATTCTAATATTGAAATTCCTGCGTTTAACAAAAAGCATTTTAGTTTTACTTATAAAAAAGGGATTACTTTTTTTTCTCAATGGGAAGAGTCGACATATATAGACGAAAATTCAGTTGAACTGAGTCAAGTTTTATATACAACTATAAGTCTTTCAGAATTAAAAGATTTACCGCTGTCTACAATACCAAAGACACCTAAAGTTAAATTGAAAAATGCTATAGATAGAGACAATATATCTGCATATTTAGAAATTACGCCTATAATAAACGACAGAGGCATTTATAAAAAAATCACATCCTTTACAATAGATTATGAATATGGTGGTGCTGCAAACAGAACCAACTTAAACAATCAAGAGATTGTAAGTTCGGTACTGAGTTCTGGGCAGTGGCATCGTTTTTATGTTGAACAATCAGGGGTTTTTAAAATAAGTAAGAGTTTTTTAAATTCAATGGGTGTAAATACTAATGTAGATCCAAGAACTCTTAAACTTTTTGGTAATGGTGGCTCTATGCTTCCCTTATCAAATAGTGAGCCTGCTCCTAATGATTTGCAAGAGAATGCAATTCACTTTATTGGAGAAGGAGATGGTGTGTTTAACGATAATGATTATATCTTGTTTTACGCTGAAGGACCTAATGAATATAATCAAGAGAGTGATACAAATGTAAATTTGTATGCAGACAAGTCTTATTATTATATCAGCACTCAAGGGACCTTCGGAAAACGTATAACTCCACTAAATCAGCCAGAGGGTGAAGCATCGTTAGAAATAACAACCTTTCAAGATTACCAATTTCATGAAGTGGATGAAAATAATTTAGGAAAAATCGGAAGACGATGGTTTGGCGAACGATTTGATGTTGAAAATGAACAAAGCTTTACTTTTAATTTTCCTAATTTAGTGACTACAATACCGGCTAAAGTAAAAGTATTAGGAGCTGGGGTTAGTGAAACTACCGCAAGTAGCATGCAAGTTGTTTTAAATGGAACATTAGAAGGTACTTTAGGCTTTGCTGTTGCTACTGACGCAATTCTTGCCACTGCAGGGTCGTTTCAAAATGAGATATTGTTAGCGTCTCCAGCAGTTACGGTTAAATTAATTTACAATAATAATGGTAACCCATCTACTCAAGGCTATTTGGATTATGTTTCTATTGAAGCGACTAGAGAGTTGATTTTTGACGGGACTCAATTTATCTTCAAGAATGATGAAGTTGTTCTTAATCCAGGTATTGTCCAATATAAGGTAGGGAATGCTACGAATGTTCAAGAGGTTTGGGATATAACAGATAAGTATAATGTCAAGTCAGTATCAAACAGTGATCAAAATTCTAATTTAACTTTCAAAGATGTTTCTGGTTCAGCAAAAAAATATACTACGGTAACCAATTCAGATTATTTCCAGCCATTACGCGATGCTACTTCAAGTGTAAGTAATCAAGATATTAAGGGAACCGTTTTTTTAAATGCGCAAGGCCAGTTTCAAGATGTAGATTATATAATTATTGCTAATAATAGCTATGTGTCTCAAGCTGAAAGGTTAGCTCAAATAAATAGAGATAAATATAATTTAAAGGTTAAGGTGTTAACACTTAATGAGATATATCAGGAATTTAGTTCTGGTAAGCAGGATGTCGCAGCTATTAGAAATATGGTGCAGTATGTATATAAAAATGCAAGTGATCCAAGTAAACGATTAAAATATTTATGTTTGTTCGGAGATGCTTCTTACGATTATAAAAATAGAATTTCTAACAATACTAACATAGTTCCTACCTGGAACTCTACAGAAAGTTTTAGTTTGGTATCCTCATTTATCTCAGATGATTTTTATGGTATGATGGACGATAACGAGGGAGAGATGGAAGAGGAAGAGCGATTAGATATTGCTGTGGGAAGAATATTAGCAGATACTCCTCAACGTGCTAAAGATTTGGTAGATAAAATTGAAGGCTATTATGGTGAAGAGGCTTATGGCAGCTGGAGAAACAATATTATAACAATTTCTGACGATGTAGATAATGCTAGTTGGGAGTTTATATTACAAAATACGACAGATGAAATAGCAAACCGAATAACAGATGAAAAACCTTTTATGAACGTTACTAAAATTCATACAGATTCTTATCAACAACAATCTACAGCAAGTGGACAAAGGTATCCAGCAGTAAATGAAGCCGTTAAAAACGCATTAGAAGTTGGAGCACTTGTAGTCAACTATTTTGGTCACGGAGGAGAAGATGGTTTAGCAGGTGAACGTATTTTCACAAAGGTAGATGCCCAAGAGATCAGAAATTTATGTAAGTTTAACTTATTTGTCACAGTAACTTGTGAGTTTACCAAATTTGATAACCCACAAAGGCAAACTGCTGGAGAATTTACCTACTGGAACAAAGAAGGAGGAGCTATAGCATTAATTACTACAACGCGACAAATATTTGTGACTGTTGGTGTAACCGTAAATGAAGAGTTAGACGCATATTTATTTAATTTTGGATCTAATGATTATCCAACCATGGCAGAAGCTTTAAGGTTGACTAAAAACGATCCATCTGTTGCTGGGATAAATCAAAAATCGCTTATATTTTTTATAGGTGATCCTGCAATGAAATTATCAATTGCAAAGCCAGAAATTCGTTTAACAGCTGTAAATGATCTTCCTGTAGCGGAGCAAACAGGACCTTTGAAAGCTTTAGACAGAATTAAAATGTCTGGGGAAGTATATGATTCTTCGGGGACCTTTTTATCTAATTATAATGGGATACTTACTGCCACTGTTTTAGATAAAGAAATTGATAGACAAACGCTTGGAAACGATAATGGTGACGATGTCATATTAGATTTTAAAACGTTAGGAGAAACTATCTTTAAAGGTCAAGCTACAGTCACTAATGGTAAGTTTGATTTTGAGTTTGTTGTGCCAAGAGATATTGGTATTCCTGTAGGTCAAGGGAAAGTTGGTTTTTACTCAAAACAGGATAATATACTAGATGATAAATCAGGCTATAGTTTTGATATTCAAGTAGGAGGTATTAATGAAAATGCTGAAGAAGATAATATCGGTCCTGTCATTAACCTTTTTATGAATGATGAAAATTTTGTTTCTGGCGGAATTACAAACGAACAACCATCCCTTATTGCAAGACTTCAAGACGATAATGGTATAAATACTGCGAGCGGAATTGGACATGATATTACAGCAATAATAGATGATGATGAAACCAATCCATTTGTTCTCAACGATTATTATGAGGCTAATGTTGATGATTATAAAAACGGAAAGTTAAGTTATCCTTTTAGAGATTTAGAACCTGGTATTCATACATTAACGGTAAAGGCTTGGGATGTTTATAATAATTCGTCAACGAGTCAAATAGAATTTAATGTCAGAGATAAAGATGAAGAGTTAGTCATTACTAATGTATTAAACTACCCTAATCCGTTTATTGATTATACAGAATTTTGGTTTAACCACAATAGTTCTGATGTTTTAGACGTTTCAGTACAAATATTTACTGTTTCAGGAAAATTGGTGCGAACTTTAAATGGTCAAACTTCCGGAGGAGGTAAAGTGACCAGTTCACTTTCAAAGGATATTGTTTGGGATGGAAGAGATGATTTTGGAGACAAAATTGGAAAAGGAGTCTATGTCTACAAACTAAAAGTGAGATCTGAACGTTTAAATAAACAAGTTGAAAAAATCGAAAAACTTGTCATACTCTAATAATAAATTATATTTGTCTAATATATCATAAGGGGTAAAGCCTTAATATGAACATGAATTTACATATGAAAAAGTACATTTTAGCAATTCTTACGCTTGTCGTATTTAATACATCAAACGCTCAAGAACCAGCGACAATAACATATCCAAACCAATCTACAGTAATTACAACAGGTGTTCCATTTATGCTTATTGCACCAGACGCAAGATCAGCTGGTATGGGAGATATGGGTGTCGCGACTTCTGTAGATGCCTATTCACAACAGTGGAATGCTGCCAAATACGCGTTCTCTGAGGCAAAATCAGGAATTGCAGTAAGTTATACACCATACCTTAGTAAATTGGTAAACGATATTTCTATAGCTTATCTCACCTATTTTAATAGAATTGATGATAGAAGTGCCTTTGGAGTTAGTTTCAAATACTTTGGCTTAGGAGAAATAGAAATACGTGCAGATGAATTTTCTGAGCCCTTAATAGAAAAGCCAAACGAATTTACAGTAGATGCTTCGTATTCGTTACGATTAGCAGACCAATTTTCTATGGCTGTAGCCTTGCGTTATTTGCGTTCAGATTTAAGAATTCAATCCGTAGACTCTAATGCTGGTGCAGCTGGTTCTTTTGGGGTTGATATCTCTGGTTTCTATCAAAGCGAAGAAGAAGCCTATGATAGTTTTAATGGAAGAACACGTTTCGGGTTTGCCATTCAAAATTTAGGACCAAAAATTAAATATGATGATGGAGGTCGTGAAAACTTTTTACCAACAAACCTAAGGTTAGGTGGCGGATTTGATTTTATTTTTGATGACTATAATACATTATCGGTAACTGCAGAGGTCACTAAGCTTTTAGTGCCTACCCCTCCTTTATTTGGTTTCGTTGACACCAATGGAGACGGTGTGAGAACGCCAGATGATGCCAGTACGACTGATATTGATGAAAATGAACCTGAAATAATAACACAAGGTCAAGCTAATGATGTAAATTTCTTGTCAGGAGTTTTTCAATCATTTGGAGATGCGCCAGGAGGCTTTAGTGAAGAGTTAAAAGAGTTTACTTGGGCCTTAGGAGCAGAGTATTTATACCAAGACTCATTTGCTTTTAGAGCAGGTTACTTTAATGAAAGTGATGATAAAGGTGCACGAAAGTTTTTTGCTATGGGAGCAGGATTTAAATACACTACGATAAACATTGACTTATCCTATTTGTTTTCCGCATCTAAGGTTCAAAGCCCTTTAGAAAACACATTGCGTTTTTCTCTAACATTTAATTTTGGAGATGGAGAGTACGATGAGTATTAGTAAATAATCTAATTATAATTTTTAAAAAAAACTATTGTTATAAAAGCAATAGTTTTTTTGTCTAAATACCTTTTTGATGAAAGACATAAAAATAGAATCTATTCTTACAGTTTATGAAGATTATAATGAGCTTCCTGAAGACATTGTATCATTGATGGATACGGCATCAAAAGCTAGGCTTAAAGCGTATGCGCCATACTCAAAATTCTTAGTAGGTGCTGCCATACTGCTAGATAATGGAGAAGTGATTTCTGGAAACAACCAGGAAAATGCGTCTTACCCTTCTGGTTTATGTGCAGAGCGTACAGCCATTTATTATGCAGGCGCAGAATATCCCGATGCAAAAATAGTGAGGATGGCATTGACCGCTGGTTCTCAAAAACAACCTACAACAGCGCCAATACCTCCATGTGGAGCATGTAGGCAAGCAATTTCAGAATATGAAGTGAAGCAAGATTCTCCTATAGAAATCTATTTTATGGGCACTTCAGGAAAAGTTGTGAAATCACACTCACTTGCTAATTTATTACCTTTAGGGTTCGACAGAAGTTTTCTATAACGTTTTCGTAATAAATTTACGATTTTCGGTTTTTTCATTACTAACTAAAGTGTTACTTTTGTTATTCCTAATTTCAATTTGAAATTGGGAGCTTATGGTCATATCTCAAGAGTATTATTTTTGAGTATTATTTTAGACATAAATACTATACTAAATGCAAAAAATCACAAAAGAAGTTTACCTTAAATGGTATGAAGACATGTTTTTATGGAGAAAGTTTGAAGACAAGCTTGCTGCCGTATACATTCAACAAAAAGTAAGAGGGTTCCTTCACTTATATAATGGTCAAGAAGCAGTGTTAGCTGGCGCACTTCATGCCATGGATTTGACTAAAGATAAGATGATTACTGCTTATAGAAATCACGTTCAGCCTATTGGTATGGGAGTCGATCCCAGACGTGTCATGGCAGAGTTATATGGTAAAGCTACAGGGACATCTATGGGTTTAGGTGGATCTATGCATATTTTCTCAAAGGAACATCGTTTTTATGGAGGTCATGGTATTGTAGGTGGTCAAATACCTTTAGGGGCTGGAATTGCATTTGGTGATAAGTATCACGATGTAGATGCAGTAACAATCTGTTGTTTTGGAGATGGAGCAGCACGTCAAGGATCATTACATGAAACTTTTAATTTAGCGATGTTATGGAATTTACCAGTAGTCTTTGTTTGTGAAAACAACGGTTATGCTATGGGGACTTCTGTAGAGCGCTCTTCCAACCATACAGATATTTGGAAACTCGGTTTAGGTTATGAAATGCCTTGTGGACCGGTTGATGGAATGAACCCTATTAAAGTTGCTGAGGCTTTTGATGAAGCTATTAAAAGAGCACGATCAGGTGGCGGACCAACATTTTTAGAAGTAAAAACCTATCGTTATAGAGGTCACTCTATGAGTGATGCGCAACATTATAGGACTAAAGACGAGGTTGCAGAGTATAAGAAGATTGATCCTATTACTCAAGTTAAGGATGTTCTTCTAGAAAAGAAATATGCCACAGAAGCAGATATTAAGGTCATTGACAAACGTGTTAAGGCATTGGTTGCAGAGTGTGAGAAATTTGCAGAAGACTCGCCATATCCAGAGAAGAGTGTGATGTACGATGCCGTTTATGAACAAGAAGATTATCCATTTATAGAACACAAAATATAAGCTATGGCAGAAGTAATTAACATGCCTCGTTTGAGCGATACGATGGAGGAAGGAACAGTCGCTGCTTGGTTAAAACAAGTAGGTGACAAAATTGAAGAAGGTGATATATTAGCAGAAATTGAAACCGATAAGGCTACGATGGAGTTTGAATCTTTCAACGAAGGAACATTACTTCATATTGGTATTGGAGAAGGAGAAACGGCCAAGGTGGATACACTTTTAGCAATTATAGGTGAGGAAGGTGAAGATATTTCGCAGTATTTAAACGGAAACTCTTCGGAAGCTAAAGCACAAGATAATGATCAGTCCTCTTCCCAAGAAAAGACTGAAGAACCATCAGAAGGAGATACAAATGGTGTGAGTGCATCATCTTCCGAAGAAAACGATACAGAAGAACTTCCAGAAGGTGTAATCGTTGTAGCCATGCCTCGTTTAAGTGATACCATGGAAGAAGGAACGGTTGCTACTTGGTTGAAAAAAATAGGTGATCACGTTGATGAAGGTGATATCCTAGCAGAAATTGAAACTGATAAAGCAACAATGGAGTTTGAATCTTTTCAATCAGGAACTCTGCTTTATATTGGATTAGATGAAGGAGACACTGCAAAAGTAGATTCGCTTTTAGCTATTATTGGACCTGAAGGGACAGATGTTTCAGGAATTGCTAAAAACTTTAAAGAAGAAGGTGATTCTCCTAAAGAATCTACAGAATCAGCTACCAAAGAGGAAACAAAGAAAGAGGCTCCAAAAAGTGCAGTTGCTCAAGAGGAAACTAAAAAAGAAATACCGAAGAAAGAGACTAAGCCTACAACTTCAAGTGATAGTTCAGGTAGAATATTTGTATCGCCTTTAGCTAAAAAAATGGCAGAGGAGAAAGGGATTAACTTGTCTCAAGTGAGTGGTAGTGGAGATAATGGTCGTATTGTAAAACGCGATATCGAAAATTACACACCTGCTCAAGCGACAGCACAAGTTGGTAAATTTGTGCCTTCTGGACAAGAAGATTTTGATGAGGTTCCGAACTCAAATATGCGTAAGGCGATTGCTAAAAACTTAGCAAAATCTAAATTCACTGCACCACATTATTATTTAAATGTGGAGTTTGATATGGATAATGCTATGGCATTTAGAATTCAGTACAACTCCATTCCAGATACAAAAATTTCGTTTAATGATATGATTGTTAAAGCGTGTGCCTTGGCGTTAAAGCAACATCCACAAGTTAATTCTCAGTGGTTTGATGATAGAATGCAACTTAATAATCATGTTCATATTGGTGTTGCTGTTGCCGTTCCTGACGGTTTATTAGTGCCGGTGGTAAAATTTGCAAATGAGCAAAGCTTACCACAAATTGGCGCAGCTGTTAAGGAATACGCCAGTAAAGCAAGAAATAAAAAATTATCATTAGATGAAATGGAAGGAAGTACCTTTACCATTTCTAATTTAGGAATGTTTGGTATTGAGAGTTTTACCTCTATTATCAATCAACCTAATTCTGCGATATTATCGGTTGGAGCAATCGTGGCGAAACCCGTTGTTAAAAACGGACAAGTCGTTGCTGGAAATACAATGAAATTAACATTAGCATGCGATCATAGAACTGTTGATGGTGCTACTGGATCACTATTCTTACAAACCTTAAAAGGGTATATTGAGAATCCTGTGACCATGTTAGTATAATTAAAGACAGATATCTAATAGTATTATATAATTATCCCAATTTAATCATTTTGAATTGGGATTTTTTATCTTTAGGCTCAAGTAAAAAGATTCTCATTTTTATGGGAATAAAATATGAATATCAATGAAAAAAACACTCTTACTTATTATTTTAATTGCAGTTTTTAGTTGTAAAAACGCTCCTAAAGAAAATATAAAACCAATAACCATCACAAGTGACGAATTAAAGGAAACAGTTCGTTTTTTAGCTTCAGATAGGTTATTAGGACGCAATACAGGTTCTGAAGGGATTGATGAGGCTGCAACTTATTTAGAAAATCAGTTTAATGCTTTAGGTGTTAAGCCTTATTTTGAAACATATAGGGATGATTTTAAAGTCGATAGCTTAGAGGCCTTTAATGTCGTTGGCATCATAGAAGGTAACGATCCAAAACTCAAAGACGAATACATTATAATTGGCGCACATTACGATCATATTGGTATTATAGATAAAATAGTTGATAATGATTCTATAGCTAATGGAGCTAATGATAATGCAGCAGGAACAAGTTCTGTAATCGCTATGGCAAAATATTTTGCCGCTAAAAAGAATAATAAACGAAGTTTAATGTTTGTTTTATTTTCAGCAGAAGAAAAAGGTTTATTAGGTTCGAAACATTTAGCTAAAAAATTAAAAGCAGAAAACATCAACCTTTATACTATGGTAAATATGGAAATGATTGGAGTGCCATTTAAAGACCGTGATTATATCGCTTTTCTTACAGGTTATGAGATGTCTAATATGGCCGAAAAAATGAATGAATATTTAGGTTCTAAAGTTATTGGGTTTTCTGAAATTGCAAAAAAGTATAACCTATTTAGGCAATCAGATAATTATGCTTTTTATGAAGCGTTTAAGATTCCTTGTCAAACTATGTCTTCTTGTGATCTCTCTAATTATGAGTATTACCATCATGTAGATGATGAAGCAGACAAATTGGATTATAATCACATGGCAAGTCTTATTAATAGCGTCATACCAGCCATAGAAAAAATGAGCAATACACCAACCAAAGAAATTAAAATGAATGAAGCAGAGTAAAAATATTATTATTACAGGAACGAGTCGTGGTATTGGTTTTGAGTTAGTGCATTTATTTGCTAGTCAAGGTCACAATGTATTGGCATTATCTCGAAATGCTCAACCAGTGAATAACCTTCAGTTGGATACAGTTTCATCCTTTGCGTTTGATTTATGCGAAGAAGAGGATTATAATAAAGTAGAGGCGTTTATTCAAAATGAATGGAAGCATGTTGATATTCTCATCAACAATGCTGGTATGATTCTCAATAAACCTTTTGCTGAGACGACTTTTAAAGACTTTTCAAAAGTATATGAAACCAATGTTTTTGGTGTTGCTGAAATGACAAGAGTTGTTTTGCCTTTTATGAAAAGCGATGGACATGTATTAACCATAAGCTCAATGGGAGGAATTCAAGGCAGTATGAAGTTTCCTGGATTAGCAGCTTACAGTTCTAGTAAAGGTGCGGTAATTACACTTACAGAGCTTTTAGCCGAAGAGTATAAAGAAACAGGACCTCAATTTAATGTGCTGGCCTTAGGAGCTGTGCAAACCGAAATGCTTAAAGAGGCATTCCCTGATTATCAGGCACCAACAACAGCCTTGGAAATGGCGAACTATATCCATGAGTTTTCATTAAACGGAAATAAATTTTATAACGGTAAGGTGTTGCAGGTTTCCAATTCTACACCTTAAGCTGAATTTTATTTAAATCTAGAAAAGCTCACTTTTTTATAGGCACGGTTTCTTCCAATTTCAAATAATCTGGTTGGCTCGTGACGACTGTTGGGATGGCGTCTTTGAATGCTCAGGTGTTTATTGTTACTGTAAACTTGGCAGTAAACATTTTTATAGAATCTGTTATGATTTTCGCTTTGTTCAATACGAGACAGGGTAAACCCATCCTTGTAATTGATAATAAGCGAACTATCATTAGTGATACTAGCCGCACATTGACGAGACTTTTAAACTCTGGATGCTGTTATTTGTGTTTTACAAGCTCAAAATAGGCGGTGCAATTAAATATTTTCTACAAAATTTAAAAAGACTTTTTTATGCAGTTCGAGATCTAAGTTAGGAGATAGTGATACACGTACAATATAATCTTTATCACCTTCTTTAGTCGTTCCTTGAGTGGAGGTTGCAGGTATGGTCCAATAACAACCTTTCAACTGCCCATAACTCACACAAAACTTACTTTCATTAGGGATTTCTGTAATCATTAAATTGATTAATTTTAAATTTAATACGCGTTTATGAGACTCTTTTTCTTCATCAGTATTCCCTTTCGTTGGAAGGTCTAATGAAAAAACAGATGGTGTAAATCCTTCTTCTGCTAATGCTGAAGACACAAAATTAATTTTTGCCTCTGGTAATGTCTCATGGATAAAGTTTACAAATTCACGCGTGTTCTTATAAGCGTCTTTAATTCTTTGATTCATTGAAGGCATTTGCTTTGCTAATATCTCATATTGGAGCGTTGTAGCCTCATTATCGCAAAGTTCTAGGTGCACTTCAATTTTATCCATCAGAGCTTCCGTTTTTTTATTTCCTACACAATAACCTGCAGTACATTGTCCACCACTAGGGAATTTTGAGCCACTAGCATAGGAAATGGTTCTAATCGTTGATAGTATCTCGCCATCACCTAAAAAGAGAACATTAGGACAAAATGTTTGATCTAAAATAAAAACAGGATCAATGGCAATGTCTCCAGTTGCAGTTTTACGCACTTTAGTTAACACCTCTTTTAATTTTAAAAGATCTGGAACTTCAACTCTAGGGTTTGTTGGGATTTCAGCAATTATATACGGGACAGCGTTTTCGCTTGCAATTTTATCTAAAACGATATCTATACTTTGAACCATCTCGTTATCGCCATCTACTGGTAAATCCACTACTTCAACGTTGTCAAGGCAGTCAGCAACGCGTCGTGCTTGGTCATTTGTACCACCATAACAATTTGGAGGAACAATAAATTTAATAGCCTTTCCTTTGTGGTTTTCTAAGGCGTCATGAATTAAACCCATCATAATCGCATATTGAATAGATAGCCCACTAGAGCCAACTAATGACTTTGTATTTGAACCTGTAATGGTCGCAATTGAATCTAAGACTGATGCTTTGTTGGTCTCTGTATTGCTTGTGTTAGGATTAAAAGAAGATTGGCCTGTTAGAATTTTTAATGCCGTTAGACAATTGTCTGGCGTCATTGCAACGGTCTCTCTTCTTCGTACATGTTGAATATCTGAGATATAGCTTTCGTTTTGTTTGCCATTTACTAATAAAACACTTCCTAAATGCCGATGAATATTGACAAAAAAGTCAACATTTGCGTTGCGCTCAGTACTGCTTATTTTGTCTTGTTGTGAAATGAAGATCGTAGTTCCATTAAATTGGGCAACATCTTCTATATTATCAACACTTTTTAATTCAAATTTATACCCATAAACGCGCTTTACTAAGTCCGCATCAAAAAACTCTGGCAAGGCACTTGTATGGATGATTTGCGTGTTTTTATGCTCTAATGCATTTTTTCTAAGAATTGCCAGAACAGGAATCGTCTTTGATGTAAAACTGATGACATTATCTGGTTCTAGTGCATTTAATTTAGCAATTCCCCATTCTAAGATACACGATAATGGATGACCTAATCGAATATAGTCATAAGCAGTTGGCAATTCGATAAGTGCTGATGATTTAGAATTATGGTCATTGAATAAGCTCTCAAATTGATCTAAGAACTGAATTTTAGCCAGTTTTTCATCATAAATATCTAGTCGATGGGTGGTTAGACCCAACCAGTTATTTGGCATGTTTTCTAATACATCTTTGATATAACTTACTATTTTACTTGCTTCCATAATTACTCCCTTTAAATAGAATGCAAAGATACATTAACTAAATTTTTATACGAAGTGTTAGGGAACGTTTTGTGAGATTATACCTGGTGTTTTCGTGTAGGGTTTGCTTGGCTTATTTGCTGTGTTCGTGTGATGCGTTGGCTGGAGCTCGGTTAGTAAATAGAAAATATACAGCAGGAAATTTTAGAGTAATTTTTATAGATATAGAGAATCAGGAATCTGCGAGATGACTTAGGATATGTCGTTTTTACATATTTTAAAATAGGTACCAATTCTATTCAAGATACTTGCGTTTTCTACAATTAATTCGGCATTGCAAAATCAACAGGATGTATTTTAATCTCAACGGTATTGGCAGTTATAGTCCAACTAAAGGTCATATCAACAGGACGAGCGTTATCCTCTATTACGTTAACAACTCTATGAGTATCCAGCACTGCTTGTAATTTAAAAGCGTACTCCATCTTTTAAAAATTGAATAACTGTTGCTCATATTTGGTTGCCGCTAAATGTTGTTACATGCCATTAAAGATAAACCCAAGCCCAATACATCAATCCAAACTGTAGCGGAATGCGAAGTATCAAAATCCATTTTGGGATGCCTGTAGATGCTTTTTCTCCAGACAACATATAAAAATGAACCATTAAGAAAATAGCTAACATTAAGATAATTGCATAAATAGAAAAGGCTCTTAAAGTGACAAAACACAAACCGATACCTAAGAGTATTTCTGCAACACCACTTAAATATACTAAGGCCTTATGGTTTGGTAAATATCTAGGCATGACGCGTAGATATAGTTTAGGTTTTATAAAATGCATAAGGCCTGAAAATATATAGATTGCTGCCATGAGGTATAGATTCCAAGGACTACTCATCTTTATATTCATTATAGTTAATTCCAACACCATAGTTATTAAGGTTTGTTTTTAAAAGACTAGACTCTATAGCATTTCCTTTTTTAAATTGCACCCATGTATTACCGCTAATAAAAACTCGTTTTATAAAAGTGTTATGCGCATCAATTTGATCTGTGAATGGTAAAAGTGGTCTAAAATTGGTTGGTATTTTTACCATTCCGATTCGACCTTTTATCTCTTTATACTTTTTGTTGGGTAATAATTTTCCGTTTTGGTCTGTGTAACCTAAAACTTGCAGAGAGACAAAGAAGCCATCTTCTGGAATAAATAAATTGTGCTCAGACACATCAAGCTCAAATTCATCACCATTTTTTTCGGTCGCTCTAAATACGATATTGGTATAGGTCATCACATCGCTTGGTACACCTTTATCGTTTTTATAGAATTTAACCTTAAACAAGGTCGAGAATTTTCGCTTATCTGCATTGGAGCGTTTGCGTTTCTCCCAATCTCTTGATTCTAGTGTAATGGGAAATAAAACAGACGTGATTTTTTTAAGTTTCTCATTTCCGTTAGGGAAAAATACGGCAATTTCACTTTCTATAGTCGGTAGCCAACATTTATAATAGTCGTCATCTAGGTAGGGTTTAATAGTTTCGACTTTAAATTTTCTATCTATTTTTGCGGTGACAATAACCTCATCTAATGTATTAATAGCAACTTGCATTTCAATAACCTTTGGCAAATTAACAGTTGCTAATGCAAGATCTTTGTAACCAAGCGAAGAAATAAAAAGCGAATCGATATCCTTGTAAAGTTTTTTAGTGAAAATAAATAAGCCATCATCATCGGCAAATAAACCCTGGCCATCACCAAATGAAATCGTCGCATAGGAGACAGGATACTTGGTGTCTTGGTCAATAATTTTGGTTTGTGAGGTGCTAGAATTAATTAAGAATAGGATGCATAGAAAGGAAAAGGTATATTTCATTTGTAGAATTAAAATCATTATTGATAAATATACATATTCCTTTTTTGAAAAAAAATCTACAATTTTGAAACCCTAGTTAATTTCTGTCGTTATTGTAATTGAATGCGAACCAAATCTGAATACTAACCAATACTAAATGTCAAAAGACCACAACATTTTAATCAAGCGTTGTAAAGCAGGAAACGAAAAGGCGATGCTACAAATTTATGATTTGTACTGTGATGCGATGTATCATGTTGCCTGTAGGTATTTAAATGAAGAAGATGCAAAAGACAGCATGCAAGAGAGTTTTATCAAGGCATTTTCAAAGCTGGATTCTTTTTCTCCAGACTTCACGTTTGGATCGTGGTTAAAACGTATTGTGATCAATCAATGTATAGACCACTTGAAAAAGAAACGACTAGAATTTATGGAGACAGATGTTATCAATCTGCCTATGGAAGAGGATGCAAATGATTGGATGTTTTCTTCGGAAATATCTAAACAAGACATCCTTGATGCTATAGAGAAATTGCCAACTAAGCATCAAACTGTCGTTAAACTCTATTTGATTGATGGCTATGATCACGAAGAGATTTCTAGCATATTAGACATCCCAATAAAAACATCAAGAACACATTTAAGGCGTGGTCGTTTGCAACTACGTGACCTTTTAAAAACACAATATAATGAAGCAAGATATTAGAAATTTATTTCGAGATGAGGATACTGATCCTGTTGACGCTTCTAGAAAGCAGTTGCCAGATAGCCACAGACAGGATTTTTATTGGCAGCTCAAAGCCTCCCGACCACCACGAACATCTCAATTGAATAGACACTATTTAATTAAAGTTGCTGCGATTATCACCATGTTTTTAGCGCTAACCCTCTCCTTATTTCAAATGGGTGATAATACGTCAAACCATGATGTAGAAGTCTCTTCTATGGAAACCCAAATTGACTTAATTGAAAAACAATATTTGGCGAGTATCGATCAAGAATGGCAACGTTTTATAACCGTTGCTAATGATGAAAAGTTAGTAGAACGTTACAAAGAAAAACTGGATGATTTAGACGCAGATTATAAAGAAATCTCGCAACAATTTAAAGCAGACACTGATAATATTCTAGTGATAGAATCTTTAGTTGAAAATCTACAAATACGACTACAATTATTAAAAGACATCCAAGAACACATCAACGTATTAAATCAAAAAACAGGAACAGTATGAAACAACTAACATTTAAAATCAGTGTATTGATGCTTATCACATCAGTCACTATGTTTGCACAGAAGAAAACGGTGTATTCTGAGCGTTTTTCTGTGGATGAAAATACAACTGCCATTTTTAACTTAGAAAACACAACCGTATCCATAGTGGCGTCTGCAGATGGGCAAGTGCATTTTGATTATACCTTAGAATTTGATGGTTATTCAGCAGAAGAAATGAGGGAGCAGCTTGGAGAAATTAAAGTTAAAGCGACCAAATTTGATAATCATATTACTTTAATCTCCAATAGTGTTACCAAAATCTCAAGTGTGTCTTATGCTTACGATGCTCCTAATGGTTTAGTGTTGGATTACGATAGTAGGCAGAAGTTAAATGACAGTATTGTTAGAAAATCTAGAGATTCTATCATCGAAGAAATACGTTATAATGCTTTTGGTAACATTAATGCACCCTTCAAGTATTTTGGAGATCGTTTTAAAACCATGAAGAAAAACGGGAAATTGAAAAACATTAAGATGAGTGATGTCAAAATTTTAAGAAGTCAGTTTGTCATTAAGATTCCTTCCTATTTGAAACTTAAAATAAATGGTAAAGACGCACAAATCACCATGCGTGATGATAGTGTAAATGAACTCTCGGTTGTTTTAAAACGTGGTTATTTTTATGCGAAGCAATTAAAAAATGAATACAATGTTTTTAAAATTGAAAATGCACAGTTAAGAGCAGAAGCCATTACTGGTGGTGCTTATAGTTTTAATAATATATCGAAAGGCTTAATTGGGAGTTTACAGAATGTAAAAATAACATCAGAGTTTTCTAAAATCCAAATCGGAGAACTTAAAGAAAAGGTATCGATTACAGATTTCAATAGTGAGTATTTTTTCTATAATTGGAATACAAATTTCAAACGTTTTGATTTGTTCTCCGAGTACTCTAAAATTCATTTGTTTTATCCTGAAAACACTGATTTTACTATGAAAGTGATGGGGAATAACACCAAAAGCATGTATGGTAAAGACCTAGTCATTGAAATGCAGCCCGCACGCAAAGGCGTAAAACATTACATGATGGAACGAAAAGCCAAAGGAGAAGGCCATTTTTCGGGAGCTATAAATTTTGATATCATTCATGGTATCATTTACAATTATAACGACACGTTCAAACCTTCTAAAAACTAATAAAAATGAAAAATTCAATGGTATTAGCTGTTGCATTTATGTGCTTCAGCACAGGAAATGCGCAAACAAACAACATTGATTTTAATAACACATCTGGTTTAAAAATGGAAACCGATTATGGCTCTGATAATCCTGAAATCAACGATTTAATGAGTTTCCAAGGCATTGATTTTATGAAGGTGGATTTCTCAGGAAAAGAGCTAGAGGGCAAGAGTTATCACATCACTGTAAAAGAAATATGGAATGGGAAAGTGGTCTCAGATACGACGGTTTTTAATAGTAAAAAAACAGGGGTTAAACAGTTTGAAACCCTAAAGGACTCCATGCTGAGTATGCGAATCATTGCTAGGCATACTGATAATAATCTACGGGTGAAATTCAAGTTTCCTAGATTTAGTATAACGAAAGATTATGACGCCACAGCATCTGAGGAGTATAGTTTACGCAACCTCGCCGACGAAAGTAATTTGCAAATTGGTTGCGATGAAAAGTTTTATTTCTTGGCCTATATCTTACCTTATGAAAGAGAAGACGGTTCAAAATCATGGTGTGAGGTTGGCACATCAGGAGATAGCGCAGAGAAATGGGGTGATAAATTTGGGATAGAACACTATTTGCTATTTGAAATGAAGTTTGAATAGTTTACATAAAAAACAACTCATGTAAATAACGACCAGGCGTTAATGTAAAAACACCCGCAATAACGATAGCTCCAAAATAGAGTAGTACCATTTTTCGTTTGTGTGATTTGATGTCGCCTTTTTTAATAGCGATATAGGCTGTAGGAACCGTCCAAAGTGTAAGGACACTAAAGAGATGAATCCATCCAAAATGGTTGAAAAGACTAACACCAATAGCAGAAGGCATAAATAATGTAACTATGGCGGTAAACAACATGAGAATCATGTAAATCCGACCTAATCGTTTATGGATGAGCGTGCCTTTTTTTATAGTTAAGAGTAAACCGCCAATAAATACACAAGGAATTATGGTGTATAAATGTAAAAACATCAGCGTATCATAACTCATGGACTAGGCCATTTTAATTTTAAATCGAATATAATAAAAATCCATTAGTAATTACTAATGGATTTTTTGTCTTCTGTCTTTTGTCTTCGAGCCTATTAATACCAGCGCTTCTTTTTCTTTTTAGAACCTTCACCTTTACGACTTTTTTTATACTTACTCCCTTGTTTTTTATGAACAATAGGCTGTGCTTTTGGGTCTAAAGGATACGGGTGATTTTCTTCTATAGGAATTTGAACATTAATCAATTGCTGTATGGCTTTCACATAAGGTTTCTCATCTGTAGAGCAAAATGAATACGACTTTCCAAATTCACCAGCACGACCAGTTCTACCAATACGATGTACGTAGGTTTCTGGGATATTAGGTAAATCAAAATTGATGACAGCATCTAATTCGTTGATGTCAATCCCACGAGCAGCAACATCTGTGGCGATAAGAATATTGACGCGACCACGTTTAAAATCTGCCAATGCATTTTGACGTTCAATTTGAGAACGGTCGCCATGCAACCGCTCAGCAGTGAAGTCATTATTTAGAAGTGTTTCATGTAATTTATCAACACCAAACTTCGTGCGTCTAAAAATAAGGATATTGCCTTCTATCGTGTTTCTAAGGAGATGTAAACACAGCTCTATTTTACTCTGTTTAGGTACATAATACAACACCTGACTTACATTTTTTGCTGCAGACGATGTTGGTGTTACCTCAATACGCTCTGGGTCTTTTAAAATTGTACTCGCCAACTGTTCTACCTTAAAGGGCATTGTTGCAGAAAACAAGAGCGTTTGTTTCGTCTTAGGACACAAGCGCTCAATTTTTTTGACATCGTCTATAAAGCCCATGTCTAACATCAAATCTGCTTCATCAAGAACAAATATTTCTATATAATCTAAATTTAATAAATCTTGTTTATGAAGATCGAGTAAACGTCCTGGTGTTGCCACCAAAATATCAATACCCTTTCTTAGAATGTCTTTTTGAGGTTCTATAGACGTTCCACCGTAGATCACAGCAGATGTTAAATTGGTGTGCGTCGCATAGGTTGTGAAATTCTTAGCAATCTGGATTGCTAATTCACGCGTCGGACTTATAATCAACGCTCTAATTTTCTTCCCTTTTTTAGGCGTCGTTTGTTTGTCGTACAACAACTGTAAGATTGGTAAGGCGAAGGCTGCTGTTTTACCAGTTCCTGTTTGCGCTGAGGTAATCACGTCCTTTAGTTCTAAAATTAAAGGTATTGTGCGCTCTTGCACTAATGTTGGATTATCGTAACCCGCTTCGGCAACCGCTCGTAAAATAGGTTTGTTGAGTTTTAAGTCTTTAAATGACATGCATTATATTTTGATACAAAGGTAGTTTAATTAGCATAAGGTTATTTGATACTCTAAAAATACGTCATCATAAATTTAAATTGGTATTCGGTAAAACGGTACTTAGAGTTTTCCTAAGGTGAGATTGAGATGGGATTAGGGGATTGCCTTTTTAGATCTTGGTGAGATATTGAGACCATGGTTGTAGTGTGTTCCAATTTCCGAAGATATCAGCATGCTATTAACGAGATGCTTTTGTACTCCTTTTCGTGTGCTTATGACTATATTTTATAGCCACTAATCTTATGGTTGTTTTTGAATATCCTATTATAAATAAGCCTTTAATTGCTCTCTTTTTTTCTGCGGAACGGCCTCTTGGTTTAAAATTATGTTGATGTGCTCTTTATTCTTTTCTGCGGAAAATAGCAGCTCAAAAAACTGAAAGATAGAAAGGCTATTGGTTGCTTTTTCAACAAGCGTAAATACATCACCAGTGCTAACGAAGCCTGCTTCTAAAACCCGAACATAGGTGCCAGGATACCCATGGTCAATAAACTGTTTTAGTACTTTATTAGAATCAAATTTCACAGCAAATTTATAGCAAGGCTCTCTAGGTTGAGTGATTTGAACTAGCGCATCACCAACTTTATAGATAGCACCAATATGGAGCTTTTTTTCATTTAAGCCTGTAATGGTTAGATTTTCTCCAAGCATGCCATAGGTCCAGTCTAAATGGGGATACAGGTTTTTCCAATACGGATAATGGTCTGCCGAAAACAAATAGCAGGCCTTAAACTCGCCTCCATGATGTTTTCTGTCTGAGACTTCATCTCCTGTTACCGTTTCTTTTCCGAGGAAAATAGGAGTGGTAACAGGAATCTTGTAAATACCTGTGGTTACCTCTTTTCCGTTCCAGATAAAGGTGGTGGGTTTGGCGATGTTGGTAGAGATAATTTGCATGACATAAATTTACAAAAAAAAACCATTTCAATGTGTGAGATGGTGTATCGTTATGAATTAAAACACCTAGTCTATTTTTTTTCCTAGCATTTCTTGTCCGCCTTGAAATAAGATCAAGCTTTCTTATATTTTAATAATGCTATTTTCCACGCACATGGTTTTATCTTAAGTGAATGATACGATCACCACAAAGTCGGGACTTAAATACTTTTTGATACATAAAGGAGAGGGAAAAGCGATTGGTTTAGGTACAGTTGTGATTCAACATTACACAGTTTGGTTGTCAAGTGGAGACAAACTCGACTCGTCAAGGGATAGAAATGAACCTTTTGTATTTGAACACCCTTCAACTAATTTAATACAAGGCACAAGTGAGTCTCTTTCTCTTATGAAAGTTGGTGACAGAGGGATCTTTATATTTCCTTACCATTTACCCTATGGCGAAAAAGGAATAGAGTTTGAAATTCCTCCAAAAGAAACATTAACTTTTGATATCGAGGTTTTAGGTATTAATAAAGGGTCTTGAGAAAAAGAACTTAGGACGGTTCTTTATCATAATTATAAAGCAGATAGTATTCCAAAAGTGTCAGAAACAATAACTAAATACAAAGAATTAAAAAAGAATGATTTTGAGGATATGTATGTTAATGAGTACGTGCTAAATCCTATTGGGTACGACTTGATAAGGATTAATGTTGTTAAGGAAGCCATAAAGATATTTAAACTACATGTTGCTGCATATCCTGATTCTCAGAATCCATATGACAGACTGGGAGAAGCTTATATGCTTTTAGGACAAAAAGCTTGTCTATTTTTAATTATAAGAAATCGCTTGAATTAGATCCTAGTAATATAGGTGCCATAGAAATGCCTAAAAAATTAAAAGATTTATAAGGACACTCAATGTGTAACTTTTAAAATTCAAGTTGAGCATAACATTTTGTGTTTGGCCAGTTAAGTGAATAAACATGTGATTTAGTAGGTACATTCCAAATTTAAAACTCTAGTATAGGGTTTCTAAAAAGTCTAGAACTAGCGCTAATTGGCATGCGTTCTTAACAGTAGTTTCTCTAAATTCCCCTGATTTTATAAATAGCTTTTAACAACGTATAATATCCAAAAAAACGAATATTCTTAATTCGCCACTCAAACAGAGTTCAACTATAAAATTGTATATTATATCCGATGAGTGGTGTTATTTATTGGTTAATATGTTTATATTTGAAGTCTTAATCTAGGCTAGACTTTTTTTTTCTCTTTTGTTTGAGTTGATTTCTGACGAATCTATAAAAAAATGAACTCATGATTAAAACGACACTTGTAGCCTGTTTGTTATGTGCTACACAATTAATTTATGCGCAACAAACCATACCTGCATCTGGTGGTGAAGCCACAGGAAGTGGAGGAACATCCAGTTACTCGGTTGGGCAATTGGTCTATAGTACCAATACAGGAAGCAATGGCTCTATAGCCCAAGGTGTACAGCAAAGTATCGAATTATTTACTTTAAGTAACCCAGAATTAACAGCACTTACTTTAACCGCTGTGACTTACCCTAACCCAACATCAGACTATATTGTATTAGCATTAAAAAATTCTAATCTCACAGATTTGAGTTATGAGTTGTATGATTTGCAAGGTAGAATAGTTAGTAAAGGAATTATACAACAAGAAAACACTGCTATTGCCATGCAAAAATTAGTGACAGGTGTGTATGTCTTAAAAGTAAACCAAAACAACCAAGCCTTAAAAAGCTTTAAAATCATTAAAAAATAGAAATTATGAAATATGCAATATTCACTAATTCTGTAATCAATAGAAAAGTCATGAGTAAAAATCTATATTCTCTAAGTGTGGCCTTGTTATTAACGATTACCACTTTTGCGCAAGCACCAGAAAAAATGAGTTACCAAGCTGTTGTAAGAGACAGTGGCGATAATTTAGTAAGCGGTCAAGTTGTAGGCATGCAAATTAGTATTTTACAAACGACATCATCAGGTACAGCGGTCTATGTAGAAACACAAACACCAAGTACCAATGTAAACGGACTCGTAACTTTAGAAATAGGCACAGGGTCAGTTGTAAGTGGAGATTTCACTGCTATAGATTGGTCTTTAGATACTTATTTTGTAAAAATAGAAACAGACCCAACTGGAGGAAATAGTTATACCATAACAGGCACTAGCCAGTTATTGAGTGTTCCTTATGCTTTGCATGCAAAAACAGCTGAGAATGTCATAAATGATGAGGTAGACGATGCAGATGCAGATGCAACAAACGAATTGCAAAACCTAGAACAACTATTAATTGTTGGTAATAATGCCAATTTAAATAGTATTGTCAATACGGGCCAAATTGGTATTGGTACAGCAACGCCTAATGTTGAATCTTCAATGGAAATTACAACAGCACTTCCAGTTATTTTTCCTTCAATGACACAAAATGAAGTCAATGCAATGGTAACTCCTGTTGAAGGAATGGTTCAATTTAATACTGATGCCCATAAGCTACAAGTTTATTCGATGTTAACAAATAACGCTGCAATATTGAATGAAATATATTTAGGAACAGATGTGAACGACGTTTTTATTAGTCAATTTGGTACGTCTCCAATTGATGGTCAAATTATCGCTGTTGAACTTTTACTTAAAGACGAGTTCTCTAACCCTTTTCCTGAAATTGATTTTCTGGGTCAAGGATCTTTTACAGTACCTTCTTATGGCAGTTTTACATGGTTCACTTTTGTGTTACCAAATCCAATTCAGGTTACTGCTGGCGGCTCGTGGAATATTGATTTAGCTGGCCCTGGAGTTGACGATCGCAGGTTTGCTACCAACAGCAGTTATCCAGATGGCGGGGGATGTTGTTTTCCTGGTGCAAACGATTTATTATTTAGAGTACATATTCAACCAAATCCTGGGTCATTTGGATGGCAGAATATGCATTAATAAGTTTTACAGAATATTAAAAAAAAGCGCCTCTAACAGCGTTTTTTAAGAACTAGAACAAAAGTCGCGTAAGCGAGTCGTTTCATAAAAATAAAACCAACACTAATCTAAAAAAGTAGTGTTGGTTTTTTTATGTGATTAATGGTGACGTTTTGTGTTTGGTTAGTTAAGTAGATAAATACCTGATTTAGCATATATAAATTGTATATAAAACGGGTGAGGACTCTACAAGTAAATACAAAACCATGCAATTAATTATACCTGTTACTCTGCGACATATTAGAAATTTTATTTCGTTTTATATAGGTTATTATTGTTTATCACCTGGATGATAGGTCGACTTTGCTCTTTTTTCAACATCTTCTCTATAATAGGCAACGTCTTTAAAGTCTCCATTAGCATAACGTTGTGATTGGTCATCAAAATGTGGAGAGTTAAGGTCACTACTTTGTCCGCCTGCAAGCATGGATTTAGCTCTTACTTTATCTCCAAACTCCACAACAGCTACAAAACTATTTCCTGATGTTCCATATTGTCGTTTAGTGTCTTCGCCAAATTGAGTTCCAAAAGATGCTAAAGCGCCCCATAAACTTGATGCCATACCAACTGGTAAGCTCGGTTGTGCATCATCAAATTCTTGAAATAGTTCACCATTATTTCTTTGGTATCTATTAAATTCTCCCCAAGGTGTTTGCCATGAACCGAAATCTTCTTTTAACTTATTTAAAGCCGTTTGAAATACTTCCAAACGTTCTTCTGAAGATGCTGTTTTACTCATATAATCAAATACTTCTAATAAAGTCATTCCTTTACCACGAATTTTATTTGACTTGAAATAAGCGTTTACATAAAACTGTGTCAAGGTCATTCCAACAGAACTTTCAGATACTCTAAAATCCCAATCCTTTAATAAGGCGATTGCTTCTTGAGCATCTTGCGTTTTTGTAGGTGCTTTTTGGGCAGCATCTAACAAACCAGTAATTAATACTTCTGCTCCTGGTAAATACGTATCGTAAGCTAATTCAATTAAGGAATCTAGTGTTAAATCTTCAGCCTTTGTCAATAATGGAATGGCATGTATGCCTCTAAAATTCTCTGAGAATGAAGACATGTAATTCGGATAATCTTCACGTTTCGGACTATATTCCGCAGCACTTGTAAACGGTGTAGAGTTACAATTTTGAATCCAACCATTTGGTGGGTTTAAGACCATAATATTGTCTTCTAAAGGATGAAGTCCGTCCCAGTCAGTTTCAGTATTACTGCCATCAACGGGTTTTGTATAGTCAAATTTTTCGTTTCGTTTAGGAATGAAGTTTCCGTGATAATATGCAATTGTACCATCAGCGTCGGCATACACTGTATTGTTTGATGAATTGGTTCTGATATTCATCATCTCATAAAACGCTGCATGAGTCGATTTTTTTGTTCGCGTAAAAGACTGCTCTAAGGCTTTTATAGGACTCCACATTAATGCTGTAGCAACCCATTTGTCATTGTTAGCATGTGTGATTGGTCCATGGTGTGTGCGATACATCATAAACGTTTTGTCTTTTAGACCATCGGCAACTTTATAATTTAAAGTGACTTCTATAGAGTCTATTGGTCTCAATTCGTCTCCATATGTATACCCTGTTTTTGAACCCTCTTTTACAATGGTTTCTTCAAATTCATCAATAATATCTGTTCCAGTTGAGGTATGCATCCAACCCGTTTTCTCATTAAAACCTTGATAGACAAAAAATTGTCCCCAAGTTACTGCGCCATACGCATTCAATCCCTCTTCACTTACAACATGAACTTCACCTCGAAAAAAGAACGATGTATGTGGATTAATAAGCAACATAGCATCACCAGATTTTGTTTTGTCTCCAGAAATGGCAAAACCGTTAGAACCTCTTGGTTCGTTGTCTTTTAGTCTTATTAAGCCATCATTTACGGCAACTTTGTTTTCTGGTTCGCCATAGAATTCTTTCATTTTCTTAGTGGAAACTCTTTCAATATCACCACCTATTGAGCCTTCACTAAAGTACATTGGCATCCAAGGCTCAAAATGGGTAATCAATTTTGGCTTTACTTCAGGATGTGTTTGCAGGTAGTAATTAATACCATCAGCAAAAGCAACACATAACACTTGCAACCATTCTGGACTGTCCTTGTAATTTTTAATAGCTTCCTCTTTGGTCATATATAATCTTGACCTTAAATCACTATATATTAATTCTTCTCCTTCAACTTCAGCAAGTCTGCCTATGGCCCAAATGTAATTTCGCTCTACTCGGTTAAAATCATCTTCGCATTGCGCATACAGTAACCCAAAGACGGCGTCAGCATCTGTTTTTCCGTAGATGTGAGGTACACCAAAATTGTCTCTTATGATTTCTGTATTTTTAGCATGTTGCTGCCAGCGTTGTTCTACATCAGTGATTTTTTTTTCGTTTGTGCAGCTTGTAAAAGAAATGATAAAGAGGAGTAGGAATAAACGATTCATAATTGTTTTTTGATGGTTTAGAATGACATACATGAAGATTAGGTTATCTACGTTAATATGAGGCTTTTTATTGTCATTTCAAAATGTGCTTCTAGGTGTTGTGCTTTCGGTATTAATGCATCATTAAATTCAAATCTGTTTTAGTTTTGTTAAAATACTAATTCTACTCATAATACTATGATCAGGTCCATGGTTGATTTTCGTAACTCGGGATAGAACCTTTCATCCTGAAACGGATATAAAAATAATATCTAATTTAGATGGTTGTTCAATAATCTGTACTGTTTTGAGTCAACATTAATAGTGTATGAGCTCCAATTTAAAGCCATTTTTACATAATTTTGAGTTATCTTTAAAAAAAATGGTTGTCTGTTTTTTTAATGGTGACGTGAGCTTTTTTAATCTAAAAAAAAAATATGAATTTTTCTAAGGTATCAGTGTTATATATCAATTGCACTTTAAAAAAATCGCCTCAAAAAAGTCATACAGAATCCTTAATGAAGGTCTCTCAAAATATTTTAAAAAAGGAAAATGTGGGTTTCGAGACTATTAGATTAATAGATGAAGATGTTGCAGTAGGAGTCTATCCAGATATGACAGAGTACGGTTTTGATACAGATGTTTGGCCAGAAATTTTTGATAAAGTAATGGCTGCAGATGTATTGATCATTGGATCACCTATTTGGTTAGGTGAGAAATCTTCGGAAGCTCAAAAACTAATTGAACGTTTGTATGCGATGAGTTCTAAAACAAACGACAAAGGGCAATACATATTTTATGGAAAAGTAGGAGGTTGTATGATTACTGGTAATGAAGATGGCGTAAAACACTGTGCCATGGGAATTCTCTATGCCATGCAACATGTGGGATACTCCATACCACCACAAGCAGATTCTGGTTGGATAGGTAAAGTTGGTCCTGGACCAAGTTATGGTGATACTGAATTTAAAGGTGAAAAGCTAGAGACTCCAATTGGTTTTGATTCTGATTTCACTAACAGAAATACCACCTTTATGACATATAACTTATTGCATTTGGCTAAAATGTTGAAAGCGAATAACGGTTATGATAATTATGGAAACTCTAGAGAACAATGGGATGATGGCACACATTGGGCTTTCGAAAACCCAGAATATAGATAATTAAAAGGAATACTTAAAACTGATGCATCACTACACAGAAATTCCAGCCAAAATTATTGAAGCTATTGGTATACTCATTATTTTAATTGGTCTGCTTTATGCACTTGGAATATCTATTAGAGACGTTTTAAAAAAAGCAAAAAACGCTTATGGTAGGTTACGGATATCTATTTTGCTAGGATTAGACATTCTTATTGCTGTAGATATTGTTACTACAGTTGTTCTTTTACCAACACTAGAATCTGTATTTATATTGGGTGTAATTGTATTAATTAGAACGTTTTTGAGTTTATCAATACAAGTAGAAATAGAGGGTAAGTTTCCTTGGCAGAACACGTCTAACGATAAATTACACGATTATAAATGAATATTATTGAAGCTTTTAAGGTCACCAGAAACCTTACCAACTCGCTGTGTAAACCTTTAAAAATTGAAGATTACACGCCACAATCTGCTGATTTTGCAAGTCCACCAAAATGGCATCTGGCTCACACCACCTGGTTTTTTGAACAAATGATTTTAAAACCATTTGTTAAAGATTATGAGGTGTTTGATAGTGAGTTTAGTTTTCTGTTTAATAGTTATTATAACACTATGGGTAAGCGTATTGCCAGTCATGAGCGTGGTTTAATAACAAGGCCAAGCGTAGACGGTGTTTATGAGTATAGAGCATATGTGGACAAGCATATTGAAAAGCTTTTAAGCGTCTCTCAATTAGATAAGGCAGTGAGTGACTTAGTTATTTTAGGTGTTAATCATGAGCAGCAACACCAAGAATTGTTAATCACAGATATAAAATATACGCTGTCTAGAAATCCTATTCATCCCAAGTTATATGAGATATCTTATGCGAATACTTTGCAGGAAATAGAAGCTTTAGAGTTTATTGATGTGGGAGAGGGGGTTTACACTATTGGTTCTCATAAAAATGAATTTTGTTATGATAACGAACTCGGTCATCATCGCGTGTTTTTAGAAAATTATGCGATTGCAAATAGATTAGTAACCAATCGCGAATACATCGCATTTATTGAGGCAAAGGGATATTCGACTTCTAAATATTGGTTAGATGATGGTTGGTGCTTTGTGAATTCAAATAATATTAAGCACCCATTGTATTGGGAACAAGAGGATCACGCATGGTATGTTTACACATTAGCAGGAAGAGTACTTCTAAATTTGGATGCTCCAGTAACGCACATATCTTTCTACGAAGCACACGCTTATGCTAATTTTAAAAATAAGCGATTAGCTACAGAATTTGAATGGGAAGTTGCCAACGCGCAATTTCATTGGGGAAAAACTTGGGAGTGGACTAACTCTGCGTATTTACCGTACCCAAATTATAAACAAGACGAAGGAGCTGTTGGTGAATACAATGGCAAATTTATGATTAACCTTATGGTCTTAAAAGGAAGTAGTGTTGCCACATCACCAAATCATAGCAGACCAACTTATAGAAACTTTTTTTCACCGGAAACGCGTTGGCAGTTTTCAGGCATACGACTAGCAAAATAATATGAATACAAAATTTAAAACAGATGTTTTTGAGGGTTTAAGTAAATCACCTAAGACATTGTCTTCAAAATATTTTTATGATGAAATAGGAGATAAACTCTTCGTTAAAATCATGAGCTTACCAGAGTACTACCTTACACGTGCTGAATATGAGATTTTTGATACAAAATCTGAAGACATCATTGAAAAATTAAAACTGAACACTTTAGATACCATAGATATAATAGAGTTAGGAGCTGGAGATGGAAAAAAAACAAAAGCTTTTTTAAAAGTGCTGTTGGCAGAAAATTATAAGTTTAGGTACGTGCCAATAGATATCTCGCAACATGCTTTAAATGCCTTAGGAGCGTCATTGAAAACTGAGTTTTTAGATCTAGAAATAGAGATTAAGCAAGGCGAATATTTTGGTGTATTAGAAGATATAAAAACGAATAAAGCTCAAAAAGTGATTATGTTTTTAGGCTCTAATCTAGGGAATTTAGATGATGAAGCTGCTCAAGATTTTTTAGTTAAACTAAGCAATGCCTTACGAGTAGGAGATAAAATTATTTTAGGTTTAGATCTTATGAAATCTAAGGAGATTGTATTGCCAGCGTATAATGATAGCCAAGGAGTTACCAAAGCATTCAATTTAAATTTATTGCACAGGATCAATAGAGAGCTTCATGCTGATTTTGATATATCAAATTTTGGTCATGCGCCAGAATATGATGAAAAAACGGGTATTGCAAGAAGTTTTTTGGTGAGTAAGAAAGATCAAAAAGTCTGTTTTAATGGAGATAAGGCCTGTTATGCGTTTTTAAAAGATGAAAAGATTCAAACAGAAACATCTAGAAAGTATAACGACGCTATTTTGCAGTCGTTTTTACAGCATACTAATTTAATCCAGACGTCTAAAATAAGTGATTCTAATAATTATTTTAACAGTTATATACTAGAGCGCATTTAATAATGAAACAGTTAGTTATTTTGGGTTTGGGAGCCAGGAGCACCTTGTTTTATCAAGAGAAATTGCACGAGTTGTATTTTAATAAAGAAGGGGAGTATGCTACATTTCCGTTTATTTTAAAACAGTTAGATTTTAATGTCATTAATCCTTACTTACCTAGTAATGCAGCTGTTATTTCACCAATACTTTGTCGAGAGTTAAAGGCTTATAATTCTTCAGAGGTTAATTTATTAGTGCCAAATATTACTATTCATGAGATATTGGACACCATGCAATTTGAATTGTATATAATACATCCTTACAAATTATTAGTTACTGAATTAGCGAATAAAATAATTAATAACTTAGTTTTTTTTGGAACGAAGTATACAAATGACAATTCTAATATAGCGTCCTATTGTGTAGGTTTATCAATAGAAAAATTAAGAAAGCATGAGATTGTATTTTTAGACGATTTAAGAAAGAAGGTCTATTTCAATACTGAAACCAATCAAGATATTAGGACGTACAACACCATGATTTCTAAATATTCAGAAAATAATACCGTTATTATTGCGTGTACAGAATTATCTATAATTAACACGAGCAGTAGTGAGCGTGTCATTGATTTGGCCTTACTCCAATGTCGTAAAAGTTTAGAACTTGTAACCAATTAAAAGCTTTGGTTGCTTGTTGGCCCTTAAGAATAGCAATGGGGGAGAATATCACTTGATTTAATTTGTGATAATCGCAGTGAAATGAAGAGAGCTATTTTTTAAAATGAAGTCAATACTTCGTTCTACGTATAATTTGTAAGGTAGGTGTGATGCTTTTAAAGATGATCAGGAGTCGTTTTGTCTTGTTTCCCATAAAAACGCACTAAATTTTTACCAAAAATAAAGTAGAGTAGAAGTACTGTAAGTGCGCCAATCAAAAAGTCGTTTTCTAGTAGAGCTTAAAAGCCATAATTAGAACAAAACAATATAATGCAGAGCACAAATTGAAGAATAGCATATGTGATATTGCCTTTTGGGCCATATCCAAACATACCAAGAAAATGAGTTTTTATAAGTCCTAAAATAAGATGAGGCATTGCATTGACTACTAATGCGCCAATAATAAAGTCTGTGAAAAGCATTTTTTAATATTTTTCATAGTTGGTTTTTTAGTCTCCATGAGATAGAGATTGTTTTAGAATAGCAACGATTTCAATGGGTAATAGGAGCTTGTTTTTTTGCCATAATTCTTTGTTATCTACTTTAGCTTTTTATGATGTCAAGATTTAGTATCATCTATTTGTGGCCCTTTTGTGATAACGAATTCCCGACTCCAATACCTGTAGCTAGTCCAACACCAATCCATAAACCTAAAATACCGGTTGCAACTCCAACTGCAGTTCCAATACCCATTCCTAATGCTATTCCGATAGCTAATTTATTTTGTTTTTTCATTTGGTTTTTAATTACGCATTCCTTTTCATCGGATCGTTTACAAATGTAAGGTAGCTATCTTTTTGTTTGCACATTTCCGAAGAAAAAAGAATTGAATAAAGCGTTTAAGTGATGCTTTTAAACCTATTCTAATTTAAAATCTAATTGTATCGATTAGACCTTGATATATTGCAGCTTTTTCAAGAGGTTTGAGGTGGTCATTTCAGAATTAAAACAGCAGTTGATACTAGTGATTGATGGTAGAAAATTACATGTAAAAAACATAAGCTTATGCTCTTGAAGTTGCGAGTTAACCGCGTGTCATAAAAAAAGCGCAAGTATACACTACTTGCGCTTAATTAGCTATTAATTAACCATAGGGATTTATGATTACTTTTTTATTAAAGCAAATATATGTTGATTTATTGTAGTTAAAATTGATGTATGGTAATTAATCTAGTGCTTAGCTATGTCTTTTCGTACTCTACTTAAACTCTCTGTGGTAATCCCTAAATAGGAAGCGATGTGATAGTTTTTTATGCTTTTTTCAATATTTGGAAAGTCTTTAATGAAATTGAAATATCGTTGAGAGGCAGGCTGTGATAAGTTTCTTAAAATTCGTTTTTGAGAAGCGGCCTTACCATTCTCTAATTTCTTTCTTATGAACGTTTCTATCGCAGGAATTTGGCTAAATAGGTGTTCTCTATCATCTTTGGAAAGCTTATATATGGTAGCATCACGCAGTACTTCAAGATCTACTATCGCTTTAGATTCTGTAAAAAAAGCAGTAAAATCAGTTATCCACCAGCCTTTGATTGCAAATTGAAGGGTGTGCTCTTTTCCATGAATATCAATATGGAAAGCTCGTAGACAACCCTGTAAAACAAAATACATATCTTTAACAGTGTCACCCGCTTTAATGATTTTAATTCCTTTTTTTAAATATATTTTAAACATGACCGATTCAATGATCTCTATTTCCGCTTCGGAAAATGAAAGATCTTTAAAAACATCGCTAATTTTAGAATTATCGGAATGCATTAGAATTTGATTGGTTGGCTGTATTAAAACCCTAATATTTATACCTTTCTAAGGTACATAATATTTGCCTCTATTATGGAGTAACAAAAATTATTATTATAAACGTTCTATAGTGAGCACCAAATCATCTTGTTTAACCATTTTACCTTCCTTTAAAGTTATAGATTTTACTTTTCCTGTTTTAGAAGCGGTAACAGTGGTTTCCATTTTCATAGCTTCAATTATAAATAGAGGGTCATTTTCCTTAATGGCCTGTCCTTTTTTTACTAAGACTTTGTAAAGCGATCCTTGTAAAGGTGCGCCAATTTGATCAGGATCTGAGGTGTCTATTTTAGTGTTTTCTTCGAGTTTAATATTTAATGACTTATCTAATATATCAACAAATCTATTTTCGCCATTAACTTTGAAAAACACAGTTCGTACGCCTTCATCATTAGGTATTCCAACCGATAGTAATTTAATTATGACTGTTTTTCCTGGTTCTAATTCTATTAAAATTTCTTCTCTAAGCTTCATGCCATAAAAGAAATTTTTACTTGGAATCAACGTTAGATTTCCATACTTTTTATAGTTTTCATGGGCTTGTTCAAAAACTTTTGGATACAAAGTATAGGATAAGAAATCTTCCATTTCAATATCACGCGTGAACCCTTTTTGGAACTTTTTTTGGAACGCTTTAAACTCAACATCAAAGTCTATAGGCTCTAAATGTGCATTCGGTCTATTGGTGTACGGTTTCTTATTTTTTAGAATTATTTTTTGAATTTTCTTCGGAAATCCACCATAAGGTTGACCTAAGTCTCCTAAAAAGAAACTAATAACAGATTCTGGAAAAGAAATGTCCTTACCGCGCTCTAAAACATCTTGTGTCGTTAAATTATTCGTGACCATGAAAATGGCCATGTCTCCAACAACTTTAGAACTCGGAGTTACTTTTATTAAGTTGCCAAAGAGCACATTAACTTCTGCATACATGGTTTTAACCTCTGCAAAACGATCTCCTAACCCTAGTGCTATGGCTTGAGGACGTAGATTAGAATATTGTCCGCCAGGGATTTCATGTTGGTAAACCTCTGCTGTTCCTGCTTTTAATCCAGATTCAAAAGGATAGTATAACTCCCTTGTGTCTTCCCAGTAATTTGAAAACTCATTTAAGGTTTTCATATCAAATTCATGAGCGCGAGATTGATTTTTCATCATTTCTACAACTGAATTGAAATTGGGTTGGGACGTTAAACCAGACAAACCGCCTAAGGCGACATCTACAACATCAACACCTGCTTCTATAGCTTTTAAATAGGTCGTTGTTTGGAGTGATGAGGTATCGTGAGTATGCAAATGAATAGGCAATTTGACAGTGTCTTGTAAAGCTAAAATTAACTCTGTTGCAGCATATGGTTTTAATAGGCCTGCCATATCCTTGATGGCAATCATATGTGCGCCAGCATTTTCTAAATCTTTTGCTAGTTGTGTGTAATATTTTAGAGTGTATTTTGTTTCATTGACATCTAGAATGTCTCCAGTATAACTTAAAGCAGCTTCTGCAATACCGCCAGTTTTATTTCGAACATAGCTAATACTTGGTTCCATGGCTTTTACCCAGTTTAAGGAGTCAAAAATTCTAAAGATATCCACACCATTTTCCCACGATTTTTCCACAAATTTTTCGATGAGATTATCTGGATATGCTTTGTATCCAACACCATTAGAGCCACGCAATAACATTTGGAATAGTATATTAGGGACTGCTTTACGTAATTCTCTTAATCGGGTCCATGGGCTTTCATGTAAAAATCTTAGGCACACATCAAAAGTAGCGCCTCCCCAAACTTCCATACTAAAAGTATTGGGATGGTTTTTAGCAAAACTTTCGGCGACTTTTAGCATATCAAAAGTTCGCATTCGTGTGGCCAGTAATGATTGATGCGCATCTCGCATTGTTGTGTCTGTGTAGTGAATTTTTTTCTCATCTTTTAACCAAGCACAAAACTTCTCCGGACCCATTTGGGTGAGTCTGTCTTTTGTGCCTTTAGGATACGCTTCAGATGTGCTAAATTTTGGAACCTTAGCAGTTCTAAACACTTTGTTGTTGTCAATATGCTTGACATCTGAGTTGCCGTTCACTATAGCTTCAGCTAAAAAATTCACCACTTTAGACGTTCGGTCTTGTGGGAGTTTGATATCGAATAGAGCTGGCGTGTTTTGAATGAAGTTTACCGTCACCTTTCCTTCTTTAAAGGTGTCATGCTGAATCACATTTTGTAAAAAATGGATATTCGTTTTAACACCTCTAATTCTAAATTCTTTTAAGGCTCTCACCATTTTACGAATAGCACCATCTAAAGTTCTACCATGCGAAGAGACTTTAACGAGCATGGAATCAAAAAACGGACTCACTTGGTAACCTTGATAAATACTTCCGGCATCTAAACGAATACCCATTCCTGATGCACTTCTATAGGTTGTGATATTTCCATAGTCTGGTGTAAAGTTATTTGCTGGATCCTCTGTGGTCAAACGGCACTGCAGAGCAAAACCATAAGTTGCAATAGAGTCTTGGTCGTATATTTTAATTTGTTTACTATCGAGTCTGTAATTTCCTGCGACAAAAATTTGAGTTTTAACAAGATCAATTCCCGTCACCATTTCTGTTACGGTGTGTTCCACTTGAATTCGTGGGTTAACCTCAATAAAATAAATATTATCTTCTGTATCAACTAAAAACTCTACGGTACCAATATTATTATAATTGACTTCTGTCGCGATATTAACCGCGTATGTATATAAATTTTGTTTTACCTTGTCTTTGATATTAAAAGAAGGTGCAATTTCTACTACTTTTTGATGGCGACGTTGAACAGAACAATCCCGTTCATGTAAATGTCTAATAGTACCATGATTATCTGCAACAATTTGAACCTCTATGTGTTTTGGGTTTTCAACATATTTCTCTAAAAACATAGTGTCATCGCCAAAAGCATTAAGAGCTTCGTTTCTAGCGGAATCAAAATGGAGTTCTAAATCTTTACCCTGTCTTATAATTCGCATTCCGCGTCCTCCTCCTCCAGAAGCTGCTTTTAGCATTAAAGGATAACCAATGGAAACCGCCTCAGAAAGCGCAACTTTTAGTGAAGTTAATTTCTTTTTGTTACTTTCAATAATGGGAACATTACATTTAACAGCTACTTTTTTTGCTGTGATTTTATCTCCCAAAGCATCCATTACTTCAGGACTAGGACCAATGAAAATAATACCGTTAGCAGCACACTGTCGAGCAAATTCTGAATTTTCAGAGAGGAATCCATAACCAGGATGGATGGCATCAACCTTTTTAGATTTTGCTAAATCAATGATTTGATGAATATCTAAATAAGGTCTTAATGGTTGGTTATCTTCTCCTATCTGGTAAGATTCATCGGCTTTATTTCTATGCTGAGAATAGCGATCTTCATAGGTGTAAATGGCTACAGTTGTTAAATTTAATTCTGCACATGCTCTTAAAACACGAATAGCTATTTCGCCTCTGTTGGCAACAAGAACCTTTTTTATTTTCATTTTGATAGGGTATTATTTTATGATATATGGATTTTCGTTTTTGTAATTTCTGATAATAAAGTTTAATGTAGAATCTAATATTTCGCCCATGTTTTTTGAGCGTTTAAATTGAATATCACCAGTAAGGTCAAACAATCCAGTTCTTAATTGTTTAATTTTTTCTTTTGAAGAGATTTGATCTGCTTTCATACAGGTAATTAAATCATGTAAACGTTCGTGTTCACTTGTCGCTCGTTTCGCCAAAAGAGACCGTTCTTCTTTTTCGTATTGCTCTATAGATTCTTTTGCTAAAACCTCTAAAGATAATTTAACTAAATCATTGTTTTCTTTTAAAAATTGTGGCTTATATACTTTTGGATTGCCCTCATAGCTTTGTTGGTCAAAATCGACTGCACGAATACGATATTGTTTACGGTCAAAATCATGAGTAATTACTATAACATAGTTGTAAGAGCGCATATCTGCTAAGAGCCTTACAAAACAACGTTCGTTAAATTTAACGAACTCTTTTGCTAAAGCCCGTTTATCTTGTTCTGAAATCTCACTGAGGTGTTCACTAATATATGTGTCTCCTGGAATACCAGAAATATGCTCTTCAATCAAGGTGTCTTTATAGACTAAAAAATTAATATGGTTTGGAGACAGTATATGCTCTAGTTCTAAACCGTAAATACGTGAAGCATCTGCTTTTTTAATATATAAAAAAATATAATTGTCATTTAAGATATTTCTAACTTTAACTCGAAAAGGTTTTGTGTTTCCGAAGGTGCAAAAATCAATACTATCAATATTTAAATAAGGTAGTATGGTCGCACTACCATCAGAATGTAATATGGAATACACTTGTTTTAAACTGAGTTTGATTTCTTCGCTTTCATGCTCAGCAAAAAAGCAGCTTACCCAAAGTGTATCATTATCGTTATCATCAAAAATTTCTACTGCGCCTTGAAACCGAAGTAAGTCGTCATAAAAAATCGGGATTTTAATATTTCTACCTTGAGCCGTGAGATATGTTGATAGCGCATCGGATATGGGATAAGCAGGTTTTTTCTTTGAAATGAGTTTTTCGTTCATAATAAACTTCTATAGCGTATAAGGTAAATTTAAAATTAGAAATTACAAAGCCTACGTTTAAAAATTACAGAGGTTTAAAAAATTACGGAAATATAGATTTTAGAATATGATTTTTACTGTGATTTTAATTTTGAGCTTGCTAGTAGCGTTTAAATTGTTAGCTACAGGATTAAGCATTAAGCGCACTCTAATGATGATGTATTGTTTAAGATTAGGAGGTTTTATTCCTCAGTATTTAAAATTTCTCTTACAGCTTGTTTGTACTTAACTGGATTCGTTGCTTTTTTTATTTTTTTGTAAGTTTTTTGAGGATTCGAAAAAGAACGAGAAAAATATTCCCAAAAGCCTAACATTTTCATTTTTATTGGTGTTGGCCCAGATAATGCAGCATCGTATTGTTCGTATATTTCGTTGTGAAAAGATTCAAACAACTCCCAGCGATTTTTAGGATACTCTATAGTGTCGTTTTTTATCATACTAGGTAAAAAAGGATCAGCAATTAAACCACGACCAATCATGAAATGGTCAATACTTGGGAAACGCTCTTGCATTTTTTTAAACTCTGCTAAAGACGTAATGTCTCCATTGTAATACAGTTTATGTTTGGCTACATCTATACATTTTTGAAATGCTTCCAAATCTACACCTCCTTTATATAGTTGCTTTCCAATACGTGCATGGATGGCTACGTTTTTAAGTGGATATTTATCTAAAATAGGAAAGGTATGTAATATTTCTTCGCTGTTTTCGTAACCCATCCTCATTTTCATAGAAACCAAAATATCAGTTTCGTTATGTGCACGATGCAAAATGTCGTCTATTTTATTGGGGTCACAAATTAAGCCAGATCCCATTCCGCGATTGGTGACCATCGGGTAGGGACAACCTAAATTCCAGTTGAGCTCTTTATAGCCAAATTGCTGTACGTATTTGGCAACAAATAAAAACTCGTCTGCATCATTAGTGATAACTTGTGGTATGACTTCTAAAGTGGTATTGTTTTCAGGTAATAAATCCCGCTCATAGGAAGATTTTACTTTTAGTTTTCCATTTAAACGAATGTATGGCGCATAAAATGTATCTATACCACCAAAATATTTGTGTTGTGCGTTCCTAAAACGGTAATCGGTAAATCCCTGTAAAGGTGAAGATAAAAGTGTAAAACTCATAATGTATACTTATCGCAAATATAAGCTAATTGTTTTTTGTTTTGGGAGGGTTATTTTTGATTTTATTAAGTGCGTTTTTATAAAAACCGTTTCAATATGTTGTCATGAAAGGAAGCAGATTAGTTGATGTTCCCACAAAATTAAGTTATAAAAATCACCTTGAATGAGCCAACATGTTTTAGTGTATTGTGAGATTCTAAAATACGCGCAGTATAATCAATACTTTTGGCATTTTACAATTGTGTAATATCCAGTATTTCTTGTTTTGATTAGAAAAACAGGAAAACTATTATGTTTTTTTAAAAATTAATTTAACTTGGTCTCAATATGTAGTGTGTAATTTAACTCGATTTAAGAGTTGAGCTTATGTAGGATACAGTACGTATTTTTTTTAATTAAAAGATGCTTTTTGTTTAAAGTAAATTCAATGCTATGACAACTTCAAATTTAAAATGGATACTAGGATTAGTATTTGCTTTAGTTGTATTTGAATCCTGTGAGACGGATGATGATCAATTTAATACTGTTCTAAATGAATCCATAGTCTCTGATGAAACAACGCAACTTATAGTTGAATGGAATGGATTATTTTTAAAACTAGATCGGTATACTTTTGGAATGAGACCAAATGCAACAGCTAGAGCATTGGCATATATGCATCTTGCAGCTTATGAAACTGTAGTTGACGATATGACAGATTTCACTTCTAATACGTCACGATTGCAAACCTTAACTATTGACAGTACTCAACGTGCAAATAGTATTGATCTAAATATTGCATTAAATACATGTTATGCCCAAGTTGTAAATCACTTTATGTACAGCACAACAAGTGAGGTTGATGGAGAAATAGACGTGTTTAAAGCTATGAAAGAGAATGCTTTGGCAGTAAACATGTCAACTGAACTTTTGGAGGATTCTCAACAATGGGGAAGCTATGTGGCTCAGCAAGTTATCGCTTATAGTCAGACTGATATTGAAGGAGAATCACAAATATTAGAACCTCAACCAATATCTTATGAGCCTCCAGTTGGCGAAGGTTTTTGGACGTATAGTGCTGATCCAGAAAGAGCATTGTTTCCGTATTGGGAATCAGTACGCACTTTTGTAATCACCGCTGATGAGACATCTAGTAACGCGCCAATGGCGTACAGTGAAGATTTAAATAGTGACTATTTTGCACAGATGATTGAGGTCTATTCTCTAAATAATACAGCGAAATTCGAGGATAATGAAGATTTATGGATTGCTGAATATTGGTCAGACGATGTTGAAGGTCTTATGATGAGTCCGCCAGGTAGGCAAATTTCAATAGCCAATCAATTAATTATTCAACACGATTTAAATCATGAAACATCTTTAGTCCTATTACTTAAACTGGGATTTGCACTTAATGATGCAGCAGTATCTACTTGGGCAGATAAATATAACTATATGGTTATGCGGCCAAATACATATATACAGGAATTTATAGATGCCGATTATGAAACTAACCTCTATAGGTTTATCAACTGGCCAAATCCATCATTTCCAAGTTATCCCTCTGGGCATTCCTCTTTTGTTTCGGCAGCAGGAGGTGTTTTTATCAACACTTTTGGTAATGATATAAATTTTACTGACCGCTCTCACGATGGTAGAACTGAATTTAGAGGAACACCAAGACAGTTTAATTCTATTAGTGACATGGTAGAAGAGGCTGCGTTTTCTAGAGTCCCTCTTGGTGTGCATATGCGCATAGACTGCTCAGAGGGCATGCGATTAGGTTATGAAATCTCAGAAGCCGTGAATAATTTTGATTTATCCATTAACTAAAACAAAAAAACCACTTTGAATTAACAAAGTGGTTTTAAACTAATATTTCCGAAGAAATAAGTATTAATATGTAGCGCTTCAACTTGCACTTCTTGAGCTTTACTCAATACGTTCAATGACAATATATATTCATTTTAGTCTTGCTCAGTGTGACACTTCGAATGAGAATCTTACTTAATCATCTCATAACTACGCTTAACAAAGTTAGTGAGTTCTTCACCTTTTAATAAGCCTTGAGACAAACGCGCCAAGTCTAAACTTTGAGTAATCAGACGTTCTTGCTTTTTCTTAGTCTTGGTGTTTAGAATTTCACTAACCAACTCAGAGTTCGTGTTTACGATTAGATTGTACATCTCTGGCATATTACCAAACATGTTCATACCGCCTCCGCCAGTTTGTTGCATCTCTTTCATACGACGCATAAATTCTGGTTGGGTGATAATAAACGGTGACGCATCACTATCCATAGCTTCTAACTGTACAGCGAATTTCTCTGAAGGAATTGTTTCTTTTAATAAGGTTTCTAAAGTCGTTTTCTCTTCTTCGGAAAGTTTAGAAATTGCAACCTCGTCCTTTTTGATTAAATTATCAATATGATCTCCATCCACACGTACAAAAGAAATATTTTCTTTTGATGATTCTAATTTCTGAATCAAGTGCGGTACAATTGGAGTATCTAGCATTAATACTTCATAACCTTTCGCTTTTGCAGACTCAATATACGAGTGTTGCGTATCCTTATTAGAAGCATACAAAATAACAAGCTTGCCATCCTTATCGGTTTGATTCGCTTTAGTTTTATTGAATAGTTCCTCGTACGTAAAGAATTTACCATCGACGGTTGGATATAATGCAAAAGCATCTGCTTTTTCAAAGAATTTATCTTCAGAAAGCATTCCGTATTCAATCACAATTTTGATATCATCCCATTTCTGCTCGAAATCTTCACGGTTAGAGTTAAATAACGATTTTAATTTATCGGCAACTTTACGTGTGATATAAGACGAAATTTTCTTTACAGCACCATCGGCTTGTAAATATGAGCGTGATACGTTTAATGGAATATCTGGAGAATCAATCACACCTCTTAACATGGTTAAGAATTCTGGTACAATCCCTTCTACGTTATCTGTAACGTACACTTGGTTTTGATACAATTGGATTTTGTCCTTTTGCATATTCATATCGTTTGTCATTTTAGGGAAATATAAAATCCCTGTCAAATTAAACGGATAATCTACATTTAAGTGAATATGAAATAAAGGCTCTTCAAATTGTGCAGGATATAATTCTCTGTAGAAACTTTTATAAGCAGCATCATCTAAATCTGCTGGTTGTTTTGTCCACGCAGGATTTGGATTATTAATAATATCATCTACAGTAATTTTTTTGTGAGGCTCAGTTGTTTCTTTTCCTTCTTTATCTGTCGTTGTCGCTGGTGTAAATTCAGGATCATTTACTTCTTTTGTTCCAAACTTAATTGGAATAGGCATAAACTTATTATACTTAGATAATAATTCGCTAATGCGATTCTCTTCTAAAAACTCAGTAGAATCTTCAGCAATATGAAGAATAATTTCAGAGCCTCTTTCCGTTCTGTCAGATGCTTCTAAAGTGAATTCAGGTGAACCGTCGCAAGTCCAGTGTGCCGCTGGTTCGTCCGTATGTGATTTTGTAATGATCTCCACTTTTTCTGCAACCATAAAGGCAGAGTAGAATCCTAGTCCGAAATGACCGATAATCCCAGAATCCTTTGCAGCATCTTTGTACTTGTCTAAAAATTCTTCAGCTCCAGAGAAGGCTACTTGATTGATGTATTTTTCAACCTCTTCAGCACTCATCCCTAAACCTTGATCGATAATATGAAGCTTCTTCCCTTCTTTATCAATTTTAACTTCAATTATTGGATTTCCGTATTCGCTTTTAGAATCGCCAACACTTGCTAAATGCTTTAACTTAAGTGTTGCATCTGTTGCATTACTTATCAACTCACGTAAAAAGATCTCGTGATCGCTGTATAAGAACTTTTTAATTAACGGAAAGATATTCTCTACCGATACATTAATACTTCCTTTTGTCATATTTAATTTTATTAAATGTCCCCACGAATGTAGGAATCTGTTAATATTTAGATTTATATTCTACATATGGACTAGTCAAATAAAATACCAATAGCTGATTTGTGACAAGATGACATAAAAAGGTAGAGTTTTAATTGTTGTAAATCTGTCAGTTCGAGCGCGATCGAGAACGTTGAATATCGAATAGCAACGTATTTCGATTACACTTAACGTGACAGTTTTTTTTAGTGATAGGTTTTAAGAACTATTTTTTTTAATCTTTTATAGTCTCTGCGTTTTCAATGACCTCCTCTTTCTTAACACGATTCTTAACGTGCTTATCTAACCATTGGTCTTGTTCCCAAAGCATGTGCATAATAGATTCTTTAGCTCTATAACCATGACTCTCTTTTGGTAACATGACCAGCCTTACAGGTGCTCCTAAACCTTTTAGGGCGTTAAAATAACGCTCACTCTGTAAGGGATAGGTGCCCGAATTATTATCGGCAACACCATGAATTAAAAGTAACGGTGTTTTCATCTTATCGGCATGCATAAAAGGCGACATGTTATAGTAAATTTCTGGAGCTTCCCAATAACTGCGTTCTTCACTTTGAAAGCCAAAAGGTGTCAACGTTCTATTATAGGCACCACTTCTCGCAATACCTGCCGCGAATAAATTAGAATGTGATAATAAATTGGCTGTCATAAATGCGCCATAACTATGACCTCCAACTGCGACTTTGTTTCTATCGATATAGCCAAGGTTATCAACCGCGTCAATTGCAGCTTTACCGTTGGCGACTAATTGTGTTCTAAAAGAGTCATTTGGCTCTTTGCTACCTTCTCCTACAATTGGAAAAGCCGCGTCGTCTAAAACAACATAGCCTTTAGTTACCCAATAAATTGGTGAGCCCCAATAGGGGTAAACAAATTCGTTTGGGTTTGCTGTACTCTGAGAAGCACTCGCTTTATCTTTAAATTCACGAGGATAAGCCCATAAAATCATCGGGTATTTTTCTCCTTGTTTATAATTCAATGGTAGGTAAAGTGTGCCTTCTAAATCTAAGCCGTCGTCACGTTTGTAGTTGATGATACGCTTATCCACATTCTCAAGACTTTTAAACGGGTTTTCAAAAGCAGTGATTGCTTTTAAATCATTTTTATTATTAATATTATTAATATTTCTAATATAATAATTAGGGTATTCTTTCTGAGACTCAATACGAACAAGGATGTCCCCTTTTTTCATGTCGATAGCAGCGTTTAAGCTTTCGAGCTTATCTGTATATTCTGATTGATATAAACGCTCTGTATTACCGCTTTTTACACTATAAGCGTCAATAAAAGGAAACTGACCTTCTTTAGAATAACCATCTCCCATTAAATAGAGTTTGTCATCATTCATGGTTAAAGTGCTTTGACCATATTCGTTTTTAGAGCTTACAAAATTACCTGGGTCACTATACACATCTTGGTAATTACGGTCTGAGATTATTTTAGAGGTTGCATTAGATGGGTCAAAAAGGTAGGTTTTTGTGTTTCTGGTATTCCACCAATAGTCATAAGCTACAGCAGTATTGTCATTTCCCCATTCAACACCAGTAAACCGTTGTTTCGTCTTTAAGAGGAGTTTGGGTTGACCATTAAAAGGTGCTGTTATTTCGTAAAGTGCATCTCGGTAATCAGCTTCAACTTCTGGATCACCTTTGTCCAGTGCTTCAGACCAAACTAAAGTAGCTGGTTTATCTCCTCTCCAGGTCATATTGCGTTTGCCTATTCTGGTGGACATAAATCCTTTAGGTCTAACTTCATCTAAACCGACCTCATTTACGATTTTAATTTTATTCCCTAGGGCATCGTACATGATACTTTCACTTGGAAATCTTGTATAAGTGACTAAATATGAAAACGGTCGCTTTGCCTTAGTGACCATAATATAATTGCCATCTGGCGAAAAACTAATGTCACGATACATGTCTGCTCCTAAGAAGTCTTCAATAGTGCCATCAATAGATACTTTTTTAATTTCTGAACGGGCGAGTTGTTCAAAATTAAATTCATCATTGGGTGTTTTTAATAAATCTTGATAGGTTCTGTTTTGTGCTTTTTCACCATCACTAACAGAAATTGTTGGACCAGTAGGTACAGCTACTGCAGTATCAATTAATGGTTGTCTATCACTTGGTAGCATTTTTATGAGTAGGTTTTTATTGTCTTTGAACCAATTAATAGTACTTCCCATATTTGCATTAACAGTAGCTAAGGTCAATTTTGTGACTTTTGCCTCTGAGATATTTAAGACCCATACTTCAACACCTTTTGTTGTCGTGTTAAGACAGGCAATCATAGATTCGTCTGGTGACCAACTAAAGCCAGATAGTCTTGCATTTTTAGGTAATCCAGAAACTTGATCGGCCTCTTTATCATCAATATTTTTGACTTTTAGGTTGGTGTAATAGTTTGTTCTACTGCCAATGTTTGTTACTGGATTTATGCGCAATCCAGCGAGTCGAAGTTCCGTTTCAGAAAGCTCAGCAATAGATTTATACTGATTACGGTAAAGCAATACTACGTTTTTTCCTTTGCTATCAATTTGCACACCTGGCGCCAAGTCCACATCAGCTAATTCTAAAATCTCTTCTGAAGGTTGCTGGTAGGTTAAGGGTTGCTGAGCATAACTATTTAGGAATATTAAAAATGCAAATAATTGGAGGAATGTTTTCATAATTGATTCATAATGGTTTAGTGGCTTCAAGATACTTAAAAATGAAACTGAAAAATGGGATGGAGTCGTTAAAATTATAAATAGTCTTATGCGTGCATAATTAATGTTATCACAACTAAATCTTTGCTAGCTCTTAAAATGGTAAATTTGGTCTAGATAAAACGCTAATTAGATTTCTGATGTTATCCTTAGCGCAGCCGAAAGGCGAAAACGAAAACAAAATTACTATGTACAATTCCAAGATTATAGGTTTGGGACATTACGTTCCAGATAATGTGGTGACCAATGCTGATTTATCCAAAATGATGGATACAAATGATGAATGGATTCAAGAACGAACAGGTATAAAAGAGCGTCGTTGGGCGGTAAAAGGATCTGGCGATACTACTGCGACAATGGGAGTGAAAGCTGCTAAAATTGCCATTGAACGTTCTGGACTTGATAAAGATGATATTGATTTTATAGTGTTTGCAACCTTAAGTCCTGATATGTATTTTCCTGGGCCAGGAGTTCAAGTGCAACATGCTTTAGATATTAAAACTGTTGGTGCTTTAGATATTAGAAACCAATGTTCTGGATTTGTCTATGCGATTGCTGTGGCAGATAATTTTATTAAAACAGGGATGTACAAAAACATACTTGTGATTGGTAGTGAATTACATTCTCATGGATTGGATAAAACAACGCGCGGACGAGGTGTAACCGTGATTTTTGGGGATGGAGCAGGCGCTGCGGTTTTAACAAGAGAAGAAGATACGAGTAAAGGGATTTTATCAACACACTTGCATTCTCAGGGTGAACACGCTGAAGAGTTGGTGTTAATTGCACCAGGAATGGGTAAGCGTTGGGTCAGCGATATTATTGCAGATAATGATCCTAATGACGAAAGTTATTTCCCTCATATGAATGGACAGTTTGTGTTTAAAAATGCAGTGGTTCGTTTTAGTGAAGTGATTATGGAAGGTTTGATGAAAAATAACCTTGAGGTTGATGATATAGATATGTTGATACCACATCAAGCCAATTTACGAATTGCACAATTTATTCAACGCAAGTTCAAATTAGAAGATAACCAGGTTTTTAATAACATCCAAAAATATGGTAATACGACTGCGGCATCAATTCCAATTGCTTTAACCGAAGCATGGGAAGAAGGCAAAGTTAAAGAAGGCGATACGGTTGTATTGGCTGCTTTTGGTAGTGGATTTACTTGGGGAAGTGTGATTATTAAGTGGTAAATAAACTGCTTTGAAGAAAGGGATCTCATAATCGGTACTCAATTAAATCGCAGTTATGAGAGACATAATAAATATGTTTATTAAATTGTTGGTGGAAAACACCAACAATGGCTAAGTGTGATCATGAAGTGGTAACACATAGTCCTGCGAAGGCAGGAAATCGAAGATTCAGCGAAGCTAATCTAATGGTCAGGAAGCATTAACATTGGTTTCATCAGAAAACATTACATATACATGTTTAAAATTGTTGGTGAAAAACACCAATAAAAGTATCTGATTTAAAGCTTGAAAATAATTGAAACTCTTTTTAAAACTATTGATTTACTCTTAATATTTGAAATTGTATTAGGTGTTGTGAACTTATATTTTTCTTAGGAAGGGACAGTCTTTCTTGGAATTAAAATGAGTACTGTAACTAGTTCATTAATCCAGTTTTTTAGTATGCAATTGATATTATTAGTAGAGGCTTACCATTTTATATTCGTGAAGCCTGGATTGGTATTGTTTTGACTCTTCTTAATATTTCGATACAGTCTTTTATAATTATTCAGCTTTATAAAATATTAAAAAAATCTAAAATAAAACCTCCCAAAGATTGAACATTGGGAGGTTTTGCTATTATTCAATCACCGTATCATATGTGAATTTTTGTACGATACTATCTTTTATATGTAATTTTAATGTTGTAATCTTGAAATCCAAAGCAGTCTGACCGATTAATTCATAAATTATTATATTTTTATCAGAATCTAATTCTTTAGGTTCTCCAAAAACTTCGCGGATTTCACCAAAATTTTTACCAATTAAATAATTGGATTTTAATAGATCATCAATCATTTTGTGTCTCTCTGAGATATTATTTATCCATACAGTTTTATCAAAGTTGTCTTGAGGCATTTTGGTAATAAAATAACTTAAACTCAGAGCATAGATAGTAAAGGATAAGACACCAATTAATCCAGATATAACATATAAGTGCTTTTTTCTTGACTTAAAAAATGAAAGTTTACCTAAGCCCCATTTTGCTATAAAAACAATTATGATAATTATAAATAGTAGTATAAAAATTCTTAAAAGCATAATTATAAATTTGTTTGAACCAAGTTTCCTGAAGAATTAATATATTTTAAAACTCCGTCGTTTACAGCTTCAAGTACTTCATCTGATAAAACCTCATCTAAAACGTTTGTATTCCAATGAGGAGTGCCAATTATTCTCCCTTTATGATTATTATAAAAATCCATGGTCACTGAAAGGCCACTTTGTCCCCATTCATGGGCATCTGCAAAAACTTTCATAATTCCAGATCCAAAATCTGCAGTACCCATTGCGTTCCAATAAGCGTGTCTAAAGGCATCAGCTTTCCCGTCTCCACTATTGTTTCGTATGTGTTGTTGCTGTTTGGATTATAAAATTCATGGTTATTGTTTCTTTGTTTTTAGAGAATCTATTTTAGTTGAGTCAATCTTCACTTTTATTTTAGGTTTGAATTTTTTGAATATTAATTTTCTAATGGAATCAAATTCCTCTATAGAATTTACGTGATAGGCATTATTTGGATTAATAGAATCATTAAATTCAAATTTGCCTCCACTTTTTTTAATATACTGCTCCATTTTCAAGGCAATTATTAACTTTTTTGAGTCGTATTTTTTTAAGAAGAAAGAATCCAAATGTGTTTTGATTTTTTCTTTTTTTACGGAACCTACTAGAGCCTTATAGGTCTCTATAACTATAGTATCATTTTTTGTTATCTGATCATTCTCCATTTTATTGAGATTAAGATTAGATTCAATGACTTTTAAAGTTTTATGTTTTTTGAATTCCTTTCCATTGTAGTTAATGGTTTTGCAACCTAAACATAAAAAATAAAAAAGGAACAATATCAAATTAGGCTTGAATTTCATAATAATTGAAAAGGATTATAGGTTTCTAAGATATCGAATATTTTCTATTTCCGATAAATTTCTTGAATAAAAACAAAAAAACTAAACTTTCGTTTTGGGATTATTCTGATATTAATCTTCAACCATGCCTCCTCCAGGTAAAGCATTACCGTTTTTATCTATTTGAAAATTATACTGAAAATCTTCAGAATATATCTCTCCATTTCCTAGAATGAAAACATATATTGTAGCTTCTCCAAGTAGATCAATATCTACTAAAGTTGGCATCATATATGGGTACCAACTTCCTTGATTCCACGTCGCTGCAAATGTCACTCCTGAAAGGTGTGAGGTGACGTCTAAAACGTCGTAAGTTCCTGCATCAGTATCTATCATTTGATCGACCTTTATACTAACGCTTGAAAGATAATCTAGCGAAAAACTTAATTTCGTAAATACTTTCCTAGGATCATCAATATCGACTTCTCTGTCTGTTTCTGCTTCTGCATTTTTAAAATTATTTATAAAATTTTGAAACTCTCCAAAAGAATCAAAATGAAGAGCATTATTTGAATTGACAGGATTATCTGGTGTTAAAGTCGCATTTGGATTGTTAATTAGAAAATTAATCCTAGCGACAGTATAATCAATATCACCTTGATTATAACCATCACTTTCAGTTTGATCAGCATTATTTAAATAAGCTGCAATAGCATTTAATTGCTCTTGCGTGGCAGTATTCATTAACCAATTAGCCTCGATAGAGCTTAGATCAACTTCTATGGCATTACTTATGGAGAGACCATGAGCAAATATAGTCACAGGTTGCCAAACAACCTTTATATATCCATCGTCATTACTGTTGCCATTATTATCACCACCTGCGCCACTGCCTCCAGAATTGTAAGGTGGAATATTTGTAGATGGATCATATAAATCTGAACCATAATAATTAATATATCCACCTTCTTCGGCGTCAATAAATGTTGGGGCATTTGCATGTGCAGTAACAATAGTTTCATCTCCTTGAATAAAACCACCTACGCCAAAAATATCACCACCTACCCAATCTAACATTTCACCTATCGTCCAACAATAACAGTCGTCATCATCACCAATTTCGGTTCTTTGAGTAACCCCATTTGTAGTATCAAAATCGACCTTAACTCCTTCAATATATTTGTATTTATATTCTAAATTTCCCTCTAAATTGAAAACTAAAACGTAGCCAGACAAAAGGTTTGGGTCGTTTGGCGAAGTGTATATAATAGCTACATATTTTGAGTCAACTACTCCTTCAACTTCTATGGAAGATAAAAATAATTTTATGTGACCATTAGTATTTAGAGTAATTGGTGTATAAAGTACATCTAATTGTTGTGGTATAGCCTGTGTTTCATCTTTATACTTCTTTGTCTCTGATTCATCCCATTTAATGGTCATTTGGGCTGCATCGTTTCTAAGGATTAATTCATTATTTTCATTAATTGCTATTTTATTATTTGTTTCAAAATATAATT
>NZ_JBLIET010000019.1:0-66266 GCF_047633235.1 Psychroserpens sp. | reverse complement strand
AGAGCGCATATTGACTTTTTCCCTAACAAACGTACCGTAATAATTACCTTCAAAATCATTTACGATATCCATACCATATTCTTTGCCATTCATTTTTTCTTGAATGAGAATCGCATTATCTAAATCGCGCTTACTGGCTGTATTTAGAATGGATTTTTTCAGTTTAAATGCTAGGTCTAATTCTTCGTCAGTTTAAGGGAAATCAATGCCTATTGAAGTACTTTCCCAATGTGGTTTTACAACAACAGGAAATTGAAGCAGGTCTTTTTCCATGGCGAACCTAACGTCTTTTGGCGTTGTATAGGTTTGCGGTGTTTTTAATCAAATGTAATATCGAATATGGGCTTAATTTTTCATTTAAATATGTGGGTTTTTTTTCTGGAAGATAGCTAAGTAAGTGGTTTTTATCTTCAGCAAATAAAGAACCAACAGTAGAAAATGTGAGTTTTATATTGTATTGATTGCTCATTTCTAAGAGTTTATCAATAACTTTGTTTACGTTGATAAGATTTTATCTATACTGGTTAACCGTTTTTTTATCAAAAACTCCCCAATGTATTTCGTAATCTAAAGATATAACAAAATGACCGTTCATATTTTACTTAATAGGTCCAAAAGTAATTAAAAAATAGTAGTAATTTAATTCTATTACGTGATAATTAATTTCTTGGAAATGTTATATTTGGGGTGAATTTTCTATAAATATTTCATTTGATTTAATGATATCTAATCCTTTTACATCTTCAACTTTTGAAAGCATTTGGTCAAAGCACTTTAATGATGATAAACCATTGTTGTCGTTTAAGTTTATTGATGGTGTTAAGTTTTTAAAGTACTCTAAGTTTGGTATTTACATTAATGCTGGAAGGAATTTGACTAAGGCTATCGATTACGCTTTAAATCATGAAGAAGAAGATTATAAAGGAAAAACGTTCTTGATTTACGATGTACCCACGTATTTTGAAGTGGAAGAATTTAATCCACCAAAATCTTCAGGATTGAAACTTAAAAAAATGTTTCAATATCAAGGATTTTTGATGAATATTTCTGAATTTAAGGATAAGGATGAATATATAAACGCTCAGTTTAGTTCTAAGAACAGAAGAGAGTTTAGATCCAATCAAAGACGATTAGAGACGTGTTTCAATATTACTTATGAGTTTATAAACGAAGAAATATCTAAAGCTAAATTTGATAAACTTTTTAAGCAATTTCATGCATTACTGAATGTGCGTTTTGAAGATAAGCAAGTAAATTATCATCATTTAAGTCAGGATAAATGGGCATACTACACAGAGTTGGTTTTTGAAATGCTCAAAGAAAAGAAAGCATCACTTCTAGTTATTTACAATGAGGATGAGCCTATCGGAATTACCTTAAACTTTCATACAAATCATATCGTTTTTGAGGCTATTACTGTGTTTGATCCGGATTACTATAAGTTTAGTATTGGAAAAACTTCGATAATAAAGCTTCTTGAATGGTGTTTTGAAAACGATTATAACATATCAGATTTCTCAAAAGGAGATTTTGAGTATAAACATAAATGGGGAAACCTGGCTTATGATTTTGATTACCATATCTTATATGATTCAAAGTCGCTTAGATCGATTCTTACATCTAAATATATTGAATCATTCTATATTTTGAAATTGTATTTGAGAAAGAAGAAGGTTAATGAACTCTACAGAAAATATAAATATATATTCTCTAGAAAAAAATCGAAGAAGGATTCACAACACTCAAATTTCAAAATAACTTCTGCTAAGGAGTTTGATAAAAAAAAATACAATCTAATAGATTTTTATAGTAAGGAACATAAGTTCCTTCTCATATTCACATATTCTTTTGCGTTTGCAAATTCAGAACCTATAAAAAATATAAAAATTTATAAGTATAAGGGTGCAATAGAAAGCTATATAATTTCAGGATCTAAGAAATCTCAACACGTTGTGTTTAGCTAGATTTAATTTCTAACATTCGATCACACTTAGAAAATAACTTCCCTGCTTTATACTGATTGTATTTTTCTATAGATGTATTGCCTTTTAACCATTCAATATAAATAGCTGCTGTGTTAATTCCTGCTTCATGTGAGAATGGATAACCTCCTCCAAATCTGGGATTTAACTCTAAAACATAAAGTTCATTATTCGCGATAAATACATCGCAATCCAAACTACCCATATGTCTTAAATGCTTAGAAATAGTTTGCCCAATAACTTCAAAACGTTGGTCAATAATAGATACAGCTTTATCCGTTTCTCCAGAACGCATATTAACTTTTTCTCTTACAAAAGAGCCATAATAGTTGCCTTCAAAATCGTTGACAATATCCATACCATATTCTTTACCATCCATCTTTTCTTGAATGAGAATCGCATTATCAAAATCATGCTCACTGGCTGTATTTAGAATGGATTTTTTCAGTTTGATATGCTGAAGTTTAAATGCTAGGTCTAATTCTTCATCAGTTTCAGGGAAATCAATGCCTATTGAAGCACTTCCCCAACGTGGTTTTACAACAACAGGAAATTGAAGTAGGCCTTTTTTCATAGCGAACCTAACGTCTTTTAGCGTTGTATAGGTTTGCGGTGTTTTTAATCCGATGTCTTTTAAAAAATTGAAAGTTTCAATTTTATCAAATGCAATATCAATCACGCGCTCATTGGAAATAATCACTTTTGTTCCTACTTTTTCTATTTCTGCTTTATGCTTAGAAAGAATTGGAAGCTCCAAATCATTTAAGGGTATAATAGCTGTTATGTGATGCTCAATAATAATTTTTTTGAGCTCATCTATGTAATTTTCACTATAAATACTTGGTACCAAAATTGCCAAGTCTGCGTCTACCATTGCAGGAGCAGTACGACTCATATCTGCAGTAATAATACGACCTTCACCATTCAATGCCTCTTTAAAGTAATTGATTAAGTAATTGCGTCGCCCAGCACAAGTGAAAAGTATATTAATAGTCATCTGTTATTCTTTTTTTGTAGGTTCTGTTCCCGTAAAATCAGGTACTATGTAATTTTCAACACTATAAATGCCATCTTTTTTTGTGACTTTATAGAGTGTTAAAAATATAATTTTTATATCTAATAAGAAGCTCATGTTTTTGACATACCAAACATCATATTCAAATTTTTGTTCCCAACTAATCGCATTTCTGCCATTCACTTGAGCCCATCCAGTAATACCAGGCTTAATTATATGTCTTTGTTTCTGAAAGTCATTATATCTTGGTAGATACCGAATTAGAAGTGGTCTTGGTCCAATTAAACTCATCTCACCTTTAATTACATTGAGCAATTGCGGAATTTCATCTAAAGAATATTTTCTAACAAAAATACCTGTTTTGGTTAAGCGTTTAGATGGTGGCAGGAGCTCTCCGTTAGGATCAGTCTTATCATTCATTGTTTTAAATTTAATGATATTAAAGATGCGCTCGTCTTTTCCTGGTCGCTCTTGATAAAAGAAAGCCTTGCCATTGTTTTTTACCATTAAAATGAGCCCAGTGATAGCAAAAACTGGAAATAACAATATAAAACCTATGGCTGCAGCTATAAAATCTAAAAGGCGTTTAAAGAAGCTTTTATATACTTTCATGCTCTAAGCTCTTATAAGTTTTTAAAATTTCATTCCAAACGTAATCCTGATCATAACGTTTAATAATTCTAGCTCTTGTATGTAGAATCATTGCCTCTCTTTTTTCTGAATTATCAATCATAAATTGCATAGCATTCTCTAAAGCTGATTCATTTTTTGTTGGAATGATTAAACCATTAAGTTCATGCTCGATTATTTCGTTACAGCCATTAATGTTTGATACAATACATGGTAATCCCATACAACTTGCTTGTAGCACAACATTAGGAAACCCTTCTCGATAGCTTGGGAAGGTTAACACATTAGAAATAGCCACATAAGGTCTAATATCTTTTTGCGTCCCAACTGTAAGAATTTGTGTGTTCTCTTTGATGAGTGTTTCTGTCTTAGGTAATAGCGGATCTAAATGATCCTCTTTTGGTCCAACCAGTATTAATTTGCAATTTGATGCTTTTGATGACAGGTTATGGAATGCATTTACAAGCTCATTAATACCTTTGTCTTTCACAATTCTTCCGATGAAAATAAAAACAAGATCAGTGGATTTAATCTCTAACTCATTTTTTAGTTGCTCTTTTTTATCTTGGCAAACCATAGCACTATCGTAATGTTTAGTATCTATACCGTTAGAGCTTCCATTACCAATCACATTGAGTTTAGAGGCTTTAGTGTATCTATTTTGAACGATAATATCCTTTAAACCAAATGAGTTGGGTAGAATTTGCGTAGCACATGAATAGGTGAATTTCTCTACAGTATTTAAAAGTTTACGCTTAGGACCTGTTGCTTCTAAAAGCGGTAAACCGGCAATTGTATGCAAACGATGTGGAACACCAGCTAATTTTGCTGCCAACATACCAACTGTTCCAGCTTTTGGTGTATGTGTATGAACAATAAACGGTTTTTCTTTTTTGAAAAATTTATAGAGTAGGTAAGTGGCTTTTAAATCTTTTAAAAGTGTGATAGTTCGCGTCATTTCAATGACGTGTGTATCTATGCCTTCATTTTGTCTAACCTCAGTTAAGGCGTCACCTTCTCCTGAAACACCAATAACTTTATAATGATTACTCATAAAGCGATGCTGGCCTTTTAAGAGCGTTCTTAAAGACGATGGAACTGTAGTGACGCGAATGAGTTTTTTCATTACACTCTGTCTTTTAAAGTGGTATTAATAGTTTCAATAAAAGCATCTACACTGCGAGCATCCAAATAGTCATCAAAGACTTGTCTATTTTTCTCTGTATTTGTATTTAAACATAACCTCATTGCAGTTGTGAGTGTTTCTTCATCACCTGCTTTACATGTGTAAATTCCAGGTATCTCTTCTATGCCTCCAGCACAAAGTGAGCTTACAACCTTTGTGTTTTGAGACATCATCTGTAACAGTACGTTGGGGAAACCTTCTATGCGAGATGATACGACACAAATTTTTGCTTTTTTGAAGTAAGGATATACGTTATTCACAAACCCACTAAATATAACGGAATCTAATATGTTGAGCATTGTGGCTTGTTCTTGCAATTCTTCAAGTTTATCTCCTTCTCCCAAGATGATTAATTTCAAATTAGGGTGTTCTGACTTTAATTTTGCAAATGAATCAATGAGTAAATCGTAACCCTTTAGTTCGATTAATCGTCCAGCAGTTACAACAAATTCATCCGGTAATTTTAAATCGAGTTGCTTACCAGACCTTGTTTTTGAGTTTTTTAAATCTATAGGATTAGGTATGACACGAAGTAGTGTTCGTTTCTCAATGTTTTTAAAATGTTTAGAAAATTGCTCTTTCATCACTTCTGTTTGACAAATTAGCAAATCCATTTTTCGATATCCTAAGCGAATGATATTTTTATAAAAGTTAAGTTGCGTGCCTTTAAATCGTAAAAAAATAGACGTAGACTCTCTTGCAATAAAGTATTTTGATCTAATAATTCCTAACGTTTTTAAGATGCCTACTACAGAATTGGCATATATTATGGATGTGTATATATAATCATATTTTTTTCTTTTGAAAAGCATTATGAAGACAAAGCCTATGATACCTGTTACTTCGTGAGCTTTGGAAATGAATTTCATATTTGCAAATTCACCAACATCATTCCAACGACCTCTTTCGTTATTTTTGAAAGCATATATCTCTACATCTTCATTTTTATAATGAAATGCGATCATTTTGAGATAGTTTTCGGCTCCACCCAAAGAATCTGTAGGAAGTACAATTAAAATTTTTTTCATATTAATTTTTATTGTGCTTAATCATTAGGTTTTCAAAAGCAGCTTCAAAAGATTCCAAAATAATGGTTTTATTAAATTTTTTATTAACAGATGCTTTGATTGTATTAGGATTCCAGTCTTGTGTTAAGGCTTTTTGTAAATAGTTTAGATATTCGTTATTATCTTCTGCCAAATAGCCATTAACACCATGTTCAACAATTTCTCTTGTACCACCTGGAGCATTAAATGCAATAACAGGAGTTCCTATTACACAGCTCTCTAAGAGTGCGTTTGGAAAGCCTTCTACAAACGACCCTTGCAAAAATAAGTCACTTTGAGATAAGTACTTTGCTACATCATTTGTGTATTTTACATAGGTAATTTTATCTAATATGTTGAGTTCTTTTGCTAGTTGTGTGAGATGATCTTCTTGGTCACCTTCTCCTATAATGGTATAATTGAACGGAATGTCCAACTTAGATAGCGCTTCAAAGATACGTTTATGACCTTTCTCAAGGCTTAAGCGACCTATAGTAATAAGTTGCCTAGTAGGTTTGCTGTTAACTGAAAGTGTTCTCAAAGGGAGCTCACTAGATATTGGGTTGTTAATAACGGCTATTTTATCTTCTCCAATTTTAAAGCGTTTTTTGACGTTTTGAGCCATTTCATGGGATTGGCAAATTATTAAATCTATATTTTTATGGTAATTTTTATAAAGCTTGTGATATTTAAATCCTTTTTGGTTTGTGAATTTTGATATGATACCATTTAGACTGGCTTCTCTACCAACAAAAAGAATGCTTCTAAAATAAACTCTAAATAAGGTTAGCACTCTATTGACATGTGCTATTGAGCCAACTACGATATCTGGTTTTTCAAATGCAATGATTTTGAAAAGCGGCTTTATTGATTTTATAAGTCTGGGTCTATTGAGGAAATGTACTTTTATGGTATCTACATTGTAAACAGCACTTTCTTTGTGACCAATGACAACTAGCACACATTCAAATTTAGCTTTATCTAAATTTTGAGACACAAATGATATCACGCGTTCTGCTCCTCCAGCTTTCAAAGAAGGGAGAATAAAAAGTATTTTTATTTTAGAATTTTTCACTGACATTTTATACTATTGAGTATCCTTTTCCATTTTTGTTAAGCCATTGTTTAAGCACTAGAAGTTTCCAGATTAGTGGATATCTATTGCGTTTACCTGTAAGATGCTCATCAATCATGACTTTAACTTTTTCTTTATTGATTAACGGTATTTTGCTTAAACTTTCATCATCAAGTTCAGTTAAAACAAAATCTTTTAAATCTTCTCTAAACCAGTTTGCAAAAGGCATTGTAAAACCTGCTTTGGGTCTATCAAAAATTTCCTCAGGAACATAATCATAAAGCACTTCTTTTAATAAGCGTTTCTTATTAGAACCTTGAATTTTGAAATCTGTTGGAAGGGATCTTGCAAATTCTACAACACGATAGTCAAGTAGAGGAGCTCTAACTTCGAGAGAGTAAGCCATTGAAGCTCTATCTACTTTGGTATTAATATCCCAATTGAGATACGTTTTCAAATCAAAATCAGAGACACGCTCTAATAGCTCTTTGTTAGTATGTCTTAAATATTTTTGTTCATCAACGTTGTCATAATCATTAAAGTCAAACCACGATGAATCGGTAGTAGTCATTGCCATTAAATAGGCATCATTAACACCTTTAGCTTTTAATACGCTAGAAATAATCTTAAGTCTATGGCTAGGAGTCATGTTTAAAATAGATGCTGCCATTTTTCGTATGGGGTATGGTATTCTCAAAAGTTTATTACCATTTGAAATCCTATCATATCTGTGGTATCCAATAAAACTCTCGTCGCCTGCATCACCCGATAACGCTACTGTCACTTTTTTCTTTGTATGCTTTGAGAGTAGCATTGATGGTATAGCAGAAGAATCTGAAAAAGGCTCATCATAATAATCTGAAAAATTCTCAATAAGATCAATACCTTCTGTGTAGTTACATTCAATAACTTGGTGCTCTGTTTTTAAATGATCTGCAACTTGTTGTGCATAAACACTCTCATCAAATCCTTTTTCATTGAATTTTACTGAAAATGTTTTCACTTTTGATGTAGATGTTTCAGTAGCTAATGCAGCAACCAAGGATGAATCTACACCTCCAGATAAGAAGACCCCTACTGGTACATCAGCAAAGAGGCGTTTTTTTACAGCATCTTTTAATAAGGTGTCTAAATCTGCCTTAGCATCGTTAAAGGAACCTTCGTATTTGTTTTTTCCGTGGTAATCAATATCCCAATATTGTTTGATATTTATGTCACCAGTATTTATATTGAAATTAAATGAATGTCCAGCTTTTAACTTTTTTATTTCATTAAAGATTGACATTGGGTCTGGTACATTTCCCCAAGTCAAATAATAACCAATGGCATCTTTTGAAATGGTTAAATTATCATTGTACATCTGTATAGAGGATATCTGACTAGAAAATTCAAAGTCTGTTCCGTTATGATAATAATAGAAAGGTTTTTGACCTAAACGATCTCTTGCTCCAAAAAAACATTGTTTTATTTCGTCATAGATAACAAAAGCAAACATACCATTAAAGTGGTGCACACAATCTTCGCCATATTCAAGATATGCAGCACAGATGACTTCTGTGTCTGATGTGGTGCGAAAGGTGTATCCTTTTTTATGTAATTTATCTTTTAAAATTTGAAAATTATAAATTTCGCCATTAAAAGCTATATGAATTTTATCATTGTATGTAAAAGGTTGATCAGATCTTGGGTCTAAATCAATTATAGATAACCTGTTATGACCAAATGTAATTTGATGTCCATTTTTATAAGTTTGCCAACCCATTTTGTCTGGACCCCTAAACGCTGTTCGCTTAAGTTTGTCTTGGACTTGTTGTTCATTGTAATTTAGGGTTGTTCCGTAAATTCCACACATAAATTTATACTATTTGGTTTTTTTTTTTGAAACAAAAATAGATATTAAATCCACTTATTCTTAATTATGCCTGTCAAATGTACTTTTATGCTATGAAATGTTTTTGGTTTTCTTTTTTTTCTTTCTTCTGAACAATTTACTACAATTTGACATACATCCAAATTGTAGTAAATATAAGAACCTCGTTGTTAAAGTAATTATGTATAGTCATCAAAATTGCTGTTAATGAAATTGTTAAGAGTAATTTGTAAATTTTCGTTTTATGATTTTTAAAGAAGCAACATAGATTAAATTAGAAATCATGAAATAAATTAAAACCAGAATAAGAAGCAGTATCAATAGCTTGCGTTTCTTACCCAAAAAATAATATACGATAGGGAATAATTAGGAGAAATAACTTAAATTATTTCCAAAACTAGAGCCAAAAGTGAAGAGATGGATGGCTCCTCAAAGTAAAAGGATTAATAAAAAGTATTTAATTATTTTCATGCCATTTTATTAAAGAGTCGTTTCGGAATATAAAATATAAATAGGAAGAAACAAACAGCAAATTTTGAAAAATTTAATTTTAAATCCCTGTCAGAATAAAATAACCATGATTTTATATATTTAAATGCTTGCCATCGAAAATATTTATACTTAAAAATATTCCTTTTGTTTACGTCCTTTAGTGCATAGTACGCACTGTAATACCCGCTTCGTGATACTTGTTTTCTTGTTTTTTTTGATGTTATCAGGCTGTTTGATGACACATGGGCTTTCAAGAATACAACATTCATACACAAGAAATCATATTTTTTATTAATTCTATTCCAGGTTTGGCTCTCTTGAACGTGAGCTTCCGAATCAGAATATAATGGATGGGCTTGTAATATGTTAGTTCGCCACGAAGCCCATTTATCGCCTACAAGTTCCTTTTTTATATCTAATACTCGTGTTTGAAAACTAACTTTCCATTTGTTTTCAGGGAATTTATCTCCTTTTATATTATCATCCTCATCAACAACTAATGTCCAAACTGAAGCTATGTTATTTTCAGTTTGATTTATTTCATCCCAAATTTTCTTTAAATCTTTGAATGTATTGGCAACGAATGTATCATCACTATCCGCAATTATGGTGATTGGATACGCGCATTTTTCTAAACCGAAATTTACAGCTTTCGGTTTTCCTTGATTAAAAGGTAATACGTAATATTCAATTGAGAACTCTTGAGTTTCATTTTTCCATTGTGTTATAAGTTCTTTAGTACTATCAGTACTTGCATCGTCAACAACAATCCACTTGAATCCCTTAAAGGTTTGGTGCTTTAGAGATTCATAAACACGATGAATAAGATCCTGTCTATTAAATGTTGGTGTAATAATATTAAACATATTGTTTATTAAGTTTATTAATATATAAGTATAAAATTAGACTATTAACTATAGAAACTATGGAGGTTGCCAGAGCTAAACCATAAACTCCCATTAAATCTATAAGGATAAAATTAAATGTAATATTTAAAAGTAAATTCATTACAGATGCTAGAACCATGAAATTATTCTTATTGATCGCAGTTAAAAATTTCACCATTATTAATCCCACAATATAAGATGGAATTTGAAGTAAATACATTTGCTGTATTTTGGATACGATAACAGTATCATCTCCTGTAAATGCATTTCTTTCAAAAATCAGCCAAATTATTGGTTGTGAAACGACTACCAAGATAACCATGATTACAAGACCAACAACGATTAAATATTTTAGTATTTTCTTTATTTCTTTGAATAGTAATTCTTTGTTGTCTACAGCTTTTTTAGAAAAATATGGCAGAAGGACGTTTCCAACAGAAAGACCTACAATAGAAATTGCAAATGCTGGTATTTTAATTCCATAATTTAAAGCCGCTATGGAACCAACAATCAACTGTGCTGAAAAGTATTGGTCAATTATTGGGTTTATTCCGCTTAATAGACTAGATGAAACTTTAGCTGGCAACTGTCTAAATAAAATGATGATATTTGCGGACTTAAAATCCGGCATGTTCATAAACAAGATCCCTCGTTTAAATGCGGTAATTGCTAAAAAGACAAAGCTTAAAATACTTCCAATTAAAGTGCCTAGTGCGAGAACAAGATTTCCAAGTTGTTCTTTAAAAAAAACAAGACAAACAATGATTGACAGTGCTATAAAAATAGAGGAAATAGAGGAGAGTCTAAATTCATTATCGATTGTTAATAGTCCACTAATTAAAGAGGAAAAGCCCCAAAATATAATACATGGTGCCACGAAATAAAATTGAAGTTTCACGAGATCATAATAGCTTTGCGTATGATTTTCAAAAAAAACTTCTAAATAAACATCTGTAAAAAGTATGGCAAAAATTAAAAATAAAAGTGCGACACCAACAGTAATTAGAATACTGGTACTTTGAAAAGCACCAATATTTTTCCCCGTTTTTAATTCGCTAACATAGTTGGGAATAAAAACACTGTTAAAAGACCTTAAAAAAACACCACTTACAAAGCCAGGCAATAACATAGCAACATAAAACGTGTCCAGTAATTCTGAAAGACCAAAACTATCTGCTATTAGTATTTCTTTAAAAAAACCAAAAAAACTAACCAGCAAGGATGCAAACCCTACTGTTATCATGTTAGAAATTGTACTGCTTTTAAATAAATTTTTTATTACAATTTTAAGATTGAATTTTGAACTCAATTGAGGTGGTTTTGATTAATTCTTAATTGGATATAATAGTACAAAAAAACTTTATATGAAAAAAGCCAAAGATTAGTCTGTTTTTTAATTTATAAATCAAATTCTCATCTTACTTTGTATTTCAATCCATCTCAAACTTTTTTTCAAATTGAATTGTCTAGTTTTGTCTAGTTATTTATCAGCTAATAAATTCTGTGTTTAACATATAAGTGCAACAAACATATTCTATAAATAAAATACCAGTGCTATCATTTATATATAGTGCCAGGAATTTTATTTTAATAATTTTCTAAATGGCCACAAGGTTAATATCATAAATTTGACAACATTTGAATCTATGGCTTTTAAATAATCCTCTAAACTATATGGTAGATATCTTGACGCACGTAATAAAACATAAAGATTTTTTAAAAAGAATTTTGGAGTTTTCTAATGATATGTGCTAAAGCCTGTTAAATCCTGCAATACTATTAATGGCAGAACAAAAAGCTCTTCTATTAACGCTAGTTGAGCTCAATGATTTTTCAACCGATATGATCCTCTAAATTCTGCTCGCTGTAATTTCACTCTAACTTGTGTTTCGTTATATTGAATTGTTGAATTGTAAATTCCACAGATAGTTATTTATTATTTATGATGAAACTACTTGTTTCATCCTTTACTTGAAAATATAGCCATATCGATATAAAAATAACAATATAGTTTGTAAAATACGTATGAGTAACCATAAGGATTAATGCTAGTGCTATGGATAAATACAAATATTCAGAATTTGTGTAAAAATAGTGTAGGCTTTTAAAAAGTAACATTACATAAATCCCTACCATTAATAAAAAAGGAATAATACCGGCTTCACCAATGACCAATAAATAACTATTATGTACACCCACTTTATTCAACTCTGAACCAGATAAGGCATTATAACCATTACCAAAAAAGGGGCGTTTGTTTATCATGTCATAGTATTGAGACCAGGTTTCTGTTCTAGAGCCTTCGTTAATAGCACTGACACTTGAACTGCTTTTATTTTCAATCAGGTTATTCAAGGCTGAAAGCCTTACGGTATTTACTTGTAAGACAGCAGCAAAACTAAAAACAAGAATTAGTGCTCCAATACCCACCATAAAGTTGGTGAGATTTCTTTTGTCAACAAATATCGATATCAAATTGATGAGCAACCACAATACGATAAATGTTCTAGAAAATGTCAATAAACCCGCTAATGTACAAATAAATAACCCTAGATATTTCAATTTTTTGTCGGGCATGCTAGTACTAATACTATACCCAATTATACAGATAAAACCTGCGCCATTTGGGTTTAAATAAAAACCACTATAGCGACCATAACCATTTTGAAACAATATAGCTTGTAATAATATACTTATAGCTCCAAATAATATTACAAAATACAATTCTTTTTTAGAGATATCTCTGGCCAATTGAGAGCCACCCACAACGATAATAATAAATTTAATAAATTCATTTATGTATGATTTAAAATCAACTAAAAAGATTAAGCCACTAATAACAAAGTAGGCCATACCCAAAATAATAAAAGGAATTGCAGGAGCTTTTTTCTCTCTCAGAAAAAAATACAATATAAACAGACCAAATGTTAAATAACTTGAAGCACCACTAATAGATGGACCGAAGGCCATCAATAAAAAACTTGGAAGCATCCAACAAATTAGTGCCAGTAAGGTGTATTTTAATATTCTCATTTAACACACATGATTAAATTTCATTTTCATTAAAAAACCAATATATCTTGTTAACTATTGAATAATTTTATTGGCAATGTAGATATAAATATTAAGTTAGCAATAATTGTTTTTCCAATTTTAAATTTTAAAGACTTATCAGAATAATATAATTTTGACTTAATATATTCGAAAGACAAATATCAATAATAGTTTAGCCGAAATAATAATTTAAACCTAAAACTACAAATTCACCATTATTATTGACTGCTGAAAAAAGTAAGTCTGATTTATTAAAATAACCCTTCGAAATCAAACTCAATTACAAAATTTCGTTATCTTGGAAATTTAAACCTGTGAACCAGAATTTAAATACTAAACATTTGATTAGAAAGTTATTTCATGAAAAAAAAATTTTTAATATTAGTATTTGTAATCTTAATTAGCGCGACTTATGGTTTATTAGTTGGCGTATATCGAATTTTCCCATTTAATTTATTGCAACACACTAAAGATAGAATTGAAGAAAAATACTTAGAAGAAAATCTTGAAGTCGAAAATCAATATTCTAAGATTATACTCGAGGATTTAATCTCCGTATCACCAAATAATTTGGACTCTCTGAAAACTAAACTAAATACAATTCTATTTGGAACAAAAACTTTGCCAACTAATTTACCAGATTTAATTTTTGATATTGAAGACCAATTTTATTCTGACTTAACTAAATTGGATAAGATTGAACAATTCGAGATTATACAAAAGTATGGCATAAGCTCTATCGGGTATATTTTTCATCCCAAAAAACCAATAAACAGGCTTCTGATATATCATCAAGGACATGGAGGTGATTTCTCTTTGGGTAAACGAACGATAGATTATTTTCTTGAAAGGGGATTTACGGTATATGCGTTTTCTATGCCAGCAGTAGGAAAAAATAGCCGTCCTGAAATTTATTTAGATAAATTAGGAGGGTTTACACTTAATGATCACGAGAAATTTAAATACTTGGAAAACCCTTTACAGTATTTTATATCCCCAGTAATTACAATGATTAATTATTCAATAGATAAGAACTTTAGTGATATCAGTATGGTAGGAATTAGTGGTGGAGGCTGGACAACTACATTGGCAGCTGCTGTTGACTCGAGAATAAAATTCAGTTCTCCAGTGGCTGGAACCTATCCAATGTTTATACGCTTTCATAGACCAGATAAAGCTTATGGAGATTATGAAGAAACTTATGAAAAACTTGTGTCTGAAATAAACTATTTGGATATGTATATAATGGGATCTGTTGGAAAAAGTAGAAAACAACTACAGATTCTTAATAGATATGACTCATGCTGCTTTGATGGGACTGATTATCAAAGCTATGATAAATTCATAGCAGCAAAAAGTCAAGAATTTAATGGAGGGTCTTTCGAGGTGTTTTCGGACACTAGTCATTCAGAGCACAAAATTTCTGAACTAGCTTTGTCTAAAATATTTGAAACAATACAATCTATTCCTAACGAAAATTAATGCCTATTAAAACATACTTTTTTCGAATTAATTAAAACATCAAACTTTTGACTGTACTTTAATATTTTAAAAAAAGTAAATAATTATTACTGATAATATACTTGGAGTGTCATCGTAAATCAAATATTGATAAAGATAGTTTTATACTTGAGTAATCACTTACTGATGTCTCTGGTCAGATATAAAAACTTATGGCACTTTAGTCCATAGTGGTTTAATGTAATAATTTTCTAAATGGCCACAAGGTTAATATCATAAATTTGACAACATTTGAATCTATGGCTTTTAAATAATCTTTTAAACTATAGGGTAGATATTTTGACGCACGTAACAAAACATAAAGATTTTTTAGAAAGAACTTTGGAGTTTTAAAATAATATCTATTGAAGAACCAATTAAATCCTGCAATACAGTTAATGATAGAGCCAAATGCCCTTTTTTCTAAACTCATTGAACTTAAAGAATCATCAACTCCGATATGGTAAATCCGAAGCACTTTATTGATGTATTTGGTGACAAATCCTTCTTTTGCAATCAAACTCCAAATAAGACTTTCGGGAATGAAGCCTTTGGACAATATTTGTTGATTGACTTGAATTCCTTTTAAAACACTTGTCTTGGTAAAACCCCATTTTTCACCTTTAATACCATTAATAGCATGTGATTTAAAAGTATTACTGAAATAAGGGTCTGTAGGAAATATATCTCCGAGGCTATTACCAAATTGGTCCTGACATAAGGCAGTAACGGCTGATAATGAATCTTTTAAGTGAAATGGAACAGTTAAATATTCTTCATTGAATATTTTAAGCGCATCGGGCAGGCATTCATCATCACCATCCAAGGTCAATAAAAGTTCTCCCTTTGCTAAAGAAATGGCTTGTACAAAACAACTCATTTTGTGCTGATTTTCAATATTATTGATATAGTGAATAGTTAGAGGGGACGTTTTGATAAGATGTTCAACGGTGTCATGAGACTTATCGGTTGAACCATCATTAATAATGAGCCATTCAAAGTCCTTGTAGGTTTGATTAACCAATGATTGATGGACTCTTATAATTGTTTTTTCACAATTAAAAACAGGTGTAAATACCGTGAATTTATAGTGATAGGTTTCATCTGATACTTTATGATAGGTAGGAATCAAGTCCTTTAAATCCATAATCCTATTGTATTAATTTTTGAATAATCTTGTCCCATCTTTTAACAATGTTTTCAGTTTGATATTCCTTAGCATTAAGATAGGCATTCTCTCCGATATTTTTACGAAGATCTTCTGAAGACATTAAAAGGCTTAATTTTTTTTCTAATGAATTTTGGTCATTAACAGGGATTAAAAAACCGTTGGAACCTTCATTAATAATTTCTGAAGGTCCACTAGGGCAATTTGTTGAAATACAAGGTAATTCAAAATACATTGCTTCAATTAAAACATTTGGAAATCCTTCAGATTGCGATGTAAATGCAAAGATCTTTGAGGAGTTATAATAGTCATAAACTTTTGTGCTATTCCCTACAAAAGAGACCTTGGATTCTAACTCAAGACTTTTTGTTAGATTAATGTAGTTATGTTTTTCTAAACCTTCACCAACAAATATAAGACGCCAACCATCAGTATTAATATTGCTGAAAGCTCTTATAAGTAGGTCTTGTGATTTATTCTTGTCTAATCTACCAACACTTAAAACAATATTTTCCTTAGAAGTATTCCTTTTTTTATTGCTTATTAACTCACTGGATAAAGGATTAGGTAAAATTGTTAATTTTTTCTTTGTAGTAAACTTGCTGAAATATGATAGATTTTGCTTGGTCTGTACTACTATAAAGTCAGCTTTCTTATAGTTTGTTTTCCTCAAATAGGTCCATATTTTCCCGAGAACTTTAATATTAGGATTAGAACGCTCGCTGATAATACAAGGAATTTTTTTGCTTTTGGAAGCAATGATGGCTAATATGTTAGCTGTTGTGGTAAAACCAATAGTGAGATCAATTTCATTGTCTTTAAAAATAGTTTTCAATCTTTTTAAAAGATAGAAATTATTGTGAAGAGCTTGAAAAACATTTTTACTGATTAGTGGTCTATTAGCACATTTAATATGATTGATATTATTATGTAAATAATAAAAAGGTTCTACGTCCCAAAGCGTGATAACAATGATTTCATATGTATTGCAAAGTTCATTTGCAAGTGTTGAAACCACTCGTTCAGCTCCACCAGGTTCGAGACCTGGAATAACAAATGCAATTTTTTTTTTTTTCAAATGTGACACTAAATATATAGGCATATTAAAATGAGCCTAATTTAATTAATAATATTCAAATATATAAAAAAACAAGTTATTTTATAAAAATTATAACTAATAGGAATCTCTTAATATATGGCATGATGTTTCATACTGATAAGTTCGTCTGTAACAATGGTTAATAAATTATAATACTCAAATAAACAGAAACTATTTTTACTAATACTCATTGTTATGATAAAAGATTACTTGCAATTCTTAATCGTTTTTTTATCCTTCTTTTTTTCTATACCATCACGTTAAAGTGTTTAGTTGAGAACGTTTTAAATAGTTATTAAATGTGGTTATAAGCTAACTAGTAATCTTTCTTTGCAAATGGGGTTGTGGTTACGTAACAAATTATTTCAAATTATCTGATTTGGTTTTTTGATGAATTATAGAAATAATAAATTTATAGAAATCAAGCATTGTGATTTTTTTTTAAGTTTTCTTTTTATTAGATATTATAAAAATCTAGCGCTTTTTTAGGAGGGTAATTCTTACAAACGTTAAAGTTTGTTATGATAACGTCTAGTTGTAAAGTATAGTCCGTATATAAAACTTAAAGAGTATTTCACCCGAATAATATTACATATAATAGGATTAACATATTATTTGTAAGTAAATATTTACTTATATATTCATTTAATCGAATAATTAGTGCTTTAAACGGTTAAACAAAAATATTAATTTAGATTGCCTAGCATTTAAGCCCCAAAATTAATAGCAAATGATATCCCCAAATTTTAATTGGGATTCTTATGGAATCTCAAGAAACTTTTTTTGTTGCCTACTTATAACACTGATTTTTAGTTTTTCATTCAGCAGTTATGCACAACTCGCATTTCCATCAGCCCAAGGCTTTGGAAAACTTGCTACAGGTGGTAGAGGAGGAACAGTAATTAAAGTTACAAATCTAAATGATAGTGGCGCTGGTAGTTTAAGACAAGCACTGCAATACACATCGGGACCAAGAACCATCGTCTTTGAAGTAGGTGGTACAATTACATTAAATAGTGCTTTAAGTGTTACCAATGGTAATGTGACTGTTGCTGGTCAAACTGCTCCAGGTGATGGTATTTTAATTAAAGGGTCAATGGTAATAGTTGAAGATTCTAATGTTATTATAAGATACATAAGATTTAGACCAGGTCAAAGTGCCCCTAATAATGAAGCTGACGCTTTAAGCATAACAGCTTGGGGAAGTGATATTGTTGAAAATGTTATTGTAGACCATTGTTCAATGAGTTGGGCAAAAGATGAAAATTTTAATATAAGAGCTTCTGGGTCATCTGGTTCCGTAAGAAACATAACTGTACAAAATTCTATAGTATCTGAATCTACTTACGGTGTTTTATCGGGTGGAAGAACTTACAATATTACTTTCTATAAAAATATGTTTGCCCACAATCAAGAAAGAAATATTAGAAATAATTATCCTCTTGATAATGAACTTGCTTTTGAAATGATAAACAATTTGGTTTTTGGTTGTTTAAATGGTACTCAAATGTCTTTTGGTGCAAAATTTACTGTTATCAACAATGATTATAAAAGATCTAGTGAACAGATTCTTTATCCTAACGTAGTAGGTGGTACTACCGCAGGACAAGGAACTCCTGCAAACACTTATGCTTTTATAGAAAATAATATAGTGCCTAATGGTACAAATGAAATTAGTGCTAATTTAATACAGTATTTAGAAACTACTCCTTTTGCTAATTCAGGAATTGTTCCAATACCTGCTAATCAAGTTGCAAACAGTATCATGTCTGACGTTGGTTGTAGTTTGCCAAACAGAGACGCAGTAGATATTAGGCTTATCAATCAATACAATACAAATACAGGAAGCGTAGCAACTTCTGGAACTTATCCAACAATTTTAGGCGGTACAGCTCCAGTTGATACTGATGATGATGGTATGCCAGATGCTTGGGAAATAGAAAATGGTTTAAATCTAAATGATGCTTCAGATAGAAATATTGTACAGCCTGATGGTTATACAAATCTAGAATATTACCTGAATGGAATAACAATTGAAGTTGTGGGGAATCAAGTAAATATAAATGCTTCAAATGCAGCTATTTGTCAAGGCTCAAGCACAACATTAACAGCATCAGGAGCAGATTCTTATATTTGGAATACCGGAGAGACATCTACAAGCATAGAAATTTCACCAGATATAACTACAACTTATACGGTTACAGGAACACACTCAGATGGAAGTACAACTCAAGACGAAATAACAATTACGGTAAATCAAATACCAACTGCAAACGCTGGACAAGATATTGACATTTGTCAAGGCACAGAAGTTATATTAACTGCAACAGGAGGAACTTCTTATTTATGGAATACTGGAGCAACTTCAGCTTCAATCAACGTGAGTCCAAATATTACAACAACTTTCACGGTAGAAGTTTTTGAAAACACCTGCTCAAGCACAGATGAAATTATAGTTACTGTAAATGAAATTCCAAATATTGATGCAGGACAAGATCAAACGATATTTGACGGCGAAAGCGCAACATTGACAGCAACAGGAGCAGACTCTTATTTATGGAGCACAGGTGAAACAACACAAACTATATCGGTAAATCCTTTATTGGATACCTCATATTTTGTGACTGGTACAACTAACAATTGCGAAAACACAGATACTGTTACCGTTTTTTTGCTAGATGACAGTGTCGCTGCTAATGCTGGAAGCGATATGGAGATTTGTAATGGACAAACCACTACACTTACAGCAACTGGCGGAACAACATATCTATGGAGTACAGGAGCAACTACTGCTTCAATTAATGTATCCCCTAACACGACAACAATATATACAGTAACAGCGTTTAGTGTGTCTGGAAATAATTCAGAAGACACTAGTGTTACAGTGACAGTAAACGAGATTCCGGTTGCAGACGCAGGAAATGATATTGAGGTTTGCTTCGGAAATTCAGCAATACTAACAGCGTCAGGAGGATCTTCGTATGTATGGAGTACAGGAGAAACATCTCAAGCAATAACAGTTAATCTAACTGAAACTACAATATATTCAGTAGAAGTATTTGAAAATAATTGCTCAAGTACAGATCAGGTAATTGTCATAGTGAATGCGTTACCAAATGTAAGTGCTGGAGGTGATGTGACAATTGTTGAAGGAGCATCAACAACTCTAGTAGCCACAGGAGCTAATACCTATTTATGGAGTACTGGAGAAACTACTGAAAGTGTTTCTGTAACGCCAAATACTACAACAGTATACACAGTTACTGGGTTTTTAGGTGATTGTGAATCTTCTAATGACGTAACTGTTTCCGTAGAAACAGAAACGATTACCGCTAACGCAGGATCAGATGTTTCCATTTGTAATGGCGAAAGTACAACGTTAACTGCTTCAGGAGGATCAACTTATTTATGGAGTACTGGAGAAACAACAGCGAGTATTTCTGTAAACCCAAATATCACAACAACGTATGCGGTTACCGCTTTTAATGCTTCGGAATCTATTTCGGATGACGATTCTGTAATAGTGACTGTAAACGAATTACCAAATACGTCTGCTGGAGGTGATGTTACTATTACAGAAGGGGAGTCAACGATATTAATGGCAACAGGAGCAGAGTCCTATTTATGGAATACAGGAGAGACAACAACTAGTATTTCAGTAACACCAAACAGTACAACAACCTATACTGTAACAGGATTTAATAATGGCTGTGAATCAACAGACGACGTAACTGTAACTGTTGAAATAGAAAATGTCACTGCTAATGCAGGAGTAGAGGCTACCATTTGTAATGGAGAAACGATCACTTTAACAGCATCTGGAGGAAGTACTTATTTATGGAATACAGGAGAAACAACACCAAGTATTTCAGTTACTCCAAATACAACAATGACATATACTGTTACAGCTTTTAATGCCGCTGAAACAGCCTCTGACGATGCTAGTGTTACAGTAACAGTAAATGAATTACCAAATACATCTTCTGGAAGTGATGTAACCATTATGGAAGGTGATTCTACAACATTAACGGCAACAGGAGCAGAGTCCTATTTATGGAATACAGGAGAGACAACAGTTAGTATTTCAGTAACACCAAATGTTACAACAACTTACGCAGTAACAGGATTTTTAAATGATTGTGAATTTACAGACGAAGCTACTGTAACTGTAGAACCTTTTGAATTTACAGCTAGTGCAGGAGCAGATCAAGCGATTTGCCAAGGTTATGAAACCACACTTACAGCGAGTGAGGGGGATAGTTATCTATGGAGTACAGGCGAAACCACACAAAGCATTACGGTTAATCCAACAAATACTCAAACGTATACGGTTACTGTTTTTGATGGAGCTTATCAAGATGATGCAGAGGTTCAGGTTGGTGTAAACCCAAATCCAAATGTGATTATTACAAACGGAGCTAATGTTATGATTTTAGAGGGTGAATTTATTACACTTTCTGCAATTGGAGCTAATACTTATTCATGGAATAATGGCGCAACACAGCCAAACATTGCTGTTAGTCCGTTAAACACCACAACGTATGAGGTGACTGGATTTATCAATAACTGTGAAGATACCAAAGCCATTATTGTAAATGTATTAGAACGAGTACAAGCAGATGCAGGAGAAGATTTATTTATATGCGACGAAGAAACCGTGACGCTTACAGCTATTGGTGGTGACGCGTATTTATGGAATAATGGCGAAACAACACAAACTATAGAAGTATCTCCAGATGAGGATACAGAATATTCTGTTTTAGTTTATAATGCATTGGATAGTGATGAAGATACGGTTATGGTTTTTGTAGAAGAGTGCAGTAGTACAGTAGAAATACCTGTTGAAAGCGAAACGTTTGATTTTATGATTTACCAAGATCCTACGAGCGACATATTGAAAGTTAGAATAGACGGTTTACAGTCTGTAACGGCTAGAGGATATTATATTTATGATTTATCAGGTAAAATTATACATACCGAAACATTTAATCCATCTGAGATGGAAGAGTTGTCCCAAATGACGAGAGAATTAGATGTTTCCGCTTATTCTATAGGTATATACGTTGTTAGATTAATCTATAACGATACAAGTTTAATAAAGAAAATCCCAATAAGGTAATAAAATAGTTAGTTGAATTGAGTTTGAAACCATTGTTAGTATAATATATTAGCAATGGTTTTTTAATTGATTTTAATAGATTGAATAGTTGCACTAGAATCACAATTTTTAATCCATAGTTCAATGTCTTTATCATCAATTTCATTTTCTAGAAGGTAGATTTTACAAGAATCCCCTTTAGTATCACTTTCAGAAAAGTTAACACTACTTGTTTTTATTAATTCGGAAACAGTAAGTGTATCTAAACTATAATTTTGCATGACACGCTGCGTGTCTTCAGAATAAAAGCGTTCTTTTATGCTAATATTTTTGATAGTTCTAGCATTAGGACTGTAATCACAAGATGTTTTTTTTCCGCCTAAAAAAAAAGCTAATAAAATTAAACCAATGGAGAATCCTCCCAAATAGTAACCTATTCGATGTAGTAGTTTCATGCGTTTTTATTTATTGTTTTTAAAGATCACACGTTGTTCGCAATTGATTATTCACTTGTGTAGTTGCGTCTTTAACATGTTAAGTTTATAACAATGATATTATTTTTACTAGAAAATTAACAGGTTGAGGTCACTGCAGTCTAAATCAAACCAATCTGCTACAGATTTGTTGGTTAAGATTCCGTGGTAAAAATACAACCCATTTTTTAAACCACGATCAAAACGAATGGCATTTTCTATACCACCATCTTCGGCAATTTTTAAAAGGTAAGGCGTAAAGATATTACTCAATGAGACAGAGGCAGAGCGCGAGTATCTTGCAGGAATATTGGGCACGCAATAATGCGTCACACCATTATAATCAAAAGTAGGTTTGTCATGATTTGTAACTTCACTAGTTTCAAAACAGCCGCCCATATCTATACTTACATCTATGACCACAGATCCAGATTTCATAGAATTAACCATAGCTTCTGTAACCACAATAGGTGACCGATTATTGCCTCGCACAGCACCAATGGCAACATCACATCGCTTTAAAGCTTTCAATAAATTTTTGGGCTGTAACGTTGAGGTGTATAATGTACGACCTAAATTGGATTGTAAACATCGTAATTTGGTGATTGAATTATCAAAAATTTTAACATTAGCGCCAAGACCAATAGCAGATCTTGCTGCAAATTCGCCCACAGTTCCTGCACCAATAATCACAACTTCGGTAGGTGGCACTCCACTAATGTTACCAAGCATGAGTCCGTTTCCTCCATTGATATTAGATAAGAGCTCAGAAGCAATTAATATGGAAGCAGTGCCAGCAATTTCGCTCAATGAGCGTACGGCAGGATAAGCGCCATCCTCATCTTTGATAAATTCAAAGGCTAATGCTGTTATACGTTTTGCTGCTAAAGCTTGAAAATAACTCTTACTTTGTGTTTTAAGTTGCAATGCAGAGATTAAAAGCGTCTGCGGATTGATTAATTTAATTTCATCTATAGAAGGTGGTTCAACTTTTAAAAGAATAGGGCAGGAGAACACTTTTGAAGTGTCTTTTGTAACTTCTGCACCAGCTTCGCTATAAGATTTATCCTTAAAATTAGCACCTTCGCCAGCGCCAGACTCAATCATTACACGATGACCATTAGAAACTAAAGCTGAAACGGCATCTGGAGTTAAACATACTCGTTTTTCTTGAAAATATGTCTCTTTAGGGATGCCTATAAATAAATCACCCTTCTTTTTATAAACTTCAAGCATTTCTTCTTGAGGTAATAGCTGGGCCTTTGTAAAGGGAGATAATGATGTGCTCATTGAATTTTTAATTATTAACTCAAATTACAAATAATTATCTGTTATTTGCAATTTTAGTTTTTATATATTCCTTGTAGATTATTTTCTATGTATCAGTTTGGTTTGCAAAATAGTTCAACTGGAGACGTTGTAATTTAAATATCGATTTTATTGACGATATTTTGGTGTTTTTAGATGATTATATGCAATAGTATATTACAGAGTTAAGTTTTTTTAGGTGTTCATTTGGTAGTTCTGGATTTGAAGATTTTATGGATATGATTTATTTTGCTAATATGAAAAAACATTTAAAAAAATAGATGCTTTAAAATCAAACATGAATAAATAAGAGTTTTTAAAGAAACTAATATTCTTAAAAGACAAGTAATTAATTGTCTTTGTTGCCTTGTCAAGTTCCACTAAAATCTCATTAAGTAACGCATTTTTTTCATCAGACTAATGCTGGTTGAGTTTATTATCGATATAGTATTGAATTTCGGCTTTAGTTCTCACCTCAGGTTTTAATAAATTCTTAACAAACATCTTATCTTGGCCAGTAATTAACCAAACGAGATTAATTTGTGGGTATACTTTAGCTATACGCTCTATAACATTACTCCCCACAGACGCATTGTTTTTTTGCATGCGCAATGTGTAACTATTTCCAGTTCCAATGGACAGATCAAACTGTCTTGCGCTCATTTTTAGAGCAGGTAATAATTGGATGATTCTATTAATTGTGTTATTCATTATAATTATGATAGAGTAAGTCGTATTCTTACTGTACAAATATATTTTTTTTATTTAACAATCTATTAGCATAGACTATTTTCTATATTTTAAATATATGTTTTTTTTGACATTTCCGATTATGGGATCATGCAAAAGTTAATTCGCAATTTATTATGACATAATATTAGTTTGGAAAATTTTTCTAGAGATGCCAGCGTTTATCTTTGGTTTTATAAGGCTCAAGAACATTAAATTAGGGAAGGAGTTGTTTTTAGTCCCACTTGCTAATTTAATTAGGACTGTTATCTAAAGAGTAAAAGGTGTTTAATTATATAAAAAGGAAGCCAAAGCTAAGAGCCGTTATTGACTGCTTTTCTTTGTGTCAAGAATAAATTATGGAAATGTCTACGTGCCTTTAAATTTTTAAGTTGCCAAGGTGAATAGCCATACGTCCCTATAACTATATCTTCAAAGTAGATAGCACTTATGATGGATATGGAAATAAAAGCATTAACATCAAAAAGACTTTTAATACCTAAAATTTATTACTATTTTATTAAATAAAAGCTAGTCTCTGGGGATTTGAAATCAATGAAGGTAATTTGTTTAAAGTAGTTTACATGTTTTAAAAATACTGCTTAATTGTACCCCAAATTCCCTTAGGCTTCATCATGAATTCTTCTTCTAATTCTTGCATGGTTTTGTCGGCATCGTTTATTTTGTCAAACATTTTAGCTCTAATGAGGTATATTGAAGGAATGACTATAGCCATAATAGGTAACATATAAATCAAATCAAAATTATCAAAAAATATAACATCATCATTTATTGTACCTATTGACTGATACAGATACATCGAGATTGGAACTAAAATAGAATGATACCACCAATGACGACATGTGAAAAACCATATAAACAAAAGAAACAATGGAATAATTTTCGTCATTATCATCCAAAAACTTGTCCTTACATCTTCATAAAATCCTGAGTCATATGTGAATAAAAAATTATCCCAGATTTTGACTTCAGGGACATACACATAAGAATAGAAAAAAATGGGAGTTATAGATATTAAAACACCTAATACACTCCCATTAATTATACTTTTAGAATTGCTTTTTTTAACCGTGTGTTGCAATTTTAACTTTTCTTTTGTCGATTTCAGTTTTAACTTGTCCATCTAAGTTGATTAAATCAGTTGCATGAGCAGTAAATAACATTCCTCCGAAAATTGCAATAGCGAGAACATACTTTTTTGTATTCATAATATAAGGGATTAAATTAATTAATTATTCAAATATAAGAATGCCTTATATCTAAAACTGTTAAAAGGAGTGTTAAAAAACACTCAAAAATCGCCTTATGATTACGGTTTTTCCGTAGTCTACAACTATGATGCGGTGTGAGGTTGCTAATTTATTTTCAATATTTTACTGCTTTTTGCTGGTTTTCTGGGTTAATATTATGTTTTTGGCTCAATTTGAGGGATCTTGAGGTCTTACTTTTGTACGAAATATCTATAGTATTTATGTCCTCTGGTAAAAGATTTTGCACATTTTGAGGCCATTCTATAAACACCCATTTTGAGGTATATAAATAGTCTTCAAACCCAAAATTTAAGGCTTCTTCTTCATCACTGATTCTGTATAAATCAAAATGATAAATAGAGTTATCTTTTAAATGGTATTCATTTACAATAGAAAATGTTGGGCTACTCACGTCGTCTTCACAACCTAATGATTTTACTAAGGATTTTATAAGTGTTGTTTTACCAGCACCCATGTCTCCATAGAAAAGAATGGTTTTTGAAGAAATATGATCTAATATTTGTTTTGCAACAATCTCTATATCTTCTATGTGATATTCTAGTTCCAATAATTTTGACATCATTTAATGGTCAAACAGGTTTATAGCCTAATTTCAACTGCAATAATAGGAATAATTATTTAGAAAAACTAAGAAAAAGTGTATTTCGTCGAGGATATTTGCATTACGTAGATTATTGGAGCTTAGTAATTTATCGTTTTTGAGATGAATCAAAGTGAGTTTGTAGAAATTATTAAAGGCTATAAATAGACCTATCTATAACCCTTTATTCACGTGTTTTTTTAGAGTTAAATCATGTCACTTACTCTTAATTTTTAGGATTCATGACCACAAATGGAATAATCATTTCCTCCAAAGACACGCCTCCATGTTGATATGTATTTTTATAGTATCCCACATAATGATTATAATTGTTTGGATAGGCTAAGAAGTAATCACTCTTTGCGAAAATAAAAGAGCTGCTCATGGTAAGTGAAGGTAAATGAATAGATTTTGGATCTTTAGCGACTAAAACCTCACGATTTTCGTAGGTTAAGCTGCGTCCAGTTTTATAACGCAAATTCAAACTTGTATCACGATCACCAATAACTTTTGATGGATTCTTTACATTTATAGTGCCGTGATCGGTAGTTAAAATTAACTTAAATCCTAAATTTTGAGCTTGTTGTATTATTTCTAATAGTGGTGAGTTTTTAAACCAGCTCACAGTTAGAGAACGATAGGCTTTATCATTGGATGCTAATTCTTTAACAACATCCATTTCTGTTTTAGAATGGGAGAGCATGTCCACAAAATTATAAACGATGACAGACAAGTCATTATCTTTAAGTGATTTGAAATTCTCAGCCAATTTTTTTCCAGCTCTTAAATTTGTGATTTTATGATATTCTGTTTTTAAGTTTTGTAAACCTAAACGTTTAAGTTGTGCTTGTAAAAATTCATATTCATGCATGTTTTTACCACCTTCGTCGGTATCGTTTTTCCAAAGATTTGGGTGTAATTTCTCCATATCTAAAGGCATTAATCCCGAAAATATTGCGTTTCTTGCATATTGAGTAGCCGTAGGTAGGATGCTATAAAACGGACTTTCAGATTCCTTCTTATAATAATTGTTAACGATAGGTTCAAACGCTTTCCATTGGTCATAACGTAAATTATCAATCACAATTAATAAAGTAGGCTGCTCTTTACTTAATTCTGGTACAACCTTATCTCTAAATAGGTTATGCGACATTGTAGGTGCATCCACATTAGGCTCAAACCAACTTGGATAATTTTTTTCTATAAATTTTCCAAATTGAACATTAGCTTCGTTTTTTTGAGATTCCAAAATCTCTGTCATACCGACATCTTCAATATCTTCAAGTTGCAATTCCCAATACACCAACTTCTGATACAAATCACTCCATTCTTCAAAAGTATTTACCATAGACATATCCATAGCAATCTTTCTAAATTCTTGTTGGTAGTTAGAAGTTGTTTTTTCTGAAATGAGCCTAGAGTGATCTAAGTTCTTTTTTAGACTTAATAGAATCTGATTTGGGTTTACAGGCTTAATTAAATAATCTGCAATCTTATTACCAATAGCCTCTTCCATAATATATTCTTCCTCGCTTTTAGTAATCATCACGACTGGAAGATTAGCACGACGTTCCTTAATTTCGTGCAAGGTTTCTAAACCTGTAAGGCCTGGCATGTTTTCATCTAAAAACACAATATCAAAACTGGTATCGTCTATAATATCAATAGCTTCTGTTCCACTTTGACACGTTGTTACCTTATATTGTTTTTGTTCTAGAAAAATGATATGTGGCTTTAAAAGATCTATTTCGTCGTCAACCCAAAGAATATTTATAGTGTTCATGTATATTTGTTTATAATTAATATGATACCATAGTTTATGGTATAAAATTTTTCAGTTTGAAGACAAGTAACAAACTTAAAATCTTTAACGATCCAATTTACGGATTTATTACGATTCCCAATTCGGATATTTTTGATTTAATTGAGCATAAATATTTCCAAAGATTACGTAGGATTTCTCAAATGGGATTATCATACCTTGTTTATCCTGGAGCTCACCATACAAGATTTCATCACGCTATAGGTTGCATGTATTTAATGCAAAGAGCAGTTAATGTGCTTCGTTTTAAGGAGGTTATGATTTCTGAAGAGGAAGAAAGAGCACTTTATATCGCTATTTTATTACATGATATTGGTCATGGACCATTCTCTCACGCGATGGAACACAGTATTGTAAATGGAGTTTCTCATGAAGTGATTTCTATGCGTTTTATGCAAAAACTCAATAAAGAATTTAACGGAAGTTTAACGCTAGCCATTCAAATTTTTAAAGGCAATTATGATAGACCATTTTTATGCGAGTTGATATCTAGCCAATTTGATATGGATAGAGCAGATTATCTCAAGCGTGATAGTTTTTATACAGGTGTTGCCGAAGGTAATGTAAATAGCGAACGATTAATTACTATGCTAAATGTTGTTGATGATAGACTGGTTGTTGAAGAAAAGGGGATTTACAGCCTTGAGAAATTCTTGGTTGCGCGACGTTTTATGTACTGGCAAGTCTACCTCCATAAAACAAGTTTGGTCGCCGAGCAATTACTGACTCGGGTTTTAAAGAGAGCTAAAGAGTTAACTGTTAAAGGTGTAAATTTAAGAGCAAGTGATGCCCTATCTTTTTTTCTTCGGAATGAAATTACAAGTAACAATTTTGACGACCATACTTTAGAAACCTTTTCTAGATTGGACGATACAGATATTGTGTCTGCTATGAAAGATTGGCAATATCATGATGATTTTATCTTAAGTCATCTTTGTAGCATGATTATTAATAGAGATTTATTGAAGATTAAACTAAAAAACAAACCTATTAAACCTTCAACTTTAGATAAACATATCACTAATCTAGTCTCGAAATATAATATTTCAAAGGCTGATGCAGCATACTTTGTCTTTATTGATGAAATCTCAAACCTGGCGTATCAATCTAAAAAACAAAAAATTAAAATTTTGCAGAAATCTGGAAAAGTGGTTGATATTACAAAGGCATCAGATCAGTTCAATATTAAAGCATTGTCTAAAGCAGTTACTAAGTATTACATCTGTTATCCGAAAGAATAGGATCCAGTGTTTGGTATTCCGCTTTAAGGTGTCGTATGTAGTTGATTATTCTTTACAGTTTTGGTTTTTCCAAAGGATCATAACTATACCTAAGAATAAGAAACCGTTAAATGCAATGAAATTTTTAATTAAAAATTCCTAGAGGAGCAAATTTAGCTAATCAATCTTTAATTTATAAAATCTTGAAGTTTTTGAATTTCCGAAGAAAAACCAGATTATTTCAGAGGTTAATAAGTAATTAAGTGACCAATTAAAATACGTTAAAGCACAACACAACAAGAAACAACTCATTATCTAACCTTTTAAACACAAACAACTGTAAATAATTTCCGCATTTTTCCTATTTTTGCTCGTATGAACTTTACAGCACAACAAATAGCTGGAATTTTAGAAGGCGAGGTCGTAGGTAATCCTGAGGTTGAAGTTTCTAAACTTTCAAAAATTGAGGAGGGTACAGAAGGCTCTTTGACCTTTTTGGCAAATCCTAAGTATAATTCATACATATATTCTACCAAAGCGTCAATCACCATAGTTAATAAAACATTTGAACCAGAAAATGATATCTCAACAACCCTTATTAAGGTTGATGATGCTTATCAATCGTTTTCAAAACTTTTGGAATACTATAACCAAGTGAAATTTAACAAACAGGGTATTGAACAGCCATCGTTTATCTCAGAATCTGCTAAATTAGGAAGCGATGTTTACATCGGTGCTTTTAGTTATATTGGAGATCAGGTGGTAATTGGTGATCATGTGAAAATTTTTCCTAATACTTATATAGGAGATAACGTAACTGTTGGAGATCATACGATATTGTTTTCTGGAGCTAAAGTATATTCAGAAACCATTATAGGAAAACACTGTGTTATCAATTCTGGAGTTATTATTGGTGCAGATGGTTTTGGTTTTGTTCCAGATAAAAATGGAGAGTATAGTAAAATGCCGCAAATAGGTAATGTGATTATAGAGGATTACGTAGATGTCGGAGCTGCGACAACCATAGATAGAGCAACATTAGGTTCTACAGTGATACGAAGAGGAGTAAAATTAGATAATCAAATACAAATAGCACATAATGTTGAGATTGGTAGAAATACAGTTATAGCTGCTCAAACAGGAATTGCTGGATCTGCTAAAATTGGTGAAAATTGCTTAATAGGGGGTCAAGTAGGTATTGCTGGACATATTACTATTGGCAACAATGTGCGTGTGCAAGCACAGTCTGGCATTGGGAGACATGTAAAAAATAATGAAGTATTACAGGGGTCTCCATCATTTACATTTGGAGATTGGAATAAATCTTATGTACATTTTAAAAATTTACCTAAGATTGTTAAAACCATTAATGATTTAGAAAAAAAACTAAATGGCAATAATTAAAACAGACATTAAACAAAAAACGATAGAGAAACAAGTTTCTCTTAAAGGTGTTGGTTTACATACAGGAAAAGAGGTGACAATTACATTTTGTCCTGCACCAGTAAATAATGGGTTTTCTTTTAAAAGAGTAGATCTTGAGGGCTCACCTGTGATTGAGGCAGATGCCAATTATGTGACCAATACTCAACGAGGTACCTGTTTGGAAAAAAACGGTGTAATTATTCAAACTTCAGAGCATGTACTGGCTGCTTTAGTCGGTCTAGATATTGATAATGCTATTATAGAACTCGATGCTTCAGAACCTCCCATTATGGACGGTTCGTCAAAGTTTTTTGTTGAAGCTATTGAAAAGGCAGGTATTATTGAGCAAGATGATTTTAGAGAAGAATATGTTGTTTCTGATGTGATATCGTATATTGATGAAGAATCAGGAAGCGAGATTATCGTTATGCCTTCTAAAGAATACCAAGTCACTACTATGGTTGACTTTGGTACCAAAGTTTTAGGGACTCAAAATGCGACCTTAAATCATATGTCAGATTTTAAAGCAGATATTTCAGACTCTAGAACCTTTAGTTTTTTACATGAACTAGAAATGTTATTAGAAAATGGTCTTATTAAAGGTGGTGATCTTAATAATGCTATTGTGTATGTGGATAAAGAATTATCCCCAGAAACAATGGAAAAACTAAAAGTGGCTTTTAATAAAGATTCGATAGCAATAAAGCAAAATGGGATCTTAGATAATTTAACGCTTCACCATCCTAATGAAGCAGCAAGACATAAGCTTTTAGATGTTATAGGTGATTTATCTTTAGTTGGTACGCGCATTAGAGGAAAAGTAATTGCCAACAAACCTGGGCATTTCATCAATACCCAATTTGCTAAGAAACTGTCTAAAATCATAAAAAATGAACGTCGTAATAACGTTCCTCAAATAGATTTGAATCAAGAGCCTTTGATGGACGTGATGCAAATTATGGACATGTTACCTCACAGGCAACCCTTTTTATTACTAGACAAAGTTTTTGAATTATCAGATTCTCATGTCATAGGAATGAAAAATGTGACTATGAATGAAGAATTCTTTAAGGGTCATTTCCCTGGAGCACCAGTAATGCCTGGCGTTTTGATTGTAGAAGCTATGGCGCAAACAGGAGGTATACTAGTATTGAGTACTGTTCCAGATCCTGAAAATTACTTAACATTCTTTATGAAGATTGATAAAGTAAAATTCAAGAAAAAGGTAGTGCCTGGAGATACGCTTATATTTAAGTGCGATTTAATAACGCCAATACGTCGTGGTATCTGTCACATGCAGGGCTATGCTTATGCTAATGGACAATTGTGTGCAGAAGCAGAATTAATGGCACAAATTTCTAAAGTCAAATAAAATAATATTTGACGTATTTTTAACGAATCAAATAAAATTTCTTTAGTATTACGTGATACTTTAGAGATGAAAGAACATTTAAAAATGAACAGTGCTAAGATAAAATAGTAATACATTTCTATACATTCTTGGCGAATACATTTTACTTTTGAGTAAAAATAAAAACTAAAAAATGAACCAACCTTTAGCATACGTACATCCTGGAGCAAAAATCGCGAAGAATGTAGTTATTGAGCCTTTTACAACTATTTACAGCAATGTTACAATTGGAGAAGGAACTTGGATTGGAAGTAACGTAACGATAATGGAAGGCGCAAGAATTGGAAAAAATTGCAATATTTTCCCAGGTTCTGTTATTTCTGCTGTACCTCAGGATTTAAAATACGATGATGAAGATACGCTTACAGTAATAGGGGATAATGTTACTATAAGAGAGTGTGTTACGATTAATCGAGGCACTACAGATAAAATGAAAACGGTGATTGGGAATAACTGTTTGATTATGGCATATTGCCATATTGCCCACGATTGTATTGTTGGTAATAATTGTATTTTTTCAAATAACAGTACATTGGCGGGACATATTAATGTTGGTGATTATGTGGTTTTGGCAGGAATGACTGCTGTACATCAATTTGTGTCTATTGGTAATCATGCCTTCGTGACAGGCGGATCTTTAGTTAGAAAAGATGTGCCACCATACGTGAAAGCTGGTCGTGAGCCATTATCCTATGTAGGTATTAACTCTGTAGGTTTGCGTCGCAGAGGGTTTACGACAGAGAAAATTAGAGAAATTCAAGATATATACAGAATGCTATATCAAAAAAATTATAATAATACTCAGGCTTCAGATTTAATAGAAGCAGAGATGGAAGCAACTCCAGAACGCGATGAGATTCTTCAATTTATTAAGAATTCACATCGCGGAATTATGAAAGGATATTTCAAATCAAATTAATTTTTTTTCTTCGGAAAAAGGAATACACATAAGAATAGCGTTTGAGTAATAACTCAATAAAAAAACAACTTAATAACATATAATATATGGCAAGTACTTCAGATATAAGAAACGGATTATGCATAAGATATAACCATGATATTTTTAAGATTATAGAATTTTTACATGTAAAACCAGGTAAAGGACCAGCTTTTGTTAGAACAAAAATGAAAAGTGTTACCACAGGTAAGGTTTTAGACAACACCTTCTCTGCTGGACATAAAATTGAAGATGTACGCGTTGAGACACATAAATTTCAATACCTATATAACGACGGTGAGTTTTATCACTTTATGAATGAAGTAGATTATACACAAATTCGTTTATTAGAAGCAGCATTAGACCGTCCAGATTTAATGAAAGAAGGAGAAGTCGTTACGGTATTGATTAATACTGAAGATAATATGCCACTATCGGTAGATATGCCCGCGAGTGTAGTTCTTGAAGTGACATCAACGGAACCTGGAATTAAAGGTAATACAGCAACAAATGCAACAAAACCTGCAATAGTTGAATCAGGAGCAGAGGTTAATGTTCCTTTGTTTATAAATGAAGGTGATAAAATAAAAATAGAAACCGAAAAGGGGACTTATAAAGAACGCGTAAAAGAATAGAAACTAGTAGTCAGTAATCAGTCTTCAGTTAGCAGTGCTTACTAGAAAGACTGATTACTGAAAACTCACCACTGAAGACTAAAAATATGAAGTTTCCAAAGGCGCAGACACTTAAACAAATCGCTCATCTTATTTCTACTGAATATATTGGAGCAGATGACTTTCCGGTTTTAGGAATGAACGAAATTCATGTTGTAGAATCTGGAGATATTGTTTTTGTAGATCATCCAAAATATTACGGTAAAGCATTAGAAAGCGCTGCTACTATTGTATTAATTAATAAAAAAGTAGATTGCCCAGAAGGAAAGGCACTCCTAATAAGTGATGATCCTTTTAGAGACTTTAATAAATTAACGCTTCACTTTAAGCCCTTTCAATCGTCCGATATTGCCATTTCTCAAACAGTTAAAATTGGTAAAAATACAATTATTCAACCCAATTGCTTCATAGGAAATAACGTTGTTATAGGTAACCATTGTACTATTCATTCAAATGTTAGTATTTATGATGATACTGTTATTGGAGATAACGTCACTATTCATGCAGGTACAGTATTAGGAGCAAGTGCGTTTTATTATAAAAACAGGCCGGAAGGTTATGATCAGTTAAAATCTGGAGGACGAGTAATCATTGAAAACAATGTGGACTTAGGAGCTCTTTGTACCATTGACAAAGGTGTTACAGGAGATACTATTATTGGAGAAGGTTCTAAGTTAGATAATCAAATTCAGGTTGGTCATGATACGCGAATTGGTAAAAAATGCTTGATAGCGTCACAAGTAGGCATCGCAGGTTGTGTAATCATTGAAGATGAAGTGACTATCTGGGGACAAGTAGGAATTACCAGCGGAATTACCATAGGGACAAAAGCAATAATTTCTGCAAAAGCGGGGGTTAGTAAATCACTAGAAGGACATAAAAGCTATTTTGGTGTTCCTGCAGATGATTTTAGAAGCAAGTACAAAGAAATTGCAGCGATTAGAAAAATTCCTGAAATTCTTGAAAAATTAAAAAACTTATAAATGTCAGCAAAACAAATGGTCAAAGCATTTTATGACTTAGACTTGGCTAAAGACGAAGGTGTTATAAATCATTTTCATAAAGATTGTGAATTGAAATGGCATAGTAGTAAAGGCTATACAAAACTAGATTTACAGGGTTTACAAAAGATGCTTGAAGGTGTGAAAGCTTCTTTTCACTCCTTTAAATATAGATTAAGTCATCTTTTAGAAGATGCTAATACAATAACTGCTAGATATACCATTTATGTAACATCAATTGAGCGACCAAAAAAAGAAGACGCTTTAGCACACTTTATATCTATTTGGGAAGTCAAGGATGGTAAATTATATAGAGGATACGAGATGAGTCAATTGGCTGATGACACACCAGAAAGTTTAAATTCTTATGCTGAAATAAAAGTTTAAAAAGGTTTAGAAATCATAAGCAATATCTTATTTTTGTAGTCGCATTCAGAAAATCATTCTCTGTATAAATAAAAAAGTAAAAATCAAAACTATAAATAGCCTATAATTTCTCATAACGGTACATTTCCGGAGAAAAAAAGGCAATAAAACAAACACAAATGAGCGTTTTAGTTAATAAAGATTCAAAAATAATTGTTCAAGGATTTACAGGTAGTGAAGGTACATTCCACGCTGGTCAAATGATTGAATATGGAACAAATGTTGTTGGTGGTGTTACTCCAGGAAAAGGAGGTCAAACTCACCTAGACAGACCTGTTTTTAATACGGTTGCAGATGCTGTGAAAGAAGTTGGAGCAAATACTACTATTATTTTTGTTCCGCCTGCATTTGCTGCAGATGCAATTATGGAAGCTGCAGACGCAGGTATCAAAGTGATTATTACAATTACAGAGGGTATTCCTGTTGCCGATATGATTAAAGCGTCAAACTACATAAAAGGAAGAGATTGTAGATTGATTGGCCCTAACTGCCCGGGAGTTATCACTCCAGGTGAGGCTAAAGTTGGTATTATGCCAGGTTTTGTTTTCAAAAAAGGTAACGTTGGTATCGTATCAAAATCAGGTACTTTAACTTATGAAGCTGCAGATCAAGTTGTAAAACAAGGATTGGGAATTACCACTGCTATTGGTATTGGAGGAGATCCTATTATAGGGACAACAACTAAAGAAGCTGTTGAGTTATTGATTAATGATCCAGAAACTGAAGCGGTTGTTATGATTGGCGAAATTGGAGGTCAATTAGAAGCAGATGCTGCGTATTGGTATAAAGCGAGTGGAAGTAAAAAACCAATTATTGGTTTTATTGCAGGAGAGACTGCACCTGCAGGACGCACAATGGGTCATGCTGGCGCAATTGTTGGAGGAAGTGATGATACTGCTCAAGCAAAAAAGAAGATTATGAGAGCTTGTGGAATTCATGTTGTAGAATCACCTGCTGAAATTGGAAAGAAGGTAGCAGAAGTAATGAATAAATAAGATATTTCCTGTTAAAATAAACACAAATAACATACATTATAATTCCGTTGACTGTACATTTAGTCAACGGAATTTTTTTTTAATCAAATCAATCTTTATGAAACACATCAAACTATTATTGATGCTTTGTATCGTCGCTCTGGCTTACAATTGCAAAACTGAAAAAGAAAACAAGGATTTAGCTTATGCTGTAGAATTCAATACAGATGCTAATGGGTTCTCTTACGAGGCTGTCGCTAATGATCCAACTGGTTTACGGTTGTATACTCTGGACAACGGGTTAAAAGTCTATCTAAGTAAAAATGTAGAAGAACCAAAAATTCAAACTTATGTTGCTGTAAGAGCGGGTTCAAATTACGATCCAAAAGAGTCTACAGGTCTTGCTCACTATCTTGAACATATGGTTTTTAAAGGTACTGATCAGATTGGATCTGCAGACTGGGAAAAAGAGAAAGGGTTCTTAGATCAAATTTCAGATTTATATGAGCAACACAGAGCCGAAAATGATCCTGCAAAGAAGTTAGAATTATACAAAAAGATTGATGAAGTGTCTCTCGAAGCTTCAAATCACAGTATTGCTAATGAATATGATAAAATGATGGCTTCTTTAGGAGCTACGGGAACTAATGCATACACTTGGTTTGAACAAACAGTATATACTAATAAAATACCAGCAAACGAATTAGATAAGTGGTTACACTTAGAAGGAGAGCGTTTTAGTCAATTGGTATTACGTTTGTTTCATACAGAATTAGAAGCAGTCTTTGAAGAATTTAATAGAGGTCAAGATAATGATGGTCGTAAGCAATATGCCGCAATGCTAGAAGGTTTATTTCCAAATCATCCTTATGGTCAACAATCAACTATAGGTATTGCAGAGCACTTGAAAAATCCTTCAATGGTTGATATTCATAATTATTTCAATACGTATTATGTGCCAAATAATATGGCAATGGTATTGGTTGGTGATATTGATTTTGATGACACGATTAAATCGGTAAATGATGTCTTCGGAAAATTTGAAAAGAAAGAAGTCGTTCATCCTATATTACCAATAGAAGAATCAATTACTTCACCAGTTGTAAAAGAGGTTTTTGGTCCAACGTCTGAAAGTCTTTCTATTGCATTTAGAACGGAAAGCGCTGGTTCAGAACAAGAAAAACTAGTCACTATGGCAGATATGATTCTTGCTAATGGAAACGCTGGACTTATAGATTTAAACTTAAATCAAAAACAATTGGTGCAATATGCTGGTTGTAGTCCAACATTCCTTAAAGAATATGGGTACCATACTTTTAGTGGAGCACCAAAAGAGGGACAAACTTTAGACGAGCTTAAATTGTTGCTTCTAGCTCAAATTGAAAAATTAAAAAAGGGTGAATTTGATGAATGGATGATGAATGCTGTCATTAATGATTTAAAATTAAGTCAAACTCAGCAATATGAAAACAGTTCTGCTCTAGCAGATATGTATGTGGATGCTTTTATAAAGGATGAGAATTGGAAGAATCGTGTTCAGTTTTTAGATGATCTTAAGAAAATCTCTAAACAAGAATTAGTTGATTTTGCAAATACTTTTTATAAAGACAACTACGTGGTTACTTATAAAAGGCAAGGTGAAGATGCGTCTATTGTAAAAGTACAAAACCCAGGAATTACACCAGTTAATGTAAATAGAGAATTGAGTTCTCCATTTTTAGTGGATTTTGGTAAAATGAAATCTAAACCATTACAGCCAAAATTTATTGATTATAAGAAAGAAATCAAAGAAACTAAATTAGATAATGATATTAAAGTCGCTCATATTAATAATGAGAGTAACGACTTATTTGATATGAATATCATTTTTGACATGGGAAGTGATAACGACAAACAGCTAGGACTCGCAGCTGGATATATGGAGTATTTAGGGACTGATAAATATTCTGCGGAAGAATTGAAAAAAGAATTCTACAAATTAGGTGTTAATTATTATGTTAGTGCAGGAGCAGAGACAACCTATGTTGGATTAAACGGGTTAAAAGAAAACTTACCAAAAGGATTAGAGCTTTTAGAACACCTTTGGAACAACGCTGTGCCAGATCAAGACGCGTACAATAAATATGCAGAATCTATTACAAAAGGGAGAGTAGATGGTAAGTCACAAAAAGGAAATATTCTTTGGAATGGTTTAATGAACTACGGTAAGTATGGAGATAATTCACGTTTAAGAAACATCTTTCAAACCAAAGAACTTGAAGCTATGGACCCTACAAATTTAGTAGATATTGTAAAAGGTATGAAGAACTTTGAGCAACGTATTTTTTACTACGGAAAAGATATTGATGCAGCTGTTGCAGCTTTAAATACAAGTCATAAAGTTGCTGAGGAATTAAAAACATATCCAGAAGCAATGGCTTATTTGGAGAAAGAAACTGGAGGAAATGTTTACTTCGTTGATTTTGATATGGTACAATCAGAAATGTTATTCTTAGCAAAAGGAGATCCTTTCAGCGCAGATAATATGGCGGCTTCAACATTATTTAACACGTATTTTGGTAGTGGTTTATCATCTATTGTTTTTCAAGAAATTAGAGAATCAAAATCATTAGCTTATTCTGCGTTTTCTAGTTACAGTACTGCAAGTAAAAAAGAGGATAACAACTACGTGATGGCTTACATGGGAACTCAAGCTAATAAAATGCCGCAAGCAGTTGATGCAATGATGGAATTAATGACCAATATGCCAGAAGCGGTAGAGCAATTCAATGCTGCTAAAGAAGCGACATTAAAAAAACTAGCAGCACAACGGATCACAAAATCCAGTGTGTTCTGGAATTACGAGCGACTCAAAAAATTAGGTATCGATAATGATAATAGAGAAGATATGTATAATACCATAAAAGATATGACTATGGCAGATTTACGTGATTTCTTCAATACAAATATCAAAGGAGAAAACTATAATGTAATGGTTATTGGTAGCAAAAAAGATATCGATTTTAAAGCATTAAAAAAGTTAGGAAAGCTGCAAGAAATGGATATTGATTATTTATTTAACTACGAGCAACCCCAAGAGGTTAAGATGTAATATTACTTCGGAAATATAAAAAACTCAAAAGCAGTCGCATTTATTTGTAGCTGCTTTTTTTATCCAAAAACCGCAAAAGATTTTGTGAAATTTTTATATGTTCTACAACATGTATTTCCTATATTTGAATACCAACTATTAAATAGTATATAATGAAGTTATTAGAAGGAAAAACAGCAATAATCACTGGTGCAAGTCGAGGTATAGGTAAAGGTATTGCGCAAGTTTTTGCTCAGCATGGAGCTAATGTGGCATTCACCTATAGCGCTTCGGTAGAAGCAGCAAATGAATTAGAGAAAGAATTAAAGGTTCAAGGAGTTAAAGCTAAAGGGTACCAAAGTAATGCCGCTAATTTTGACGAGTCTCAAAAACTAGTAGAAGATGTTCTTGTAGATTTTGGAAGCATAGATATATTAGTAAATAACGCAGGAATTACAAAAGATAATCTCCTCATGAGAATGGGAGAAGAAGATTTTGATAAAGTAATTGAAGTCAACTTAAAATCGGTTTTTAACATGACTAAAGCTGTTTTACGTACGATGTTGAAGCAACGTAAAGGGTCTATAATCAATATGAGTTCTGTTGTTGGTGTAAAAGGTAACGCAGGGCAAACCAATTATGCAGCTTCAAAAGCGGGTATTATTGGGTTTTCTAAGTCTGTAGCTTTAGAATTAGGGTCTAGAAATATTAGAAGCAATGTGATTGCTCCTGGTTTTATTGAAACTGAAATGACTGCTAAATTAGACGAAGAAATTGTAAAAGGTTGGAGAAATGCCATTCCATTAAAACGTGGCGGAAGTCCAGAGGACATTGCAAACGCTTGCGTATTTTTAGCTAGTGATATGAGTACTTATATTACAGGACAGACGTTGAATGTTGATGGTGGAATGTTGACATAATAGAACTATATTCATTGCAAACAGAAACAATAACATATATTATCATATCTGGAATCATAGCGCTATCATTAGCGCTTTTTCAGTATGCTTATAAAGCAAAACTAAAAGGGAGACGTGCTTGGCTATTATCAGCCTTACGTTTTGTGACCTATTTTTCAATCTTTTTATTACTTATTAATCCTAAGTTTGATAAGGTTTCCTATTATAATGAAAAGCCAAATTTGGTTGTGGCTGTAGATAATTCAGAATCTATAAACTATTTCGATCAGGCGCAAAATACATCAGATCTTATTAAGTCTTTGAAAGCTAATGAAGCTCTGAACGAGAATTTTAATCTGGAGTTTTATAGCTTCGGAAAAGAAATAAACCCAACAGATTCGTTATCGTTCGATGAGAAGCAGTCTAACATTGCGTTAGTTTTTGAACGTTTATCTGAAGTGTATAATAACTCCATTTCTCCAATGCTTATTATTTCTGATGGGAATCAAACCTACGGAAATGACTATGCTTATATGACAAAACGATATAAGCAATCCATTTTTCCAATTATTTTAGGAGATACAACTACTTATACAGATATTAAGGTTCAACAGTTAAATGTGAATCGCTATGCGTATTTAAAAAACAAGTTTCCGGTAGAGGTTATTGCTACTTATAATGGGAATGCGACAGTAAATACACAGTTGAGAATTTCTACAGGAAATACCATAGTGTTTTCTAAACCATTAACGTTTAGTAAATCACAAACTTCACAAATCGTAAACGTTACTTTACCTGCTAATAGAGTAGGTGTGACAAGCTATAAAGCTCAAGTAGTTCCGCTAGAAAATGAAAAAAACACCATCAACAATGTCAAAAATTTTGCGGTTGAAGTGATAGATCAAAAAACGAAAGTTGCGATAGTATCTGATCTATTACATCCAGATTTAGGTGCCCTCAAAAAATCGATAGAAAGTAATGAACAACGCAATGCAGATATCCTGTCTACGGTTGAATTTTTAAATAAATCGGCAGATTATCAATTGGTTATTATGTATCAACCAACGAATAACTTTAGAGCATTATTCAATGAAATTGAGAAGTTAAAACTCAATAAAATTGTTATTACTGGGACGAAAACAAATTGGTCTTTATTAAATCAATTGCAAAGTAATTATAAACAGGAATTAACGAATCAAATCGAGGAGTATCAACCAAGTTTAAATCAAAACTATTCAACATTTATAATTGATGATTTGAGCTTTGGAGAATTTCCGCCTTTAAAAGGAGCATTTGGTGAAACCTCATTTGCGGTACCTTTCGAAACTATTCTTTATAAAACTATTAATGGCAATCAAATTGACGAACCTCTTTTTGCCACTTTTGAGATTAATGATAAACGTGAAGCACTAATAATGGGTGAGGGTTTATGGAGATGGAGAGCGCAGGCCTACATTAATGAGAATTCATTTAATACGTTTGATAATTTTATGGGAAAACTGGTGCAGTACCTAAGCACTAATAAGCGCCGGACACGATTAAATGTAAATTATGAATCTTTCTATAACGGTAATGATAATGTGAGAATCACTTCACAGTTTTTCAATAAGAATTATATATTTGATGATAATGCAAATTTAAATATTACTCTAAAAAACAAAGACACAGATGATGTTAAGTCATATCCGTTTGTCCTAAAGAATACGGCCTACGAAATAGATTTAAGTGGTTTAGAAGCCGGGAATTATTCATTTACTGTAACAGTAAATAACGAGAATATATCAAAATCTGGCGAACTCAAAATCTTAGACTACAATGTTGAACAACAATTCTTAAATGCCAATGTTACTAAGCTTCAGGCCTTAGCAACAAATAGCGAAGGAACTTCCTATTTTATAGATAATACGTCGACATTAACTTATGATTTAATTAACGATTCTAGGTTCGCTACAATACAAAAAAGCACTAAAAAAGTCGTACCTTTGATAGACTGGAAATATCTTCTAGCACTCATAGCGCTAAGTCTATCTATTGAGTGGTTTATAAGAAAATATAACGGACTTATTTAAAAACTAAAATCATGGAAAAATTACCAAAAAGTGGCATTATAGCGTTGATTGTTATAGTTCTATTATTAGTTGGATTATTTAAATCAGCGGTCACAATTGATTCTGGGCATGCTGGAGTAGTACACGAAACACTTGGTGAAGGTGTAGATCCCGACAAAGAAGCGTTAGGGCCTGGTTTTCATATTATAGCGCCTTGGAATCGTGTTATAGATTATGAAACGCGTCAACAAGAAATGCCTGAAAAAATGTCTGTTTTATCTTCTAATGGATTGGATATAAAATTAGATGCCTCTGTATTGTATGAGCCAGATGCTAAAAACTTAGGTAAATTACATAATCAAAAAGGAACTGAATATAAGAGTAGAGTATTACAGCCGGCCATAAGAAGTGCTGCGCGTAGTGTTGTTGGTCGTTATACACCTGAGCAATTATATTCAAGTAAGAGAGATGCTATTCAAGATGAAATCTTGGAAGAAACAAAAAAAATTGTTGAGCCTCAGTTTATTCAAATTAATGATATTTTAATTAGAGACGTAACCTTACCTTCAACAATTAAAGAAGCTATTGAGCGTAAATTAAAGCAAGAGCAAGAATCTTTAGAGTATGAGTTTAGATTAGTGACTGCTGCTAAAGAAGCTCAAAAAGTAATTATTGAAGCAGAAGGTAAAGCTGAATCTAACAGAATATTAAGTGCGTCATTAACTGATAAAATCTTACAAGATAAAGGTATAGATGCTACTATGAAACTCGCTGAGTCTCCAAATAGTAAAGTTATTGTTATCGGTTCTGGAGATTCTGGATTGCCAATTATTTTAGGTAACCAATAATATTTATTTGAGAGTATTTCTCATAGTCTTAATATTTAGTTTTTCTGGTTTTGTTCAAAGCCAGGATAAACGAGATCATTTTTAAAAAGCAAATATTACTGCAGTTAGTAACCGTTGAGTAAAAGTGAGTTTTACAGTCGTTAATAAAAAAACTGAAGGCTTACCTTGATTACAGTGACCAAAGTCCTTATCCTTGAAAAATAGGTTGAAAATTGGTTTAATCAATAATTTGAAACTGAAATATTAATATTATCATAAATCGTGTTTCAAGATTTGGAATTATGAATTTTAATTCGCAATCTTTGCACCTAATTAAATAACAACAATTTAATGATTCTTACTCAATTACATCATCATTTTCATACTGGCTGTCAAGCGAGTTGAAGATGTATTGAATAAAATCAAAACATATTTAAACCCGTTTGAGCTAATCAAACGGGTTTTTTGATTCGCAATTTTAGCTCAGACACAAAATAAAAGATACTCGCTTTCTCGAGACAAATTATGAGTAAACTTAAAATAGCAGTACAAAAATCAGGACGCCTTTATGACGATTCTATGAAGATTTTAAAAGACGTTGGGATTTCTATAGACAATGGTAAAGACCAATTAAAAGCATCTGCAAAGAATTTCCCTTTAGAAGTATTTTATCTTAGAAACGGTGATATTCCTCAATATTTAAAAGATGGAGTGGTTGATGCCGCAATTATTGGTGAAAATGTATTAATTGAAAAAGGCGATAAAATTTCAGTTGTTGAAAAACTAGGTTTCTCTTCGTGTAAGGTGTCCATTGCAGTGCCAAAAGCAGCCAAGTATAATGGTGTTGCAGATCTTGAGGGCAAGCGTATTGCCACGTCATATCCAAATACAGTTAATCAATTCTTAGAGAAGAATAATGTTAAGGCACATTTGCATATCATTAACGGTTCGGTAGAGATTGCGCCTAACATTGGATTAGCAGATGCAATTGTTGATATTGTTTCTAGTGGAAGTACATTATATAAAAACGGATTAAAAGAAGTTGAAATATTATTAAAATCTGAAGCTGTTTTAGCTGTTTCTCCTTTAATTTCTTCGGAAAACCAACAAATTTTAAATAAGTTACAGTTTCGGTTACAATCTGTTCTGCGCGGAAGACAAAGCAAATATGTCTTGTTAAATGCGCCAAATGATAAGATCGAAACTATCGTAAACATTTTACCAGGAATGAATAGTCCAACAATTTTGCCATTAGCTAAGGAAGGTTGGAGTTCGTTACACTCTGTAATTAATAAAAATGAGTTTTGGGAAGTTATTGATGAGCTTAAAAAAAATGGAGCAGAAGGAATATTGGTGTGTCCAATAGAGAACATGGTACTTTAATGTAAGACTCTATCTTTTTTTAAACATTAATTTAAACAATAGTAAAGAATCCACTAATGAATAAGACATATAATCCCAATAAGGCAGACTGGTTTGAATTACTAAAAAGGCCAACTCAAACTGTAGAGAATATAGAGAATACAGTTAATGAAATCTTCAATGATGTTCAGAGACAGGGAGACAAAGCAATATTAAAGTACACTGAAATGTTTGACGGAGTAAAATTGGAGGCGATGATTGTATCTCCAGAAGAAATCGAAAACGCATCAAATTCAGTTTCCGAAGAATTAAAACGAGCGATTCAGTTAGCTAAGCAAAATATAGAAACTTTCCATATAGCTCAAAAGACAAAGCGTGTTTCTGTAGAAACTTCCAAAGGTATTGATTGCTGGCAAGAAAAGCGACCTATTCAGAAAGTTGGGTTATACATTCCAGGAGGTACAGCTCCTTTGTTTTCGACAGTATTAATGCTCACAGTTCCTGCTAATATTGCTGGTTGTAAAGAGATCGTATTGTGTTCTCCTCCAAATAAAGAAGGAAAAATAGCCAATGAAATTATGTACACAGCGCACTTATGTGGTGTGACGAAAATCATTAAAGTTGGAGGTATTCAGGCCATTGCAGGTTTAACTTTTGGAACAGAAACCGTACCCCAAGTTTATAAAATATTTGGTCCTGGAAACCAATATGTAACGGTAGCGAAACAATTAGCAACAAAATATGGAGTAGCCATAGACATGCCAGCGGGACCTAGTGAGTTACTAGTTGTTGCAGATGATACAGCAAACGCAAGTTATGTCGCCTCAGATTTGTTAAGCCAAGCAGAACATGGAGCAGATAGTCAGGTTATTTTAGTGTCTACATCAAGACAATTAATGGACGCTGTTTCTTCTGAAGTTGAGAAGCAAATCAAATTGCTACCAAGAATAGAAATGTCTCAAAAAGCAATTGATAACTCTAAATTGATATATGTTGAGAATCACGACATTGCTTTAGATATGATTAATGAATACGCACCAGAGCATTTTATTATTTGCACAGAAAATGAAGATTTTTATGTAGATAATATTGCAAATGCAGGATCTGTATTTATTGGAAATTACACACCTGAAAGCGCAGGAGATTACGCCTCGGGAACAAATCACACTTTGCCAACTAATGGGTTTAGTAAAGCCTATTCTGGCGTCAATTTAGACAGTTTTACTAAAAGCATCACATTTCAGAAGATCACAAAAGAAGGTATTTTAAATATTGGTAATACCATTGAGTTAATGGCAGAGGCAGAAGGCTTACAAGCACACAAAAATGCGGTGACATTGCGATTAAAAGATTTAATTTCTGAGAAATCAGAAATGTCTAACTTAAAAATAAAGTAGCCTAATGGAGCGTCAACAATTTCAATTGGATAGTTTTTTAAGAGGAAATATCAAAGACTTAAAACCGTATTCATCAGCGAGAGATGAATACAGTGAGGTGTCTGGTGATATGGTATTTTTAGATGCCAATGAGAATCCGTTTCAAAATGGAGTTAATAGGTATCCTGATCCGCAACAGTATAAAGTGAAATCTCAACTCTCCAAATTAAAGGATATTTCTACAGATAATATCTTACTGGGAAATGGTAGTGATGAAGTGTTAGATTTAATTTTTAGAGCTTTTTGTGAACCTAATATGGATGCCATTATTACGTTACCACCAACATATGGTATGTATGATGTTTTGGCAAATATCAATGCAGTTAGAAATATTAAGATTCAATTAAGTTCAGATTTTGAGCCTAACTATGATGACGTTTTAAGCGCTGCAAATGCGAAAACCAAATTGTTGTTTCTATGTTCACCAAATAATCCAACGGCGAATAGCTTTAAAGCAGCTACTATAGAGAAGTTGATATTAAATTTCAATGGAATTGTAATTATTGATGAAGCTTATATCGATTTTTCAAAAGACGAGTCATGGATTAGAAGATTGAAAGAGTTTCCTAATTTAATAGTCACACAGACTTTGTCCAAGGCTTATGGGATGGCAGGAATTCGTTTGGGAGTTTGTTATGCTTCAACACAAATAATCTCTATTTTAAACCGAATTAAACCGCCTTATAACGTTAATGAATTAACGCAATTGAAAGCTTTGGAGCGGTTGTCTAAACCAATAGCGATTTCCGAAGAAATTAAGAGGATTCTAGAGCAACGTGACTGGCTTATTTTAGAATTAAAAAAGATTGAATTTGTAGACACTGTTTATGCATCAGATGCCAATTTTATTTTAGTAAAAGTCGATGATGCAAATACTCGTTATACGGGATTGATACAGCAAGGAATTGTAGTAAGAAATAGAACCAACCAACCACTTTGTGAAAACTGCTTGCGATTTACGGTTGGAACTCAACAAGAAAATATAAAATTAATTACAGCATTAACCAACCTGTAAGGTGTTCAAGACCTGAAAGGTTTCAATAAGAAACAATTATGCAGCGCGTACTATTTATAGACAGAGACGGAACCATTATAAAAGAACCAGCAGATGAACAAATCGACTCGTTTGAAAAACTAGATTTTTACCCAAAAGTATTTCAATATTTAAGTAAAATAGCAAAAGAGTTAGATTTTGAAATCGTAATGATTACTAATCAAGACGGCTTGGGAACTGACGTTTATCCAGAAAATACATTTTGGCCAGTTCACAACTTTGTACTAAAAACGTTTGAAGCAGAAGGTGTGGTTTTTAAGGAACAATTTATAGATAGAACTTTTGCAAAAGACAATGCGCCAACGCGAAAACCAAATACAGGTTTACTGACTAAATACTTTTCTTCGAATTATGATTTAGCGAACTCCTTTGTTATTGGAGATCGCTTAACAGATATAGAGTTAGCTAAAAATTTAGGCTCAAAAGGAATTTTTATAAATGATAATACCAATTTAGGAACTGATGAAATCACAGTGAAACGTGAGGCATTAGATCAATTTATAGCTATAGAAAGTAATGATTGGGAGGCCATTTATACCTTTTTAAAAGCAGACGCTAGAACTGGGAGTATTGAGAGAAATACCAATGAGACAAAAATTAAAATTGATTTAAATCTCGATGGCATAGGCAACAGTAATATTGATACAGGAATAGCTTTTTTTGATCATATGCTTGATCAAATTTCGCGTCACGGACAATTAGATTTGACTCTTAAAGTGGATGGTGATTTAGAAGTTGATGAGCATCATACCATCGAGGATACAGCAATTGCACTTGGAGAATTGTTCGCTGCGACATTGGGTAATAAACTAGGAATTGAACGCTATGGTTTTTCTCTACCAATGGATGACTGTTTTGCTCAAGCTGCAATTGATTTTGGAGGGCGTAATTGGTTAGTTTGGGAAGTAGATTTCAAACGTGAAATGATTGGTAAAATGCCAACTGAAATGTTCTACCACTTTTTTAAATCGTTTACAGATGGTGCTAAGTGTAACTTAAACATAAAAGCAGAAGGCACTAACGAACATCACAAAATCGAAGCGATTTTTAAAGCGTTTGCAAAAGCTATTAAAATGGCTGTAAAACGAGATATAGAGAAAATGATATTGCCATCCACAAAAGGAGTGTTGTAAATACTTTTAGTAAACATTAAAAAAAATAAAATTTCAAATTTAGAATCTTGGAGTGATTTTTTGGAATATGAAAATTTAGTTTTGGAATTTGTAATGACAAGCTTCAATGAAAAACAAATATGAATGGACAGTAAACCTTTGAAACTAGTAATAATCGATTATGGCGCAGGAAATATTAAGAGTATTCAATTTGCTTTTAAACGTTTAGGAGTGGATGCTATTCTTTCAAACAACCCTGAAGTCATTACATCTGCAGAGAGAGTTATTTTTCCTGGTGTTGGAGAAGCAAGTTCTGCAATGAAAATGCTTAAACAAAGTGGGTTAGATACACTTATTCCAACTTTAAAACAACCGGTTTTAGGTATTTGTTTAGGGATGCAATTGATGTGTAATTCAAGCGAAGAGGGAAATACAAAAGGCTTAGGTATTTTCAATGTTGATGTCAAACGTTACTCAAATGCAGTCAAAGTCCCTCAAATGGGATGGAATACTATAAATGAGTTAAAATCTAATCTGTTTAGAAACATAGAAGAGGATGCTTTCATGTACCTTGTACATAGTTTTTATGCAGACATGTGCCAAGAAGCCATTGCATCAACGACATATGAATTGAAATATGCCTCTGCATTACAAAAAGACAATTTTTATGGTGTTCAATTTCACCCTGAAAAAAGCAGTGTCGTGGGAGAACAAGTATTGAGGAATTTTTTAGAGCTTTAAAATTAAAGATCTACTGCTAGGTTTTTTAAAATCTGACAGATATGAAAACAAATATTAATTAAAAGAGATTTCCACCTTCGTGGGAAGTGAACATGAGAATTATACCAGCAATAGATATCATCGATGGAAAATGTGTTAGACTCACAAAAGGTGATTACAGCACAAAAAAAATATACAACGAAAACCCTATTGAAGTTGCTAAGGAGTTTGAGGCAGCAGGAATTCAATATCTACATTTAGTAGATCTTGATGGAGCCAAAGCTCAACATGTTGTCAATTATAAGGTATTAGAACAAATAACATCTAAAACGACATTAAAAATTGATTTTGGCGGAGGTTTAAAAACTGATGAGGATTTACATATTGCTTTTAATTCTGGAGCAAAACAAATTACAGGAGGAAGTATTGCGGTCAAAAATGCTGGAATATTTGAGGGCTGGGTTAATAAATATGGAGGCATAAAAATAATTCTTGGTGCAGACTGTAATAATGAAAAGATAGCTGTAAGTGGTTGGCAGGAGCAGAGTGACATGGATGTGATTCCGTTTATAACATCCTATGAAAACAAAGGGATAAAGTATGTGATTTGTACCGATATTGCCAAAGACGGCATGTTACAAGGGCCTTCGTTTGATTTATATAAAAGAATTTTAAACGAAACAAAAGATATCAAGTTAATAGCTTCTGGAGGTGTGACTTCTATTGCTGATTTAAATGTTCTCGAGGATTTAGGTTGTGAAGCTGCTATTATTGGTAAAGCACTTTATGAAGGTCATATTAAATTGAAAGACTTAGAATCACATTTTTAAATTATGCTCACAAAAAGAATTATTCCATGCTTAGATATTAAAAACGGTCGTACTGTTAAGGGGGTCAATTTTATAGATTTACGTGATGCTGGAGATCCAGTAGAACTTGCTAAGCAATATGCGAATCTAGGCGCAGATGAATTAGTGTTTTTAGATATTTCTGCAACTTTAGAAGGTCGTAAAACAATGCATGACCTGGTTTTGAAAGTTGCAGAACAAGTTAATATCCCTTTTACTGTTGGCGGTGGGATTTCATCTATTGAAGATGTTGATGATTTATTAAAGTGTGGTGCTGATAAAATTTCCATAAATTCAAGTGCTATAAAGCGTCCAGATTTAGTAAATGAATTATCTAATAAATTTGGCAGTCAGTGCGTTGTTGTAGCCATTGATGCGAAACAAATAAACAATCAATGGATTGTCCATTTAGCAGGAGGAACGATACCAACAGCACTAAATCTATTTGATTGGGCAAGAGACGTTGAGCAAAGAGGTGCTGGAGAGATTTTATTTACGTCTATGAATAATGATGGAACAAAAGCTGGATTCGCAAATGAAGCTTTAGCTAAACTTTCAGAAACTTTAAATATTCCAATCATCGCTTCTGGAGGCGCAGGAACAGTTCAACATTTTGTAGATACATTTAAAGAGGGTATGGCGGATGCTGCTTTGGCTGCTAGCGTTTTTCATTTTGGTGAGATTGAGATTCTGGATTTGAAACGAGAATTAAGAAAGAATGATATAGAAGTACGACTATAACTGTATCGTCATTCTTTATGGACGCTAAGGATTGTTGAAATAAAAGTATATTTTAGAGTATGTCTAAGCAGAGTTCCATGAAGTCTGTTTTGGAATACATAAACAATTAAATTACAATACGTATACTGCCTTTGCAGTAATGATAACTTTAATTAAAATAGTTCCTTAATAAGAAAGGAGTAATAGAATATGAATATAGATTACAATAAAAATAACGGACTCGTACCAGCAATTATTCAAGATGCTTCAACCCATAAGGTATTAATGTTAGGTTATATGAATGACGAGGCTGTAAAGAAAACAATTGAAACTACATTAGTGACGTTTTTTAGTAGAACGAAACAACGTTTATGGACTAAAGGAGAAGAAAGTGGTAATGTGCTAAATTTCGTTGGAATGAAGTTAGACTGCGATAGCGATACTCTTTTAGTACAAGTCAATCCTCAAGGGCCAACCTGTCATAAAGGTTCTGATACGTGTTGGAATGACGATAATACTCAAAGTTTTGGGTTTCTTTCAGATTTAGAAACTGTAATTGAGAACAGAAAAAATAATGCCACAGAAGACACCTCTTATATCGCTTCTTTATTTGCTAAAGGGATCAACAAAATAGCTCAAAAAGTAGGAGAAGAGGCCGTGGAAGTCGTTATTGAGGCAAAAGATAATGATGATAAACTGTTTTTAGACGAAAGTGCAGATTTACTATTTCATTATATGATTTTATTACAAGCTAAAGGTTTTAAATTGAATGATGTTGTAGATGTTTTAAAAAGTCGTCAGAAATAAAAAGTAAGCCATCACAATTGTGATGGCTTTTTTTCTAATGATGATAAATAGAAAGTTTAATCGTGCATTAGAACCACATAAAACTCTTATTAATTTTACAGAGCGTCTTTTTCAATGATTTCTAAAGTTTGTTCAATCCAATCTCTATCAAAATCTAATGGTATTTCTGGAGAGACTCCTTTTCCTTCGTATTGAATATATTTATGGAAATTCATATCTGTGGGCGTTATCATGAAATGTCCTGATGGTGTGTCATAACTTTTGCCATAGTTTGTGCCATATGCAATGACTCCATAAGTAGTTTGGCCCAGATGAGTGGCGCCTTTAATGTCTTTAAGTTTTGTTGTGAATTGTTCACTATTACTCCCTGTAAAAGAATTAGTTAGAACATGTATTTTTGCCTTACTTTTTTTGAATAATTTTATAAAAGGATCTGAGTGCTTTTTGTTACCACCACCATTACTTCTCAAATCAATTATAATATGTTTTGCATTAAATGAATTCTTATGTTTTTCATAGAATTCTTTAAATGCTTTTTTGTTTTTAGATGAATTACTAAAGCTACCAAAATACACATATTGTACATTCTTATTAATTTGTTTAAAATCCCAATTCGATTTATTTTCTATTTCGATTTCTGCATTATCGGTATTTCCTTCCTTTTTATAGCTCCATATTCTTCCGTTTTCAAAAGACATGCTTTTAACTAATCCTGGTGTTCTCGTTTCTGTGTTATAATAATACACATCGTATTTTAATCCATTGGTACGCGTTAAATAAAATTTGATTTCACCAGCTTCCCATTGATTTATTTGACTCTTTAATACGACACCAATGAAGTCCCTTTTATTATCTGCATAATAGATTCCTATTTTTTGTTGATCTCCATAATTGTAAATTCCCTCTAAGTCGCCAATTGCTTTTTTAGATAATTCCTCTTTCAATTCTGAAAGATTTCGCAATGTTTTAGGATGATTTTTAAAGAGTTCGCTAGTTTTAAACGCACTCAATTTAGCACTATCTTTTGCGTTTTCTGTAGTTAAATAAGTATCCTTAAAACGCAGAGAAGCATGTACATCATTTACTAAAGACATTTGTTTTAATAGCATTTTATAACAGGCTTCAACTAAAACAGGTTGTTCCATTTTTTCTGAAAGTGACGTATATAAATTTTCGAATTGGATTTCTTTGTCGCCTTTAATTTGTTTTTTGTAAGACGGCATTTTTTGAATGTTTTGAACAACGAAATCTAAATCGGTATTACAGTCGCAAGTTTCAACTTGTGAAAAAACAGATGTGATTGTGAATAGGAATACGATACTAAATGTCATTAAATTTTTCATGATAAATGATTTTTATGTGATTAAACTTTCTGGGGCAAATGTATTTTATAAATCACACAGTATTCAGTAATAATAAGCGTTTGGGGCGAAATGATTCTGTCCTGTGGCAGAATTACAATGAAACTTTTATCAATTATTTATTCTTTAAATAAACGATTATTAAAGGAGTTGAATGTATCGCGTTTTTTAGAACATGAACTTATAATCAAACGCTTAAAGTTTCTTTTACGTCCTCTAGGTATGTTTTTGAAATAGGCACTTCAATGTCTTGAGCAAGTAACAAAAAGTGTTTTCCTTTTTCGGTTTTCCAAGATTTGAAATGGAACGGATTAATAACAAAGCTGCGATGCGTTCTTAATAATTCGGGAAATGAATTAGATACTTTTGACAGTGTATTTCTAATGAGACTTTTTTTAAGCATTGTTCCGTCAATATAAAAAACTTCCACATAATTATCTGAAGATTGAATGCAAATCAAATCATTCAGAAGTAATCGCAAACTTTCGTAATGACCTTCGCCTTGAATTTCAATTTTTTGTTCTTCGAGTTTCTTATTTTTATATTTTCCGAAGGCAAAACGACCAATAATCAAAATGGGAAGAATTACGGTTAAAGCGGGTAAAAATATGCTTGTGAAATGATATCCTAAAGTGTAAGGGTTTGGTTGACCATAAACAATTACGTAGAGATATAATAATCTCGCAAATATCATGGAAACAACTACGAAAACCAATAAAAATATAAACTCATGGATACGTTGCCACTGCAATTTATATTTTTTGTAGAGCCAATTTTGAAATGGGATAAAGCATAGATAACTTATGGCTGTAATTAGACCGTAGAGCGGTAAATAGATTAATTTCTCACGATCATTAAATTCGTTAACATCCATAGGTTCTGTAAAATACAGAAACAGAAAAACCCATAACGCAAGACCTAGGGCTATTAGGATATGGTGTTTTATCGAGGGGTCAAATGGATATTTTTTATACACTAGAAATTTTTATGCTTAAAAATAGAACTTCATTCTATAATTACCAATAACAAAGCCGGCAAAAATTTTGTAAAAACTCATAAAATAGCGTTCTTGCCCTTATGATTGATAAACGTTACTACTATTTAATTAAGATTCAGTTTTTGGGCTATCGTTTTCATGGTTGGCAGAAACAACCTAAGTTAAAAACGATTCATTTAATGATTGATAGAACGTTTAATTTTATTCTTGATGGTGTGGCATTTAAAACTTTAGGATCTGGTCGTACAGATGCCATGGTATCTGCGAATGAAACAGCTTTTGAGTTATTTATCTATGAAAAAATTGAAGATGAAGCTGCTTTTTTAGCGTTATTTAATCACAATCTTCCACAAGATTTGAGAGCTTTAGCTATTAAAGAAGTTGATGCAACGTTTAATATCATCCAGCATTCAAAAATTAAGGAATATATTTATTTATTTACTTACGGACAAAAGTGTCATCCCTTTTGTGCTCCACTAATGACGACCATTCTGGATGATTTAGATCTGGAGTTGATGATACAAGGAGCGCGACTATTTGAAGGCACCCACAATTTTAAACCCTACTGTTTTAGAGCAACAGACAAAGGTTTATATACAAGAACAATAGACAGTTGTGAGCTTATAGAAAATAGTTTATTCACAGCTAATTTCTTCCCTGAGAAGACCTATACACTTATTGTAAGAGGAAAAGGTTTTGGGAGAAACCAAATCCGTTTGATGATGGGGACACTTATTAAATTAGGTAGAGGAGACGTAGACTTGGCTTATATCGAAAACTCATTAAAACCAGAAAGTATTGAGGTCATGGATTATGTAGCTCCCGCTTCTGGTTTAATATTAAATTCGGTGGAGTTTGAGTGATTATTTTTTTCTTGCAAGGACTTATTAGGAATAAAAATTTTTCAAAAATTGAGAAAGTTTTATGTGACTACTCTTTAGAGGTTTACTGCTTTTTACCGATCAAAAAACTAATAAATACCAAAGCACAAAACATAATACATAATACATTTTTCTAGAAAACACCAAATCACGCTCAGTACAATAAATATTCCCATGGTTTGATTACTATGTAAATAATCTCTACGAAATGAGGTGATGAGTATAACTAGTCTTTCAAAAAACACTCCAGAAGGAATTGTAATAAAAGGAATCAAGATTGTTAATAACCCTACACATTTTAGTCATGAAGTTATTTTATTGAACCAAAATAATTGCAATAACAAGCAAAAAATTAGCGGTCGTAGTTGCATGAACCAATAAGCCCAAGCATAAGGACCAGTTGCTCTCTTGCTAAAAAAAAACCAACTTGGTTTGACCAATAATAACTAACTATGAAAAGTAGGTGTATTATAAAATAAATTACAGAAAGTGCTCTTATCGTTTTTATGGATTTGTTTCTAAAACTAAGGACTAGCTTATTTTTAGTAAACGTGTTAATAATTAGTGAAACTATAACCACTATTGAAAACCCACTAAAAAAGCCATCTAAAAAAGGGTAATTGTTTCTAGGATGTCGTAAAAATAGCTGGCCATTGAGTATTAGTTAAAAGATAAAAGTAACGGTTTAATTAAGCGCAGTATTTTTTTAAGGAATGTTTTTGGCATCACAAGAATTATTCATCTGAGTAAACACTGTATAAGATTCATTAAATACTGCCTACTAACTTAAATCTTCAATCTAGAAGAAGCCATCACATTTTGCTCAGCGTAAGCGCCATCTAAATACTTTAAATGCCCAACAATAGCAATCATCGCAGCGTTATCTGTTGTGTATTCAAACTTTGGGATGTATGTTATCCATCCAAATTTGTGTTCTCCGTCTCTTAAGGCTTGACGAATTCCCGTATTTGCTGAAACTCCACCACCAATAGCAATATGTTTGATACCTGTTTCTTTTGAAGCTAATTTTAGTTTATCAATTAAAATACCGATAATCGTATATTGAATAGACGCACAAATATCGTTTAAGTTCTCTTCAATAAAATTAGGGTTTGCTTTCACTTGTTTCTGTATAAAATATAGTATGGCAGTTTTTAATCCGGAAAAACTAAAATTCAATCCGCTCACTTTAGGTTTTGTGAATTTAAATGTTTTAGGGTTTCCTAATTTAGCGAGTTTATCAATTGCTGGACCAGCAGGATAACCTAAACCCAATAGTTTTCCACTTTTATCAAAAGCCTCTCCAACAGCATCATCGATGGTTTCTCCAATAACATCCATTTCGGAATATGACTTTACTTTTACGATCTGCGTATGACCTCCAGAAATTGTCATTGCTAAAAACGGAAATGGCGGTTTTTCAAAATCATCTTCTTCGATAAAGTGCGCTAAAATGTGAGCCTGCATGTGGTTGACATCTATTAACGGGATCCCTAAACCATAAGCCAATGACTTTGCAAATGAGGTGCCTACTAATAGAGAGCCCATCAAACCAGGACCCCTAGTAAATGCAATAGCGCTAAGCTGTGATTTGTTGACCTCTGCTTTTTTTAGTGCTTGATCCACGACGGGAACAATATTTTGTTGATGTGCTCTAGACGCTAATTCTGGTACAACACCACCATATTCTTCATGGATTTTTTGACTAGCCACAATGTTACTTAAAACTTTACCGTTATGCATAACAGCAGCAGCAGTATCATCACAGGACGACTCAATAGCGAGAATATATATATTTTGTAGGCTCATTAATATAAATTAGGCACAATAATTGTTAATTTTGAGGACAAAGTTATAACTTTCAAGGCATATCAAAAAATTCTTTAAAATAGTATCAAAGATTTTAGCAATTATTTTGCTATTGTTCATCATTTTGGTGCTAATACTTTCTATTCCTGCAGTACAGACCAGTTTAGGGAAATATGTAACAAGTACTATCAATGAAGACTTTGGTACTCATATAAATATAGGTAAAATTGGATTGCAATTGAATGGCGATGTAGAACTCAAGGAAATCTACATTGAAGATTACAGAAAAGACACTTTGATTGCTGTAGAGGAGATTAATACATCAATTCTAAACTATAGAAATATTATTGATGGTACGCTTAATTTTGGAGATATTGATATTATAAACTTGACATTCAATGTTAAAACATATAAAGGTGAAGAGAATACAAATCTTGATGTCTTTGTAGATAAATTTGACGAGAATAATCCAAGAAAAGATAAAAGTACTTTTTTATTATCCTCTAGCGATGTTTCTATTTATGAGAGTACATTCAGGTTAATTGACGAAAATAGAGAAACACAGAACGTATTAGAGTTTTACGATCTTAATATTAATTCAACAAACTTTATCATTTCAGGAAGTAATGTGAATGCAAGAATAAACACCTTAAATTTCAAGGATAGCAGAGGTGCTTATGTTAAAAATATGGTGACCGATTTTGAGTACACTTTAAACCACATGATTTTTGATAATTTAAGTATTAAAACTGAAAAATCTAATCTCGTCGGAAATTTGCGTTTTGATTATAATCGCGAAGATTTTAAGGATTTTGAAGATAAGGTTAAAGTCAAGGCTAACTTTAAGGATGCGGAAATTTATCTCAATGATCTCAATACATTTTACAATGAATTTGGAAGCAATCAAAAAGCAATTATAGATGTCAATTTATCTGGTACTTTAAATGATTTAACTGCAGAAAACTTAAGGCTAAATGCCAGTGGGAGAAGTAAAATATATGGGGATATTAATTTTAAAAATTTATTAAGTAAAGAAGAGGGCGACTTTTCAATGAATGCTAGATTTGATAATCTATCTTCAAATTACTATGATTTACGAGCTTTGTTACCCAATATATTAGGTGAATCGATACCATCAGTATTTTCAAAACTTGGAGATTTCCGAATAACAGGAACCTCATACATCACAGATACAACTATAGATGCAGATATTAATATTCATACAGATTTAGGTTTGATTGTGTCTGATATGAAAATGACTCGTATTGATGATATTGATAATGCTAGTTATATTGGAAATATTGTTTTTGATGAGTTTGATTTAGGTGGGTTACTTAATGACCCAAATATAAAAACAACATCTTTTGATTTAGATGTTGATGGCAAAGGCTTTACACTTGAAAATTTGAGTACTCAAGTTGCAGGTGAAGTCTTTCAAATAGAATACAATAATTACAATTATAAAGGTGTTGATGTTTCTGGAAAACTAGGAAATCAAATTTTTAACGGCCTTTTAGAATCTAAGGATGAAAATTTTAAGTTTAAATTTGATGGTCTTGCAGATTTATCTAATGATATCAAAGCATTCGATTTTAATGCCAATGTAGAATACGCTAATCTAAGAGCACTAAATTTTATTACTAAAGACAGTATTTCAGTATTTAGAGGAAAAGTAAGGACCTCAATGAGAGGCTCTACAATTGATGATGCATTTGGTACATTAGAGTTTGAAAACACAACCTATATTAATGAACATGACGAATACTTTTTCAAAGATTTTAAAATAGAATCTAAATTTCTTGATAAGAAGCATAGCGTAACAATTAATTCTCCAGATATCATTGAAGGAACCATGAGCGGAGATTTTAGATTTGCAGATATAGGCAAATTGGTTGAAAATTCGGTTGGTAGTATTTATACTAATTATGTTCCAAATGAAATTGAAACAGATCAATATTTAGAATTTAATTTTAAAATTTATAATAAAATTGTTGAAGTGTTTTACCATGATTTAGAGCTTGGACCTAATACAACTGTAAAAGGGCGAATTGAAACAGATGAGAAACAATTCAATGTTACGTTTAATTCACCACAAATTAAACTTCTAGATTATTTTGCGAATGATATCTCAATTTTAATTGATAACAGTAATCCTTTATTTAACACGTATATTGAGATAGATACCTTAAGTACAAAGTTTTATGATGTCTCAAAATTTAGTTTAATTAATGTAACCCAACGCGATACATTATTCATTAAATCTGAATTTAAAGGAGGTCAACAAAATGTTGACGATTTTAATCTTAATATGTTTTATACTATCGATGAGAATAATAAGTCTGTTGTAGGTTTTAGAAAATCTGAAGTTGTATTTAAAGATAATAGATGGGTTATTAACGAAGATAAAAACAAACTCAATAAAATTGCATTCACGCGTGATTTTAAGAATTTTGATATTAGTGAAATGGTCATGAACCATTTTGAAGAGCGTATTGAACTATCAGGACAAATTTTAAGTGATAATTATAAAGATTTAAAGTTAGATTTCACAGATGTTGATTTAACTAAAATCACACCTAGAATTGATAGCTTATCTCTTGAAGGTCGCGTTAATGGGAAATTAGACATCCTTCAAAAAGAGGGTGTGTATTTGCCAAGTTCTACAATAGTTATTAGTGATTTGAAAGCTAATGATTATGAGTTAGGAGAGCTTAACGCTCGTGTAAAAGGGAATCAATCCTTAACGAGTTATACGGTTGATGTTACGCTAAAGAATGATAACTTAAAATCTTTAGATGCAAAAGGATTGATAGATGTAGATGGAAACCGTATCGATTTAGATGTGATCTTTGAAGAGTTTTTATTAGATCCACTAGATCCATTTGGAGCAGGTGTAATCACCAATATTAGAGGTTTAGTCTCAGGAAGAGCGAAGGTTACAGGACAATTAAACGACCCTCAATTTAACGGCGATTTATTGTTAGACAACGCAGGAATAACGATACCATATTTAAATATAGACTACAGCTTCGATTTTGATTCTCAAGTAAAATTAGAATCACAGCGTTTTATATTTCAAGAGGTTGAAATCACTGATTCTGAGTTCTTTTCAAAAGCGACTTTAAACGGTTTCATTGCACATCAAAATTTTTCAGATTGGAAATTAGGTTTAGAAATTGATACAAATCGTTTATTAGTTCTAAATACAGCTTATGATGAAGAAGAGTTGTATTACGGGACAGCATTTGTAAATGGACAAGCAGATATATCTGGACCTACAGATAATCTAAAAATAGAATTTAATGGGAGTACGGCTCAAGGTACAGTCTTCAAAATTCCTTTAAGTGACCTAGAGAGTTATGGAGACAACTCTTATATGCACTTTTTAAGTCCACAGGAGAAAGAAGCACGTTTAAGAGGAGAAACTAGTAATAATACGGAAGTAAAAGGATTAGAGTTGGAATTTAACCTTTTTGTAAATCCTTATGCAGATATCGAAATTGTAATTGATAAAAGCTCAGGCAGTACTATTCAAGGTAAAGGTAATGGTAACCTGCTTTTTGATATTAATACCAACGGAAAGTTTCAAATGTTTGGAGATTTTCAAATTGTAGAAGGGACTTATAACTTTGCCTATGGAGGCTTAGTGCAAAAGAAACTAACGGTAGAGCCTAATGGTTATATTCGTTGGGAAGGTGACCCACTAAAAGCTCAAGTAGGTTTAACAGCAGTTTATAAAGCACAAGCTAACCCCTCAGTATTATTAGATAATCCCATAAATAGAAATATAGACGTTGAAGTAAAAATCAATTTATCTGGTCAGCTAGAACAACCAGATCCAGACTTTAGTTTCAATTTCCCTGAAGTAGATTCTAATATTAGGTCTGAGCTAGATTATCGATTAGAAACTAAGGAATCTCGGGAGTTTCAGGCACTTAATGTATTATCATTTGGGTCTTTCGCCAGTGAATTTAATCTTGGTCAAAATGCATATGGAACCATATCAGATCGTGTCAATTCTCTCTTTAACAGTATTCTTGGCGGAAGTAAAGACGATAAAATACAAGTTGATTTAAATTACACTGCAGGACAGCAAACTACTGATTTTCAAACCAATGACGAGATTGGACTTACGTTAAGTACAAACATTAGTGATAGAATTCTTATAAATGGTAAAGTAGGAGTTCCCATTGGTGGAGTTAACCAAACGGTAATTGCTGGTGACGTTCAAATTGATATACTATTAAATGATGATGGAACACTAAAGGCAACGTTTTTTAATAGAGAAAATAGTATTAGAAACTTTGGAGAAGAGATTGGATACACACAAGGAGCAGGTTTCGCTTACAATGTAGAATTTGATACCTTCAAAGAATTGTTGAAAATCATCTTTACAGGAAAAAATAAAGCGAAAGACAAGCCAGAAGAAGAGAAAACGAAAGAAAACGAGGAGAAGTTCACTCCAGATTATATAAATATTACGTCATCAAAAGACTCAAAAAGCAATTAATCCTCTCCATTTTTAACAATTTAAATATTATTTATTAACGAAAACGTTTGAGTTTTTGTAGTCCTGTTAAATAAAGATCAAATCCATTTTTATTCTTATTAATGTTTACTAGATTTACTTTTCCAACATAAAATATATGTCAAAAAAGATAAAGAAAATTGGTGTTTTTACTTCTGGAGGAGATTCTCCCGGAATGAATGCTGCGATAAGATCTGTAGTGAGAACCTGCGCATTTCATAATATTGAGTGTGTTGGAATCTATAGAGGTTACGAGGGTATGATTGAAGGTGATTTCAAATCTATGGATGCTCGAAGTGTGAAAGGAATCATCAATAAAGGAGGAACCGTTTTGAAATCTGCACGTTCCTTAGAATTTATGACTCCTGAAGGTAGAAAAAAAGCACATCAACATCTCCTAGATGCTAATATTGACGGATTGGTTGCTATTGGTGGTGATGGTACATTTACAGGAGCAATGGTTTTCAATGAAGAGTTTGATTTTCCTGTAATGGGAATTCCTGGTACTATAGATAATGATATCTTCGGAACGTCGCATACATTAGGTTATGATACGGCATTAAATACGGTAGTTGAAGCTATAGATAAAATCAGAGATACTGCAAGTTCACATAATAGATTATTCTTTATTGAAGTTATGGGACGAGATGCTGGTCATATAGCATTAAATGTAGGAATAGGAGCAGGAGCAGAAGAAATTCTAATTCCTGAAGAAGATTTAGGCTTAGAGCGTTTATTAGAATCGTTACGTCGCAGTAAGCAATCTGGGAAATCATCAAGTATTGTTATCGTCGCAGAAGGAGATAAAATAGGCAAAAATGTGTTTGAACTTAAAGATTATGTTGAAGAGAATATGATAGAATACGATGTGCGTGTTTCTGTTTTAGGACACATGCAACGTGGTGGTTCTCCATCTTGTTTTGATCGTGTACTTGCAAGTAGAATGGGAGTTAAAGCTGTAGAGTCTTTATTGGATGGTAAAACTAATTTAATGGTAGGTTTATTAAGTGATAAAATTGCAGTGACGCCTTTGGATCAAGCAGTTAAAGGGAAATCAGAAATTAATATGGAGCTTTTAAGAGTTTCAGATATCATGTCAACGTAATAGTTGTCCACATAATTAAATACTAATAGAAATAAATAAATAATTAATATGTCAAATTTAAAATTAGGAATTAACGGTTTTGGAAGAATAGGTAGAATCGTATTTAGAGCAACAGTAAAACGTGATGATGTCGATGTAGTTGCAATTAACGATTTGTTAGATGTAGAGCATTTAGCATACTTATTAAAGTACGATTCTGTTCATGGAAATTTTGATGGGACGGTTGAAGTTAAAGATGGGCATTTAGTTGTCGATGGAAAAACAGTGAGAATTACTGCAGAAAGAGATCCTAAAAACTTAAAGTGGGATGAAGTTGAAACAGACGTGGTTGCAGAATGTACAGGTATTTTTACTAGTTTAGAAACAGCAGATTACCATATTCAAGCGGGAGCGAAGAAAGTTGTAATTTCTGCACCAAGTAAGGATGTACCAATGTTTGTTATGGGTGTAAATGATAATGAATTAACAAGTGAACATACGATTGTATCAAATGCTTCATGTACAACAAATTGTTTAGCGCCTATGGCTAAAATTATTGACGATAATTTTGGATTGGAAGAAGCCTTAATGACAACGATTCACGCAAGTACTGCAACACAATTAACCGTTGATGGACCATCTCCAAAAAATTACAGAATGGGACGTTCAGCTATCTTAAATATTATTCCGTCTTCTACAGGAGCAGCAGTTGCTGTAGGCAAAGTTATCCCTAAATTGAATGGAAAATTAACAGGTATGGCATTTCGTGTACCCACCGCAGATGTGTCTGTAGTAGATTTAACGGTTAAAACAACAAAAGAAACATCATTAGAAGAAATCAAAGCAGCTTTCAAAAAAGCATCTGAGGGTTCTATGAAAGGTGTTTTAGGATATACTGAAGACGCTGTCGTATCTCAAGATTTTGTAAGCGATGCACGTACAAGTATTTTTGATGCCGATGCATGTATTGAATTAAACTCAAAATTCTTTAAACTTATATCTTGGTACGATAATGAGTTTGGGTACTCTAATAAACTTGTAGATTTAGCTCAAAAAGTAAATTCTTTATAAGATTCATTTATAAATCCGTAGGTCTAGTTTTCTATCCTACGGATTTATGTTTTTAAATTAGCTTATGATTTTAATAGTTGATAGTGGTTCTACAAAATGCGATTGGATTGTAGTAGATCATAAAGGAGTGCAACTTCAAGAAAAAATACGGACTAAAGGGCTTAATCCTGCAATTTTAAAGGAGAAAAAGCTCAAAAAAATTATTAGAAAGAGTGATGAGCTCATGGCTATTAAAAACCAAGTCACTCATGTGTTTTTCTATGGTGCTGGTTGCGGTACAGAACAACCAAAAGCAATGTTGGCCAATGTACTACAGCTTATATTCTTAAACGCAATCATAGAAGTTCAAGAAGATACTATGGCAGCAGTGCGCGCTACTATTAATACTGATGATGAAGCTGCAGTTGTTTGCATTATGGGGACCGGTTCTAATTGTAGCTATTATGATGGTAAACGATTACATCAACGTGTTATTTCTCTAGGTTATACATTAATGGATGATGCTTCTGGTAATTACTACGGAAAAGAGCTGATCAAAGACTATTATTATAATTCAATGCCAGAAGATATTAAAGTGGCTTTTGAAGACCGATACAATTTGGAAGCCGATTATATAAAGTATAATCTTTATAAACAACCAAATCCTAACGCATATTTAGCAACCTTTGCAGAGTTCATGTTTTTGAATAAGGATTCTAAATACATCAAAAAGCTTATCAAAAACGGAATTAGACAATTTGTTAAAAACATGATATTTCAGTATAAAGAGGAGATAAAAACTGTTCCAGTACACTTTGCTGGCTCAATTGCATTCTTTTCAGAGACAGAAATTAAAGAAGTTGGAGAAGAATTAGGGTTTATCGTTGGTAATTTTGAAAGACGACCAATTGAAGGGTTAGTCGCTTATCATACTAAGGATTTATAGTGAAAAAAAGTAAAAAACTATCTAATAAAAAACGCTTCTTTAGTGCACTATATTGTGAAGTTATAGGGTAATGAATAACAACGTAATTCTATATCTGTCTTCATATTATGAATATCTTGCAGATGGTATGTTTTAGAAAGTTAGAGGGTAGTTGTTCAATTTCTTAACACTCGTCTAGTTGCTTCCAAATTAGTAATCCGTTCAAATAGCGTATTTTATTCTCTAAAAAGAAAAATTTAAATATTGTGTTTATGTGCCTCATCCTTTATCTTCTCAGGGCTAACGGTGTTTATAATAAACAAAAAAGAGAACAACGAATTTTATGCTTTGTCCAAATGCAAGGGCTTAGTACGAAAAAACTCAACAAAATCCTATACATAACATATAAAACTAAGTTGAGTTTCAACACTTAAATTTGTAAAATTTTAATCCTCCACAACGTGTAAAGTAGGCGTTTTGTTAACCCATTTTCCGTTTTTAGATTCACCAAGAATAAGAACATCTTTACTATGCTCATATTCTTTAATAGTTCGCATCATTTGATCCTTAGTGTCTCTGTGTAGCTTGATTCCAGTATTTTTACCTTTATTTCTAATTTCTAAATAAAATCCATCTCTAAATTTTATAGGTCTTGTTGGAGGTCTTCCCATGTATTTGTATTTCTTTTCTTAAGGTTGCATATTAGTAAAAAAAAAATAAATATGCAAGTGAATGATTAATATTTCAAAAGTAATTTTAATAGAGGTGTAAAATATCGGATTTCAATAGTCTATACTAATTAGCAAATAGGTGTCTGCTATACCAAAAAGTTTTAATACATTTATCTGCATTATAATGTGTCCTATTTATGAAAGTAAAAAAAAAAAAGTCGTACAAAACATCTAATCTTCCACCAGGAACTGTCACATATAAGGGCGAAAAGCAATCTACAATAACAAATATTGAGATTGTAAATTATTCTAAGGACGAGTTTACAAGTTTAAATTCTAGTGCTATTGAAGATGCTTTTAATTTTGAAGGGAATGATCAAGTAACATGGATTAATATTAATGGACTTAATAACGTAAGAGATATAGAAACTTTGGGTTTGCACTATAAATTGCATCCTTTAACCTTAGAGGATATCGTTAATACTGGTCAAAGACCAAAATTAGAAGAGTTTGAAAACTACATGCTTGTAGTTTTTAAAATGCTATTTATTAAGAATGATGACGAGATTCATTACGAACATTTGAGTTTGATTGTTGGAGAAAATTATGTACTAACGTTTCAAGAGGCTGATGGAGACGTGCTTGATGACTTACGAGAGCGCTTAAGTTCTGCAAAAGGACGCATTCGTACTCAAGGTTCAGATTATTTAATGTATGCTATTTTAGATGCAGTTGTGGATAATTATTTTACTGTTATTGAAGTTTTAGGTGATAAAGTTGAAGAATTAGAAGGTTTCCTATTTCAGTCTAAAGATGCAGATGATCGTACACCAGGACAAATTCAAAAATTAAAACAAGAAGTTTTAAAAATACGACGGTCAATTTATCCGTTGCGAGAAGTCATTAGTCGCATGGAAAAAACAGACTGTGCCTTTATTGAAGAAAAAACACATAATTATTTACGTGATTTATACGACCATATCATTCAAGTAAGTGAATCTGTAGATTTATATCGGGAAATGATTTGGAGTTTAATGGATATGTATATGACCATCATAAGTAACAAGATGAATGAAATTATGAAGGTGCTAACTATCATTGCCACTATTTTTATACCGTTGACTTTTGTTGCAGGTATTTACGGAATGAATTTCAAGAATATGCCAGAGCTTAATTCAGATGATGGATATTTTATATTGTTAACAGGGATGTTTATTCTTTTTCTTTTTATGTTAATTTATTTTAGAAAAAAACGGTGGCTTTAATTTTTTTTAAAACAAATCTTTCGAAGTACTTTTATTATTTAAAAAACAGCGCATGACATCACCAAAATTTTCTAAAGATATTCTTGATTTTTTTGAAAAACTAGAAAAAAATAATAACAGAGATTGGTTTAATGAAAATAAGCCAGAGTTTAAAGTATTAGAAACAAAAGCAAAAAAAGCCTACAAGGCTATCTATGAGAACTTAAATAAACACGACGTTGTGGATGGTTTTAAATTATTTAGAATATATAGGGATGTCAGATTTTCAAAAAATAAATTGCCTTATAAAATCCATTTTGGCGGATCTTTCAATAGAAAAAAACCAGACCTTAGAGGCGGATATTACGTTCATATTCAGCCAAATAATCAATCATTTATAGCTACAGGTTTTTGGCAACCTAACAAGGAAGATTTACTT
>NZ_JBLIET010000018.1:0-66894 GCF_047633235.1 Psychroserpens sp. | reverse complement strand
TGATCCAGATAATGTCGATCCAGATAATGATGGAGATCCAGATGACCCAACAGATACGTTGATTTCAAAAGACCCAAGTATCCTAGCAGAGAAGAGTGCCACAATCACAGATAATGGAGATGGTGTAATTGGTGTAGATGACGTAATTAATTATTCTATTACAATACAAAACACAGGGAATGTTACTTTAAATAATGTGATTATAACGGACGTATTTACTGATATAGACGGAAATGTGTTAACCTTAACAACCGGTCCAACATATGATAGTGCAGATCAAGGTAGTATAGAAGGAACTTTATTAGCAGGTGAAATAGCGACATATATAGCTACTTATATAATTACGCAAGATGATGTAGATGTTGGAGGTGTTAGTAATAGTGTAGTCGTAATTGGAGATGATCCAGAAGGTGATACAGTTACCGATATCAGTGACGATGGTGACGATACAGATGGCAATACTGAGGATGATTCAACAGATACATTTACAGAGACAGTTTTTGAATTATCAGTGACTAAAGAAGTGGACATAACTCAACCATTAATTGGAGATAACGTAACATTTACAATAACAGTTTCAAACGAAGGTTTTGTTACTGCTACAGAAGTCACTGTTGAAGATTTTATACCGAGTGGATATACATTTGTTTCTTATGCTGCTACAACGGGTACAAATCCAGATACTTATTTCGAGTCTACGGGAGAATGGGTTGTTGGTCAATTAAATCCAGGACAAGTTCAAGTTTTAGCAATCACTGTAGAAGTTTTAGGATTTGGTGACTATCTAAATACTGCTTCTATTTCAGACTTTGTAGGTGGAGATGATCAAAATGAGGATAACAATACTGATTCAGCTGGTGTGGACCCAATATGTTTAACAATCTATAATGAGTTCTCTCCTAATGGTGACGGCGTAAATGATGTATTTGTAATAGATTGTATTGAGAATTATCCTGATAACTCAATAGAGATTTATAATAGATGGGGTAATATAGTTTATGAAACTAAAGGATATAGAAATGACTTTGACGGTACTTCAAACGGACGAGCAGTCTTAGGTGAAGGTGATAAATTACCAGTAGGTACATATTACTATGTTATAGACTTAGGGAATGGTTCAGAGCCTCGAGTAGGTTGGTTATACATAAACAGATAGTATTAATAAGGCAAGATTAAAAACGATATTAAAATGATACAGAAAACATCATTGTTAAAAGGATTAATACTGTTAGTGTTTGCAGCATTAACTGTTAATACAAGTAGTTTTGCGCAGCAAGACCCGCAGTATACGCAGTACATGTATAATACCATGAGTGTAAATCCAGCCTATGCTGGTCAACGAGAGGTACTAAGTGTCACAGGATTACATCGTACACAATGGGTGGGAATAGATGGAGCGCCACAAACCCAAACATTAGGTATTCATGCACCACTTAGAAATGACAGAATCGGCTTAGGTTTATCTATTGTTAATGACGCATTAGGTCCTGTAAATGAATATTATATTGACGCTAATTTTTCCTATACAATTCCGGTTAGTGATAACAAAACAAAATTATCATTTGGATTAAAAGCAGGTTTACATAGCTTAACCTCAGATTGGAGTGAAGGTGTGATTCAACAACTCGGTGATCCAACTTTCGCAGATAATCTAAGTGTTTTTTCTCCAACTATAGGAGCTGGTTTATATCTTCATAACCGCAAATGGTATGTAGGTTTGTCTGCTCCTAATTTTTTAAGGACAGAACATTTTGATGATAATCAAGTGTCTATTGCAAAAGAACGTATGAACTACTATCTGATAGCAGGTTACGTGTTTGACTTAAGTGCGAAAACGAAGTTTAAACCTGCGGCATTGGTGAAAGCCGTAGCAGGTGCACCAATTATAGCAGATGTATCAGCAAACTTTTTATTCAATGATAAGTTTACGCTAGGAGTGGCGTGGCGATGGGATGATTCCGTAAGTGGACTAGCCGGATTTCAAGTGACAGATGGATTGTATATTGGTTATTCATATGACGCGACCACAACAAATCTAAACAACTATAACAGCGGTTCACATGAAATCATGTTACGCTTTGAGTTACAAAAAGTAGGTAGAATATTATCACCAAGATTCTTCTAAAAAAAAGATTATGAAAACACATAAAATTATATATATCCTGGCGTTAAGTTTAGTTTTCTCATCAGGTTATGCACAAAAAGGAAAAATACGACAAGCAACAAAAGAGTATGATAATCTAGCGTATTTAAAGACCAGTGAGATCCTATTGGAAGTTGCAGAGAAAGGATATACCTCCGTTGATTTACTTCAGAAATTGGCCAACTCATTTTACTTCAACAATCAAATGGAAGAGGCCGCTAAGTGGTATGGCAAACTAATGACAATAAACGAAAATATTGATTCTGAATACTACTTTAGATATGCACAAGCATTGAAATCTGTAGAAAATTATACGGAGTCTGATAAATGGATGAAAAAATTCGCAGATTCAGATCGTAGTGATTTACGAGGCCGCGCATTTAGTTCAACGGTAGATTACCTAGCGATGATTGATGAAGTGAGTAGAGCCTTTGAAGTTAATAACTTAGACCTGAATACTGATGTTTCCGATTTTGGAACCACGCAATACCAAAACCAATTAATTTTTGCATCCTCACGTGGAGGCGGAAAGAACTACGGATGGAACGAGCAACCCTTTTTAGATTTATTTTCCGCAGAAAAACAAGAGAATGGTACGTATGGAAATGTTGAGAATTTAGATTCAAATATAAATACAAAATACCATGAATCTACTGTAGCATTTACACCAGACGATAAAGTGATGTATTTTACACGAAATAACTATTTCAATAAAAAATATAAAAAGGATGAAGATGGTACAAATCGGTTGAAAATTTTTAAAGCAACATTAAATGATAATAACCACTGGGATGACGTTGAATCTATTCATTTTAATAGTGATGCTTATAGTACCGCACACCCAACAATTAATGTTCAAGGAACTAAAATGTATTTTGCATCAGACATGTTAGGTACTTTAGGAATGTCAGATATTTTTGAAGTAGACATCAAAGAAGATGGCTCATTAGGAGATCCAATAAATTTAGGGCCATCAGTAAACACAGAAGGTCAAGAGACGTTCCCTTTTATCAATTCGGAGGGAGACTTGTATTTCTCATCTAATGGATTTAATGGATTAGGAGGACTAGATGTTTTTGTCGTTAGAGATTTTGAAAATAAAAGAGAACTAAAGCAGCCAATGGCATTAGAGAATATTGGACGACCAATTAACAGTCCTATGGACGATTTTGGTTACTATGAGAATTTAGGTACCAAAGAAGGCTTTTTTACATCAAATAGAGATGGAGGAAAAGGAGATGATGATATTTATAGTTTTACAGTGCCAGAATGTGAGCAAACTGTAGAAGGTGTTGTGAGAGACCGAGAAACAGAAACCCCAATTGTAGGAGCTAAGGTCACCCTGTTGGATGCCGATAGTAATGCGCTTAACCAACAAATAGTTGGTGCAGATGGAGTCTATACGTTTGAAAAGTTAGCGTGTGAAAAAGAGTACCTCATAAGAATTGAAGCAGATACTTATGCTACGGTAGAACAACGATTTACAACACCTAAGAAACGACAAAAACTGGAGTTGAAGTCGGTGTTAGTTAAAGACGAAATAGAACTAGAGCCTTGTGCAGATTTAGCTAAGATTTTAGATATCCCAATCATATACTTTGATTTCGATAAATTCAATATAAGAAGAGATGCGGAGTTAGAATTACAAAAAGTATTGGCAGTGTTAAATAAATATCCAACAATGACAATTGATATTCGTAGTCATACAGATTGTAGAGCAACAGCTGCCTATAATGAACGCTTATCTGAGAATAGAGCAAAATCAACGCGTCAATATTTAATTGATAATGGTATTACAGCAGTTCGTTTGACAGCTAAAGGTTATGGAGAGTCACGATTAGTGAATGATTGTGGTTGTGAACCAACAAATGATTCTGCTTGTAGTGAAGCAGAACACCAACTTAACAGACGTAGTGAATTTATAATTACAAGCCTTAATGGGAAGAAGTGTCCTAAATAATAGGTGATAATTTATCTTAAATAATAGTTAAAAGCTGCCTTTCTTAAGGCAGCTTTTTCTATTCGTGATGGTTTTATGAAATATAGTTGTTATTTTTACAAAATATGATTGAAGAACAAGTAATTTTAGTTAACGATAAAGATGAGCAAATAGGTACTATGCCTAAATTAGAAGCTCACGAGAAGGCGGTATTGCATCGTGCATTTTCTATATTTATATTTAATGATAAAAATGAATTGATGGTACAGCAACGGGCTAAACACAAATACCATTCACCACTATTGTGGACCAATACATGCTGCAGTCATCAAAGAGTTGGTGAAAGTAATTTGCAGGCAGGAAAACGTCGATTAATGGAAGAAATGGGTTTCGCCGTTGATTTAAAAGAGACCATATCATTCATTTATAAAGCGCCCTTTGATAATGGCTTAACAGAACACGAATTTGACCATGTCATGGTAGGGCATTTTAATAGCGAGCCAACCATTAATCCAGAGGAAGTTGAAGCATGGAAATGGATGACTTTAGAAGCTGTTAAAATCGACATAGAATTAAATCCAGAACTCTATACAGAATGGTTTAAAATCATTTTTGATAAGTTTTATGAACATATAAACATCACGAAATAATGAGAGTTACCGTAAGTAGAAAAGCACATTTTAATTCAGCACATCGCCTATATCGCAAAGATTGGAGTTTTGAGAAAAACGATGAAATTTTCGGGAAATGTAATAATCCAAACTATCATGGTCATAATTACGACCTTATCGTAAGTGTAACAGGAGAAATAGATCCAGAAACGGGATACGTCATGGACGTAAAAATATTAAAGGACCTTATCAAATCGGAAGTTGAAGATGCTTTTGATCATAAAAACCTTAATGTTGATGTTCCAGATTTTAAGGATCTTAATCCAACAGCAGAGAATATTGTGGTCGTCATTTATGACAAACTTAAATCTAAATTAAATGCAGATTTGGATATGGAAGTGACACTTTATGAAACACCTCGAAATTTTGTAAGTTATTCTGGAGAATGAAAGAAATGCTCTATCCACTAAAGTTTGAACCGATATTAAAAGATAAAATTTGGGGAGGGCAGAAGTTGAAAGCCTTACTTAATAAAAGGTCTAACTTATCAAATATTGGTGAGAGTTGGGAGATAAGTGATGTGAAAGGAGATACCTCTATTGTTGCTAATGGAAACTTAAAAAACCAATCACTTAAAGAACTCTTAGAGAGCTATAAATCAGATTTAATAGGGAAAAAAAATTATAATATCTTTGGAAATAAATTTCCTTTACTTATAAAATTTATTGATGCTAAAAAAGACTTGTCTATTCAATTACATCCAAATGATGAGTTAGCAGCTGAGCGCCATGATTCCTTCGGAAAGACAGAAATGTGGTACGTAATGCAAGCTGATGATGATGCTAATTTGATAGTTGGGTTCAATCAGGAAATGACACCAGAAAAGTATCTGAGACATCTCGAGGATAAAACGCTTACCAAAATTCTTAATTTTGATAAGATTAAATCAGGAGATACTTATTTTATAGAAGTTGGTCGATTGCATGCTATTGGAGCAGGGGTTATGCTTGCCGAAATACAGCAAACAAGTGATATTACTTATAGAGTTTATGATTGGGATCGCGTTGATGATGAGGGCAACGAGAGAGAGTTGCATAATGATTTAGCTATTGATGCCTTTGATTTTAATATGCCAGACAACTTTAGAGTACAATATCAAAAAGAAGAAAACACATCAAATGGTATGGTAAGCTGCCCATATTTTACGACTAATTTTTTACACATTACAAAGCCTATTTTAAAACAAAACACTAAAGATTCGTTCTTTATTTATATGTGTGTTGAAGGCGAAGCAATGATTGAAACCGAAACAGGGACAGAGTTAATCAAAAAAGGAGAAACAGTATTACTTCCAGCAACTATAGAAACGTATAAAATAACTTCCCCTAATGCGAGACTTTTAGAAGTTTATGTTTAGTTTTGTCGCAAATTAATATAAGATTAAGATTATGGCAAATATTAGAGACCTTAAAAAAGACATAAATTTTGTTTTAGGTGATATTATTGAAGCAGTTTATGTTTGGGAATATACAAACACAGATAAAGACACTAAGAAAAGTGAAGCTATTATTGACGAAGCAATTGAGACTTTTGATGGGTTAATTGCAAGAGTAAATGATAGAAGTGCAGAAAATAAAAAGGCACATTTTAAAGCGATTAATAGCGATCTTGAAACACAAGGAAGAACGCTAATCGAGAAATTGAATAAATTAGCTTAATTTATTCAAAGAGTGTTTGGGAATTACAATAGCAATATTATATTTGTCAACGCTTAAAAGCCGATGTAGCTCAGCTGGCTAGAGCAGCTGATTTGTAATCAGCAGGTCGTGGGTTCGAGTCCCTCCATCGGCTCTATTTATTTAAAAGTCTTGATCTTTATGATGGAGACTTTTTTGTTTTATAGTGGTAATAAATAAAAATCCTAAACGTGAAGTTTAGAGTTTTTTGTCTGTCTTTAAGAATAAAAGAATAAAATTATTCTGCTTTGCGTTCTTCAATCATGTCTTTAAGTTGTACGCCGTATTTTGATGCTTGGACGTTGTCACTTAAAGCATTATAAATTTCTTCTAAAAACTTTACACTTGTATTCGGGACTTCACTTATAGCTAAATAAGGAGAGACTTCGCTATCTGGATGATTTACAGCAAAGTTAATTGTGTATAAATATTTACGTTTAATAAGTTTGTTATAATTGTCTTCAAATGAAACAGTAGTATCGTTAGCTTTACTCGCTTCTAAGCTTTCTTGAATAAGTTCTAAATTCTTATCGCTAAATTTTGACATCATAAGCAAGTACTCTTCTAATGTTTCATGTTGTTTAGAACCTTTTACAGTAGCGTCGTAATTAAAGTTTTTTAATGTCGAATTAATTTCAGTAATCCCTATATCTGCAAAAAACACGACTGTTCCTTCATCATTATCGTTTTTATCTAATTTTAAGAACAGCATTTCAGGTTCTGAGAGTGCAGCATGTAATTCAAAGTTTGGACTCCCATTGATTTCTAATGAATCGATGGTTTCCATAAGCGTATCATTCTGTCGCTGGAGGTATACGGTTCCTTTTTTTAGGCCTTTGACATAACCTTTAAGTGTGAAATCTTGAGTTGGTTCATTTCCGCAGGAAAAAAATAAAAGAGTTATTAATAGGACAATAATTTGCTTCATTTTGTGAGTTTTTAATGTGCGTAAATATCTTATAAAAATCTTTGAAATACTAACTCACAGCTGCTAATTCCATTAAAATTGTACAACCTATGGCAGCAATAGTACCAATAGCATAGCCAAAGACAGCAAGTAATACGCCAACAGTAGCCAAAGAGGGATGAAATGCTGAGGCTACTATAGGGGCAGAAGCTGCCCCGCCGACATTAGCCTGACTCCCTACAGCTAGGAAAAAATAGGGTGCTTTGATTAGTTTTGCAACACCAATAAGCATGAGAGCATGGATAGTCATCCAGATAACACCAATTGCTATTAGTCCCATATTATCAAAAATTAAGGTTAAGTCCATTTTCATACCAATGGAAGCAACTAAAATATAGATAAATACACTTCCAAATTTACTGGCACCTGCGCCTTCGTAATTTTTAGCTTTTGTGAACGAAAGTAAAATGGCAATTAATGTAGAAATGCTAATCATCCAGAAGAAAGAAGAGCCTAAGAATGTAAATATATTGCGTGTTGTTGGTGATTCTATGCCAGCAACGAGCTGATCAAAAAAGGGTGCTAAATATCCAGCACATAAATGTGCTGTGCCAACAGCACCAAATGCAATAGCGCCAATAATCATTATGTCTGTAAGTGACGGGTTTCGTTTTACTTTTTCAGAAAAAGTAGATACCTTTTCTTTTAACTCTTCAATAGATGATGTATCTGCTTTTAACCATTTATTGATACGGTCACGTTTTCCAATACCTATTAAAATAATAGCCATCCATATATTTGCGACAACGATATCAACAAATACCATAGCGCCATATTTTGCTTGGTTATATTCATAAATTTCAAGCATAGCTGTTTGGTTTGCGCCACCACCAATCCAGCTTCCTGCTAGTGTTGATAGACCTCTCCATACTGCATCTGGTCCAATACCTCCAACAGTGGTTGGGGAAAAATAGGCAATTATTAATATGGCAATTGGTCCGCCTATGACAATACCTATGGTCCCTGTGAAAAACATAACGAGCGCTTTCCAACCTAAATTGAATACTGCTCGCAAATCAATACTTAAAGTCATTAAAACCAAAGCTGCCGGCAATAGGTATCGACTTGCGACGTAATATAAACTGGAACTGCCTTCGGTTTCTATGCCAGCCTCTGAGACGGATGTCCATTCTGGAGAGATTAAGCCCACCGTTGTTAGTATCGCTGGAACCATATACGCCATAAAAAGTCCGGGAACTATTTTATAGAATTTTGACCAAAATCCTGTTTTGATAGATTCTGTAAAAAATACAAAACCTAATGCGAGCATTAAGAGACCAAAAACAATGGTGTCATTTGTAAAAAGAGGTGTCGTGTCCATATTGATATATTAATTGTGTTGCAAAATACCAAAATTAAACTGCATAAAAAAAGCGATTCAATCAAGAGTCGCTTTCGTCGTTATTATTAGGTTTTTTCGGCATTGGTTGCCTTTTCTGTTCTTTGAGATATTGCATGAGCATCCATTCTATCTGTCCGTTAGTACTTCTAAACTCATTAGAAGCCCACTTCTCGATTGCTTTGAGCATATCTTCATTGATACGCAAGGCAAATGCTTTTTTCTTGGCCATTTTATTTCTTTACAAAGGTTTCAATTTCAGAAACTCGTTCTGTTGCTTTTCATATTTCAGAACTATTCGTTCTTGGATTCATCATCTCTAAAAATCACTAGAGCTAGTATGATGCTTATTCTAGTATGATGCCTATTATAGTTCCTATTCCAGAACCATAAACAATTCCCATGGCAGCATCAGCAATGACCGCTCCAACAGTCGTTCCAATACTTGTGCCTAGTGCGACATCCATGGCAATACTATAGGTTGTTTTATGTTTATTTTAATGATTTAAAGTACCAGTATTCAACACTGGTGATGCCTCTTTATCTCCACAAAGAATCACCATTAAATTGCTAACCATGGCAGCTTTACGATCTCCATCTAATTCAATAATTTGCTTTTTTTCAAGTGCTTCAATTGCCATTTCTACCATGCTTACAGCACCTTCTACAATTTTGTGTCTTGCAGCAACTATTGCAGTAGCTTGTTGGCGTTTCAACATGGCGTTTGCTATTTCTTGAGCATAAGCAAGATATCCAATACGAGCTTCGAGTACTTCAATACCTGCAATAGATAGACGTTCATCAATTTCTTTTTCTAGGGCAGTACTTACTTCATTAACACTAGATCGTAATGTGATGTCTTCATCAACTCCTTCATCTGCAAAATTGTCATAAGGATACATACTCGCCAGCTTACGTACAGCAGCATCCGTTTGAACTCTAACAAAGTTTTCATAAACGTCTACATCAAATGCCGCTTTATAGGTGTCTTGAACTCGCCAAACTAAAATCGTACTGATCATAATAGGATTGCCAAGCTTGTCATTTACTTTTAAACGCTCACTATCAAAGTTCCTGGCACGTAGCGAGATTTTCTTTTTTGTATAAAATGGATTTACCCAATAGAAACCGTTTAGTTTTACTGTGCCAATATATTTACCAAAGAGAAGCAGTACGCGAGACGCATTAGGTTGTACCATTATAAATCCAGGAGTTATAAAGATAGCAAAGAGTACCGATAGGAGAAAAATTGGATTTTTTAAATAGATCATTACAACAATGCTTCCGAAGAATAAAATAAGAACTACAAAGAGCATAAGGTATCCATTTGCTGGAACGATAATTTTTTCTTCTTTCATTGGTTTTATATTTTAGTTAAATAATTCAATATGATATTATTTTGATATCAAATATACATCAAATATTTATATGACACAAATGAAGTTTGGCACGCCATTTGCTTTACATATAGTGTAATTGATTATGATGATCTTAGAAGAGGAGTGATTACCTCGCATAACGGAGTAACATTTACATTTGGTTGGTTAGTTAATAAAAACGCATCTCTTTTTGAGATGCGTTTTTTATTTGAATAGGTCGTTGTTACCACTATTTCAGGATAAAACTAGAGATTATAGAAATGAGTTCTTCCGAAATTTTACGAGACGACTCATTGTAGCTTTTTGAATTGACTAATTGATCCCCTTCAATTATGAAAAGAACATGGTTCATTTTCTCAATGATATTAATTTCAGAATCTTTTGAAGCAACTTTAAGTAATTGTGCTTCATCAACAGAAACTTGAAGATCGTTTGTTCCATTTATAATAAGAATAGGAATATCTAAAGACTTAATAACCTTTTGCGGATTATACTGCATCCAATTCATAATAAAGGGTTGCACATCTGCTCTAAATACAGGAGCAAGTGGAGGAGGATAGTCTGTTGTTGTTTTTCCAGCTTTTAAGCTTTCAAACGCTTTTTTTGTGGCATCAATAAGCGAGGGATCCATAGCGCCAATTTGTTCTGTGATGACTTCATCTATAGATTGTCCTGAACCCCCAAGTGAGATAAATCCATCTGCTCTGTCTTTTGAAGCAAGCATACCAATTAAACTGCCTTGACTATGTCCAATCACATAAATACTAGAGTACGTTTTGTCTTTTTTAAAATAATCAACTACAGAAATAGCATCAGTCACAAAGTCATCAAACTTAATATTAGGATCTACATTATTTTTTCTAATTTGTTTTACAATACGTTTATCATATCTAAAAGTTGCAATACCTATATTAGTTAAAGCTTCAGCAAGCTTTTTAAGAGAGTTGTTTCTTAAAAAATTCTGGTTTCCATCTCTATCTGTGGGTCCAGAATCAGCAATAATAACGGCGAGCCTAGGTTTGTCTCCATCATTTGGAGTTAACAGTGTGCCATCGATGAGATTGTTGATGGCAATATCTTGGGTGCTATAACTCAGTTCTTGACTGTTTGTAGTGAAACTGAAACAAATTAATAAAATGTTTAAATAATAATTCATGTGTTGTATTTCTAATTTCTTAACGGTGACATGCTCTTTGTACGTAACATGCTCATTTCATAATTCTTTTTTTGTTCAGCTACACCATAAATATATCAAAGTTAATTAAATTTAAAATAGATTTTTAGAGTTTTTAGTATCTTAATTTCTTTAAAATTTAAATTTGGAACATGTATTTAATCGATAAAACAGACTATTTCATCTTAATATGTTAAAATTAAGTGTATTTCATCGATTAATAGTGTATTTTAACTTGTACATCGAAAGAGAGTTATATATTTGAAGTGTACTAGAATTTTGTTTTAGTTCAATGGATTAATTAATTAATATTTGCATGTGTTATGACTTAGAGACCCTAAATCTACCACATATAAAAAGCAAATTAAGGAGAACCAAGGTTGAGGGACCTTGGTTTTTTCGTATCTACTATTCTGTAATAATTTGACGATCTCGACATTTCGATTCATTCAGTTCATATTATGTTATAATTATAGTATCGTTCTAAAGGTGAGGTTGATGCGCTCTCCAATGGTCTTTTTTGTCTTAGCAATTTGATGTAGCCAATAGTGCTGCATTTCTCCACGCATCAATAATAAACTCCCATGATTGAGATTTATTTTGTGTCGTTCGTCTTTTATGTGACGATGTTTAAAATGAAATGGTCTTGTTTCGCCAAAACTTAGCGAGGCAATTACAGGATTTTTTCCTAACGCTTTCTCATTGTCCGCATGCCATCCATTACTATCGTTTCCATTGCGATACAAATTGAGTAAAACAGACGTGAATTGATGCTCAACCTCTTGTTCGATGTCTGATTTAATCTGCTGCAATTCCGAAGTGAAAATAGTAGGTTGCATTGTAATATTTGAGTAGCTGTAAGGCTGACTATTATTAGCATACAATGAAGTGAGCCTTGGCTGCTTGTATGTTTTGCCGAAGAGGGTAATGTCATCTTGTTGCCAGTTTACAGTCTTTTTCAGAATCTTAAAATAGTACTCTGCGTTTGTCGCATTATAAAAGTTTTCGATATAAAGTAATTCGGCATTTGGTAGATTAAAATGCCTTTTTTCTGCGGAAAATAAGTCCATCACTTAATTTTTATCTAATTTAGTGTCTGATGCTAAACAGACTCTTTTTATAATTTAATTTGTTTTTGATGCTTTTTCATAAGTCGATAGCTTAGCGTCAGGTGATTAAAAATAAATTGAAAGGGCATCAAAAAGAAATAAATTTAATGTTGTTATGTTTTCAACCAGCCACTAATTTAGCTATATCATGAAGATTCACAAAATATTACTGCTGGTAAGTGTAATTATTACCTTTGTATTTTCTCTGCAAGAGCAAAAAAGGCTACCAGAGGGATTTGTTTATGTGAAGGACATTATTCCAGACTTGAATGTGCAGTTACGCTATTTTTCGACACATAATTTTGTAGGTGATACTATTACGGGTTATAAAGCCAATAGATTGATACTGACAAAGCAATCTGCAGAGGCTTTAAAAAAAGTTCAAAATGATTTACAAGATCAAAATTTATGTTTGATGGTTTATGATGGCTATCGTCCTCAGCAAGCTGTGAACCATTTTTCACGATGGGCAAATGACTTAAATGATACATTACTAAAACGAGAATTTTATCCAAAGGTTAACAAGCGTCATCTGTTTAGAGATGGTTATATTGCGTCACGTTCTGGTCATAGTCGTGGGAGCACATTAGATCTCACTATTATTGATGGAAATACCAACGAACCAATAGATATGGGTAGTCCGTATGATTTCTTCGGAAAAGAATCGTGGGTAGATTATCCAGACCTTACAAAAATACAATTAGCTAACAGACAATTATTACAAAATATAATGCTGAAATATAACTTTATAAATTATCCTAAAGAGTGGTGGCATTTTACTTTACGCTGGGAACCATTTCCAGAAACGTTTTTTGATTTTGAGGTGGAGTAGGTGAGATGAGCGTTTATTCTTGCGCAGAAATAATAAATCGTATAACAAGTAAAGCGCTATTTGTCGGGTTAAATTATGAGCACATTAAATTCAGTAATAACCTATGGTTTCTCGTTTTTATAAAAATTATAAAAAGAGTTCCATTTCTGTAAAAAATAAATATGAAAAAAACACTACAAATAAGTAATGGAGTTGCTTTAATAGCCACCATTTTCATGAATTATCTATCCAATACGGGTTTGATGAATGATACCACGATTGGCGAAATTTCAGGCGGATTACGAACATTATTCACGCCTGCAGGTTATGCGTTTTCTATTTGGGGAATTATATATCTTCTACTTTTAGGTTTTGGTATCTATCAAGGTAGAAGTTTGTTTGTTAAAGTTCGGGATGATGATTTTGTGATTCGGGTAGGTTGGTGGTTTATATTATCATGTATCGCAAATAGTTGTTGGGTCGTGAGTTGGGTTTATGGATATACAGGCTTATCATGCTTTTTTATTTTTTTACTCTTGTACTCATTGCTTAAAATAGTGTGGAATAATCGCATGGAATTATGGGATGCGCCAATATCTATTATAGTATTTTTATGGTGGCCATTTGTCATTTACAGTGGTTGGGTCACTGTGGCGAGTATTGCAAACGTCTCGGCTTATTTAGTAAAAATAGGTTGGGATGGTTTTGGGATTTCTCCAATAACTTGGAGCCTCATTATGATAGTTATCGCTACACTACTAAACCTTATAATTACTTGGAAACGTAACATGCGTGAATTTGCACTCGTAGGTGCCTGGGCTTTAATTGCGATTGGAGTAGCAAATCAAGATATTCAAACTACGATTGCATATACAGCTTTTACTGCGGCAGGGATTTTAGTTGTAAGCAGTGGTTTTCATACTGCTAAAAATAAGGATACGAATCCTTTTGTAAAGTTTTTTGAACTTAAGAAGGGAGAGTAATGTATAAAAGCAGACTGTAAATTGTACTTATGATTTTATATATTCTGAGATAATCAATTAATTTTAAAGCATAAAAGATGTAGCGTGTTCTCTTAAAAAGCTGAGAGCTTTAGACATATGATTTTCTACTGTCTTTATTGAAATCCCTAAATCATTAGCAATCTCTTTATATTTTCTACGCTCCAGTTTGTTAAGGATGAAAACCTCTTTACATTTTGGAGGTAGTTGGTCAATAAGCTTATTTAGAATTTCGATTCGGTTAGATTCGGGTGTTTTTTCTTCTTCATAAACTGCTGTCAAAACATCCCAACGAACTTGGTCTAAAAAGTCTACTTTAATCTTTTTTTTACGAATGTGTTGTAAAAACTCATTGTGACAGATTCTAAAGAGATAATTTTTTAAAGATGTTTTTACGATAATTTTTTTACGCTTTTCCCAAAATTTTATCATGGTTTCTTGCGCAAGATCTTCCGCAAGTTCGGGATCATTACATAAACTACAAACATAATTACAGAGCCAGATATAATAGGTGTCAAATAATAATTTGTAGGCGGAAGCGTCGTTTTTACTTAGGCGTTCAAGAAGTTTTGACTCATTGATCATTGGTCAATGTATAATTAAATTATTAATAAATGATAAATAAGTAGGGGTTTTTTGAAAAGTATGCATCTATTTGTCAGAGAAGCGTGCAGAACTTTACGAATTATTGAAATGAAAAACCTGATTAAAAAATATCTAGAAGAATCGATTTCTCCTGACGAACAAGCGCTTTTAAAAAGCTGGGTTCAGCAGTCTGACGAAAATAGGAATCTATTTGAAAAAGAAATCATAGCCTGCGACGCACGGTCTGAATTTGATTTTGATATCAAAGTCGCTTTAGAGCGTTTTAACCATAGCATCTCTCAAAAGCGTTCCGCTTTTAAAGTACGCAGACTAAATATAATTTATAGATATGCTGCTGTTTTTATAGGTATCGGTGCTTTGGGCTTCATGAGCAGAGCCTTAATTTTGGATTCAGGAGTAAAAACCGAGAATTTAATTGCTACTGCAGAGTCTTCTCAGGACGTTGACGCAATTGTAATCAAGTTAGCGGACGGAACAATTCAAATTCTCGACGAAGACGAAGAAGTCGGTATTACAGATGCTCAAGGTAATTTGGTGGCTAGCAAGAAAGACGCCACACTCCGATTTGAAAAGTCGAGTTCTTCCGTTACGGAATTAGTTTATAATGAGATTACCATTCCTAATGGTAAAAAACTCAAACTTGAACTTTCTGATGGTTCTCTAGTTTGGTTAAATTCAGGGACGTACTTTAAATTTCCGCAGCAATTCATATCATCTAAAAAAACACGTTCTGTATTCTTAGTTGGAGAAGCTTTTTTTGAAATAGCTAAAGATAAAACACTTCCATTTATAGTAAACGCAGGGGAACTCGATGTAAAAGTTTTGGGAACAAAATTTAATGTCTCTGCTTACGAGGCAAACGATGCTGTTGCCACAACGCTAGTAGAGGGATCTGTATCAGTTTGTAGGGATTTGGTTCCAGAAATAAAAACTGTTTTAGTACCTAACGAACAATTGCGCTACAATATTCAGTTAAAAAGTATGACTAAAGAGATTGTAGAGGTTACAATTTATACAGCATGGATGGAAGGCAAATTAATCATAAACAATTTAAGATTTAAAGAAATCTTAAGAAGGCTAGAGCGCAGGGATGATATTACGATTATCAATAAAGCCAAAAATTTAGATAATGAGATGTTTAGGGGAGCATTCAAAAACGAATCTGTAGAAGAGGTTCTTCAAACGATGGCTATAAGTACGCCATTTAATTATAGTATAAACAATAAAATAATCACGATTACCAATAAATAAAGCAGGACGTGTTCGGCGCAAAATCTTGCTTTTTAACTAATTATTAATGTCTAACAAAAACCAAAAAATCATGAAAAATTTAATTAAACAGTTATTTGATCCCTTTAAGGGAAGCTCAAATTCCATCAGTTTTAAGATGCGGTTGAGTTTTGCCTTTTTACTGCTTCTAGCTATGCAGGTTTCAGCAAATAATGTGTTTTCGCAAAACGAGATTCAGCTCGACATGAAGAACACATCTTTAAAGTTAGTTCTTGATGAAATCAAAGAACAAACTGGGTATAGTTTTTTCTACAACGTAAACGAGGTTCAGGATCAAATGAACCTTAGTATCGTTGCAAAAAAGGAAACTTTAGAGCAGGTGCTCAAAAAGATCTCTGCAAAACTACCTTTAGACTATACTATTAATGAAAAACAAGTAGTGCTCACTCCAAAAGCAGTAATGAAGCCTGCAAATGTGGCAATGCAACAAGTGCTTAAAGGTACTGTTACAGATATTGCTGGCGTACCACTTCCAGGTGCAAATATTTTGGTAAAAGGAACTACTGTAGGAGCGCAAACTAATTTCGATGGAGAATTTACTATTGATGTTCCAGAGGGAAGTACTATTCTTGTTGTGTCTTACATAGGTTTTAAAAGCACAGAAGTTGATGTGACAGGAAAATCTGAGGTTACCATACAGCTACAAGAAGATGCAGGACAGCTTGATGCTGTAGTGGTAGTTGGGAGTAGAGGTAAGCCTAGAACAGCGATGGACTCTCCTGTGCCAGTTGATAACTTAAGTACTGCAGATTTAGCTCTAACAGGCCGAGGCGTGCTTGATCAGCAGTTAATGTTTAAAGTGCCTTCATACAACTCAACACAACAGCCTATATCTGATGCAGCAGCACATTTTAGTCCAGCAGATTTAAGAGGTTTATTACCTTCTAGAACTTTGGTTCTTGTCAACGGAAAACGTAAAAACGCGAGTGCTTTAGTGTATAGTTATGTGACTCCAGGACGAGGAGAAGTCGGTGTTGATATGAAATCTGTGCCAACAGCCGCTTTAGAGCGTGTTGAGGTATTGAGAGATGGTGCCGCAGCGCAGTATGGTTCTGACGCTATCGCAGGTGTTATTAATCTTGTACTCAAGAAAAAATCAGATCCTTTTATAAATACGAGTTTTAGCACCACTACAGAAGGTGATGGTGAGCAATATCAGCTTGAAGCAGGTTTTGGTATGGATATTACTGAAAAAGGTTATGCTAATTTTACATTTAATTATTTTGACCAAAAAAGGTCGCAACGAGCAGGTACAGTTAGTAGTGTGCAGGATGAGGCAGATTATTGGGGTGTTACAGATACAAGTGATTTTAATACTACCGATTTAGAAGGATTTTTAGACCGAAATCCAAGTGCAGGATTTCAAGTTGGTTTACCCGATATGAAGATTACTAACTTTTCGTATAATATGGGATATACGCTTGATGAAGAATCACAAACTGAAATATACTCTTTTGGTACTCTTACCAATCGTAGTGGTTCTGCTCCACAGTTTGCACGAGTGCCATATTGGGTCTCCGGTTTTGAGCAAATTTATCCAGGACAAGAATTTTTCTTAGCAGAAATGTCTCCACAAATTGTTGATAATACGTTTTCATTAGGATTAAAAACTGTTTATAACGAATGGAACTTCGACTTGAGTTCTACAATGGGTAAAAACCGAATCGATTATTACATCACTAATTCATTCAACCAATCATATGGAGCTTCTAGCCCATCAGACTTTTACAATGGTGCGCATCAGTTTAGCCACGTCGTAAATAATCTAGATGTGGTACGTACATTTGAAGATGCAGGAATCAACGCATTAACTGTAGCCTTTGGTGCTGAGCACAGAACTGAGCGTTTTGTGACCGAAGCAGGTGAGGTTGCCTCTTATGCAGATGGTACTCCTGACGATCCTACAGATCGAACGGGCTCTGAATCTTTTGGTGGTTTTAAACCAGAAAATGCTTCAGATGACTACCGAAGTAATTTAGGTATTTATGCCGATGTCACAGCAGATCTTACAGAAAATTTCTTAATAGGTGGCGCCCTTCGTTTTGAGGATTATAGCGATTTTGGAACTCAAGTAAGCTGGAAGTTAAGCTCTCGATATAAGCTTTTAGATAATAAATTAAGTATCAGAGGGTCATTGAGTAGTGGGTTTAGAGCACCATCTCTACACCAGTTATTTTATACCGCAGTCACTACGACACTTACAGAAAACGGGATTCAGCAAAACGGAATTTTAAATAATTCTGATCCTGCATTACGCGCTTTAGGGATCCCTAAACTTGATGCTGAGACCGCTTTTAATATCGGTTTAGGTGCGACCTACCGTATTAACAAACATATGGGAATCACTATTGATGCGTATCAAATTGATGTAGATAATCGCATCGTATTGTCTGGACAGGTCACACCTACAGGAGATCCTAGTAATCCCATTGATCAAACTTTGAGTAGCGTGAATGTTGGTGCTGCAGGTTTTTTCTTAAATGCAATCAATACACGTACACAAGGGATAGATATCGTATTTACATACGATAATATAAAGCTTGGTAGGGGTGTCTTAGGAGGTAGTGTTGCAGCTAACTTTAATATGACGGAGGTGAGTGAATTAAACTTTCCTGATTTTATTGATCAAAATGACTTGGGAGATGCTTTGTTTTCAAGAGAAGATATCTCACGTGTTGAAACATGGAGACCTAGACAAAAGATCGTCGCTACAGTAAACTATGCTTTAGAACGTTTCTCCACCAATCTTTCGTTTTTAAACTATGGAAAAGTAACGTATAGACATCCATCAGATCCTGTTAATGACGCAACTTATGGAGGAAAGACACTTACAGATTTAAGTTTCTCTTATGAATTTACAGATAAGCTTAATTTCACGATAGGAGCAAACAATCTTTTTAATATATATCCAGACACATTTGCAGATGCTTATTCGTCTACAGGTGGCGTACCTAGTGATCGTAATCTTGATTTTGTTGGAAGATTCAAATACCCATGGCAAACAACACAGTTTGGTATCGATGGTACACGTATCTTTAGTAGATTAACGTTCAATTTTTAAAATGAATTTGCTAGCTAAAGGGTAGGCTTATTTTTAAACTTTCCTTTGGTGTTTTTTGTATTATATTTGAGTTTAAATGGGCTTTGTACTTCGTGTACAGGCTCATTTTTTGTGTTATAGTTTTTTCGGAAATATGTACAACTTCGAATTCTAGATTTTAATCAAGATATGCGATTGCTTATACTACTTTTGTCGCTGCAGAAATTTTAGTATTTAGAAATTATACTGATACGCTGTAAGTTGAACTACGAATTCTTTTGTTAAGTTTTTGAGTTTAAGAAACAGAAGTAGTTTTATTAAGTATCGTTTCTCACCAACTAAAACTTTATATCCTTTTTTTGATAATCTTAAGGCGCTAACCGAGCCTCCAAAGCCACTTCCTACTATAATATAATCGTATTCTATTTTTTATTTATAAGGACATGTTAAGAGATCAGCTGTTATGAGAATGAAAAGCCATATGTTTTCAAAGTTGGCTAATTTTCACGAGAAGCCAAACTTTAATCTACTTACCAAATTTATTAGTATTACCTTTGCGAACAACAAAAAATGACGCTTAACACACAGTAGGTCATTTAAACACTAATTTGACCAAAACATATTTATGTCATTTAAATCTTTAGGCCTATCTGAGCCTTTACTTAAAGCTATTAGCAAAAAAGGATACACAACTCCAAGTCCAATTCAAGAAAAAGCAATTCCTCCAGTAATGGAAGGGCGAGACGTATTGGCTTCAGCACAAACAGGGACAGGGAAAACCGCAGGTTTTACCTTGCCATTATTACATTATTTATCTGAGAATCCAAAGGAAAAATTTAGACCAATACGTGCATTAATTTTAACACCAACGCGTGAGCTTGCAGCTCAAGTACATGAGAGTGTTAGAGATTATAGTGAGTTTTTAGATATTAGAAGTACTGTGATTTTTGGTGGCGTTAATCAAAAGCCACAAGCAGCTGCGATTCGTCGAGGTGTTGATATATTGGTCGCAACGCCAGGCCGCTTATTAGATTTACATAATCAAAATCTACTATCTTTAAAACGTGTTGAGGTTTTTATATTAGATGAAGCAGATCGTATGCTAGATATGGGGTTTCTAAGAGATATAGAGCGCGTCATGAATGCCATGCCTGTAAAACGTCAAAATTTAATGTTCTCTGCAACCTTTTCAAAAGACATTAAAAAGCTTGCCAAAGGAATTTTAAATAACCCTGTACAGGTAGAGGCAACTCCAGAAAATACGACTGTAGAAGCTATTTCTCAAAAAGTATATCGTGTTGCTAAAGCAAAAAAGCCTGATTTGCTAATTAAGCTCATTTCCGAAGGAAAGTGGAAACAAGTGCTTGTCTTTAATAGAACGAAACATGGTGCGAATAAGTTAACAAAGAAACTTATTTCTTCAGGAATCAGTGCGGCAGCAATTCATGGTAATAAAAGTCAGGGTGCTCGAACAAAAGCTCTTGCTGGTTTTAAAAATGGAAGTGTGAAAGTATTGGTTGCTACAGATATTGCAGCTCGTGGTTTGGATATTCCATTGTTGCCACATGTTGTTAATTTTGAGTTGCCTAATATTTCTGAAGATTACGTGCATAGAATCGGTAGAACTGGTAGAGCAGGAGCTAACGGGAAAGCAATCTCATTAGTAAGTGCAGATGAAACGACATTTTTGCGTGATATTGAAAAGTTGATTGGAGAGAAAATCGAAGTTGAAATACTTGAAGGTTTTGAACCAGATCCAAATGCATCTACTGAGCCCATTAAACAAGGCCAAGGTAGACAAGGAGGCGGGAATAGAAACCAAAGCCGAAATTCTAGTTCTAGAAACTCTGGAGGTAGCAGAAGTAGTTCTAATCGAAGTAGTAGTTCTGGTCGAAGTAGTAACTCTAGACGACGTAACTAACTATTAGATGTGTTATCATGGGTTTCGTCTCGCAACAAAACACCTCTAAAATTAGAGAATGACAACACTTTTAAAGTAAAAGATTATTGACGTTTGTGATAAAAAAATTACTCAAAAAGGGGCTAATGTAGGACTCTCATTATATGCTTTTTTTTAAGAACAAAAATGATACTCCAAAATTATTGGTGGAAGTCGCTACTCGGTGAATTAAAATACACCAATTAAATCATTTTGAGAGCGCAGTAAAAATCAAAGAAATGGTAGAGCAATTGTAATGGAAACTCAAAAAAACAATCCGCTACACGGAATTAAATTAGAGCAAATCGTAACCGATTTAGAAGCGCATTACGGTTGGGAATATATGGGTACAATCATTAATATTAAATGTTTTAATGATAGACCATCTATAAAATCAAGTCTCAAGTTTTTAAGGCGAACACCTTGGGCGCGAACAAAAGTTGAATATATGTACTTAAAGATGCTTAAAAATAAACGGTAAATTAATCCTCGTTGTCCTCTTCAAATTCTTGAGCAGTCGCATCAAACTCGGCGTCTTTAAATTCATCTCTACTCATCCAATATTCAGATGTCGTCAAAATGTAAGATGACATACCAGTGGTTTTTAAATCCCAAATAATATCCTCGGCTTCCTCAAAAGATTCTTTACCCGCTAATTGATTTGAGAATAAGCGTTTTATAACATTATTACTAGCTAAGGTCTTATCTAATAGTTTTAAAATCAGCTCTTTGGATAGCTCCTTATTGGGGCTTATTTCAAATTCTATAAGAGTTGCTTTTGCACTGGGAAACGTTCCATTATAAGCTTTATGAAGTAATTGATTAATATTAAAAAGTTGATGATGTAGGGATATATCTGCATATTCTTCGGAAATTTTATCCAATAACATATCGTGAGACATTTGTTCAATTTGATTCTCATTTAAATGATCACTTAGTTTATAATCTAAAATTAACGCTGCAGCTTCATTGGGTTCAAAATCTGAAATAGCCATAAAAAGGAGCTCTAATAATTCCGAAGGATTTGAACTTCCAGTGTCCTCCAGTCCAAAAGCATTTAATAATTGAATGTAATCTTCAGTCGTCCATGCATTTTGTAAGATATCAACAGTGGTTACACTATTTATTATAATATGGTATTTCATAGTTTTTAAATATAAAGTATTAATAATTCCTGTTATTTTTGACGCTAACGAGACGTTTTTACTCGAAATCGTATCCTAAACACTTAAGAATTTTTCAACGGATGCGTTATTAGTTTTTTGTTTTTTTTCCTGTTAAGGTAGTGTCTTAAAACGCCTCCTTTAACATTGTTGACATCAAATTCTACGATAAAAGCATTGTCATCAATATTAGAAATAACGCGATACATTTTCTTGATATCAATACGATTAATAATGGTGTGAATAATATCAAAATCTTCAATTTCGCCCGTACTTCCAAAGCCTATACGTCCTTTGTAAACGGTTATTCCAGCGCCAAGTTCTGTAATAATTGCAGTCTTTATTTTTTCGTAGTCTTTTGACACAATAGTAACACCAATAAAATCTTCAAATCCTTCAATAATCAAGTCCGTCACTTTCGCAGTAATGATATAGGTAAGGATGGAGTACATCGCAATTTCTGTAGAAATCACAAAGGCAGTAACACTAAATAAGATCACATTAAAAACTAAAATAACTTTACCTATGCTAACTCCGAATCTATCGTTAATAAATATGCCTAATATTTCTGAGCCATCTAAAACTGATCCATTTCGTATGGCAATCCCAATGCCGGCTCCAACAAAAAGTCCTCCAAAAATGGAGATTAGTAATTTATCTTCTGTAATAGTTCGAAAATTTTCAAAGTGTATAAAAAGAGCTAACCCTAAGATACTTAAAATAGATTTTATTACAATGCGTTTGGAAACTGTATGATACCCTAAAATTAAAAAAGGAATACTAAAGACAACAAGGAGTAATGACACGTTAATATCAAATTGTGAATTCAATAAAATAGCAATACCTGTGACGCCTCCATCTAAAAATCCATTAGGTAATAAAAACGCCTTGAGGCCTATACTTGCGAGAATAATCCCGAGAGCAATCTGGAAATATTCTGAAAAGAGCTGATAAAATTTAATGCGTTTTGTTAACATATCTTGATTATTGTAGTTGTCTCAGTCCTTCATATATAACAATAGCTACAGCATTCGCTAGATTTAGACTTCTAATGTGTTCACTGTATAATGGGATTTTGTAAAGGTGTTCTTTATGATTTTCAATTATAGATTTAGGCAAGCCAGCGGATTCTTTTCCGAAGATAAGAAACAGATTTTTCTCAAATTTAATATCCCAATGAGGTTGTTCTCCATGACTAGAAAAGAAAGCAAACTGAGCTTCTTTATTGTCACTAAAAAAGGCGGCAATAGAATCGTAGATCACGACATCTAAATGTTGCCAATAATCTAAACCAGCACGTTTTAAACGGCTATCACTTAATTCAAAACCAAAGGGTTTTACAAGATGCAATTTAGAACCAGATGCTAAGGCAAGTCTACCTATATTACCAGTATTATTTGGGATTTCGGGTTCAAATAAAACAATATTAAGCGCCATGTTTTCGTGTGATTTTTATTAAAATTAATCGCATTAATAGTATCCATGAAAACCCATGTAATAACACGTCAAACCAATCTTGAATTCCCATACTATTAGCGCCTCCTGCAATCCATTTTAATTTTCCCCAAATATGAGGCTCGGGAAAAAATGGTACTAGACCTATGGTCAAACAAAGTAGAACGGTAATTCTATAATCATCAAGTTGTTCCATAAACAAAAATCTTATTCAAAAGTAATGAATAGGCTTCAAGTTTCAAGTCTAATTTTAAATTAGCTCGTCGTTTTATTTTGTTGCTGTTTTATTGTTTTCTTATCGCGGTTGAAATTATTAGTGTCTTCTTTGGTATATCCTGTTGGGTTTGTTGGGTTTTTTTGTTTTATTGTTGTTTTAAATTTCTTTCTATCTTTTATCATGCCCATAATTTACTACTGTGTTTTAATTTAGCTCAATATCATAAAAGCAAATCGAAACACTCTTAAGAGCCAGTTAAATATCCACTATATTGTGTTAAACTATCATAAAATGATACCCTTGAAATCATAAAATAGAACAGAAGTTTTATAATCGTATTTGCCATAGGGAGATCTTCAATAATCCCTTTAAATTTGCCGAAAATATAAGACTTTTGAAAAAAAGGAGATACGTCTAAGGTAAGGTACAATACTAAGGTATTTATAAAATCGAAAATATAATATTGTGCTTCTGTGCTAACCATATCATCAATGTTATCATAACCCAACAAGCTCTTTAAGTCAGAACCTTGATTACCATAGTCAAATTTACTATCTGTTGTGACGAAACGATTTATCAAACAGGACCAATATCTCGTTACTTATAAAGACTAATACATTTTTTTGAGCTGTAGTTTATTTTGATATAGATGGTTTAATTTAATCATAAAAAAGCCTACTCTTATGGGAGTAGGTTAAATTATATTTGAAGTTGAAGTTATTAAATCGTTGTTGTTCCAATTGTATTAATGGCCTCATTATCTCTCGATTTGGGATCAGGACCGTGTGCATTTGAACCCGTATCACCCTCAGTAACAAATAGAATTATGAGCCAGGTACTTCCTATCAATGTAATTAGTTTGATGAGATAGAACCACCCACTTTTACCAACATCATGTAAGTGTCTTACTGAGACCGCTAAGCTTCGGATAAACACACCTAGGACATAATCATGTATAGTCCCATAACTATAGGAGCATCAAGTAAACTGGCTAATACGCCAGATATAATCCCAATTGCAATAACAAAAATGAGGTTGAATAATACAAACATCCAATATTCTTGGCGTCTAGATCTTCCAGTAAAATTTACATAATTATCTCTTACGACTTTTAAATACCACTCCTTTAAATTTCATTTCTTAGTTAGTTAACACCAACTATAAAATTTAATTCAGTATAGAGCTGGTAAACATTTTAATTTTATCGACACCGTGAGTTGATAGGTGTTTTATAAAAGCACTTCCAATAATGGCGCCTTTTGCGTGTTTAGTGGCTTGAGTAAACGTTTCATTATTAGAAATCCCGAACCCAACAATTTGCGAGTTTTTGAGATTCATATCTGCAATACGGTTAAAATAGGATGTTTGTTCATCTCCAAAGCCAGAGTTGCTTCCTGTAACACTTGCACTACTTACCATGTATATAAATCCTTCGGAAATGGAATCAATAAAGTTAATACGCTCTATTGAGGTTTGTGGTGTGATTAAAAACACATTAATCAAACCATATTTCTGAAAGATGGCTTTGTATTGCTCATTATAAACATCTACTGGTAAATCTGGAATGATGAGTCCGTCGATACCCGTTTCTTGACATTTCTGACAAAAGGCTTCAACACCATACTGCAGTATGGGATTAAAGTAACCCATAATAATTAACGGTATAGAAACGGTTTTACGAATATCTTTTAATTGGTTGAAAAGAATTTCGCTAGACATACCGTTTTTTAAAGCCTGAGTAGAACTTGCTTGTATAGTTGGACCATCTGCTAGGGGATCACTAAAGGGTAATCCTATTTCTATCATATCGACTCCGTTTTTTTCCAAGTTTTCAATAATTACTTTTGTATCCTCTAGACGAGGATAGCCTGCGGAGAAGTATATTGATAAGAGCTTTTTGTCTTCTTTTAGTTTTTTGTTTATTCTATTCATCATTAAATTCTTCTTTCAGTTTAATAAATACAGCTTTTTGTTCCTTACTTAAATTATCTGCGGTGAAAATGGAAACTCCTTGAGCTCCTTTTTCTTTTGCCAGTCTAATCGCTTTTTCTAAATCTTTTGGATCAGCTAAGGCGGGACTATACAAACCAGCATATAAGGGAAAGTTTACATCGTTAACACCTTGTTCAATTGCAAAACCAATCCAATTTACATTTTCTCTATAAAAATTATTGTAGACCATTGGATAGGCAGCATCTAAATTCCAATCATCCCAAGCTTGTCTAACCATTTGTCTTGACATTTCAGGAAATGGAAACACAGCAGCAGTTATTTTTTGATTGCTATCGTGAGCAATTTCTACAAGTTCATTGACTAAAGAACTTACAGCATTTAATCGATATTGGCGCCATTCCGTACTTAGCTCTGGATGATCAAAATCTTGAGGGTCTTTTCCGAAAATAGTTTTAAATCCTTCTCGAGCAATTGGATGGTAGCCATAATCATATTCAGGCATCTCGGTTGATTGTACTAAGTTATATTTTGGCTGCAAATCTTTGCCTAATATGACATCAACATAGCGCACATAATCCAAATGAATTGATGCCAAACCTTCAACTTTAGCGAGTTTACGTACGTTATTTTTTACATGTTCTCGAGCTTCTGGATGAAACGGACTTAACCACTGGTAATAATCTACATAGGCTCTATATTCTAATGAATTTTTTCCGGCTCTATTTACAGCATACCATTCAGGATGTTTATTCGCAATAGTGTCATTGGGACGATTTAGTGTCCACATCCAAGCATGAATTTTTATATTTTTTTCTGAAGCTAAAGGAATCAATTGCTTATAAAATTCTGGGCTTCCTCCAATCAAAAGTTCCGTAATGCCAAGTGAATCGTAGCTGGCTAATTTGGTTTCCCATTTAGACGCATTAAAAGTACCTCCTTCATGAGCCCATGAAGCAAATACAAATTTGTCCTCGTTAGTTTTTACCACTAAGTCTTTCTCAATTATTGTTTCTTTGCAAGACAGGAAACATATAACTGTTAAAAATAAGAGTGCTTTTTTCATGTGTTTATATGTATTGTTTTTCAATGGTCACATGCTGTTCGCTATTAATCATTCTCGTGGGTGACAAAATTTTGAACATGCTCGTTTCATAATTTTTTTAAGGTGCCTTCTTGATTAATGATGTATATAATATCTGTAATTGGGCTTTTAATTTTATATTCAAATCCAAATAAGGTTTTATGAAAAATGGCTTTTACAGAATTATCTCCTGACATCGTAACATTCAATTCTTTTTTGCTGCCTTGTTCTTCATCTAATAAATACTTTAAACTCTTATATCTTGTTTTCCTAAATAGAGCAAATATCGTTTGTTTGATGAGTAAATCTTCATCTTTTATGTAGGGTACACCTTGTGCTGTTGATTTTTCAGTAAATTGTAATATACCCCATTTTTCAGGTTCATGCATATTGATTACTTTTTGATTACTCCATACCCAATTGTACTCTGGTGAAAACTTATTATCTTCTTTTTTTCTGTAATATTTGCCATCAATAATATCATGGTCCCATTGCACTCTAGAAAAATTAATTCGCCACTGTTCTCCTTCTTTTGGTAAAGATTTGGGTCTGTTTTTTAGAGCTATTAATGGTTTTAAAGGAATTGCTATTTCTACGGTCCACAATGAATCAATATCATTAGGGTTGTTTAATGATCCGTGAATTTGTACCGCTGATTTTAGTTCATTTAAATTCCATTCAAAGTTGGCATGTCCACCTATTCGGTATGGTTTATTTAAATATAAATCCCAAACGGTATTTAAAGCATTTATTTCTATTTCACCATAACCAATACCTGTCTGAGATGGGTCAATAAATACTTCAAAATCATTATTGTAGTATATGATGGTGTCTCTTTGCTTTAATGTTCCCCAAATATGAGGTTCAGAGAGTTCAGCATACACATATATAAATTGATCATCCCAAAGCATTTTTGTTTTTGTCTTATACTTTGGCACTTTAACTCCTTCGATATCGATAAATAAATCTGTAAAACCGGCGTTTTTCCAGCTTAACTCTGATGCTTTTCCATCGACAGTTATATTCTCAGATGTCTTAGGTATAAGGTAGTGTTTCGGTATCACAATTGATTGAATTACAGACACATCAATTGCTTTAGCTTTATCCTGAGCGTGACAAGCAAAAAATACAATTCCAATACAGATGTGAATAAGGTGTTTCATTAGAGTTTAAAATAATCTATATAGTTTTGTAAATCTTTATCACCTCGGCCTGATAAATTAAGAACGATTACATCATCTGGTTTAAATTTTTTGTGCTCAAAAACGGCTAAAGCATGTGAGGTTTCTATAGCAGGAATAATACCTTCTAGTTGAGATAATTCTAAACCAGCAGTCATCGCTTCATCATCTGTAATAGCTATAAATTCTGCACGACCAGTTTTATATAAATTGGCATGCATGGGTCCAACTCCTGGATAATCTAAACCTGCCGAAATAGAGTAAGGCTCCGTAATTTGTCCATCTTGGGTTTGCATCAATAAGGTTTTACTACCATGAATAATACCTTCTTTTCCTAAAACAGATGTCGCTGCACTTTCACCAGAATCTATTCCTTTTCCTGCAGCTTCAACAGCTATTAATTTGACCTCTTCATTGTCTAAATAATGATAATAAGTACCAGCAGCATTACTACCTCCGCCAACGCAGGCAATGAGATAATCTGGGTTTTCTGTACCTTCTTTTTCTAGTAACTGGCTTTTGATTTCTTCTGAAACTATGGCTTGAAAACGAGCTACCATATCTGGATAGGGGTGAGGACCTACAACGCTACCAACAATATAATGTGTGTTTACGGGATTGTTAATCCAATCGCGCATCGCTTCATTTGTAGCATCTTTTAGAGTGCGGCTACCTGATAATGCAGGTACCACCTTAGCGCCTAGCATTTTCATACGTGCTACGTTAGGTGCTTGTCTCGCAATATCAACTTCTCCCATATAAACGATACATTCTATACCCATTAGTGCACAAACGGTTGCAGTAGCAACTCCATGTTGTCCTGCACCGGTTTCTGCAATGATTCTAGTTTTGCCCAAACGTTGTGCGAGTAAAATTTGTCCAACAGTATTATTGATCTTGTGGGCTCCAGTATGGTTTAAGTCCTCTCGTTTGAGGTAAATTTTTGTGTTGTATTTTTCTGAAAGCCTTTTCGCAAAATACAGTGGAGTAGGACGACCAACATAATCCTTTAATAACTGGTGGAACTCTTCTTGGAAAGAAGGATCTGCGGTTATTGTTAAATACTTTTGGCGTAATTCTTCAATGTTAGGATAGAGCATTTCTGGAATGTATGCACCACCAAATTCTCCGTAATATCCCTTTTCGTTAATGTTATAGCTCATTTTTAAATGTTTTTAATTCTTTATTATTTTTCAATCCTGGTTCAATTTCAAATTTACTATTTACGTCTACAGCGTAGCAATATTTTGAAGCATCTGTGTTTTTGAAATCTTTTAGTTTCTCAGTTTCATTTAACCCAATGCCACCGCTTAAAAAGAAAGGTTTGGTCGATGGATATTCTTTTAAAACATCCCAATTAAATGTGTAACCATTTCCTCCTGGTAGTTTGCCTTTAGTATCAAACAAAAAGTAATCGCAGACCTCTTCAAAAGGTTTCAATATTGAGAAATCAAACTTGTCTTTGATACTAAATACTTTTATGATTTCTGGTATTTCTGAGGACATATGAATCTCATTGTAAGATTCTTCGTTAGCACTTAGACTACGCTCAGTATGACACATCAACTTCAATTCTGCACAAAAACTGGCTGATTCCTCTCCGTGAAGTTGTATCGCTTGTAAATTATGATTTTTAATTTTTTTTAATATATCGGGTACTGAAGCATTAACAAACACGCCAACTTTTTTAATTGAATGTGGTAACTCCGGAATATCTCCATCAAAAAACCGACTTGATTTCTCGTAGAATATAAAGCCTAGATAATCGGGTTGCAGCTGTGCAACTTCGGTTATATTATCTTTGTATTTCATTCCGCAGATTTTTAGTTTCATCGTTCTAAGTCTTTTATAAATTGTGCAGCACTTTCTCCTGCATCATCCGTTTTCATGAAATTCTCTCCAATTAAAAAGCCTTTATAACCGTAAGGCTGTAATGTTTTAATGGCTTCAATACTGCTAATCCCGCTTTCTGATACTTTTATAAAATCATTTGGGATGAGTTCACACAATTGCTTGCTGGTATCCAAGTTGACTTCAAAAGTTTTTAAGTTTCTATTGTTGACGCCTAGCATGTCTAAACTTGGCATAATGGATTTATGTAGCTCGTCCTCATTGTGAATTTCAAGTAATACGTCTAGATGTAATTGCTTAGCTAATTCTGAAAACTGTTTGATTTCTGCCCTAGTTAAAATGGAAGCAATAAGTAAAATAACATCAGCACCATAAGCTTTTGCTTCTATAATTTGATAGTCATCAATGATGAACTCTTTACGTAATAAAGGCAAATTACAACTTGCTCTTGCTGTTAAAAGATCGTCAAGACTTCCTCCAAAGTATTTGCCGTCTGTCAATACAGATATCCCGCAAACACCTCCGTTTTCATAACCTCTAGCAACATCAAATACATTTAAATCATGATTGATAACTTGTTTTGAAGGCGAACGTCTTTTGTGTTCTGCGATGATTCCAGTATCGCTTTCTTTAAGCTTTTTTGCTAATGATATTGTTTCTCTTTCAAACAGAATAGATTGCTCTAACTGCTTGACAGGAATGAGTCGCTTGCGAAGACTAACCTCAATGCGTTTATCGTTTACTATTTTTTGTAATATATCCATTCTATTTTTTGTTTCTGTTCACTTTGCCTTGATGCAAAGCGAACCAAAAGATCATATTGAAATGAGGAAATTCCTGCGGAACATTCTCTTCTGGAATTACATGCTTAAAGCTTCGCTTGGCATCTTCGTTCCATCGTTCATTATTTCTGTATTTCAAGATTCAATTCTACGAATTGATTTGGGACTCGAACTTTTACTGTGTTTTGTTTTTATCCCAATGTTATTTTTTTAACTCCTAACGACTCATTTCTATTAATCGTTCTAAACTTGCTTTTGCTCTACCGCTTTCTAAACTTTCTTTTGCTAACTGAAACCCGTCTTGATGTGATATTTCTTTTACGGTAGCAATTGCTAACCCAGCATTGGCATAAACGACATTATTTTGAGCATCTGTACCTTTTCCATTAATTATGTTTTTGAAAATCTTAGCAGCAGTTTTTACTGTTGATCCTCCAAAGATTTCTGATTGTTTTATTTGATCAACATTTAAATCTGTTGGACTTAACATTGTCTCAGTTGCATTTGAAATTATTTTCGTATTTCCTGTTAAAGAAATCTCATCATAACCGTCTATGGTGTGTACGATGCTATAGTTCTTGTCTGTATTTTGATATAGATAACCGTAAATACGCTGTAATTCTAAATTAAAAACACCTACTATTTGATTTTTAGGAAATGAGGGGTTTACCATTGGTCCCAACATATTAAAAAAGGTTTTAACACCTAATTCCTTACGAATTGGAGCCACGTTTTTCATTGCAGGATGAAATAAAGGTGCATGTAACACACATATTCCTGCTTGGTCTATAGCGTATTTTAAAAAATCTGATTTATTTGAGAAGTGGATACCTAAAGCTTCCATAACGTTAGAGGAGCCAGATGCTGAAGACACTCCGTAATTTCCGTGCTTAGCTACTTTTACTCCTGCTCCAGCAGTAACGAAAGAAGACAGGGTTGAGATGTTAAATGTGTCTTTTCCGTCACCACCTGTTCCGCATAAATCTATAGTATTAAAATCTGATAAATCGATTGGAATACAAAGTTCTAATAAAGCATCACGAAACCCTTGTAATTCCTCTAAAGTGATACTTCGCATCATATAAATAGTAAGAAAAGATGCTATCTGGCTTTGGTTGTATTTTCCTTCGGAAATATCAACCAATACATTTTTTGCTTCTTGACTAGAGATGCTTTCGTGGTTTGTTAATCTGTTTAGTATGTGTTTCATATTTGTTTTCCACAAAAATGGGAATCTCTTTAGTTCGACTATCTTTTTTCTTAATCAACCCTTCCATTTTTAATTCCTTTATTGGAATCAAATTTATCTTCACAAGAAATAAGCGAAGACATTTTTTAGGTGTATTACTTCTCAGTTATCTGAGTAGGCACTACGTATTGTGACTGAATAGAGCCTACTAGCTCTTAATCCAGTTCTCCAAAATTTGCTTTCCATTAGGCGTTAACACACTTTCTGGATGATATTGCACACCTTTAACATCATAGATTTTATGTCTCAGTGACATTATTTGTCCGTTGCTATCAACAGAAGTCGCTTCTAAAACTTCTGGTAAATTTGGATTGACAACCCACGAGTGGTAACGACCTACTTCTATAGTCTTATCCATATTATTAAATAGTTGTTCATCGTCAACAGTAATCTCAACTTTAGTGGCTACTCCATGATAGACGTCTTCTAAATTAATAAGTGAACCTCCAAAAACTTCACCAATTGCCTGTTGACCAAGGCAAACACCTAAAATACTTTTGTTGGGTGCATATTTGGCAATGATAGCTTTTAGTAATCCAGCTTCATCAGGAATTCCTGGTCCAGGTGACAGTAAAATCTTGTGAAAAGCATCTACTTCTTCAAGCGTGAGTTTGTCATTACGTTTTACGGTGACGTCACAATTTAAATCTTCTAAATAGTGCACCAAGTTATATGTAAAACTGTCGTAGTTATCTATTACTAATACTTTCATACTAATGCCTGCGAAAGCAGGTATCTATTTGTTAAACTTCATTCCTGCGAAAGCAGAAATCTTCTTCTTCTTACGTTCATTTTGTCTTGAAACACTATTTATTTTAAAATGTCTGGTAGACATTTTAAAATAAATACAAAACCAAAACTTCATATTGAAATGAGGAAATTGCTAAAGCATCATTCGCTTTCAGTATTATGTGCTGTAAGCTTCGCTTGGCATCTCTATTCCTTCTCTCATTAATTCTGCATTTCAAGGTTCAATTCTTTAAATTGATTTGGGACTCGAATTTTTACCATGTTTTGTTATTCCCAATGTTCTTTTTTGTTGATTTTTTGCTAAATATCTTCTGCCATTTCAATTGCTTTTGTTAAAGCACCTAATTTGTTATATACCTCTTGTAACTCATTTTCTGGAACTGATTTTGATACCAGTCCTGCGCCTGCTTGCCAATGCAGTTCATGGTTTTTACTCATAAAGGTTCTTATCATAATCGCGTGATTATAATTACCGTTAAAATCCATGAAACCTATAGCTCCACCATAAAAAGCTCTACTCGTTTTTTCATATTTTTCGATCAATTGCATCGCACTATGTTTTGGTGCACCACTTAAGGTTCCAGCAGGAAATGTATCTGCAACAACCTGCATAGTTGGAATTTTGTCATGCACCTTTCCAGTCACTTTGCTCACTAAATGAATCACATGAGAAAAGAACTGTGCTTCTCTGTATGTTTCTACTTTTACTTGACTTCCATGTCGACTTAAATCATTTCTGGCTAAATCAACTAGCATAACATGTTCCGCATTTTCTTTCTCATCTTCTGCGAGTTGTTTTGCGAGTTTTTGATCTTCTTCATCGTTTCCTGTTCTTTTAAATGTTCCTGCGATGGGATGAATTTCTGCAATAGATTTATTGACTACAAGTTGTGCTTCTGGCGAGCTCCCAAAGATTTTAAAATTTCCGTAGTCAAAATAAAACAGGTAAGGTGAAGGGTTGATACTTCGCAATGCTCTGTAGACATTGAACTCATCACCTTTAAAACCTTGTGAGAATTTTTTGGACAGTACTAATTGGAATACATCTCCTCTAGCACAATGTTTCTTTGCTAAATCTACTTGACTCTTGTATTCGTCATCTGTAAGGTTTGATGAAATATCAGAATCTGTTTTAAAAGTATAAGAGGCAAAGTTTTTAGAACTTATGAGTTGCAACACTTCATCAATATTATTTTCTGTGTCGAAACAATGTGCAAAAACATAGGCTTCATTTTTAAAGTGATTAATGGCAATGATGTTTTGATAAACCGCATAATAGATATCTGGAATATCTAAAGAATCTGGTTTTTTACTAATTTCAATATCTTCAAAATATTTAACAGCATCATAGGCTGTGTATCCAAAAATCCCATTATTAATAAACTTAAATTCTTCATCAGAGTTTACTTTAAATCGTTTTGTAAACTTGTGAATTTCCTCGGTAACAGAAATATTTAAAGCACTATTGGTTTTAGAGCTGCCATCAGGATAATGCTGTTCAATGATATCCTTATCTACTTTAATAGATGCAATAGGATTAAAACAGATGTACGAAAAACTATTGTCGCTAGCATGATAATCACTGCTCTCTAATAGAATACTATTTGGGAATTTGTCTCTTATTTTAAGGTAAATACTTACAGGTGTAATAGTGTCTGCTAGTATTTTCTTGTAATGGGTGTATAGACTAAATGTTTTCATTTATTTTTTATAAATCCTTTCTTTAAAGCAGAAAGAGTTTTTATTTATGTTGTATTAATTTCGCTAAAGCGGTTTCAGCAGAAAATGAAAAGAGGCTTGTCGTGAATGACAAGCCTCTTTTATATTTAGTTTTAAATATACCTATAGGGTTAGTTCACGACGTTTGAGTTTCGAGAGTTCCACCACCAAGTATGATTTAAATTTATGTTCATAATTTTTGTAAAGTTCAAAGATATACATCATAATTTAGTTTTCAAACTTAATTTGATGAAAAGAAAAAGATTTCTAATAATTTTGAAATCTTTTTCTTCAAATATTGCTATTAATTTGTTTGAATATTAAAACTTTAAGGATACATTTAAGTCAAACTCGTCGTAGATAGCTTTGTCTTTTAAATCATTAAAGAAGGTCGGAGAACCATATCTTACATCAAATTTAGAACGATCTACTTTAAGGTTTGCAGTGGCTGTATTGTCTGCAATACTCATATTAATAGTCATAGAATTCGTTTTTGATTTAATGGTCAAATCTCCTGTTACTTTATAAGCGCCTTTTTCTCCTTCTACCTTTGTGATTACAAAACTAGCATTGGGATGATTTTTAATTCCGAAGAAATCATCAGATTTTAAATGTCCTTCTAATTTTTCTTTGCCTTGTCCAGCTTCTAAGTCGGTAACGGTTATTGATGTCATATCGATAGAGAAGTTTCCACCAACCAATTTGTCGTTTTCAAATATAAGTGAACCATCGTTTAAGGTTATATTACCTTCATGTGATCCGGTAACTTTATATCCTTTCCAAGTGATAGTTGATGTTTTAACTTTTAATTCTTTTTTTAGAAGGGTAGTAAACGATGCAAATGATAGCGCTAGTACTACAATAGTTGCTGATTTAAAAATGTTCTTTTTCATTATTTTTGTGGTTTAATTTATTTTAAGGTTTATTGTATTTTATTTAGTAATCTGTTTAATTCTTCTAATTCAATAATTGTTAATTTCGAGGTCACTCTTACTTCTGCATCATTTATAAGAGCGTCTAACTCTAATAATTTGTCGAGACCACTAGCCGTGATGTAAACCTCAATTTTTCTTCTATTTTTTTTACATTCTGTACGTTTTACAAAATCTTTTAATATCAACTTGTCAATGAGCCTAGTTGTGTTGCTCATTTTACTAACCATACGTTCTTGTATATCTTGTAAATTAAGAGGGTTTCCTTTTTGACCTCTTAAAATGCGTAATACATTAAATTGTTCGAGAGATAATTCATGAGGTTTTAAAACACTCATCAATTCAGTTTTAATTGTAATATTGGTTAAAAGCAAATTAATTACAGTTTGGCTGGCTAAAGGTAAAATAGCACTGGTTTTTAATTTAACATTTAACTCTTTCATGTACCATAGTTGTATATACAAATGTAATTTATTTTTATGATATAGATTCTAATATTTTGTTAAATTTATAAATGTCTGTTTTTTGATACTTAAATTTAGAACATGAATGTGAAACTTCTATTTTTAATGCTTGTCTTTTTTTACTTCGGAAATGTAACCGCTCAGGTGCCTACTTCTCAAGAAAATAATAGTACCACATCCACTACAGGATTAAAAGTGTTTGATTTTAATGAACTTGAATCTTATCTCAACTCAAAGAAAGACGGTAACACATATGTTATAAATTTCTGGGCCACATGGTGTGCACCTTGCGTGAAAGAATTACCGTATTTCGAAGCGTTAAATACTAATTATAAAATTAAAAATGTTGAAGTTGTTTTGGTGAGTTTAGATTTTCCGAAGCAAATAGAAACAAAGCTCGTTCCTTTCTTAAAGAAAAGAGGTTTTAGAAGTGAGGTTGTCATTTTAAATGATCTGGACTCAAACACCTGGATTCCTAAAGTAAATAAAGATTGGTCTGGAGCAATACCAGCTACCCTTATATATAATAAGAATAGAGAGGCGTTTTACGAGCGTTCGTTTAATTATCGAGAATTAGAAACTGAATTGAAACAATTTATAAAATAACACTAAAAATAAACACATGAAAAACACACTTAAAACACTTTTAGTATTGGTTGTATTTGTAACAGCTTCTGCCTTTACAACTGCAGGCACTGGATATGATATTGGTGATATTGCTACAGATTTTGAATTAGAAAATATTGATGGCACTATGGTGTCTATGGCAGATTATAATGATGCTAAAGGCTTTATTATTGTATTTACATGCAATACGTGTCCTTACGCAGTAGCTTATGAAGATAGAGTAGAAGAATTAAATAAAAAATATGCAGCTAAAGGTTATCCTGTGATTGCGATTATGCCAAATAATACAGACGTCAAACCTGGAGATAATATGGCAGCGATGAAAGCAAGAGCGAAGGCAAAAGGTTTTACATTTCCTTATTTAATGGATAAGGGACAAAAAATATATCCACAATATGGAGCGACAAAAACACCTCATATTTATATATTAAAGAAAACTAAAAATGGACCTCAAGTAAAATATATTGGTGCTATTGATGATAATTATCAGGATGCAAGTGCAGTGACTAAAATCTATGCTGAAGATGCGGTAAATGCGTTGTTAGATGGAAAAGAAGTTAGTGAGACAAAAACCAGAGCTATTGGTTGTTCTATAAAGGTTTAAACGCCTTCTGTTTTTAAATTTAACGATCCGAAGTGTAACACTTCGGGTTTTTTATTGTCTATAATGTAAAGTTTCCATAACGAAATGTTAAATTTGCATGATTATTGATGTAAAAAGAACTATGGCTGATTTAACACAACACGAATGGACCTCTAAATTATCTGCAGATGAAAACGCAGTCATTTTAGATGTAAGAACACCAGAAGAAGTAGCACAAGGTATCATACCTAACGCTATTGCAATTGATATTTATAAAGGTCAAGGATTTATCGATGACATTGAAAAATTAGATAAAACCAAAAACTATTATGTGTATTGTAAGTCTGGTGGTCGAAGTGGTCAAGCTTGTGGTGTTATGAATCAGTTGGGTTTTAAAAGCGCATATAATCTTATTGGAGGTTTTACCGATTGGCAAGGTGAAGTTGCTTCAATTTAAAAAAACAATCACAATGAAAAATAAAGTACTCATTTACTGTTTCGCTCTTTTTGCATTTGCATTTAGTTGCAAGGACGCAACACAAACCGAAGTTGTAATGGTTTCTGCAGAAGAAATGCAAGAGCTATTAGAATTAGAAGACATACAGCTTGTAGATGTAAGAACACTAGAAGAATATAAGACTGGTTTTATTGAACAAGCACAAAACATTGATTATACGTCACCAACCTTTGAAGAGGATTTGGTTAAGTTGGATAAATCAAAACCAATAATGGTCTATTGTAAATCGGGCATACGCAGTGGGAAATGTTCTAAAAAACTTAAAGAAGCTGGCTTTATAAAAATCTACGATTTAAAAGGGGGAATTACCCAATGGAAATTTTCTGGATATGAAATCAAAGCTTTCGAATAAAAATTATAAACCGAACTTTAGTTCGGTTTTTTTATGACATAAATTGATATTTGTCAATCAAGTCCAATTGCTACCGCTTAATTCCTTTGTTTTTTCTAATTTAGCAGCTTTCAATAGCCAACTTATTTTATGTGGTATTGTAAGTAATACCTTGTATTTGCGTTTAACTACAATAGTTACATCACTAACCTAATTATTTCAAATGAAAAACTTAATCATTACACTTTGTGGTTTACTTGTGTTTTCTCTTACTACAAACGCTCAAGTATTAGAGCCTGTTAAATGGGAAACTTCTGTTGAAAAAATATCAGATACCGAATACGACCTAATTTCTACAGCTGCTGTAGATGACGGTTGGCACTTGTATTCTCAAAGTGTACCAGATGACGGTCCAATACCTACAACATTTATTTATAAAGCAACTACTGATTATGAATTAAGCGGGACAACACAAGAAGAAGAAGGGCATACTGTTGATGATCCAGTTTTTCTAATGAAAATTAAGTTCTTTGAAGATAAAGCAGAATTTAGACAACGTATCAAAGTTTTAAATCAAGAGTTATCTATCGTTGAAGGAGAAGTAGAATTCATGGCTTGTGACGACGAGAAATGCTTGGCTCCGGAGTATATAGACTTACGTTTTGATATAACTAAGAGTGTAGATGCAAAAAAAGGTTTAACAAATTCTTTGTCTTCTGAAAATGAAGGCCGTAAAGAGGGCTTATGGACCATTTTTATTTTAGGTTTAGGAGCCGGATTTATTGCCTTATTTACACCTTGTGTATTTCCTTTGATTCCTATGACTGTTAGCTTTTTTACCAAACAAAGTAAAACAAAAGCAGAAGGTATCAAAAATGCTGTTGTTTATGGTTTATGCATTATTGTAATTTATGTAATTCTAGGAACAGGAGTTGTCGCAATTTTTGGAGCCAGCGCAATTAATGAATTTTCTACAAGTGTCGAATTTAATCTTGTTTTCTTTGCGATACTTGTGATTTTTGCAGTTTCTTTTTTAGGCGCATTTGAAATTATGCTACCCAATTCATGGGCAAACAAAATTGATAGAAAAGCAGATAGTGGAGGATATACAGGTATCTTTTTTATGGCTTTAGCTTTAGCAATTGTGTCCTTTTCTTGTACAGGTCCTTTTGTAGGGAATATTATAGTGCTTTCTGCATCCGAAGGGGGTCTAGCGCCTATGATAGGTATGCTCGGATTTTCGTTAGCTCTGGCATTACCTTTTGGATTATTTGCAGCATTTCCAGGTTGGATGAATTCGCTCCCAAAATCTGGAGGATGGTTAAATACAGTAAAAGTGGTTTTAGGGTTTTTAGAATTAGCTTTTGCTTTTAAATTCTTATCTCAAGCTGATTTAGTATTGCAATTACATTGGTTAGAAAGAGAAGTCTTTATCGCAATATGGATAGCTATATTTGGAGCATTGACTTTGTATCTCTTTGGTAAAATCCAATTACCGCACGATTCTCCGTTGAAGAACATTTCCGTAGGAAGATTATTTTTAGGGTTATTGACATTATCATTTACCGTTTATATGATTCCAGGACTTTGGGGAGCACCTTTAAATTTAATTAGTGCATTCCCACCACCTTTAGATTATAGCGAATCACCTTATGGTGTAGGAAACTCGAAAACAGGAGGGGGTATTGTTGCCAATCAAAATAAAGATATTCCTGACGGGGCACATTTATTAGCGCCACACGATATTTTGGCATTTAATGATTATGATAAAGGATTAACATACGCTAAAAAAGTTGGAAAGCCAGTAATGATTGACTTCACAGGTTGGGCATGTGTGAACTGTCGTAAGATGGAACAACAAGTTTGGGTAGTTCCTAAAGTACTTGAGAAGCTTAAGAACGATGTGGTATTAATTTCTCTCTATGTTGATCAAAAAACAGGTTTTCCAGAAGGTGAAGCTCCGGATTCTAAATTGAAACTAGGTAAAAAATTAAGAAATATAGGTCAAAAATGGAGTGAACTTCAAACTATAAAATATAAAACAAATACACAACCTTATTATGTGTTGATAGATCATGATGAGAACAATCTAAACCCTCCTGTGGCCTATACGCCAGATGCTGATGCCTATTTTAGTTGGTTGAGTGATGGGATTGATAAGTTTGAGGAATAAACTAATTCCAGGTCAAATCACTTCTTTCGTCCCAATAGGCTTTAGAACCTATTGTTAAGGTTTTTAGAAGTTCGAGATCTTTAGATAATAATTTAAAATCAAGTGCTTTTAAGTTTTGATTCAGATGATTGGAAGTTGATGCACCACTTAAGACCACATTTGGTTGCAACGTGTCTATAATAAATCGCAGAGCTATAGCATCCACACCAACATCATATGTTTTTGAGAGTGTTTCTAATTTCTTTTTAGCGTGTTCGTTGGTAAATACTCGTCCGTTGGCTAAAGCTTCTTTGATAATAATTGTTTTGCCCATAGCTTTAAGTTGTTGTAAGGTGTTAAAAGTGGATTGTTCAAACACATTGTATGTGACTTGAAAGCTGTCAAAAAGTAAGTCGTTTTTTACTGCGATGTCTTTTGCGCTATTTAAAATTTCAGACTGATTAGAACCACTAGTTGTAATCCCTATTTGTAATCCATATTCTTTTTTTAACTGAAACAGGCGCTCATGTATAGAGTTGTCTTTTAAAATGCCACTCTCTAAAGTAGCAGAATGTACTTGATATATTTTTAATTGCGGAAAAAGTGCTTTAGATGTTTTCCATTGCTCATTAAGCTTCAATAAGGAGTGTTCTTTGATTTCATGTTTTCCTTGAAAGCCAAATTCCCAGTTCGCTACATAGGTATAGCCCCATTTTGTAGATAACAGAACGTCTTTGTGTTGTCTTGAGTTTTTCCAATCTAATAAGAACGCTTCCCCTAAGCCATAAGATGGCGCCGTGTCGAAATAACGAACACCATTCTTGTACGCAAAGTCCATCACGTTAAAGGCGTTATTCTTAAACGCAATTTTTGATTTGTCAATATTATTATTTTGTCTAATATTGATATAATCAGGTCGTCCTAATGCTGCTAATCCTAATCCTATTTGAGTTTTAGTCATTTAATAATTGTGATCATATTTAACTTGACACGTTGCACAAGTGTACGTACCTTTATGGATTGTGATTCCAGAAATGTTAGTCTCTACAATCTTATTAATAAAGTTATTATAGGTGTTATCTCGTTTGTCATTTTTACTGCCTTTCATCATCTCATAAAACTCATTATCCCATTCTTCCTTTCCCCAACAATTTAGGCAAATCCCTTCAGGTGCTGATTCTATGGTTTTGTCGTTTCTTTTTTATTAAAATAGGTTCTAATGTTATCTATTAGTACCATATGTTTTATGGGTTTTGAATTAATTGATACGTTAAAATAATGATTCTATTTAATGATTAGGAATTAACTTCTTTAGCCATTTCTTAAGTTCTTGAATACTTGGATTTCTTAATTTTTTGGAACCTATAGTAATTGCAGGGAAGTTCAGTTTTCTATGTGCATAAAGACCACGCAATTCTAATGCGTGGTCCTCATTAGTTTCAACATCTAAAAACGAATATTGCAATTTAGTTTCATCCAATAAATTGATATAAAATTGCGTTTTATGGCATCTCTTTGCACCATAAATTTTTATTGTTGGAACAGTCTGTTTTTCATTCAATATGTCTACTGTTTATGCAACACGATTCTTCAATTTGTCAGCATGTAATTTTCTAAGATTTGTGAGCTTAGGTTCAATTACATAAGTGCAATAGCCTTGTCTTTTATTATTGTTATAGAAATTTTGATGTTCAGCTTCTGCTTCAAAAAACTCGCCTAGTTCACTAACCTCCGTTACGATAGGGTTTTCGAAATAGGGCGCTATTTCTTTTACGACAACTTCTGCAATTTCTTTTTGAGCATCATTATGACAGAAAATAACAGACCGATACTGCGAGCCTACATCTGCGCCTTGACGGTTTAGCGTAGTTGGATCATGACTCGTCATAAAAATGATTAGTAAATCTTTATACGAAATAACATTCGCATCAAAAGTGACTTGAACTACTTCGGCATGACCAGTTAGTCCCGAGCATATTTCTCTATAGGTAGGTCTTCCTGGAACAGTTCCTCCACTATATCCAGAAACTATTTTTCCAACCCCTTTTACATGGTCATAAACTGCTTCGATACACCAAAAGCAACCGCATCCAACGGTTAATTGTTCTAATTTTTTATTTTCCATTATTTTGTTTCTTCCACTTTAGAATCTAGTGTCATAGATTCAGAATTAATACAATAGCGCAATCCGCTTGGCTCTGGTCCATCAGGAAATACATGACCTAAGTGGCCATCACAAGTATTGCACATGACTTCAACTCGAACCATCCCAAGAGATGAATCTTTATGGTATTTAATCGCATTAGGTGCAATAGGCTGCGTGAAACTAGGCCAGCCAGATCCAGATTCAAATTTAATAGTGGAATCAAATAAAGGAGTGTCACAACAAATACAGTTGTATTGTCCTTCATCGTAGATACTACACAGTTCTCCACTATATGGTCGTTCTGTGCCTTTTTGACGCGCAATTCTAAATTGTTCTGGAGTTAATTGTTGACGCCATTCAGCGTCTGTCTTTTCAACTCTACGGTCTGGTATAGGGTTTCCTTTTACGGAGAAGTTTATGATTTCTTTCCAAGTTAACATAGTCGTATTCTTTCTATTTTAATTAATTGTTTAACCTTAATATAAGTCGTGAATGATTCCAGTTTATTACAAAAAAAAGTTCACTATAAATTTACGAGATAAATCGTTAAGGTTTCTTTATAAAATCATAAAACTAGGTTATAACATTATAAAGTTTGTCTTCTATCACATAGTTAAGTCTCAAGACTAGAGGATAACCAATAAAAAGCTATAAATTATCTTTGACGGTGATTTGTTTCAAGATGCTTCATCTATTTTTACAGCGCCACACGAGGTCTTCGTACTATGATTTTAAACCTATTTTTACAGTCAAAGCGTTAGCCATTATTACTACCACTAAAAAGTAAATTCTATGATGTATAATTTGAGGGTACTATTTTACAATTTGGTATCTCATAAAGATAAATAGGTTTGTTCTTAAATAAAACAGTAACGTCTATTCATGCATTTCACACGTATATAAAGGAGAACTAACTAAAACTGTTTATGAACTTCACTCTCAAGTCTAAATGGCTTAAACGTTTGTTATACACTATTGCTTTAGGGTTTTCTGCACTTGCCTTATTTTGGTTTTCTGTATATATAGGTCTTTGGGGAACCTTGCCTTCCGAAGAACATATAAAAGATATTAAACAAGCAGAAGCGTCTTTATTATTAGATGCTGAAAATGAACTACTCGGTAAATATTTTATTTTTGATAGACAAATTGTAACGTATGAAGATTTACCTAAGCATTTGGTTGATGCCTTGGTAGCGACTGAAGATTCTCGTTTCTATGACCATAACGGAGTGGATTATATGAGTTTATTGCGTGTCGTCTTTAAGTCTATTTTAATGCAGGATAATTCTTCTGGAGGAGGAAGTACTATTAGTCAGCAATTGGTTAAAAACATCTATGGAAGAGGTCACCATGGTTGGTTTACAATGCCTGTAAATAAAGTTAAGGAGATGATTTTGGCTAAGCGTTTTGAAAACTTGTATTCAAAGCAAGATATTATTGCCTTATACTTAAATACGGTACCCTTTAGTGAAAATGTCTTTGGAATAGAAAGTGCATCCCAACGCTTTTTTAGTGCAAAAACTAAAAATCTTAGTTTAGCGCAATCTGCCACTTTAGTTGGAACTTTGAAGGCTCCTCACGGATATAATCCAAGATTGTTTCCTGAGCGAAGTCAATTACGTCGTGATGTCGTTTTACAGCAAATGGAAAAGTATGATTATATCGATAACGCTTTAAAAAAGGAAACAAGTGATATTTCATTAGAAACTGAATACAGGAAGTTTAGTCATATTGATGGCGTCGCTCCTTATTTTAGAGAGAAAATACGATTAGAAGTTAAGGAACTATTGGATAGTTTAAATGCCACTAATAAGACGTCTTACGACTTATATAAAGACGGATTAAAAATACATACCACACTTGATATTACGATGCAACGCTATGCTGAAAACGCGATGCAGCAGCACATGAAAATAGTTCAAAAGCAATTTGAAAATGCCTACGGTAAAAATGCGCCATGGCTAAAAAACAAAACATTAATTACAAATAAAATAAAGAGCTTACCTCTTTATAAAACACTACAAAGGCAAAAATGGAGTGACAAAGCAATCCTGGATAGCCTAAATGTGACATCTAAGTTTACTGGTTTTTCCTGGGAGGACGATGCTGTTTTAGAAGGTTCTATAATTGACAGTATGATACATAATTTAAAATTCTTGAATGCCGGTTTTGTCGCTGTAGATCCTCAATCTGGAGCCATAAAAGCTTATGTTGGAGGCATTAATTTTGAACATTTCAAATATGATCATGTGTCTGTTTCAAAACGACAAGTTGGTTCTGCGTTTAAACCCATAGTTTATGCAACTGCTTTAGAATATGGTATTGACCCTTGTGCTTATTATCCAGTTAAAGAAATAACTTATACCAATCAAAAAAACTGGACACCTACCAATGGTGGAAAACAAGAAACGGATAGACACCTTAATTATTCGCTTGAGAAGGCATTGAGCGAATCTGTTAACACAATTGCTGTAAAAGTACTCGAGGATGTTGGCATTGACGCTGTAATCTCACAAGCTAGAAAAATGGGAATTACCTCAGTGTTACCAGAAGTACCCTCTTTAGCCTTAGGTACTGCGGAAATGTCCATGCTAGAACTCATTGGCGCATACACAAGTTTTGCTAATGAAGGCCACGTGTCAAAACCATTCTATATTACAAAAATTGAAGATAAGTTTGGAACAATTATTTACGAACCTGCAACAACAGAAACTTTACCAGAAGCCTTTTCTAAAGAAACACGACAATTGATGGTTGAAATGATGAAGTCTACCATAAATACGGGAACAGCAACACGGATACGTTCTCAGTACGGACTCCAAAATGACTTAGCAGGAAAAACAGGAACTACACAAAATAATAAAGATGGTTGGTTTGTAGGTGTTAGTCCTAAATTGGTTATGTTGTCTTGGGTTGGTAATGATGATCATCGTATTGGGTTTAGTAATACAGCTATTGGTCAAGGCGCAAATTCTGCATTACCAACAGTAGCTTTGTTTTTAAAGCAAATGAATGCCGATCAAAAATTCAATACGATTACAAAAGCTAAATTTGAAATGCCTACTGAAGAGGTTCTCAATGCCTTAGCTTGTGCTGCAGAAAAGCGTGATGGATTCTTAAAACGTATGTTCAAAAAGGATCAAAAAGAACGTGAGTTCGATACCGTTTCCGAAGACGATAAAAAGAAAAATAAACGAGGACTATTTGGGTTTTTGAAAAAGAAAGAAAAGGATAATAAATAAGATTTGTCTAGTCCTTTTTTACTAATTAATAATGTCTTCCGCTTTTTCTTTTTTTATGACTAGAGGACTAATTAGTTGTTCTTCTTCTAGAACAACAATAGCTAATCTAACGTAATCATTTACGGTTTTTTCTATAGATCTTGGATCTGTGATGTTGATATAGCCTTTCCAAATAAGTTCTCTGTCTTTAGTTGGACAAATACAATACATGGAGGTTTCTGCTTTATAAATTTTAAATTCCTCATAGTAGTCAGGATTATAGAACACATCTTGATGTCCCAAATACTCATCTTTAAATTTTAGATATGTTTCATCAAAATTTTCATAATCTTTACGATAGGCTGTTTTATCTTCAACACCTACGATCTTAGTAAGTAGCATGGTGTTAAACCCCTCGGCAATAAGCTGACTCTCCAGAGCATCTAAGTCGGCCTCCGTCATTTTATCAGTTTTAGTAGCCTCTATGATATCAAAACTAATGACAGCTTCAGCACCTCTGAGTTCTAATTCAACTTTTAGTTCTTCTTCAAACTGTTGTCTTGCTGCTTCGTCTGAAGTTAATCCTACAACAAAAACCTTATAAGGCTCATCTGTATCAATATCGGGGTGTTTCCAGCGTTTTACTAATTGAGCTGAAGAGCAGCTCATAAAAATAGTGACTATTAGTATTAAGATTATTTTTTTCATAACAATCTTAATACTTTATAGATAATTTGTTCTTTGTCAAATAAACAATTAATTACAGTTAATAATTATTGTTTACTGTTGTGAAAATGAATGAGCTTTTTAGGAACTATGAGTTTGAAATACGATTGCAGTTTAGGATATCCTTTAATCGCGAATATGTCCTTCTCCGTATACGTAATATTTATTGGTAACCAGTTCGTTAAGACCTAACGGGCCTCTATGATGTAATTTACCTGTACTAATTGCAAGTTCTGCACCTACTCCCATTTGACCACCGTCGGTAAATCTGGTGGATGCATTTTGATATACAGCCGCACAATCCACTTGCTCCATAAAAAGGGACGCCGTGTCATTACTTGTTGTCATTATAGTGGATGAGTGACCGCCAGAATTTGTATTTATTTTTTCAATAGCCTCTTCTTTAGAGCCTACTGATCCAATACAACACTTCATCGCCAAAAACTCTTTTTTCCAAATCGTTTCATCCGTTATAAGCTCTTCCTCTTTTAAAATATTTTTAACATCTGAATCTACCATTATAGATACACCATTATTTTTTAAAATATTCTTCAAATCAATCATTTTATTACGATAATTTGGAAGATTATTGTTAATCAAAATTTTATCTAGAGCATTACAGCCCGATATTTTACTTGTTTTGGCATTAAGAATAACCTCAATACTTTGTTCCCAATTAGCATTTTCATCAACATATAAAAAATTATTACCTCGACCACTTATTAGAACAGCACATTTTGCGTGTTCTTTTACAAAAGAGATTAATTTTTCTCCTCCTCTAGGGACAATTAGATCTAAAGGCTCTTTTGGGTTTTTTAGAAACTGTTGTGTCTCTGTTCTATCCATTGTCAATAATTGGATATATTCTGTGCTTAACCCGTTTTTTATTAGTGCTTTATGCCAAAAATCAACAAGAATTTTATTGCTAGTTACGGCTTCTTTTCCTCCTTTAAGTAAGATTTTACTATTGGCTTTAAAAGCAAGTACTGCGGCTTCTACAGTCACATCTGGTCGAGATTCATAAATAATCATTATCGTGCCAAAAGGTGCTGTTTTATTCACTACTTGCAAACCGTTTTCTAGCGTTTTGTTGGTAATGACTCTGTTTACTGGATCGTCTTGTGAACGGACCTCCATGATAGCTTTTATCATACCATCGATTTTTTCATCATTGATAAGCAAGCGGTCATACATGGCCTGATCATCTTTGTTAAAAGCATCAAGGTCCTTTTTATTAGCATCAAGTAATGCCATCCTATTTTCGTCTAAGATGCGTTCCATGCTTTCCAAGACGTTATTTTTTATTTCTGTTGCTATTAATTTCATTTAAAACTATTTTAATTAAAGGGACACTTTTGTCCCCACACTTTTTCCATCTATAATGTCAATGATTGTATTATCTCTCTTTCCATTGGCAATAAATGTTGGAATGCTATGAAACGCGGTCTCTTGGGCGTAATTTAGTTTAGACCCCATTCCACCACGACCTTCTCCTTCAGATTTATCAGTATCTTCTATGTATTTATCAAGGTCTTCTCTTGGGTCTACATTTTTAATTAGATTACTGTTATCTGCGTCTGGATGACCACTATATAAACCATCAATATCAGTAAGAATAATAAGTCTGTCAGCATTGATTAGCTTTGCGAGTAAACTAGCTAATTCATCATTATCTGAAAACATAGACATGCTTACTGATACAGCATCATCTTCATTTGCAATAGGAATCACTCCTTCTGAAAGTAATCCCTCACAGCAATTAATCATATTTTCTCGATGTATACCTGGACTAAAATCTCGTTTAGTAGGAAGAACTTGGGCACATTTCATCCCATAATCTTGAAAAATACTATAATAAAAACTCATCATTCGAGGTTGGCCTATAGCAGAGTATACTTGCCTTTTCTTAGTTTTATCTTTTATTTTAGATTTTCCTAAAACCTCTTTTCCTGCAATTACAGATCCGGAGGACACCAAGAGCGTAATAATATCACGTTCATAAAGTTCTGCAATTTGTTTAACCAATCTTCTCAGCACTGGTCTTACTATTCTATTGTCTTTATTGGTCATAACATTTGTTCCAACCTTGATGACAATTATTTCTTTATACATATTTGTTTTCTTTACCTAATTCAACAGCACGACTAAATGCAGCGAATGCAGCTTCTTTTATTAATTCATTTACGTTATTGTCATCCATCGAATCGAGAGCTGCTTGCGTAGTTCCTCCTTTAGAAGACACTTTCTCCATCCAAGAATTAGGAGATAAATTAGACTGATTAAAAAGTTCTATGGCGCCTGTAAAGGTTTGACTAACTAATACTTTAGAATCATTCTTTGAAAAGCCCATTTGTAATCCAGCTTCCATCATACTCTGCATAAAGTAAAATACATATGCAGGTCCACTACCAGAAATTCCTGTGGAAGCATCGATTAAGCTTTCACTATCAACTAGGATAGACTTTCCGGTTGTATTTAAAAGACTTTCTACAGTTAATAATTCTATTCTTGAGACTTCTGGAGAAGCTACATAGGAGGTTAATCCAAGTCCTACTTTTGCTGGTAAATTTGGCATCGCACGTACAACTTTTTGTACCCCAGAAAATTCCTTTATTGCGTCTAAAGTAACTCCTGCCATAATGGAAATTAGAATTTGGTCTGTCGTGACCATAGGCTTGATTTGTTTGAAGAGACCTTCTGCGTGGTGAGGCTTCACAGCAACAAAAATGATATCCGCTTTTGGCACACAATCTTCCAGTTCCTCAAAAGCATCAAAATGCGAAATTTGATGAAGCTCTTTTAATTTTTCTTCAGATTTGTCTAAAATCATTATGTTTTTCTTCTTGAGCAGTTTTGATTTAGACATTCCTTCTGCATAGGTTAGACCCATGTTACCTGCTCCAATTACTAGTATTTTCATTAAATATTATAAGTTTATTAATTAAATAAAATAGTTCGTTGTTTTAGATGATACAATCATCACAATTTTTCATTTTGCCGTAATAGGTTTCTCTATATTTATGTAGCGTTTTAATAGGTAATCCTAAAAAGCGTTTTTTTATGTAGGTGACTTTAGCTGTAAGTTCTCCCATTTTTTTGCTGTATCGTTTCTCAGTTTTAGTCTCTCTTTTAATATCTATAATCTTCATAAATTAATTTTTTATGTGGTTAATAAATGCGGTGTTTTCTGAGGTGTTAGTGGTTTGGTTTAAGGCCGCACATAAAGAATGCTGCTAAAGCGCTTTATATCTTGTGATATATTGCTCTTTTGCTGCATTTTCTGTTAGTTTCTGGCTTTTGGTAGACTTTTTTGGATTAATCTATCTCCTCTCGCAGCTAGAGCATGTGAATTACTGCTTTAATATCGTTGTTTTTAACTAATTTTTCAGTGTATTCTTTATGACCGTTGGGTACCAATAAATGTAGATTTCCTCTTTCCATAGATGCAAGAAAACTTAGCATTTTCCATTTTGCAACTGTTTTTTTTGAATTCTCATTTTTTAAAGCTAATACTGAATAATGTTTAATTCCTCCATAAGTAACGAAGGATAAATCAGGTTGAATTTCTTCCTGAGTTGTTCTACTTGTAAATATCTGAGGATTTTCGTATCCCTCTGAAATCGATTTTAATGAGATTGTAGTGTTTTTTTCGGCCCACACGACTGCCTTTTCTAAATAGTTATCTTCCTTCATATATTTGTTTTAGTGAAACTATACTTAAAACCTCAGTTTCGAAAGGAATTATTACAAATATACAAAATATAGTTCGTATAGAAACTATTTAAAGTTTTTAATATTAAAACTATTTATTTAACTATTTATGAATCAGTGGTTTATGTTGATTTGATTTCTTTGAAAATCAACCGTTTTCTTCATGACTTTAAATTTGGCCAATCTAAATTATTAAGGTTGGCTTGTTCTATCATTTGTAGTAAGCTCCGTTAAATCTTTTATAGTAAGTAATGGTGCTGCATCCGTATCTTTGACATCCATTATGACAGTTAATAGATCTATATTTCGATCTAATTCCTCTATTTGATTAGGGGTTAGATTTTTTAACCTTTGTGAAAGTTTCTCTTGAAGCGTAGGTGGATATTTATAAAGTAATTCAGCGCCTTTGGCGGTTAAAAGAATATATGTCGCTCTCTTATCATCTGGTTTTGTTGACTTAGCTACTAAAGCTTTGCTTTCTAGCCTTGAAATAATACCAGAAATGGTACTAGCATTTAGATTGATGTATTCTTTAATATCTTTGGCAAAAGCTCTGTAGTCTTTTTGATCAGATAAATATTGAAGAACTAAAAGTTGGGGGATGCTAATTCCCAATTCTTTCTCTATTTTTTTGCTTTCCAGATTTATAGAGCGAATAATTTTACGTAATTTTATAAGAATTTCAATGTATTTCACAGTGTACCTGTTTTTTAGTTAGCCCCAAATAAAGCTATTTAAATCATATAAATGGTTTCATTCACTTGTAAAACTATAACATTTTCTGTAGAAACTATATAAGAGTGGGGATAAACTTTTAATCTGTGAGTGTAGCTAATTATGATTGTTTTTTTATTTAGATAAGCATTATTTGGAGATAAGCGTTTTCAAAATACCTTTAGATTGGTTTTTCGTTTAATTAAAATTCATTGAAATTTTTGTGTTCTTTGATAATTAATTAGGATTATCAGCGCAATTTGTTGCTAACAAATACTATCACATAGTTTAGAAGATTTTTATGAAGACTACATTTCATTGGTCACTATTATTATATTGCATTTATTAAAAGTGGAAAAAAATCATTTCATCATAAAAAAAGGTCGTGAAATATGTGAGAAACTTGTATTAGATACGGGATGATAAAAGGATTGGAGTGAGTAGCATAAAGTTCCTTATTGTTACATATCACTACTGTTATCCAGAAATTCAACGTATAGAATTAGGAAAAACCTTTGAAGAAATAGGTTTAGTAGATCATCGTTTAAAATTGGCTTTGCATTATCCTTTTATTTAAAAGCAAAAATGAGATCATTTTAATGGACAATTTCATACTGATTATTAAATCTTAAAAGATAATTTATGAATATTAGGGCAGAAAGGGAATAAAATATCACAGCGTTAAAATGATTAATCTAGTCATTCCGTTTTTAAGTTTATTTATTGAAATTAAATAGCATTGATTATTATGTCTTAGAATGAGGATGTATTAAAAAAGTAAATGGACGTATTATCCAGTTCTTTAGTGTCTAAAATGAAAATATTAATTTCCGTTGAGATTAGTATGTCTAGGTATGTTATACATAGACAGACCTGCGCCCAGACTCTAAGTATTGGTTTAATTAAAGGACTAAATAGAAAAAAACAAGGATCTGTATTTTGGCAGTTTAAAATTATTGTCTTAAGGACGCTTTCGCCCTATCATTTAAATTTTAGAAATGCGCCCGACTTAGAACTCTGTTAATCTTGAATAAATGTTTTTTTTTAATTAAAATTTGTGTCCATATTTTACAATAGTTTTGGCTATTTAAAATTATTCTTTAATATTTAAAAGGTCAATATCAGTGCTTTTAGATGGTGAATTCTGACCTGCGCCTTTGCAATGTTTTAAAAGATTCTATTTTTTTGTCCTTGTCATTTAGCTAAACATTGGAGCAAAGTAATTCTTTTATGTACTGTGAAATTGCTAATGTTTGAACTACGGAAAGTAGCGTGTTTTCATGCGAAAATTTTCCAAAGAAAAAATCGAAAGCTAGTTCATACATACTCAATTTGGTTAAGGTTAATACCGGCAATAAATTTTATACGGTTTTGGTTGTTGGTGGTTTCTATTACTAGTATTAAAACTTTTAAAAAAGTTATTTTTAATTAGCTATTACCATCCTTTTTAATGTCAGTACTTCTTAGTGAGATAGGTGACCGGAATAGATTGCCCCGTTTTTTTAACATCCCATATAATGGAGTTAATTAACCATCCACCATCTACTTTCACTACTTGAAGGCTGCTAACTCCCTTTTCTCCAATCTTTTCGGCGCCATCAAAGTAAGAAGCATAGGCGCTAATGCGATGCCCAATGTTACCGAAATATTCAGTTTTCCCTCACAATTTTACTTCATTGAAAGCTGTCATTTCGCCGTTATTAATAGCGCCTTTGAATCCTGAAATAAAGTCATCTATGTTTGAGAATACCAAGCTATCACCACGAAAGTTGTAAGTCGTGGCATCATTGGTGAAGATAGCTCTCAAGGCTTCATGATCTAGTGTTGTTCCTTTTTCGAAAGAAATTAAAGCATAGGCATCCTTCACAGCTTGGTTGATGGCGTTCTCTTTTTTTGAGACAGTTGTTTCTACCTTAGTCATTGTTTGCTTCGATTCAGAATTTTCTGGATTTTGGTTGCAGGAATAAAAACCAGTAAGAAATAGATCAACTATTAATGTAACGTTTTTCATAAGTAAAGGTTTAGAGTTTGGTTAAAATTAAAGCACGGGTTATTCAGAATATTTGAAAGAATTTTATCATATATTTTCATTTCTTTTTTCAATGATTACCAATGTTTTTTTTAAGTCTTTTGATTGATTTATGTACTAAAATTAGTGAATAAATCACGGGTGTAAAATCTATAAGAATTTTCATTTATAAACGAGAACTAGCACTAGCACTACATTATATAGTGTGTTAGTCTTTCATTATTTTTTATTTCGATACGAATAAATTCAATTAATTCATTGTTTGATTTTAATAATTCAGTGTTATTGTTCAACAAATCGTTATTAATCGACAAACTCCATCCTGAACTTTGTTTTAATTTTCTGTATGCAGGGGAATCATTATTGCTAAAAAAGGCTTTTGCATAAGGAAAAGGTTTTTTTTACTTCTCCAAAACCAAAAATTAGTAAAATCATAACCGTAAAATAATGCTCTAAACTCTTTTCTCTGTTCCTTGTTTTGGTAAGTGCTTTCATCAAGGAATTGATAATATGCCAGGATATTATTAACCAGGTCCTCATTAGATAAATTATATATTCTACCAGAATTAAGCATTTCATCGTAGGTTGTAGTTCGCGGATTTAAATTTTTGTGCGTTGCACCGTAAAAAAAAACATAACTTCTTTTATCTCATCATCAGATAATGCTTCTTTGAATATAATGTCTTTAGCACTATTTTAAATAGTCCCTAAATCCAGTGTAAAATTCAATATTACTCAAATAACGTTTGTTATCGCTATTTAAGTCTTGAATTAGCTTTTGTAAGGTTGCTGTTTCTTCTGAATGTATTCTTTGTTCGCTTTTCCAGTCATTAATAGCCAAAGCCATTAAAATTCCAATGATAACAAACGTAATCTCTCCAATAGCGTAAATCAGATATTTACTGAATTTATTTTCAGTCAGCATATTTTTGCGAATTTTTTTAAAGATATTTATCATTGGTTAGTTGTTGGTCCAAATGGAATAAATTGTTTTGTACATGATTAATTGTGTTGGTTAGCAACTAAAATAGTAAAAGAAAACGAACCATGAGAAAATCTGTGGAGTTTCCGAGTACGTAAAGAATTGGCTATTAATTATGTCTGTTATTCACTAACGTGTTTTTATCTGAAGCTGACAAAACTGTACCCATCTTTGATTTGGTAATGTCATGTGTGGTTTCTGCGCTGCCTCAACCATTAGGCTTTGTAATATTACACATAAGCACCTGTAATTAAGTAACTTAATAATTTATATGTGTTTATATGAAGCTAATTATGTCATTGAATTTATAAAAGAGCATAAATTCAATGAAGTTCGTTGTAGAGAATTCTATCTTTGCATTATGCAACCTACAATTCTTTTTATCACACCTCCGTTTACCCAGTTAAACACAGCTTATCCGGCTTCTGCTTACCTTAAAGGGTTTCTAGAAGGATACGACATATCTTTTTCACATTGTGATTTAAGTATTGAGTTATTTGCTTCCATTTTTACAAGTGATTTTCTGCGTGCTGTTTTTAAGGAAGCAGAAGATTTGGATAATTACTATTATCCTGAGGTTAGTAAAATGAAAGAGTATTATATTTCAAGAGTTGATGTGGTTATAGGCTTTCTTCAAAAGCAGGATATTAAAACTGCAAATAAAATTTTGGAAGCTCATTTTTTACCTTTAGGACACAGGTTACTTCATGTTAATACTGAAATTAAATGGGAAGCTGGGGAAATAGGAGTTATAGATAAAGCAAAGCATTTCGCAACACTTTTTATAGAAGAAATAGGTGATTTTATTCAGGCGAATGTAGATGAGTTTTTTGCTTTTACTAAATATGCAGAGCAAATTGCCACCTCAGCCAGTAGTTTTCATCAATTAGATGAATTATTGAGTTATCAACCGACACTCATCGAAGATGAAATGATGAACATCTTAGAAGAGAAAATTCAAAAATATACTCCTGATTTAGTTTGCTTTACGATTCCTTTTCCTGGAAATTTGTTTGCAGCATTGCGTTGTTCTCAATTTATTAAACAGTTTTTTCCTGATATTTATATTGCATTTGGAGGAGGGTATTGTAACACAGAATTGCGGTCACTTAAAGATCCTAGAATTTTTGAATTTATTGATTTTATATCTTTGGACGATGGGGAAGGGCCGTTACTAAAAATAGTTAATTATCTTGGAGGTACCGCTAACATAAATGAACTCGAAAGAACCTTTGTACTAGAAAACAATCAAGTCAGTTATAAGAATAAAATTCCAAACACAATTTTTCATCATAGAAACTTGCCTGCACCAAATTATTCTGGATTACCTTTTGATAAATATGTGTCCTTTTTGGATGTGGTAAATCCAATGCATCGCATGTGGACAGACGCGCGATGGAATAAATTGACTATTTCTCATGGATGTTATTGGAAACAATGCTCGTTTTGTGATGTAAGTTTGGATTATATAGGTAATTACCAAAACACAACTGCTGAAGACTTGGTGAATAAAATTGAGAAAATAATTAAAGATACAGGTATTACTGGTTTTCATTTTGTTGATGAAGCTGCTCCACCTAAAATGTTAAGAGCTTTATCAAATAAATTGATGGAGCGACATGTAAACATCACGTGGTGGACAAACATTCGATTTGAAAAAACATTTGACTTTGAATTATGTCAGTTAATGGCAAAATCGGGATGTATTGCTGTTACTGGTGGCTTGGAAGTGGCCTCAGATAGATTGTTGACTAAGATGAAAAAGGGAGTTGATATAGCGCAAGTAGCAAGAGTTACTCATAATTTTTCTAAAAACAATATTATGGTTCATGCCTATCTTATGTATGGATTTCCTACCCAAACCGAGCAAGAAACTATCGACTCACTAGAAGTTGTGAAGCAATTATTTGAAGGAAATTGTATTCAGTCTGCTTTTTGGCATCTATTCACGACTACTATTCATAGTCCAATTGGTAAGAATCCTCAAGAATTTGGTATAGAAATAACGGGGCCAGTGTTTGAAGGTTTTGCTCAAAACGATTTGTATCATAAAGATCCTCAAGGAGCTGATCACCCCAAATATACTAAAGGTTTAAACCTTGCATTAAACAACTATTTAAATGGAACAGGATTCAAAGAGGAGCTAAAAAATTGGTTTGACTTTCCAGTCCTTTCAACTAGTCATCCGGAGGACTTAATCAAAAGTTTTTTATCCTAAATTAAAACCTAAAGAGTGTCTATTAGGTCTCTTTCACTTTTTTAACGATGTGTTTTTAACGTAATGCACAAATGTGAATATTTGGTGTCTGTTTAGTTGCGTTGGCTGTTAACTAAGCTGATAAAAGAAAACGGGTTAGAGGCGGGAGCTCTGTTTCTTTTTTACGATTACAAACAAAACGACCAGTTGACTATAAGCTGCAGTATTTATTCAGTTATTTTCTTTCTCGAGGAAGAAATAAACATTGAGTTTTCAGCTTATTATGCTTATTAGAATTGTATTTAACTTATTTCTATCGGTGAAGGTTCTACCTTGACTTTTGTTAACAAATGGAACGTGTAAACCACAAATTTCATTTTAAGTAGAAAAAAGAGGAAGATTAAGCTTTTTTTCTTTTCCGATATGGCACACAACAATTGGAGATACATAATTATCTGTATATATGTTTCTAAATCTAACAAATTTTTAAAGACTTTTGTTTTAGAAAATAGGAGTATGTACCTTAAGAAGCTTTAGAATTTGCTGTAAGCAATATGGAGTATCAACCAAAAAAAACTAACCTTTTAATTTATAGGATATACGAGGGGTAATTAGGGAGTCGTAGATAATTAAATTATCCCCTATATATCCTATAGATTAAATTCTTAAAAGTATACTCTAAATCGATTTCGCAACTTCGCTCTTGGTGTTTGAATTATGTGTTTTCGTTTATTAAAATTTGTTAAATACCTGATTATCGGTTAGATTGAAGCTCTTTAAGTCTGATGTTTATCTTAAATGCTAGTATTGAGCTACAGGTTATAATATTAGTTGAGGTCCAAGTGAGTGAAACCATCAAATCAATGGATGGTGAAAACCCGTGGGGTTTATACTATAATAGTTTTTTGCAAGGGGATTTAGGTAGACACGTTGCGACTGTAAGCTTTCTGAAAAATTGAGCAGAAATGGATGAAGATAGAAATTTTAAAGAGTCTTATGAAAAGTTGTTTGGTGAAAATTTATGGGATAATTTTATAGAGACCTTAGAGGATACATTTACTAACCGATGGGATGAAATCTGGGTGTATAATAAAAATCTTAGTGGAGATTAGGCTACATCATGCTATAAAAACCGCTCTATTGAGCGGTTTTTATTGAGATATTAAAATTTTGTTATTCTAAGAATAACAAATTAAATGTTATAAAAAGAAGCACTAGGGAATAGCTAAATATTATTTAGATGGCTTATTTTTATTTTCAGGTTCTAATGACGAGAGTGGATCAAAATTTTTTTTCAAATTCGGATAATTTTCTTCTCTTTGTTTCTTGTTTGAGTAGAAAATATTATAAAATGTGAGTCCTATATATATCGAAAATATTATACCTCCTATTAAAAAAAATCCTATATTCATGATGTCCTTCTTTGTCTAATTGCAATTGCAAATAATAATATTGTACCTGGCCAATGAGCCGAATATTGAGCTTCTTCCGTCATTCCTAATATACCATATCCTACTGAGTATAACAAGCAAAGAAATGCTAAAATAATTGGATACCACTTTAAAATAAATTGTTTCATCTTTTACCGTTTTATGTAATTTTTATTCTAAGGTACGACATATGAATGCAATGTTTTAAAAAAAAGGAATAGAATTTTATTTTAAAATGATCTTTAAATATAAAACATTTAATAGTAGGCTTCTTAGTGCTAGATTGTTTTTTTAAATTAAAAGGTGAATTAACACCTTCTCAGGGTTCTGAGCATTTAAATATTTCTTAACAAATAAAGGGGATTATTAAGAGAGCTTTTAAAATATTAATTAAAAACTTAGGAGTTAAAATAAGACCATTCCTTTTTTTTAGCTTCCCGACATGTGAATAAAATTAAAAGATTGCGGATTTATATATAAACAGTATTTTGGTGGAGTCGGAGAGAGCGACTAGAATTTCAGCTATCTAGTGTTTATAGCTACTCTAAAGATGTTATTTTTAATGGTCACTGAATTGGTCTCGATTTAATATACTTTAACTTTTTAATCACAAGATTAATATTATATAGGTTGAATATTGATGAAATTGTATTAAAAGATTTGACAATCAAAATGAAGTATATCTAAATACTAGGAGTTCACAGGTTCAAATTCAGTTCCTGCTAATTAGTAGCACCTTCCAGTTTTTTGTTTTCGGGTATTATGTTTTTAGAATTTAATGTAACCTGTGTTGGATCTCCTTAAATATTTTTAATACGGTGTTAAACAGGGTGTTGATAAGAAGTGTTTTTGATAGCTCTAACTGGTTTATAGGTGCGCACATAATATATGTCTGTTTTAGGGAAAATAATAGTCTTTAAAGAGCTCTTTTTTTTAAGTTAAAACCTAGTTTTTTTAGATATATGCTACTCAGATGAAACAAGTTCCCTTTATCTCATAACACAAAAATATTAGGCGAATAAAAACTCCTTTTTTTGATTGGTTTATAGCTACTTGAAACTGCTGTTATTAATATGGCATCTTTAGGATTATTGATTAGTTCTACTAAATGTTCCCTTGTTGGAACTTTTTATAAATCGACTTGACATTTTGAATTGTTTCGTTGAATGAAGTGTTTAAATTTATTCTATTCATACCTGTATTGGTAAGATTATTTTGAATAACTTATATATACTCTTTAGTATATATTAATGTATACTTTTTAGTATATATTGAAAATAATGTTTACATTTGTATGGGAGCTTATTTTAATCACCATAAATCTATTATCAAAACTTTTAAAGAATGAAAATAACAGCACAAGACGAGTACGGCTTAAGAATACTGGTGCGTATTGCAAAGTGTAAGGTTCAGACTGGCTTGAGCATCCCTCAGCTTAGTGAAATGGAAGGGCTGTCACGACCCAATGTTTCAAAATTAACTCGAATACTTCGTGTCGAGGGTTTGATAAATAGCACCAAAGGACATGTTGGAGGATATGTACTTGCTAGACCTGCTGCCGATATTACGGTTAACGATGCTTTAAAAGCTTTAGGTGGACGTTTGTTTGATGAAGATTTTTGTGCGAATCATGTGGGAGTACTAAAACTATGTACTAATTCTATCGATTGTTCTATTCGTTCACTTTGGTCAATGGTGCAATCTTCTATTGATACGCTACTAGATAAGGTGACGCTAGCAGATTTATCGAATAGCGAAAAGGAAGCTATGTTTACTTTTCAAGGTTTCCTTGAAAAAAATGCCAATTAAAAAAAATAAAAACACATTATCAATAATCTAATACCTAAACAAAATGATAACAGTTTCAGAAAACGCAAAGCGGCATGCGTTAGGTTTAATAACAAACGAAAATAGTCCCGAAGGAACATTTATTCGTGTCGGAGTTGATGGCGGTGGTTGTTCAGGTCTTAGCTACAAACTCGAGTTCGATACTATTATTACAGAAACCGATAAGGTTTTTGTAGACAAAGGAATAAAAATTGCCGTTGACAAAAAAAGCTTTTTGTATTTGATAGGTACAGAGCTTGATTATGTCGGAGGATTAAACGGAAAAGGATTTGTATTTGTCAATCCAAACGCAAGTAGTACTTGTGGTTGTGGAGAATCGTTTGGCGTTTAAAAGAGTTCAAAGTTGTAAGGTTAATACTCTTTTTAAGAAGTTCTGATAATCTGAAGGCTCTTATAACAGTAGAAAAATATAATAATGGCAATTATAATTACAGATGAATGCATTAATTGTGGCGCTTGTGAACCAGAATGTCCTAATAACGCCATCTACGAAGGGGGAGATGAATGGCGTTTTTCTGACGGAACAGCAATAAAAGGAATGTTTAATTCAAAAAGCGGCTTAACTGTCGATGCAAATGAACCGCAAGAACCTATATCAGACGATGTTTATTATATCGTAGCCGATAAATGTACCGAGTGTGTTGGTTTTCATGATGAACCTCAATGTGCTGCGGTTTGCCCAGTAGACTGTTGTGTGGATGATGATAACTGGCGCGAAAGTGAGGAAGAATTAGTTATCAAGAAAGACACACTGCATGTAGTGTAATACCAATACAAGATGAAAATAGTGCTATACATAACATTGGGTTTATTGAGGTGTATTGGATTTGTATGGAATAAATAATAGGGATAATAAATTAATCCAGATAATTATTGTGGGTTTAAATTTATTAATGAATAACACATAGTAAAACTTAACTAATATGAATGAGGTTATAGAAGAAAAAATCAGCGCGGAATACAAATACGGTTTTGTTACCGATATTGATGCTGACAATGCACCGAAAGGATTGAATGAAGATATTATTCGTTTTATTTCTGCTAAAAAAAATGAACCAGAATGGATGTTAGTGTATCGATTGGAGGCATTCCGTAATTGGTTAACAATGGAGGAGCCAGACTGGGCTCATGTTTCTTACCAGAAGCCAGACTTTCAGGAAATCATTTATTACTCAGCTCCAAAACCAAAAAAAGTATTAAAGAGTCTCGATGAAGTTGATCCTGAATTATTAAAAACATTTCAAAAACTTGGGATCTCAATCTTAGAACAAGAGCGCCTTTCAGGAGTAGAAAGTAGAGTTGCAATTGATGTTATTGTGGACAGCGTTTCTGTAAAAACAACATTTAAAGAAACCTTAGCTGAAAAAGGAATTATTTTTTGTTCGTTCGGGGAAGCCATTCAAGAACATCCAGAATTAGTACAAAAATATATGAGTTCTGTTGTTCCTTCTAGCGATAACTTTTTTGCAGCATTGAATTCGGCTGTTTTTACCGACGGTTCGTTTTGTTATATTCCAAAAGGCGTTCGTTGTCCAATGGAACTTTCAACCTATTTCAGAATAGAAGCGGCAGGTACCGGTCAATTTGAGCGTACCTTGATTATTGCAGAAGAAGGTTCGCAGGTGAGTTATCTGGAAGGTTGTACAGCACCAATGCGTGATGAGAATCAATTGCATGCGGCCGTTGTTGAACTTGTGGCTCATAAAAATGCACAAATAAAATACAGCACTGTGCAAAACTGGTATCCTGGAGATAAAGAGGGTAAGGGAGGCGTTTTTAATTTTGTTACTAAACGTGGTATTTGTTTGGAAGAAAATGCTAAAATATCTTGGACTCAAGTAGAAACAGGTTCTGCAATTACGTGGAAATATCCATCGGTTATTTTAAAAGGTAACAATTCGATAGGTGAATTCTATTCTGTTGCAGTTACAAATAACTATCAACAAGCCGATACAGGAACAAAAATGATCCATATCGGGAAAAATACTAAAAGCACGATCATCTCAAAAGGGATTTCGGCAGGATTTAGCAACAACAGTTATAGAGGGCTAGTGCGTATTGCAAAAGGCGCAGAAAATGCTCGTAATTTTTCGCAATGTGATAGTTTATTAATGGGTGATCAATGCGGTGCACATACATTTCCATACATCGAAATAAAAAATAATACCGCCGTTGTGGAGCACGAAGCAACAACTTCAAAAATTGGTGAAGACCAGCTATTTTATTGTAAACAACGAGGTATCGATAATGAAAAAGCTATTGGTTTAATTGTAAACGGCTATTGCAAAGACGTATTAAGTCAGTTGCCAATGGAATTTGCTGTTGAAGCACAAAAACTGTTGGAAGTTTCTTTGGAAGGTTCTGTAGGATAAAAGTAAACAATCAAAATTCAAAAAAATGTTATCAATAAAAAATCTACATGCGTCAATTGACGGAAAAGAAATTCTGAAGGGAATTAATTTAGAAATAAAAGTGGGAGAAGTACACGCTATTATGGGCCCTAATGGTTCGGGAAAAAGCACATTGGCAGCTGTTCTTGCAGGGCGCTCGGAATATGACGTTACAGAAGGTGAAATAATCTATAACGGTAAAAACTTATTAGAACTAGAGGCGGAAGACAGAGCTAGAGAAGGGGTTTTTCTTGCGTTTCAATATCCTGTTGAAATTCCAGGAGTGAGTAATATTAATTTTTTAAAAACAGCTATTGGCGAAATTCGTGCTTACAAAGGTTTAGAGCCTATAAAAGCAAAAGATTTTTTAATGATGCTGAAAGAAAAACAAGAGTTAGTTGAGATAGATAGATCACTTGTTAGACGTTCTATAAACGAAGGTTTTAGCGGTGGTGAGAAAAAGCGAAATGAGATATTTCAGATGGCAATGCTAGAACCCAAACTTTCCATTCTAGATGAAACCGATAGTGGGCTTGATATTGATGCGTTGCGGATTGTTGCCAACGGAGTAAATAAATTAAAATCGGAAGAAAACGCAACTATTATTATCACACATTATCAACGGTTGTTGGATTATATTATACCCGATTTTGTACACATATTACACAACGGAAAAATTGTAAAATCAGGATTAAAAGAATTGGCATTAGAGCTGGAAGAAAAAGGATACGATTTTATTAAAGAGGAAGTAGAAGCCTAATTTATTTAACAAACAAAATGGAAACAGTTATTAAGACTAGAACGATAAAAGATAAATTAATTTTTGAATTTGAGAACTCTAAATTATTTTTATTTGGTAGTACGCAACTTCGTGATAATGCTATGGAAAGCTTTTACAAACAGGGCATCCCGACACGAAAGCATGAAGAGTATAAATATACCCGTGTGGATTTGATGCTGAAAGGGGAATTTGATTTCTCTACAAATAAAAATTGTAGTGATGCGCAAATTGAGCCCCTGAAATTTTTAAAAGATGCTTATGTTGTAGTTATCGAGAACGGTGTTTTTGTTGAAGGATCATCAAACGTGGAGAACCTTCCAAAAGGCTTAACAATATGTAGTTTAGTTGATGCAGAAAAAAGCAATTCACCTGTTTTTGAAAAACATTATGCACAATATGCAGATGTAAAAACAGATCCATTCATTGCGTTAAACACAGCTATGACTAAAGACGGTGCATTTATTCATATTGCAAAAAACGAAATAATCGAAAAACCGATACATGTCATTCACATTTCAACAACCTCGGTAAACACTATTATTCATCCGCGAAATTTAATCGTTATAGATGAAAATGCGCAAGCAAAAATTATCGAATCCTTTGAAACGGTTTCTGCTACGGCAAAAACAGTTAGCAACGCGCTAACAGAAATTGTAGTAGGTAAGGACGCTATTGTTGATCATTATAAAATTCAGGATGAAAAGGAGTTGGGGTATTTAGTGAATACTACCCAGGTAATTCAACAAAGACAAAGTGTGTTTTCCACTCATACCTTTACGTTGAGTGGTTCGTTGGTTCGTAATAATTTAACAGTAGTATTAGATGATGAACACATTGAATCGCACTTAAACGGATTGTATTTAACGGTAGGGAATCAAGTTGTAGACAACCATACTGTGGTAGATCACCGCAAGCCAAACTGCAACAGTAACGAGCTTTATAAAGGTATTATTGAAGGGAAATCAACAGCAACCTTCAATGGAAAAATATTTGTAAGAAAAGATGCACAAAAAACAAATGCGTTTCAATCAAACAAAAATATTTTATTGAGTCTAGCAGGAACAATCAATACAAAACCGCAATTAGAAATTTATGCCGATGACGTAAAATGTTCACATGGGTCAACAACAGGTAAGTTGGATGAAGCAAAAATATTTTATTTACGCGCACGTGGTATAGGTTTAGTAAATGCCAAGAAATTATTGATGCACGCATTTGCTTCGGAAGTTGTTAATACTATAAAAATAGAAGCTCTACGCGAATATGTTGAAGAAAAAATTTCCAAAACATTTGAATAATAAAAATAGAAACAAGCATAAAAAATAATATTCTCAATATTCAAAAACTCCGACAGGATTTACCTATACTTTCCAAAAAAGTCAATAGCAAATCCCTAGTGTATTTGGATGGTGGGGCAACAGCCTAAACAGGTAATTGATGCTTTACAATATGAAAGAAGAAATTGATGTGCTGCGTAATGGCATATAGAAAGTAATTAAAATGTTAAGATGAGGATAGCCGAAATTGAAAATGAAATAATTGAAGAGTTTGAGTTATTCGGTGGCAACTGGGAAGGCAAGTATGAGCATTTGATTGATTTGGGGAATCATTTACCATTGATTGACAAGCAACACAGAACCGATGACAGATTAATAAAGGGCTGTCAGAGCAGAGTGTGGTTACACTCAGAATTGTATAACGAAAAAGTTGTTTTTACAGCCGATAGCGATGCAATTATAACGAAAGGAATTGTAGCAATTCTAATTCGTGTATTTTCTGGTCAAACTCCAGGAGAAATCATGAAAGCTGATTTGAAATTTATTGATGATATTGGCTTAAAAGAACACTTATCACCAACTAGAGCGAATGGTTTAGTGAGTATGATTAAACAAATTAAAATGTATGCGATTGCTTTAAATTTATCACAAAATTCTTAAAATTATGTCAGAACAAACTATGGATATTGAAAAACTAGGCGAAAAAATTGTTCGCGTTTTGAAAACAATTTATGATCCAGAAATACCTGTTGATATTTACGAACTTGGTTTGATTTACGATGTGTTTGTAAATGAAGATTACGAGGTTAAAATATTAATGACTCTAACGTCTCCTAATTGTCCCGTAGCCGAATCATTGCCTCAAGAAGTCAATGAAAAAGTAAAGTCACTTAATCAGGTTAAAGATTCAGAAATAGAGATGACTTTTGATCCGCCTTGGTCGAAAGATTTAATGAGCGAAGAGGCGCAACTCGAATTAGGATTTATGTAAGATGGAAAAAGAAATAATTAATAGAGTAGCAAAAAGTGGTATCATTACCATCAACCTTGAGGAGTTTTACCCTTCGGGTGAGCGTGAGTTGTTCGATATAAAAGGACTCTTATATCAAGGTTTAATATTGAAAGAAAAAGACTTTAGAGAATTTGTTAAGAATGAAGACTGGAGTACATACACTGATAAATACGTGGCCCTTATTTGTTCTGAAGATGCTATTGTTCCTACCTGGGCGTATATGCTATTGGCAACAAACTTAGCCCCTTTTGTAAAAAAAGTGGTGTTTGGTGATTTAGAAACACTTGAAACAGTTTTGTATAATGAGATACTAAATGAACTAAATATCAATGCTTATAAAGGTGTCCGTATCGTTATAAAAGGTTGTGGCGATTTGCCTGTACCTAAAGCGGCTTATGTTGAAATTACCAGACTTTTACGCCCTGTTGCAAAAAGTATTATGTATGGCGAAGCTTGTTCAATGGTTCCTTTATACAAGCAGCCCAAAAAAAATTAAGTTTAGCGCAAAGAATAGGAACAATACAATATGAGTATCATGTAAACAAAACAGATAATCATCGATAACCGTTCAATAATTAAAATAAAGTTGGATTACAAAGCAACAATAACTGTCAGAAGTATGGATGTTTATAAAGTATGTAAAGATAAATATCCTGAAGCTATAGCAGTTGAATAAATGGTTTGAATAAAAAAACTACAAAACGGAAAATACAAACGTTAACGCAACTGGACTAGCAAATCATCTACTATTGGTGTAAGAACGTATTAGGATGCATAAAGAAGAGGACAGTTTAGAAACAAAAGATCAAAAATTTTCCCTCTAGCGATGCGGACATTCACAGAATAAATCGTGTTGCGATGGCTAGCATGAAAGTAATAACCTGCTGAATTACACAAATAAAAAAGTGTAGGCATAAATTTTTTCAAGAATGAAACTACAAAACGTAAGTCAAAAATTGATTAGTTCTCATCTTATTTCTGGTGAGATGAATCCCGGAAGTGAAATCGGATTGAAAATTGATCAGGTATTATTACAAGATGCCACAGGTACATTGGTCATGCTGGAATTGGAAGCATTTAATTTAAATAAAATAAAACCAGAGGTCGCGGTACAATATGTAGATCATAATCTGCTTCAAACGGATTATAAGAATATGGATGACCATCTATTTCTACAGTCGGCAGCGGCACGATTTGGATACTGGTTCAGCAGATCAGGAAACGGAATTAGCCATGTAGTGCACATGGAGCGGTTTGGTAGACCGGGTAAAACGCTATTGGGTTCAGATAGCCATACTCCTGCTGGAGGAGGTATTGGAATGCTTGCCATCGGTACGGGTGGATTGGATGTAGCAATGGCTTCAGCGGGTGAACCGTATTATGTTAAAATGCCAAAAGTGATGGGTATCAAACTCATTGGGAAGTTGCCCGACTGGGTAAGTGCCAAAGATGTAATTTTAGAAATGCTTCGCAGGTATGATGTGACAGGAGGGCGTGGATATATCTTAGAATATTTTGGACCTGGTCTAAAATCTCTGAGCGCATGGGATCGTCATGTTATCGCTAATATGGGGACAGAAACAGGGGCTACAACATCGGTGTTTCCTTCAGATGAAATCACCCGTGAATTTCTTAGACAAGAAGAAAGGGAAGACGAGTGGGTAAAATTGGAAGCTGATGAGGGAGCAACGTACGATCTTACTATTGAAATAGACCTAGCTACACTAGAGCCTTTAATTGCACTTCCTGGCAGTCCAGGAAATGTTGTTTCAGTAAGAGAAGTTAGCGGATTAAAAATACAACAAGTTGTTATTGGCTCTTCTGCAAATCCCGGATTACGTGATTTTTGGATCGCCTCTCAAATTGTCAAAGGTAAAGTCGTTTCTCCTGATGTTTCTTTAGATATCAATCCTTCCTCTCGCCAAGTGTTAGAAAATTTAACAGAAATGGGTGCACTTGGACCGTTGATTGCTGCTGGCGCGCGTCTTCATCAATCGGGTTGTATGGGATGTATTGGTATGGGACAAGCTCCTGCTACCAATACGATTAGTATCCGAACGATGCCCCGTAATTTCCCAGGACGTTCGGGGACACTTGATGACCAAGTATACCTCTGCAGTCCAGAAACGGCTATAGCTGCTGCGATTACTGGGGAAATAACAGATCCACGAGACCTCGAGTCTGTAATGAATTTTAGGTATCCAAAATGGATAGCCCCAACACAAATCAAGATAAATAAAAAGCTGTTGATTGCTCCAAGTGAAATATCTCCGGAATTGGTGAAGGGACCAAACATTAAAACCCTTCCTGATTTTGAAGAACTTCCAGATGAACTGGAA
>NZ_JBLIET010000017.1:0-69019 GCF_047633235.1 Psychroserpens sp. | reverse complement strand
CTCATATCATTAGGGTGGACGGTATGTCTCACTTTAAGAAAACTAAATATGGATTCTTTAAGCTCTGTAATATCATAGGCATCATACGCAGTTATAACCATATAATAGATGCGATCTCCTTGATTAAACGCTTGATTGAAAGTCGTAAAAGGAATAATTATAGTATTGGCGTCTTCCTCAGCATCTCCCTGACTATTAGGCTTCTTAAATGTTCCAACTACCATGAAATTAACACCATTTATTTCAATATAAGAGCCTATGACTGGTTCATCCTTATCGTATAAACCTGTAATCACGTCGATACCAATAACGCAGACTTTTCGCTTAGCTTCTATATCAGAATAACTCACAAATCTGCCTTCAAGAATATCCATTGGTTCTTGATTAATATAATCTGGATAATCACCATAAATTCCAAAAGCACCAATTTTGGTTCCCCGTATTACATTATTCTCTCCACGATAGCCACCAAGCTTATTTCTTGGAGAGGCATATTTTATTTCAGAAAATTCGGTTTTTAGAGCTTCAATATCATTTAACTTGTAGCTAAAACGTCTGCGCCTTGGCAAACCTTTATACGCCATTGAAGTACCTTGCGACCAAGTGAGAATAGAATTCGTGGCAAAATCATTAAATTCAACCGTAGCGCCATTCTTAAGACCATTAGTTAAAGCGAGTAGTAAAACCAAAATGGTAATTCCCCAAAACACACCGAAAGCCGTTAACAGAGTTCTAAACTTGTTAGCGGTTAGTGCTTCTAATATTTCGTTCCAACGATCTTTATTAAACATCTTATTCGTCTCTTAGAGCTACAATAGGTTTGATTTTTGCTGCGCGATATGCAGGAATAAAACCTGCTAAGGTTCCCGCAGCAACTAGTATAAATACCGTTATCAGAGCTGTGTTAAAATCTACTTGTGGATATTTAATAAATTCATTTTCAATAGTTGGCCCGATAAATTCTAATAACCCCAATCCCATTATTAAACCAAATAATCCAGAGAACATAGTCACAAAAATAGATTCTTGAAGAATCATAAAGATAATGGATAGTGGCTCTGCGCCTAAGGCTTTTCTTATCCCAATTTCCTTTGTACGTTCCTTAACTATAATTATCATAATATTACCCACACTTACAATACCGGCTATAATAGTGCCTATACCTACAAACCAAAATACCGCCTCGATTATATTACTTAAAGAATATATTTTTTGCGCTTTTTCTAGCGTATTGTCTATACGAACTGCAGCTCTATCATTTGGCGCTATGGTATACTTTGTTTTTATATCATTATCGATACTCGCAATTAAATTTTTCGACAGTTCAACAGTGTCATCAAAATCATCAGACATAGCCACCGTAAAAGACATATCTCTCAAATTATCTGCACCATTAAACGCAATTTGAGCTGAACTAATTGGAATATAGACTTGACTCTCCTCTCGTTCACCACCTGGATCAGCATAAACCCCCACCACCTTAAAATTGATACCATAAATAGAGACCATTTCCCCAATAGGATTTTCACCTTTAAATAGTTCTGTTTTCGCTTTATTACTAACAACAATAACTTTTCTTGAGTCTTCAATATCCCCTTGATTAACAAAACGACCTTCAGAAATTATAGCATTTTCAATGAATTGAAAATCTGGATGAACACCTCTTACACTGAAATTTCCTGATTCTTTTTTATAAACTAATTGTGCGCCCCAATTAGAGTATCCGCCAGACTTATACTCCAAATAGTCACCGTAAATATTGGATATATTCTCAAAGTCTTCATTCTTTAATTGAATTCTTCTATTGGGATTTAAACCTTTATACTGTTTAGTTGTAACACGAGTTCTTACACTAATTTTATTAGTAGCATCTCCAGCAAACTGGGCTTTAACACCATTTTGAACTCCAGAACTGAAACCTAAAAGGACTATAAAAATAAAAATACCTGAAGCCACTGAGATACCTGTTAAGACAGTTCTCAACTTGTTTTTGCTTAAAGTCTGAAATATTTCTTGCCAACGCTCTATATTAAACATGAACTTTTGCTCTAATTTGTTTTACTTGACTATCATCGATAATTATACCATCCTTTAAATTCACAATGCGTTTTGTCATCTGTGCAATATCTGGTTCGTGTGTGACAATAAGAATTGTTTTACCCTCGTCATTGATACCTTGTATTAAGTCCATTACCTCATATGAGGTTACAGAATCCAAGGCTCCAGTTGGTTCATCTGCCAAAAGCACTTTAGGCTCACTTGCTAGCGCTCTTGCAATCGCTACTCGTTGTTTTTGACCACCAGATAGCTCGTTTGGTAAATGATGAGACCATTCAGCTAACCCTACTTTTTCTAAATAGTACTCCGCTTTTTCAATACGCTCATGACGTTTCATCCCTTGATAATATAATGGCAATGCAACATTGTCTAAAGCAGATTTATAATTAATAAGATTGAAAGATTGGAAAATAAAGCCTAGAAATTTATTTCTATATCGTGCTGCTACCTTTTCATTAAGATTCCTGATAGGCACACCATCTAATATGTAGCTTCCTTCATCTGCCTCATCTAACATCCCTAAAACATTTAGTAAAGTAGACTTACCAGATCCCGAAGACCCCATAATAGAAACTAGCTCACCCTCTTTTACATCAAAATTAATACCCTTTAAAACATGGAGCGAGTTGCTCCCCATTTGGTATGACTTGTGTAAATCCTTGATTTGAATCATAAATATGATATATTAATTCATACAATATTACACAAAATCGAAAACCAATTGTGCTAAGTATTTGTTAAGAATTAGATTATTGATTAATATTTATAAGACTTCTAAATATCAAGATTGTTATAATGGTTTCAAATGTTATTGTATTTCTTTTCGTTCTCGAAAGAACTTCCAATAGATTATAAATGCAATACCTGCAACTAATAGATATGGAACTACCATTAAATACATGATGCCATCATTAACACCTTCGGCCGTCGTTTGGCCTTCTTCACTTTCTAATACAGCCCTGCACATTGCGCATTGCGCATTGCCCTCTAGAAAAAAGAAACATGAAAAAAGAAAAAAGAAAATCTTTTGCTTCATGATTTAAATATAATATGGTGAAATCATAGCATACACTACAACTCCAGTTACAGCGACATATAGCCATAATGGAAATGTGATTTTTGCTATTTTCTTGTGACGCTCAAAATTATGAGTAATGGCTCTTACATATGTAACCAATACGAAAGGAATAATTATAATTGACAATAATATATGTGTAATAAGGATAAAATAGTATATATATTTTATAGCACCTTCTCCGCCAAATTTCGTTGAATCACTAGTCATGTGATACGCGACGTACATCACTAAAAACGCAACCGATAATGTGATTGCGAACTTCATTAAACGCTCATGAAGTTTTCTGTTTTTATTTTTAATTGCGACCACTGCAAAAATTAAAACAAATGCAGTTAACCCATTAATTGTTGCATAAATTGGAGGTAAAATTGATAGTGGTTCTACTTCAATCCCAAAATCTTGTAATTTCAATCTTGAAAGAACGGCAACGACTACAGGAATAACAACAGCCAAAAGAACGATCCATTTGTTATATTTTTTTTCTTCGGAAGGATTTTCTACAGTATTCATTTCAATTAATCTTCTTTTAATAGTTTAGCGATATCTTCTTTAAGCATACTTATTTCTTCGGATTCTCCATCATCATCAACTTTCTCTTCTTCACTAATAATGCCTTTATAGAAAATTTTAGGGTTTTCGAAGTTGTCTTTTCTAGAGCGCATAAAACCGTCTTTATCTATGAGCGCAAAGTTTCCTGAATGCTCAAAGCCATCATCAACATTTGGATTTTCCCCCGCATAAATATTAAAACCTATATTTGCTAAATCATAAATAATATCTTGATTTCCAGTCATAAAATGCCAGTTTGGATTAGTAATCCCATAATTTTCAGCATATGCTTTTAAAACCTCCTGTGTGTCATATTCTGGATTTATAGTAAATGAAGCCACTCCAAAATTCTCAAAATCAGAAAAGGTGTTTTGAATCTCTACTAAGTTTCTATTCATTCTTGGACAAATTGAACCACACGTTGTAAAGAAAAACTCTACTAAGTACACCTTACCCTCATAATCTTTATTTGTGATGGTTTTTCCATCTTGATTAACAAAAGAGAATGGTGGCACTTTTTTAGGCAGACCGTTAATCTCTAAGAACATTAAATCAGACACAAAACCTTTAGCATCTGATGACACCTCTTTTGATCTACTTTCAGATCTTACGATATCTCCACCTTTTACTCTATTTATAATCTTTGGAACAAAAATAATTCCGAAGACTAAAAGAATAAAAGCGATACCTATATAAGAATAATTTGTTTTTTTTTTGCTCATAATAATTTATTTATCGTTAGCATTTAAATCTTCTGCTCGTCGCGATGACGAATCAAATTTACCCTTACGTTTTTGACGATACTCGGTAAATAAAATCCTCAGATCATCACTCATTTTGTTCTTAATTTCGTCAATCTCAATGCAGTCATAAGAATACAAAGGATAAATTATTTCTTTCTTTTCTTTCTCCTTATCCTTTCTATCATCTAAACGTCCACGTTGGCTTAAATCCTTATCGATGACAAATACATGATCTGTAAACAAATCACCATCTAAAGGTTCTTCTGTTTTGAGACTATCAAATATTTTTTTAATATCATTTGGCTGTCCAAAGACATAATGCCAAAAGCGCATATCTGCATAGTTATCGATTTCTTTATGAAATTTTTCCGCCTCAGATTCAGTTCCTTTCGGTAAAACAATAACCACTTGAAATTTCTTAAATCCTAAAAACTTATCATAGACTAACTCTTTAAGATTTGAAGCAGCTATGAGGTGATTTTGTGGATCATTTCCGAGGAAGCCAACAATAGTAATATGGTCTTTAAGGAGGACTTCGGCTTCAGAATCTGAAGTGAATAATTCTAAATCTGCGACATTATCACCTACTATTTCTAAAGGGTCATAGTTATGTGTAGAGGGATACAGCATCAATAAGAATGCTACAGGTAAAAAGAATAATATGCTTAATACAAGATTCCGTTTGATATTGCTTTTTTCCATACTGCAAAAATAAAAAAAGACGGTTTAAAAAACCGTCTTTTACTATACTTTATAATGATAATACTATGTTAAAAATCTGTTTTAATAAAACCGTTTTCATAAACACCTTGAATGTAACCTCCCTCTTGTAATAAGATGAAAATTAAGTAGCATACTAAGAAAACACCAGTCCAAACGACCATACGTCTTAATGCTCCTGTTTCGTCTCTCATATGCATGAAGTCCCAAGTAATATAATATGCCTTAACAATTGTTAATACAATGAATATTAAATTTAATGGCTTCATATAAATAATTGGAGACAAAAACAAGTTCCCTAAAGTTGCTAAAAGCCCACCTTCAAAGGGTGCTATCCATGAATGCATTAAGAATTCTGGTTTGTAAATCCCCAAAACAACTTCCACTATGGTCACTAAAGTTAAGAAAATTAAAACACCCCAAATTTTTTGAGTGTTAGATTTAAACTTAAGAGTGCCTCTAAATATTTCCAATTTATGTTCTTGTGCCATTTTTTAACTTTTATTCTTTATTATACTAGGTAGAAGAATGTAAATACGAATACCCATACTAAATCGACAAAGTGCCAATACAATCCAACTTTTTCTACCATTTCATAGCTACCTCTCCTCTCATAAGTTCCAAGGATAACATTAAAGAAAATAATAATATTAATTACAACTCCAGAGAATACATGGAAACCGTGAAATCCTGTAATGAAGAAAAAGAAATCTGCGAATAGTGAAGCTCCATATTCATTAACCTCTAAGTTGGCGCCATGAACAACAAGCGTCCCTTCTCTCTTTAATTTAGTGAGTGACTCCTCTCTAGATAGGATTGTTTTTTCACCTTCCTCATTAAGATCTTGCGTTCTTATATGCACATTTGGATGCGCAACTAACCCATTATAGACCTCTTGAACTGTATATACTGGCAAAGGACCTTCTTCTACGAACCAAAGTCCGTTTTTTTTCAAATGCCTAACTCTCTCGTCTTCCACAGAGATTGCCATTTCACTTACAGCCACTCTTTTCCCGTCTGAATCAACAAATTGAAGAATGTTACCTCCTTTTGTTTGTACTGCACCATATTCACCTTTAATAAATGTTCCCCATTCCCAAGCCTGTGAGCCAACGAAAATCAAACCACCAATAATAGTTAAGAACATGTACCATGTTACTTTTGATTTCTTCATGTGATGACCAGCATCAACAGCTAATACCATTGTTACAGACGACATAATTAAAACGAATGTCATAAAAGCAACATAAATCATTGGGTAATTCCCATGAAAAAACGGAACATGCGTAAACACCTCGTCAGCTATGGGCCACGAGCCCACAAACTTGAAACGTGAAAATCCATAAGCTGCTAAAAAACCCGAAAACGTTAAGGCATCAGATACGATAAAAAACCACATCATCATTTTACCATAACTAGACTTGAGTGGCTCTTTTCCTCCACCCCAGCTTTTGCCTTCTGTTCCAGTATTCGCTACTGTAGTATCCATATAAAGCATTTAATTATTAAAAGTTGCACAAAAATAATCATTTTATCTATCTAAAAAAACATCCGATTCTAAATTTTAAAAACAGAGGTCTATACTAGACTAAATCAAAAGTTCTTGCTTATAAAAATGATTGAAAAATTAAACTATAAATGTTAAAAATAAAAACAAGAATAACCACAGTATATCTACAAAATGCCAAAAGGTTGCCGAAAGCTCCATACCTAGCATTTCGGTAGCAGTATATTTCTGTTTAAAATGATTATAAATAACAACTAATAATGAGATTAATCCTGCTGCAACATGCAAAATATGCAAAAAAGCAATCACGTATATAAAACTCATCGTCACATTAGATGCTTCTCCTGTAAAGTAATAGCCAGAGGCTACAATTTGATTAAAACCTGCATACTGACTCACTATGAAGCCTATACCTAAAACAAAAGTCAACACCAACATTGCTGTTGTTAGGCTCCTATTATTATTTTTTAAAGCTCTTTTTGCTACAACAAAGCTTAAACTACTTATCACGATGAGCACGCAACTTATAAAAAATGCTTTTGGCATAGTAAAATCGGTCATCCAGTCTTCACGTTTTCTGCTTACTAGAACAGCACTTGTTAAACCTGCAAACGACATGATTAAAGATCCTATTCCAAACCAAAGCATCATACGTTTGGCTCTATCATTCTTTTCTTTTAATGTTCCTTGTGTTAAATCCATTTTATCTTATAAATTTATCTGCAACGTAAACAATTTGTAATAGTGTAATATAAATTACGCTAGAAAGCATCAATTGTTTTGCTGCTTTGGTTGTTCTTTTTTTAAATAATTCAAATGCATAATAGAGCATTACTAAGCCTATTAAAAAGACGACAACTGCTGCCACCACAGACAGTTTTAAATCACCAGTCACATTAAAAACAGGCATGATAGATATAAGTATCGTCCAAATAGTATACATAATAATTTGCACTGCTGTTCCTTTATCTCGTTTTCTCGTGGGTAACATATAGAAACCACCTTTTTCGTAGTCGTCAAATAAAAACCACCCAATAGCCCAAAAATGAGGGAATTGCCAAAAAAACTGTAACGCGAATAAGGTTCCAGATTCAATGCCAAAATCATTTCTTGCAGCTACCCAACCTAACATAAACGGGATGGCTCCAGGAATAGCTCCTACAAAAACAGCCAAGGGTGTTTTGGTTTTTAAAGGTGTATATACACACGTATAAAGAAAAATAGAAATTGCCCCATACATCGCTGTACGCTCATTAATAATATAAAGTACAGTGATCCCTAAAAGAGTGAAAACTGTTGCTATAATAAATGCAGATCTAACACTCATTCTACCCGCAGGAACTGGCCGGTTCTTAGTGCGATCCATTAACACATCTAAGTCCTTTTCAATAATTTGATTAAATGCATTGGACGCACCAACCATAAAATAACCACCAAAAGCTAATAACGTTAGCGTGTAAAAATCAACCTGGCCAACAACACCAAGAAGGTAACCAGCAAGTGCAGAAAACACGACGCTTATAGACAGTCTCATTTTCGTTATTTCCTTAAAATCAGAAATTAATGACACTTGATTCACAGATGATTTTACAGTACTCAATACAAGAGGTTTTATTGCGTTTGCAAAGATACTCTGAAAAAAGCTTTTGGACAATTCAAAACATAATTAAATACTGTTAAGAAAAATGACTGCTTACTTTGACAAACTGAACTTGATTTAATTTTAAATATTAGAATCAAAACTTGTACTATATACTTTTCCCGAAATCGCCTTAAATTGATTTATATAAGAATCTATTGAGTTAAAAGCAACCTGAATTTAAAAACACATTTATAATTCCACATCGCATTAACCTCTTTGAGTTGATCTATCTTTATAAGACTCTTTTTTTTTAAATATTCATGAAATATTTATCTGTGCTTATAATAATTTCTTTTTTTTCTCTTCGTAAATTTCGGGAACGTACAACGTTTTGATAACGTTGAAATGGAGACTGTAAAAGTTTCAGACCACGTGTATATGCTCTTAGGTGCTGTCGGAAACATTGGGTTTCCATAGGAGAAGATGGTGTTTTTATAATTGGAACCAATTTGCACCGCTTTCAGAAAAAATCCTCACTGCTATTAAAGCGTTAAGCGATAAAGACATCCAATTTTTAGTCAAAACGCATCATCATGGTGACCATACAGGTGGAAACGAAAATATGCGAAAGCTAAGCGCGATAATTATTGCTCATGATAATGTGAGACAACATATGCAATCGACACCAAAGCATGACAGTTCTTCGGAAGCTAAAGCAGCTTTGCCAATTATCACCTTTAAGGATGAACTCAACCTCTTTATAAACGGAGAGAAAATTCGTGTGTTTCGCATAGGACACGCGCATACAGATGGTGACGCACTTCTATCTTTTACTAAAAGTAATGTGCTGCACACAGGGAACACCTACTTTAAAGAACGCTATCCCTATATAGATTTAGACTCTGAGGTCAGTGTTAACGGCTATATCAATGCTGTAGAACTAGGTCTTCAACCCATTGATCAGGATATTAAAGTGATTCCTGGTCATAGAAAGTTGTCTAATAAAGAGGAGTATCAAAGCTTTCTAAAAATGCTAGAGGACCTAAGATCTAAAATTTCCGAAGAAATAAAAGCGGGTCAAACCGAAGTACTTACCAAAACATATGACGCTTTAAATTATGGAACTGGGTTTATTAATTCTGAAAAGATTAGGAGGCCTTTTTATTTGAGTTTGAAGGACTAACTCCTAAAAATCATTATACCAATTAAACAAATCGGTTCTTACTCCAATCGTAAACCAAGTTGTACTCGTATTTAAGGCCGCTGCAGTATTTGCTTCTGGATTGTAATTTCTAAAGGTGATATTGGTAAATAATCTCAAGTTAGTGGCCGGATTGATGATATAACCACCACCTAAATCTGCTTGAAAGACATCTGTTGTGTTTCCTTGTCCAACAGATATTCCATTATTGGCATTACGATCTATTTCACTTCTATAAATATTGCTTCCGTAATTTGCAAAATCATCACCTTCATTGAAATCAAAACCTCGCTTTCCGAAGATAAATTTAGCATCACCAAACCAACGTTTGTAATTGTAACGACCTATTAGAATAGCTTCACTAAAATTCGCTCCCCAAAGATGCGCCATTGGCTGATTGTTATGCGCATAGTTTAACACGATAGAATTATGCGAGTAGGTATATGGTCGCACTCTATTGTATTCAAATTGAAGCAATAAATTATCTACCTTAAAAGCATCAAAATATTTAATCCCTAATTGGTAGCCAAACTTATTTCTCCAACTCTTATCTCCTGCTGTGACATCATTAATAGCAAATTCATCTAGTATAAACTGTCCATAGAGATTTATTTTGTTGTTCCACTTATATTTTGCGGATGCTCCTAAAATAGCATTACCAGCATCCTGTCCTGTAGAAAACTCAATAGCTCTGTAAAAAATAACCGGATTTAAATAATTAATATCAAATCCTCTATTATTATCATTTGCCCAAAGTACAGATTCAAATAAACCAATATTTAATCGCTTGGTGACATTCCAACTCAAATAGTGGTTTGCCATATATTTAGTTAAAAAGGCACCATCCTCTGTGACTTCTCCTCTTACATCTCTAAGCCACATCCAAGTATTGGTATATTTAATTTTCCAAAATTTGGTATTGAGTTTAAAAAACGGATACGGACTCGTAGCATCTCCTTGAAATAATGATCTATAACCGTCACCTATAAAGTTTTTACCGTGCCCAAATTGAACATTGATAAATTTTGCTGGTGAGTACGATATGTAAGCTTCTGCAACTGGGTAATCAAAGCCGCCATCTTTAAAAAGTTTAGACAAACCTCTTCCTGGCACGATTGGCTCACCTCCTTCAGCTTGTAAGCTTAAAGCATACTCATTAAAGTACTGTGCAAAACGACCTTGACTTTCATAAATAGAGGTTGTGAAATTAAACTTTTTACCCAAGCCTCCTTGAATAAAAATTCCTCTTGTATTATTGTAGGTAGAACTAAAATCTGCTTCGGTATCTTTACCTACTTGTAAATCAAAAATAGGATCTACTGTAAACCAATAGTCTTTCCCTTGAACTTCAACTAAATGCTCATTCCATAATTTTTTACTCCACCATCCTTCACTGCCTTTTACCAACCCTTCTTTTTCGGCTTTAAAATCATAATAAACCGAAACTTCATCATAAGTAAATGGTTTCGCTGCTGTATGGCTATTGGTTCCTAGACCATTCATTTCTTGGTCAAACCTAGCATAATAGTTATGTGTAAATGGAATATTTAACTGACTGCTGTATTCTAGCTTTTCGTATGTAACGCTACTATCAGTGACACTTTTATATTCATCGCTTACATCTGTATTAATATCTGTAGTTTCAATAAGTTTTATGGTATTCACTTTTGCTTGTTGGGTTTGAATTTCCAATAGATCTACTAAAGGTATTTTTATACCTAATGAGTACTGATAAAATGTAGGCTTCCCGTTGTATGTTCCTGGAGTTACTTTTGTCAATGAATCAAAAATGCGCTTTGTTTCTTCTTTGAGCTCGTCATAAACTGCATCTATATAAAGTACTGAAATCTCACCTTCTTTATCAACTTCAAAAAGCACTTTAATTTCACCTTTATAGCTATCATCATTAACTATTTGAGGAACCTTAAACGCTTTAAAAATATAAGCATTGATTTTATTATTAAAACATGTTTTCAATTCGTCAATAGGTTGTGCTTCGCACTCAGGAAATATTGGTGATTTCTCAAAACTTGAAGCTTCTTGCGCCGTTATAAAACCAAAAACAAATAAAAACACAAGTAAGAAACGATTCTTCATAAAGTAAATACAACATTAGTTGCCGAAAGATACTATTTTTTTCAAAATAGAGATTAAATAAAAACGGTCTTAAACTATGAATAGTCCTTGACCGCTTTCTGTTTTTACTTCGGAAATGTAACGATTTAATTCACTCTAAATACAATTGGTAAATTATACAGAACCGAAACTGGCTTTTCTCTTTGAAGACCAGGTTTCATTTGAGGGATTTTATTAGTCACACGTTCTGCTTCTTTTTCTAAGCCTGGATGCGGAGCTCTGGTTAAAATATCTGTAACATTACCATTTTGATCAATTTTAAATTGCACATTAATACGTTGCGTTCCAGACAATCCAAGTTCACCAGCCAAATCAGTATCAAATTTACGTTGCACCAATTTTGTAATCTTTTCATTCATGCATTTGACTCGTTCATCGTTCGTTATCATTTGTTCACATCCTGGATATACTGGCACGATTTCAACGCCATTCATATTAAAAATGTCTGGGTTAATATCCTCTGGCTTCTCATTCTTTACTAAAGAATTAGGATCTATAGGCTTTGAGAGAACAACAGGTGTGGTCACAATATCTACCAACGGAGCATTCACATTATTCTTAACAATTTTAATTTTGTTAGTGATAATTTGTTGCTTCTTCCTTTTAACAGGTTTTTGTACTGGAGCATTTGGCTCTACAACATAAGCAGGCATAATAAATGTAGAGTTGTCGAGGCTAAGAGGTTCTAGAGTAGCTTGGTCACTATTTCTAGTCTCAAACTTCATCTCAAACATCCCATAAGTCCCTAAAAGACAAAGAATGAGTCCGATTTGAAAATACAACGATGAATTCTTTTGTAAATTCGCATCGTGCTTTTGTGATTTTTGCACTTTTCCATTGCTCTGACCAGCAATAACGTGCATTTTTTTAAAATCTTTCATAATATTTAATTTATAATGTTAATATTATGATGAAATCTCAATAAGCATACCAAAGTAAAAATCCCATCTAACTAATTAGATGGGATTTTGAAATTTTATGATATGTTTGATTATATCTAGTCTTGTACTTGGAATAAAATTGGTAACGAGTAAGGAACATTTACCGGCTTCCCTCTTTGCCTACCTGGCTTCATTTTTGGTAATAACCTAATAACTCTCTTAGCCTCTTTCTCAAGACCTGGATGTGGAGCTCTTGCTTGAACACCTACAATATTACCAGCTTTATCAATTTTAAAGATGACGTTGATTCGTTGTCTTCCAGATAAACCCAAATCAGCAGCTAAATCTGTATTAAATTTTCTATTTACAAATTTTGCAATCTTATCAGACATACATTGCTTTTTAGCATTATTTCCTTTTTCGTTTTCACAGCCTGGAAAAACGGGTACGTTTTCAATAACGTTAAAAGGGACGTCTATATCTTCCTCTACCTCTTCAACCTCTATATCCTCAACCTCAACAATTTCTTCTTGTTGATCTGTTTCAGTAGATTCGATTACTGTTTCTTCAATTTCCTTTTCATCTTCCACAATTTCGATTTCCTCTGGCACGACTGGTGGTGGTGGTGGTGGTGGTGGTGGAACTATTTTTTGATCTGTAATTGGAATATCCTCTTCTTCAAGAGCATCTAAATCTAACTGTCCAATATCAATAGCCTCTTTCTCAAAAGTCTTATAATTGATAGTTATATAGGTTAGCGCCATCATAAGGGTCATACCCACCGCAAAATACAGCGAACTGTTTCTACTTACATCTGATTTAATATTCTTTTTGGGTTCCATGTGCTTAAAAGGTTTTCTGATTGCTAAATTAACCAAATATTTGTTAAAAAAGCAAGCTATTAATTCATTTTAACTTTAGTTTATTTTTAAGTCCTATGATTAGGGCTGCAAAGGCAACTCCTAAAGCATTTGCCATAACATCGTATATATCCAAAGTTCGATACGATGTCAATACCTGTTGCAATACTTCAATAACAATGCCATAAAGGATAACACATATTGCTGAAATAAGTATTGCATAGACTACTGTTCTTCTTTTACAAGAATTATAAACTAAAACAGTAAAAAAAAAATAAGCTATTACGTGGTAAATTTTATCATCAAAGGAAGACCCTAAACTTGGAATATCGCCTATCTGAGCTAAACTACCAATGGTTAATGCAAGCGCATACAAAACTAAAATCGGCAGAGCCCATTTTTTAAGCGCCAATAAGAGCTTTGTAATCATCGGCAGATAATAGATTATCAATTTCTGAAGCATCAGAGAATTTAATTTTAATCATCCAACCGTCACCATAAGGATCTGTATTTACTTTTTCTGGATCGTCTTCTAAACTCTCATTGAACTCAGAAATCTCACCAGACAATGGTAAAAATAAATCTGATACTGTTTTAACCGCCTCAACAGTACCAAAAACTTCTTCAACCTTTAAAGTTTCATCCAGAGTTTCTACTTCTACATATACGATATCACCAAGTTCTCCTTGAGCAAAATCTGTTATACCTACTGTAGCTGTATCACCTTCAATTTTGATCCATTCATGGTCTTTGGTGTATTTTAAATCTGATGGTATATTCATGTTATTTTGTGCTATTTTATATTATTACAAATGTAATTTTTTTTAATATTATTTACTACTTAATTTCCAAAATTGTAACGTAAAGTAAATCCTGATCTAATCGTCGTTTGCGGAAATGCAGTAGATATTTCGTATTCAGAGAATGTGTAATCAAAGTAGAAAATCGCAGTCAAGTTTTTAGAGAACGCATAATCTGCAGTATATTTTACACCATATACTGTTTGTCCTTGGGTAATTTGGTTATTCAAGATATCCAAGTATCTAATAATCGTTTTATTATTTCTTACCGAAACATCAGCTCTCATATTCAAATCACTCTTAATAATCTGTTTGGGTCCAGCTAATTTAGAACGAATACGAAGATCTTTGATACGATAGCCTAAACCTAAGATGTATTCTTTACCTTGTATTTCTGTAAGTAAGTTATTATCAAATGACATCGATAAAATTCTATCTTTTCTCATCTCTGCCAAAATCTTAACTGAATTTTTCATCTCAAAATCAAGTCTAAATAGCGGACTAAATTGCTCTTCTAAATTGACATTACTAAAAATGGTTTGATTTTTAAAATTCCCAGATTGATCCACAACATCACTTAAATTAGCCTGATCTTCATAGGCCACTCCTGGTTGTAAATCGCCGGGTTTTAAATCTAAGTTTGTTCTAAATTGATTAATCGTGTAACTAGAACGATAACCATGGGTAATAGAGAAACGCTTAAAGTTCTTTTTAAACCATTTCATTTTCATGAAACCCGTATATTTTAATTGCCAATTTGGAATTGGAATATCTCTAAAAGCAGATAAGCTAATTTTATCTGGATTTGTCCCTTTGTATGCTGCTAAAAATGAAGGCAGTAATACCGCTTGACTATTTTTACCAAAACCTAAAGGATAGCCTTCACTATCCAAAGCAAAGTTATCATTACCATAAAACTCTCTTGCCAAACGTCTAGCGACTACCAATCTATTTGTTCTAAAATCATCAAATGCTGCAGATTGATTTTCATCGCTCTTATCGAAGGATGTTTTAATTAAAGCGGTTGATATATTAAAGTTTCCGAAGGAATTAGTGATTAGCGGATTATAATCTAATACACCATCTGAACCTGGATTACCATTGGCATCTATAAAATCTTCAACTCTAAAGTTTTGCGTCATACTTTCTGAGTATGTACGGCCACCTGTTAAATCTATATTTAAATCTTTAATCAATTCTATATCTGCAGAGATATCTAAAATACGATTTGTAGTCTCGCTATATTGCTGATTAAAATCTGGGAATACGGTTAACCAACCATTTCTAGCAGCTAAATCCCTAATATCACTTTGACTACCAAACGTGTAACCCAAAGTAGGTTTAAAAGTACCAATGATACCGGGAGTTCTTAAATACCCTGGTAAGAATGAACCATTATTCTCAGTGTAATTGATTTGAATCCGTTTTACAGCCGTTACTGCATCTATAAATCCATCTAATATTTTTGAGCCTACACCTTTTTTACTAGGACCATTTTGTGCAACTGGTGTTTCAACCTTATTACCGTCTTTATCTAAAGCACCAGGAGTGGCACGTTGACCTGTTCTAGAGCCTCTCTTTTTCTTTTTGGTAAGGCCTATATGCTTATATAAAGTCTCCATGTTAAACGTCGAATTGATATTATGTGTGTTCGCGTTTTGAATAGAGTTACCTAAATTGTAGGTCGTAAATGAGTCATCTTCATTTTGAATAGGTAGATTATTATTTAAATCTGATCCTTTCTGCCATTGAAAATCTCCCGTATAAGAATATGTTGCACGCATAAAACTCAGCGTAGGAATCTTATATAAAGGAATCTCGTAATTAATCTGTAATTGCTGATTTTGAATATTTGGATCACCTAAATCGAAGAAGCCATCCCACACATCTAAGTTTGGGTTTTGTCTCCCGTTTATAACGTCGTCAACAAAATAATTTCTAACAATATTTGTATTTGCTGCCGTAAAGTTTAGACTCAATGCTTTTGTCAAGTTATAGTTGATCGCATATTGCGTATTGAAATTGTAATTTCTTCGGAATAATTCTTCTAAACCAATATTTTCTCCTGCTAAATCAACCTCCCTAAATTTTTGCTTATTAAACTGGCGAATAATATCAGTATTTACTGAGAAATTTGTTGGTATTGGATTAAAATTAAAGTCTTTTAAGATTTTCCAGTATTTATTTCTAAACAAAGAATCGTTTTTCTTGAAGGGTTCAATAGGTTTGGAATCAAAACTATAAGTATAGTTAGCTCCAGCCCTTATTTGTTGACTTAAAGAACTTTCAATTTCAAAATCACGACGCTCTTCTTTATTATAGGAGTAATTAAGCGTTAAGTTTTCTACATCGTAAAAACGTGGTTTAGCATCTCCCGTTCTATTTTTTCTAACCCCTATAAAGTTAATGCTTTTACGTTTTGTGTAGTTCTCATTAACCTTTAAGATTGAATCACGATTCGTGGTATTATCTAATTGAGCCTGTAATTTTATATCTCTATAAAACTCGTCATACTCTGGTGTGATAATTTGCTCACCTACAGCATAATTAAAGGGTAATTGGATCCCCCATTTTTTAGGTAATAACTGTCCTAAATTTAAATTAGTTACAACATCATATTGCTCAACATCTTCTCTACTTCGTTCATTTGGTCTTTGCTCTACAGAGCCAAAACCAATTGTACTTATACGTCCTGTTGCACTTACATTTGCAAAGTCTGCGAAATTAGCATCCAATCCAGCTACTGCAGCCCATCCACCTTCATTATCTAAATCGGACAAGCGCAGTTCATTAAACCAAATCTCACCGCAGGTATCCATCCCACTTTGACCAGAGTTTTTAACACCTACCATTAAGACTCTTACATCTCCAAAATTAGGATTTCCTATAATAGCGACTCTTTGCTGACCAATAATAGGAGGATCAAACTCTAATGTTTCTGTGACTTCACCTCCAATAACGTTATAAAAGTTTGGTTCTAAATCTGCTAGAGAACCATTTGCAATACCTATAGATTTTATTTGTTCTAATATATCTAAATCAATATTAATCTCATTTACCTCGGGCCAAATAGATTCTTGTGAGGACATGCCTGACGAAATTTGTAGAGGCACTTCAATTTGATAGTAATTTTGAGTAAAGTCATTACCCATACGAATAAAACCAACCAAATCACCATCACTGACCATGGTGGTTGATTCTCCTGCATCGGCATGAATAAACATACGTAATTTGTTATACTGTCGCATGTCTACATTAATATTTTTAAACACACCACGAGAATCTTGTGGCTCTAAATCACAAACCTCCAATTGCAAGGACTGCTCATTTTGTCTAATAATATTGTTGTTGTTATTTAATTGTTCTAAGACTACTCCTGGTGGCAAATCATAATTACCTTCATTTTGCTGAAGACCAACAACACCTACGGTAAAATCTGTATCGTCATTGTCATTATTAGGTTCTTCATCTAATGTCAAATTGTATCGTCTCCAATCACTACGCACTAAATCAAGAGTCGCAAAGCGTAATACCGTTGTTTCATCAAAATCTGTTAAAAATAAACGTGCAAAACGTACCGATCTAATATCTGAAATACCTCCAACAGCCGTTCTACTGGGACCGTCTCCTATTGGAACTCTAAATTGATACCATGTAACATTTTCAGTTGAACCATTTGGTAAAGTTACTGTACGAGGCTTAATATCATTAATTAAAGGATTACCCTCGTTTAATAAACCAGGACTAATCTCTATCTCATATTGAAAATAGCTATCAATCGTATTCATGGTATTATCTCTATTGATATCTTCAACATCTGGTTGTGGCGTAGACCCTCTATTAGTGTCTGTGAACACATCTGGAGAATTCCCTTGTTGACCATTATAATTTTTATAACGATCAAAAATATTTCCTTCAGTATTTAAATAATAAGAATAATTATCTTTTGAAGGATCGTCACCAAATGCACCACCAAATTGTGCTAGTTCTTCGGCATCATCATAACCATCATAGCCTACATCCTGATTATTACGCTCCTCTCCACCTGTAGAAAACGTGTAAATTAATGATTGATTTCGAGGCACAACCGTTTGAAAAGAGGTTGCCGGTAATATTGGAGTGATATCACCATCTTCTGGCAATCCATTTTCATATTGTTTCTTTCCATCTTTTAATACATCTTCAGAAATATTACCTAAATTGATAAACAACTTTCCAGATTGACCAGCATTTGGATTATTTAAGAATGGATCTTGAACCCAAAATTCAATATATTCTACATTGGCTTGCTCAAAATCTGTAGAGGTAATTTGTCTCGTGATTCCTGCCCAACTATCATCTGTATTTAAATTATCTCCAACGGCGTCTTGGTCAAAGTTGTAAGGTCCTCTTTCCGAAGGATAATACACTAAATCTAAAGTATTGATTACTGTACTTTGTCCTTGAGCAATATCTAATTGTGGAAAGACTTCATCAATAAATACACGTCTTGTGTATAGATCTGAAACGTCATCATCACTAATTTCATCTGGACGTTGGTTGCTGTAAAAAATAGGATCAATAGTGTACCAATTTAATAGTGCTCTATCAAAACCATTTTGAATACCATTTTCATCTTCACCGCCAAAACCTACATACACTTTACCCAGACCTCTTGGTCTACTTGCCAAGAACCAAGACTGAGGTGATAACAAATCTATGGCTCCTTGAGTGCCTTCAAAATCATCTATGTAAGCAGTCGCTTCATTATTAAAGTCTGTTCCCTTTGGAGCTCCTGGTGCGAGATAAGCAAACTCACCTCTAACGGATAGATTTGAAGGTGCATCTGTATCTATATTTGGTAATTTATTAACCAATCTTGTAAAGAAAGGTACTTCAGTTGAGAAATTACCATTAAAACCAAATATTGTATTATTAATTGGCTCTGTATTAAAGTTAGCTTTTTGTGTAATTGGACGTTCATTTAAATTTAAAAGCGTCGCTCCCAATACAAAGTTTTCATTAAACTGATGTTCTACATTAACCCCTGTAAAACGTCTTGTCTGTTGTCCAAATACGGCATTGTTTTCTACAGCAACATTGATAGGAATGTTAGAGGACTTTAAAGCTTCATCAATAATATAAACACGACCAATTTGATAATTCACGGTATAGTCTTGGCCCTCAACTAAGGTTCGTCCTCCAGCAGTAACAATCACTGATCCTCTAGGAACATTAAATGCTCCTAACGGAATCCCATCTCCTCCCGAAGATTTGTAACGTCCTTTTATTTGAAATTTATTTTTCTCTGCTTCATCTAAAGCAGCCGTTTTGGTTTGCTTATAGAGAATATCATAAACATACTTTTCTTGATTAGGATTATATGGATTACCCATTATTGGACCATCATAATTATAATCTGCTTCATTATCAATCCCATTACCATCATCATCAAGAATATCAAAGAGGTAACGACCAAAAGGTTCTGTTTTTGTGAATATAATTTTTCCGTTTTGAGTCAAAACAGTCGTGCCTTGAACAAAATCAAAGAACCCGTCACCACCAGCCTGCGGGTCATTGTTAAAATTTAATCTATCTAAATGAAATAGTCTAATTAATGGTGTATCTATAATTTCTCCATCATCTGATGTATCAAAAGGAGTATTATTTCCAAACACAGGAAATGGAGTACCATCAACAGGTGAAATATAGTTTAAAGGCGACGCTTCCGTATAAAAAATATTAAGCCTAAAATCTTCTCTATCTAGCTGAAAAGCGCCTGTATCATAAATGTTTTTCATCATTAAATCCCAAATAGGTTGATTCACATCTGTGATTGGACTTTTAAGCATTTTAACTATTAAACTTTGTGTGGAACCTTCTTGAACAGTTATAAAATTATCATTAACACCATCAAAATTAATATCAGGACCATTGTCTATTGTTCCGTCGCCGTTAATATCAGCATCACCAGTATCGTTTATTCCGTCATTATCAGTATCAGGTCCATTATCTACTGTACCATCGCCATTGACATCGGCATCAATAGAATCTGGAATATTATCACTATCCGTATCATTTCCTGAGGCTGTAGAATTCACACCGTCATTAGCAAATTCACCCACTTGAAACACTTCCCCACCAATAGTGTATTGAAATGCAACGGCTAGAATCTCGTCATTGAGTAATCTTTGATTTAAGGAAATATAACCTAATTGCTGACTTAACGCGTAATCTCTCCCTTGTTCTAATTTTCTTGCATTCTCTAGTTTACCAAAGTCAAAACCTTCATTCGCAGGAACTAATATGCCTTGCTCTGCAGTTGTAATATCTCTCACTGCTGTTGATAATAATGAACCGGCTCCCCCTATATTTGTTGGGTCGAAATCATTATTCCCATTATCTGGAAACGACCCTGTTGGAGCATTGATAAATCCAGCTGGTGGATTATCTAAACCAATATTATCATTTGCGGTGTCAGCAGGGTTGTAATCTGATTCCCCTAAATCTTGCAGTGCGACGACGTTTCTTACGTTGTCGGTCTGATTACTCCTATTGGTAACCCACACCTCTACTCTAGTAATCTGAACATTATTAGCAATAAAGGGATATCGCAACATCGATTCGTCATAAGTATCTCTAAAATAGTGTGCTAAAAAATAGTGTCTGTTTTCATCATAGTCTCTTGCAAAAAACTCAAATTCTTCTACAGTTCCTCCTCCTTGTGCAACTACAGACTGCGACTGTGATTGTTGTTCTGAAAAAATAGCTGTGACTCTCGTCTTTCCAAATTGTAACTCGGTTTTAACACCAAATAAACTCTGTGCACCAGTTATTAAAGAACTGTTAAGAGGCATGTTCACATTACCTACTTCAATCTTTCTAATGATATCATCTTCTGTTGGTGTGTATTCTAATTTAGTCAATTGCTGAAAATCAAATGTAGACTCCGTATCGTAATTAACAGTGACTTGCAAACGTGTCCCTACCTTACCCAATAAACTTAAACTGATACGCTGATCAAAATCAAAGGTGAAATTACTTCGGTTTCTAGGCGAGAATGTTGGATTATCTTGTTTAGTAAATAAGATCCCTAAATCTACTTCTGCAGAACCTTGAGGAATCACTTCAATCGTATTTCCTCCGAAAATAGTTTCAAAAAACCCTGAGTTGATATAAAATTCTGGCAATAAGTTTTTTTGCTCTTCCTCCGAACCTTCTTTTTGTCCAGCAGCAGCATCAATTTTTTGCTTATAATATTTTTGTTGTTGCTCGAGTAATACGAGTCTTTGAAATTCTGCTGGTGTTAAAATTATGGGATAATTAATGTTAAACTTCCCTACGGTTTCTGTGTAAATATATCTGTCTGTAATAGGATCGTAAGTATATTTTGAAACTATACTTTGCGGGTTTGGGATACTTAATCGTCCTAATGAAAAACCTGTTCTTGTAGAATCTTGATCTATAGGATTAGTTTGAGCATAAGCTAAACCACTAAACAATACTAAAGCAATAATAAATAGTAGTCGATATAATTTCGAAAAAGTAAAGTTAGTTGTACTCAAATTTCTATAAATTTTTTAAAGCGTCTTTAATTATATTTTCTACAGTTGCGTCTGGGTGTTGCGATACAATTTTGTCTACAACGCGCTCAGATTGCTTTTTAGTAAATCCTAAAACTTCTAAAGCAGATAACGCTTCATCTTTATTGGTATTGCTCATATTAACAGAAACTTCGTCAATATCATAAACTTTAAGCACTTTATCCTTTAAATCTAATATCACACGTGCTGCAGTCTTTGCTCCAATACCTTTAATAGACTGAATTAACGCAACATCACCAAGTGCAATACCCTCTTTAACCTGTTGTGGCGTTAATGACGACAGCATCATACGAGCAGTATTAGCTCCAATACCACTTACCGATAATAGAAGCTTAAAAATTTCACGTTCAGAAACAGATGAAAAACCAAACAGTGTATGAGAATCCTCACGTACAATTAAATGTGTATATAACTTAAGAGCCTCTTGGTCTGGAATTTGAGAAAATGTATGTAATGAAATATTCAAAAGATAACCAACACCATTACAATCGATAACGACATCTGTTGGGTTTTTTTCTACCAATTTACCTTGTATGTGTGTAATCATTTTTCACTTGGGTTACCTCCAAATTAAAAAATAGAAAATCTATTACATTTTAAAAACTACTTCCAACAACTATAGTACACCTAGATATTTAAGCATAAAAATCATGTGCTTAAACTTAAAATAAGTTATAATCCTTCGCCGGTTTAACCTTCATAATGAAGTTCTATTTCTTAATTCGGATTTAAAAATCAAATGTAATAAAATTATTTACATTTCAAAGTGGATTAGTTGGGTAAAGCACTCTGTAGTCGTGCTGCTTGTTTTTCCTTTTGTTGCGCATCGATCACAGCAATAGCAGTCATGTTTACTATTTCGTCAACACTTGCATCTAACTGCAGAATATGAACAGGCTTTCTCATTCCCATCATTATTGGACCAATCGAATCTGCTTTATTCAATTCTTTAAGTAATTTATACGTGATATTTGCAGATTCTAAATTTGGAAAAATCAGCGTGTTTACTTTTTTACCCGCTAACTTAGAAAATGGAAATGTATCCTGAAGCATCTCTTTGTTTAATGCAAAATCGGTTTGTAACTCACCATCTACAACTAAATCTGGGTGTCTTTTATGCAAATACTCAACAGCTTCTCTAACTTTTACAGCCGTTTGATTTTTTGAAGACCCAAAATTAGAATAAGATATCATCGCCATAACAGGTTCCATCCCAAACATTTTGACAACTCCGGCTGTCATTTGAGCAATTCTTGTTAAATCATTTGCTGACGGATTAATATTTATTGAGGTATCGCTCAAAAACATCGGTCCGCGTTGTGTCATCATGACATTAGTGGTCGCTATCCTTGTAGAACCTGGAGCTAAACCAATTAATTCTAACATAGGTTTAACAACCACTGGGTAACTTCTAGAATACCCAGAAATTAAAGCATCTGTATCGCCTTCATTCACCATCATAGCAGCAAAATAATTACGCTCTCGCATTAATTTTTCTGCGGAAAACAACGTCACACCTTTACGTTTGCGCTGTTCCCAATAGACTTTAGCATACTTGTTTTTCCGTTCTTCTTCTTCGTCAGATTTTGGATCAATAATTTCTATATCAGCGTCAAACTCAATCTCCTCCATGAGTTTTAAAATGGTCTCTTTTCTTCCCAAAAGTATTGGTGTTGCAATCCCTTCATCATAAACAATTTGTGCAGCTTTTAAAACATCTAAATGATCTGCCTCTGCAAAAACAACACGTTTTGGATTGAGTTTAGCTCTATTTATTAATAATCTAACCACTTTATTATCAGAGCCTAATCGTTCTAATAACTCATCTTTATACTTTTCCCAATCTTCAATTGGCTCTGTAGCAACACCACTTTCCATGGCGGCCCTAGCAACCGCTGGAGGAACTTCTGCAATAAGTCTAGGATCAAACGGTTTAGGGATTATATAATCTCTACCAAATGTTAAACGCGTTTCACCGTAGGCTATATTTACTTGCTCTGGCACTGGCTCTTTCGCTAATTTTGCCAACGCAAAAACTGCAGCCATTTTCATAGCTTCATTAATTTTTGTCGCTCGCACGTCTAAAGCGCCTCTAAATATAAAAGGAAAACCCAGTACGTTATTTACTTGATTTGGATTATCACTTCGTCCTGTCGCCATGATAATATCATCACGAGCATCTATCGCCAATTGGTATTTTATTTCTGGATTTGGATTTGCCATAGCAAACACAATTGGATTGCTCGCCATTGTTTTTAACATTGCTTGATCTACAATATCTGCCATTGATAACCCAATAAAAACATCTGCATCTTGCATGGCTTCCCTTAGTGTGTCAATTTTACGATGGGTTGCAAATTCTGCCTTTTCTTTAGATAAGGTATCGCGATCATCTCTAATCACACCTTTACTATCACACATTACCATGTTTTCACGCTTGGCTCCACATGCTTGATATAATCGAGAACAAGAAATAGCTGCTGCACCTGCTCCACTAATGACAATTTGCACGTCTTCAATTTTCTTTTCTGCAATTTCTAAAGCATTTAATAATGCAGCCGCAGAAATAATAGCAGTACCGTGTTGGTCATCATGCATCACAGGAATATCTAACTCCTCTTTTAAACGACGCTCAATTTCAAAAGCTTCAGGAGCTTTAATATCCTCTAGATTAATACCTCCAAAAGTTGGAGCAATCATCTTTACTGTTTGAATGAATTCCTCAACATTTTCTGTATCAACTTCAATATCAAACACGTCGATATCTGCGAATATTTTAAATAGTAAGCCCTTCCCTTCCATTACAGGTTTAGACGCTTCCGGGCCAATATTCCCTAAACCTAAAACAGCTGTACCATTAGAGATAACCGCCACTAAATTACCTTTAGCAGTATATTTATATACGTTTTTTTTATCTTTTTCAATTTCTAAACAAGGCTCTGCCACTCCTGGTGAATATGCAAGGGACAAATCTCTTTGTGTTGCATATTTTTTTGTAGGAACTACTTGGATTTTTCCTGGTCTTGGTTTTGCGTGATACACTAAAGCTTCTCTGCGTTTACTTTCCTTGCTCATAAATGTGTGGATTAATCAATTTGTAATTATAGTTGATGACAAACCGAATTACAAATGTACATGTTTTACGAGGAACTTAAATGAGGAAGTGTTTGGTTTTCTTCGGAAATTTACTCTTTCAAAAACTTAATATTCCGTTCTAACCCGTCAAACTTAGTGCGCTTAACCGCACTCTTTTTAAAGACTTTATTAAAGGTGTCTTTTGTAATCTCTTCCCAGTCTTTTTTCGTCATATCTAATAACTCAGGATGTGGATTAAACAGCGGCTCACTATGTGCTTTTGAAAATTTATTCCAAGGGCACACATCTTGACATATATCACAACCAAACATCCAATCGTCAAATTGGCCTTTAAAGTCTAAAGGAATATTCTCTTTGAGTTCTATCGTAAAATAAGAAATACATTTACTGCCATCTACAACGTAAGGCTCTGTGATGGCCTCTGTTGGACAGGCCTCGATACATGCTGTGCATGTTCCACAATGATCGGTAGTAGCGTAGTCGTATTCTAAGTCTAAATCGATAATAAGCTCTGCAATGAAATAAAAGGAGCCTATTTGTTGGGTCAATAAATTACTGTGTTTACCAATCCATCCCAAACCAGATTTTGCAGCCCAAGCTTTATCTAATACAGGTGCAGAATCGACAAACGCTCGTCCATGGACATCTCCAATTTCATCTTGGATGGATTGTAATAGTTCTTTCAGTTTATCTTTAATGACAAAGTGATAATCGGTCCCATAAGCGTATTTAGAAAGTTGATAGCTTTCCGGGTTTTGAATTTCCGAAGGATAATAATTTAAGAGTAGTGATACCACACTTTTAGAACCTTCAACCAATTTTGTAGGATCGAGGCGTTTATCAAAATGATTTTCCATGTAACGCATTTCGCCATGCGCATTGTTCTTCAACCATTTTTCTAGTCTAGGCGCTTCTTCTTCTAAAAATCCAGCTTTACTGATTCCACAAGACAAAAAGCCAAGACGTTTGGCTTCTGTTTTAATAAATTGAGAGTGTTTCGTTTTATTCACCTCCAAATTTAAACATCTAAAGTAGATTTAAGTGTTTTATGATCCTCTAAAATGTAATAAATTAATCACAACCCATATCCTGAGCAGACATTGGATCTGCATTAGGGAAACAATTACCCGTTGGTAATTCTTCTGGCACATAGCGCTGTAAGTTACTATCATAAAGTGCGTTTTCTAGAAAAGCAGTAATCGCCTCAATATCCTCATCTGTTAGATTAAGGGGTGTAAATAGAGGTGAAATTTGACCTGATGGCACTTCTTGGTTTTCTGAAACAGCATTATTTTTATAACGAATAATGGCTTCTATAGATTGAAAACTGCCTCCATGACCAAAGAATGTGACATCTTTTAAATTGTATAGCTGAGGTGTTTTAAATTTATAATCATCTTCTGGATTATTAGTAAAACCGCCTCTACCTCTCTTTGTTCCAGCGTCTATTAACGTTAATACATCATCTCCTGCTAAATCTTTCATGCCTAAACCATAAAAATCCATTCCATTTAAAGCTGGTCCAGAGTGACATGAGTAGCATTTAGCATCATCAAAAAACAAAAGTGCTCCATCTATTTCTTGCTCATTTAAGGCATTCTCGTTTCCGTTTAACCATTGTTGAAAAGGCGCTTGATTAGGCAATAATATACGCTCGTAAGCGGCAACAGCTAACGCTGCATTTAATTTGGAATAACGCTGTGGTACAGCAATATTTGGAAATGCTTCGTCAAACATATCCTTGTACGCCGAGTTCTGTATAAAATCTTGATCTATAGTCATTCTGTGAACATCTAAACCTGCAATAGCTTGAGTTTCTACACCTTCAAAACCAAGATTATTATGTTCTTTAGGTGTGCCAACCGTCCAATTAGCCTCAGTGCCTTGATTTGTTCCCGTACCACCAAATTGACCATTCCATAGCATTACATCTTGATAAGCAACATTTAATGTCGTAGGTGTTCTAATGGGTTGAACATCTAGGTCTGATTCTGCGTATAAAGGGTTTTTAAATCGACCTTCACCGTTGATCCCAAAACCGTTTCCACCTTCTCCAATACCTTGTAAAATACCACTTTGAAAACCTGCTTTAGCATGATGACAACTTGCGCAAGAGTACATTTGCATACTTTCATCAATATTTGGATTCATAGCGATTCCTGTTTCGTGAAAAAGCATTTGACCTAACGCCACTTTTGCCTCAGTAATTGGATTATTAGGGTCGTTAGGGATTAAGTTAAAATCTGTAGATAATGGTTGAATTAAAGCCTCCTTAGAGCCATAAAGTTCAATTATTCTGCTCTCTAAGATTCCTTGAGAAGGAATTGGTTCATAGTTATCATTATCTGATGCACATGACATTAATACTGTCATAACTCCCGTAATGACGAAAACTCGGTTTCGTAATCTTTTCATTTTAATTGATTTAATAGCGAGGGAAAAGTAAATCAATTTAAAATCGCAGATAAATAAAATAGATAAAAGCCGTATTTATTAGGTCATATCATTTAATCTAAGCTAAAGTACTACCTTTATTAGAGGAAATAAACCTTAAAAACTATACTCTCTCTTCAAATCTTAAAAAAGCATTTTTTGGTTTCAATGTAATTAAAGGAGTAATATCAATCTCGTCAAACTCTGCATGTATCTTAAATTTTGAAATTAACTCAGTCACAGCAATAATCATTTCAAACATCGCAAAATTATTACCAATACACTTCCTTGGTCCTGCACCAAAAGGAAAATATTGAGACGAAAATGGTCGAGAGCCTTCAGCGAAGCGCTCAGGCATAAAAACACTTGGTTGCTCCCATAATTTTGGATGCCTATGTATTTCATAAACCGAAAACAACAAATTACAACCCGGCTCAAAATCCATACCATTAAATTGATCTGCCTCTATATTGACACGGTCAATAAAGTAAGCTGGTGGATACAGTCGCATAGACTCTTCCAATACTTGTTGACAAACTTTAGATGTTGAAACTCGAGTCATTAAATCTGTATCGTCTCCACCTAATTTTAACCATTCTTCGCGAATTTTATCTTGCCATTCAGGATGTTTAGCCAATAATTGAAACGTAAAAGTTAATGCATTAGATGTTGTTTCGTGTCCAGCAGTAAAAATAATTAAGATTTCATCGATAAGCTGTTCTTCGCTCATTCCCTTACCATCGTCATACTTCGTCTCTAAAAGCATATCCAATAAATCATCGTAACGTTTACCTGAGGCTTTTCTTTGTTCAACGATGCCTTTTAGAATAGTTCTTGCTTCTTTTGATAGCTCAACATATTGGTCTAGCGTTCCTCTCATTTTGAACCACCACGCTAAATAAGGCTGGCGCAGTTCTTTGACTAACATTCTTTGATTGGCCTCGGTTATAAACTGAAGCCTTTCCATATCTTTTGCTATTGCTGCTTTAGTAAATAAAGACTTCACGACCGTTTGGAATGCCAAGTCGTTAAGGATAGGAAACACATCGATAACCTTATTTGTATCAATATTTTTAAATTCTGAAACTATAGTATCTTGCATTCCACTTAACAAGTTCTCGAGTTGCTTTTTATGAAAAGCAGGTTGCATCATTTTACGTTGCTTCTTCCATTTTTCTCCTTCGGAAGTCAATAAACCTTCACCTACATATTTGACTAAGTCTACGGTTTGAATTTTAGATTTCTTATAGTTCTTTTGATTCTTCTGAAGCACATATACGGCAAAAGCAGCATCTCTGCAAAAAACGACACTATTATTGAACCCAATTTTCAATCTAAAAACATCGCCTTGTTCTTTGAAATTAGTATTGTGAAATGGTAATGGGTTTTTAAGAATTTCTAAAGAATGCCTAATAAATTTTAAAAGGGGAACTTCTGGGATTCGTTTATTTATGCTCACAATTAAGATTTGTCTTTTAATAAACTACGACTATGCTCAAATAACAAGCTAAGCGTGATCTTTTGATTAGTTACTAAAATAGTCCGCCTTGGGCTGGACCTTTGATTTTACCTAAATGTTTATAGGCCTGCTCAGTCACTTCACGACCACGAGGAGTGCGCATTAAAAAGCCTTGTTGAATTAAAAATGGCTCATAAACTTCTTCGATAGTTTCGGCACTTTCACTTACAGCAGTCGCAATTGTTGTAATTCCAACAGGTCCGCCTTTAAATTTATCAATTATAGTTGACAAAATTTTATTATCCATTTCATCCAAACCGTGTGCGTCAACATTAAGGGCCTCTAACGCAAACTTTGCAATTTTAATATCAATACTACCGTTACCTTTAATTTGAGCAAAATCTCGAACACGCCTTAACAACGCATTTGCAATTCTTGGAGTACCACGACTTCTCCCTGCAATTTCTACAGCCGCTTCCATTGAAGTTGGCACGCCCAAAATAGAGGAACTACGCTGAACGATTGTGGTTAATAATTCTGTATTGTAATACTGAAGTCTACTTTGAATCCCAAAACGTGCTCGCATTGGAGACGTTAATAATCCTGAACGCGTAGTTGCTCCAATTAACGTGAACGGATTTAAATTGATTTGAACAGTTCTTGCATTAGGCCCTGACTCAATCATGATATCAATTTTATAGTCTTCCATTGCCGAATATAAATACTCTTCTACAATAGGGCTCAATCGATGAATTTCATCAATAAACAACACATCACGTTCATCAAGGTTAGTAAGCAGCCCTGCTAAGTCCCCTGGCTTATCCAATACAGGACCAGAAGTCACTTTAATACTCACATTAAGTTCACTAGCTAAAATATGTGCCAAGGTCGTTTTACCTAATCCTGGAGGTCCATGAAATAAGGTGTGATCTAAAGCTTCCTCTCTGCCATTAGCAGCCTGAACAAAAATTTTAAGATTTTCTAAGACTTGATCCTGGCCCGTAAAATCATCAAAAGATAAGGGTCTTAACTTTTTTTCAACATCCAATTCTTCGGGTGTAAAATTCTCGTCTGTTGGGTCTAGGTTTTCGTTCATAGCGTTTCCCACGAAAGCGGGAATCTTTAGTAATTATATAATTCAAAGTTAACGATTAGAAATTACATTATTGATATTTTTTAAATGGAAACATCTTCGTAAACTCCAAAAGAGACTCCTTTTAAATCCACCTTAGGCATTTAATTCCCTAAGCTCCGCTTCTTTATCTTTTAATGAATACCCAAAATATTCAGAAATCACTACTGGTCTCAATTACAATAAGAACATCTATTCATGAATTCATTTATAGGCAACTAGAATACTACTCTTAACAAACAATAGAATGAATAACGAAGGCAAATTCCGAATTATAAATTTATACAAATTGATTACTCAAATCATACATCAATCTATTTAGGTGTTTCCAATCAACCTCCAAATATAAAATTAAAATTTTTGAATGCGTATATGTCATCATAGACCTAATTAAGCTCTATTCGTCATATAGTTTTATAGTACTACAGAAGAACAGAATAACTAACAAGATTTTAGATTTCAGTCTAAATAAAAAAACCTTTAGAATGATTGCTCAATCTAAAGGTCTTTGATAATTTATAATAAGATTCCTTTTAAAAGGAATTTACCTAATGTTGTAGTTCTTCTTCACCATCATATAATGGCACATTTTGAGGCACAAAATCCTCCTCATGACCGGGTTTACTATAGTCATAAGACCAACGGTGTACGTGAGGTAATTCTCCTGGCCAATTACCATGAATATGCTCAACTGGGGTAGTCCATTCCAGTGTGTTTGATCTCCATGGATTCTGCTCTGCCTTCTTTCCGAAGAAAATAGAAGCAAAGAAATTGTACAAGAAGACGAATTGGAAAATAGCTCCTACGATTGCGAACATCGTAATAATAACATTTGTGTTTGCTAAATCATCAAACAAAGGAAAATTAGTATTTGTATAATATCGTCTAGGAAGACCTGCCATTCCTATAAAGTGCATTGGGAAAAACACCCCATAAGCACAGATTGCAGTCACCCAGAAATGTAAATAACCTAAGTTTTTGTTCATCATGCGACCAAACATTTTTGGGAACCAATGGTAGACCCCTGCAAAAAAGCCATACAATGCTGAAATACCCATTACTAAATGGAAATGAGCTACAACAAAATAGGTATCATGCACGTTAATATCTAGTGCACTATCGCCCAAAATTATTCCAGTTAAACCACCAGTAATAAAAGTAGACACTAAACCAATTGAGAACAGCATTGCCGGGTTCATTTGGAGGTTACCTTTCCATAATGTGGTTATATAATTGAATGCTTTTACCGCTGAAGGAATAGCAATTAATAAAGTCGTAAACGTAAATACCGACCCTAAGAATGGGTTCATTCCTGAAACAAACATATGGTGACCCCAAACAATGGTTGATAGAAAAGCAATTGCCAAAATTGACATAACCATTGCTCGATAGCCGAAAATAGGTTTACGTGAATTGGTTGCAATAACTTCTGAAGATATACCCAATGCCGGCAAAAGCACGATATAAACCTCTGGATGTCCAAGAAACCAAAATAAATGCTCAAATAACACAGGAGAACCACCTTGATAGTGTAACACCTCACCTTGTATAAATATATCTGAAAGGAAAAATGAAGTTCCAAAACTTCTATCCATTATTAATAATAATGCCGCAGCTAATAGTACTGGAAAAGATACCACACCAATAATAGCTGTTACGAAAAACGCCCAAATTGTTAAAGGCAATCTTGTCATAGACATCCCTTTTGTACGCAAGTTCAATACGGTTACTACATAATTTAAAGAGCCCAACAATGAAGAAGCAATAAATATTGCCATAGACACCAACCATAAAGTCATACCCATACCAGAGCCACCTTGGGCCATTGGTAAAGCACTTAGAGGAGGATAAATTGTCCAACCTGCTGCCGCTGGTCCAAACTCAACAAAGAATGATGAAATCATAATCACACTTGACGTGAAAAACAACCAATATGAAACCATGTTTAAGAAACCTGATGCCATATCACGTGCACCAATTTGCAACGGAATTAAAAGATTACTAAACGTACCACTTAAACCAGCGGTTAACACAAAGAATACCATAATGGTACCATGTATGGTTACCAATGCTAAATAAATATCCGCATCCATAACACCATCTGGCGCCCACTTACCTAGTAATGCCTCAAAAAGTGCATTAGGTTGCTCTGGCCATGCAATTTGCATACGCATCAATATAGACATTAAAACCCCGACAACTCCCATAAGAATACCTGTTATTAGGTATTGCTTGGCAATCATCTTATGGTCTTGACTAAATATATATTTAGTTACAAATGTCTCCTTGTGATGATGCCCGTGATCGTCGTGTGAGTGAGTATCTGCGTTTGCTGACATAATATAATTTCTTTTTTTCTTAGTTGTTTATTAAAGAATTCTTGAATATTTTTTGCTCTTTCATCCAAGCATCATATTCCTCTTGAGTTTCCACTATAATCTTCATTTGCATGTTGTAATGTGATTTTCCACAAATCTTATTACATAATAATAAATAGTCAAACTCGTAAAGTAATTCTTGCCCTTTAGCTTCTATTTCAACACTTTTCGAGAGCCTTATATTGTTAATATTCTCTACTTTTTCCTGAATGTCTGGGTTTTGACGCATATCTGCCGTAGTCACAGAAGGTGTAAATCCAAACTGAGTAATCATACCAGGGACGCAATTCATTTGCGCTCTAAAGTGTGGCATATATGCTGAGTGCAATACGTCTTGCGAACGCATTTTAAATAGTACAGGCCTGCCAACAGGTAAGTGAAGCTCTTGAGTGATAACATCGTCTTGTGCGTATGGGTCAGATTCATCTACACCTAAAATATTAGCACGATTAATATCAATCAATCTTACATTTGCTAGTCCTAGAGTATTATCTTCACCTCCATAGCGAGCTTTCCAGTTAAATTGCTGCGCATATAACTCCACAATTAAAGGATCATCCGTTTCATCCACGTTCATGATACTTGTCCAAGTAAATAAACCATAGATAATTAAACCTGCCAAAACAATCACAGGTATAAACGTCCAAATAGCTTCCAATGTATTATTGTCCGCATAGAATAAAGCCTTACGGCCTTTTTCCCCTTTATACTTAAAGGCAAAATAATGTAATAAAAATTGTGTGATAGTCTGAACAATAAAGATAACAACCATTGATATAATCATCAACTTATCTATTTCTGTTCCGTGTTCGGAAGCTGCATTAGATGTTAAAGGCAAATCTCCTAAATACCAAAAACTAAGTATGGTAATGGCATAAATGAAGACCAAAAATCCCATCATCATGTAACCATTAATTTTATTGTCTTTATCTGTAGCTACTTGGCTATCCGAGGAACCCACTTGAGCAAGATCAAAAATTTTGACCATTTGCCAAATTGCAACTAGTATAAAAAGTACTATTATAAGTGTTAAAAAAGCAGTCATTGTCGTTTCTGTTCTTTAGGTAATTTATTAATAATGAAAATGTTCACTTTCTTTGATGAAAGGGTTACGTTTTGGCTCTAAAGGATGTTTTGTTAATGCATTAAAGACGATATAAATAAACAATCCGGTAAAGAATAACATTGACGATATTTCTGGAATTCCTATATACCATTGATCACCAACTGTTGCCGGCATAATCATTACATAAACATCAATGTAGTGACCACATAAAATTACAACACCTGCCATAACAACAAACCAAGGAATACGTTTATAGTCACTATTCATTAAGACCAATAGTGGAAATACAAAATTCATTGCAACCATTCCTAAAAACGGAACTAAATAGTCTTGAAAGCGTGTTACGAAATATGTTACTTCCTCAGGGATGTTTGAATACCAGATTAACATAAATTGTGAGAACCATAAATACGTCCAAAATATACTAAACCCAAACATGAATTTAGCTAAATCATGGATGTGACTATCATTCACTTTTGGCAAAAAGCCCCTGGACTTTAAGTATATCGTAACCATAGAAATAACTGTAATTCCACAAACCATCATCCCTGCTAATACATACCATCCAAACAATGTTGAAAACCAGTGAGGATCTACACTCATAATCCAATCCCAAGACATCATAGATTCTGTATACAAAAAGAATACTAAGAATGCCGCTGAAATACGAAATGTCTTTATAAAATTCTTATTATCATCTGCTTCGTCTTGAGCTATAGAATATTTGCGTGAGAAAAATCTATATAAATACCATCCAGCTATAAATATAAATCCTCTTATTCCAAACCAAGTGATATTCAACCAATCTGTCTTGCCTTGAATTAACTTATCGTGAGCTACCACCTCTGGATCCATCCAAATAAATAATCCGTAATGACCAATTAACCCGGATGCCAGAGCGATACACAAAACGATTATAGCTCCAGGCATCATATAAGCCGTTATACCTTCCATTACTCTTAACAATAAAGGAGACCAGCCAGCTTGTGATGCGAACTGAACAGCATAAAATGCTAAAACACCTAATGCAATCATAAAAAAGAAAAACGCTGCAACATATAATGCTGCCCAGGGTCTTTTATGCATAGCATGCATTACATGATTAACATGTTTAGTGTGCTCATCAACTTCCGCGTGTTCATGTACTTCTTCAGAATCATTACCAGCAGTTTTCGCGTGAGTACCAGTAGCGTGAGAATCGTCAGCTTTTACCTCATGTTCATCCACTGACGCAGACTCATGACCTTCACCATGATGAGTTTCGCTCGCCAACATTGTTTCTACTTCCGTAAAATCTTTGTTAGATGAGAAAAAACCATACGCAACACCCATTAATCCAATGATCATTAGGCCAAAAGCAACTGATTTTAATTTACTTGAAAATGTATACATAATTATATATAATCTTTATCTATCTTATTTTTTATCGAGCTCTGCCTTTAAAGTCAGTACGTAATTAACAACTTGCCAACGTTCTTCCTCATCTAGCTGATTTAAATAACCACCCATTGCGTTTTTTCCGTAGTAAATAGTATGATAAATGCTACCTTCTGTAATTGCTCTACCTACATCTCCATAACTAGGTACCCCTAAAATCTTTTCCATTTTAACCAGTTTACCCTGACCTGCTCCTTTACTACCATGGCAAATACCACAATAAATATCGTATAACTCACCACCTCTATTAGCATCAACTTGCGTTGAATCTAATGGACTTAGCAAGTTTGCTTTAGCAAATAAATACCCATCATTAGAGTTTTCAATTTCAAAAGGCATGTGATCTCCTCTAGGAATTGACCCTTCCGCAGGCAACTGAGCCTCTACGCCTCCCGAAAAAGCATCAGATTCCTGATAAGCTTCGTAACCGATAGACTCATACATATTTGGCATATATTGATAATTACGTCTTGAATTCTTTTTACAGGAAACAACACTTGCAAATACCATTAATACTACTACTATTTTAAAAACACTTTTCATCTGTATCAATTAATGCGTTTTATCAATTAAATTAATTTCTACTGCCCCAGTTTCTTTCAATAAATTTGTCAATTCATTTTCGTCTCCATGAACAGCAATTTCCATTAAAAAATGGTCATCTGTAGTCCTTGGATCAGGATTCTCAGCTTTTTTAAATGGCCACATTCTACTTCTTAAATAGAACGTAATAACCATCAAATGGGCTGCAAAAAAGACCGTTAATTCGAACATGATAGGCACGAATGCAGGCATATTCTCGATATAGCTAAAACTTGGTTTACCACCAATATCTTGGGGCCAATCTTCTATCATAATGAAATTCATCATGACAATAGAAACAGTTAAACCAACACAACCATACAAAAATGATGTTATAGCTAATCTTGTCGGCGCAAGTCCCATAGCTTTGTCTAGTCCATGAACAGGAAAAGGCGTGTATATTTCTTCAATATGATGTCTTGCTGCCTTAACTTTTTTGACAGCATTCATTAAGACGTCATCATCCGTATAAATAGCGTGAATTACTTTCGAAGCTTCCATGTACTATTTTAGTTTATTAATTTTTTAGCTTGTCCAGACCAATCGTCACGCTCTGCTCTCCCAGGGAAGGACTCTGTGATTTGATCTAGTAAGTCATATTCTACTTTTGTCATTTTACTTACTTGAGCGTAAGTGAATATTCCAATACTATTAAGTAACTCCTCCATTTTTGGACCAATACCATTGATCACTTTTAAATCATCTGCAGTTTCACTCGTAGCATCAAATGTTCCAACACCTTTTAATAAGTTATCTAACTTTTCAGTCTTATCTTGCCTAGACTTAATAACAATAGCCTCTTCTTCAACTTTTAACATTGAAGTTCTTTTATCAGCACCAGTTCCTACTAAACTATCTCCTCGTTCTCTTATTGTTTTATATCGATCCCCTGAAGATTTCAAAATCGTCTTAACCTCCGCTTGTGCAATAACAGGGAATGTTCTCGCATACAGTAAAAATAACACGAAGAAAAATCCAATGGTTCCTATAAAAATTCCGATATCCACAAAAGTTGGTGAAAACATAGTCCATGACGATGGTAAATAATCTCTATGTAATGATGTAACAATTATTACAAAACGCTCAAACCACATTCCGATATTTACAACAATCGAGATTGCGAATGAAAACATGATACTCGTTCTTAGTTTCTTAAACCACATAAATTGTGGTGAAAACACATTACAAGTCATCATTGACCAATACGCCCACCAATATGGTCCTGTTGCTCTGTTTAAGAACGCATATTGTTCGTACTCCACTCCAGAATACCAAGCGATAAACAATTCAGTTATATAAGCCACTCCAACTATTGAACCCGTAATCATGATTACAATATTCATTAATTCAATATGTTGCACAGTAATATAATCTTCAAGGCTACATACTTTTCTCATGATAATAAGCAGTGTGTTTACCATAGCAAAACCTGAGAATACCGCACCTGCCACAAAATAAGGAGGGAAAATGGTTGTATGCCAGCCAGGAATCACAGAGGTTGCAAAATCAAATGATACAATAGTATGCACAGAGAGTACTAATGGTGTAGCTAATCCTGCAAGAACTAAAGACACTTCTTCAAAACGTTGCCAATCTTTAGCGCGTCCTGACCATCCAAAACTTAATAATGCATATATTTTCTTCTGAAAAGGTTTAACCGCACGATCACGTAACATCGCAAAATCAGGCAATAAGCCAGTCCACCAAAAAACTAACGATACTGATAAATAAGTAGAGATTGCAAATACATCCCAAAGTAATGGTGAATTAAAGTTTACCCATAGTGAACCAAATTGATTCGGAATAGGCAATACCCAATATGCCAACCAAGGACGACCCATGTGAATAATTGGAAATAAACCCGCTTGGATTACTGAGAATATTGTCATTGCTTCTGCAGAACGGTTAATTGCCATTCTCCATTTTTGACGGAATAATAATAGTACAGCAGAGATTAATGTCCCTGCATGGCCAATACCAACCCACCACACAAAGTTAGTAATATCCCAAGCCCATCCTACGGTCTTGTTTAATCCCCAGGTACCTATACCTGTTGATACTGTATAGATAATACACCCAATTCCCCAAAGGAATGCGACAAGTGCGATTGAAAAGACAATCCACCAAGCTTTGTTTGCTTTTCCTTCAACAGGTCTAGCCACATCCACCGATACATCGTGATATGATTTTCCTCCTGTAACTAAGGGCCTTCTAATAGGTGCTTCGTAATGAGACGCCATAATCTATTATAATTGTTTCTTAATTAATTTCTATGCTTCTGTAATATTTCTCACCTTAGTATGATACTGCACATTAGGCTTAGTACCAACACTTTCTAACAAGTGATACATGCGATCATCTTTATAAAGTTTTGCAACTTCACTTTCTTCATCATTAATGTCACCAAACTTAATTGAACCACTGCCACATGCTGACGAACAAGCTGTTTGGAATTCACCATCTTTGATAACACGACCGTCACGTTTAGCATCTAGAATTGTTTTCTGTGTCATTTGAATACACATAGAACACTTCTCCATCACTCCACGAGAACGAACGGTCACATCTGGATTTAATACCATACGGCCTAAATCATCATTCATATGATAATCAAACTCATCATTCTTATTATATAGGAACCAGTTGAAACGACGTACTTTATAAGGGCAGTTGTTTGCACAGTATCGTGTCCCTACACAACGGTTGTACGCCATGTGATTTTGACCTTGACGACCATGTGAAGATGCGGCAACAGGACAAACTGTTTCGCAAGGCGCGTGATTACAATGCTGACACATTACTGGTTGGAAAGCGACTTGTGGATTATCAGCAGGATCTTCTAATTCTCCAAATCCACTTAATGATCCTTTATCTCCCCAAAGTCCAGAAAATTCTTCTTTTTTAGTATCATCTTCAGCAAACGTATCTTCAGAAGAATAATACCTATCAATACGTAACCAGTGCATATCACGACTACGTCTAATTTCTTCTTTACCAACGACAGGTACATTATTTTCTGCGTGACATGCAATTACACACGCCCCACAACCTGTACAAGAATTTAAATCAATGGACAAATTAAAGTGATGTCCAATGGAACGATCAAACTCATCCCATAAATCAACTTCTGGAGAAGTTACTTCAACTTCCTCGTGATTTAAAGATACTGTTGGAATTTTATTCCAAACCGTTCTATCCTTGGTATTAAAAATTTCTAAAGTTGTTTCCTTTATAATATCTCCACGACCCATTAACGTATTCTGCAACTGTACACATGCAAATTCATGGATTCCCGCTGCTTTCTTAACAGTAACGTTTTGAGATGTATTAAAATTTTGGTATAACGGGTAAGCGTTAACCCCAGTCATCATTTCTTCTTTTAAGCCTGCAGTTCTGCCGTATCCTAAAGATAAACCTATAGCTCCTTTAGCCTGTCCTGGCTGAATAATTACAGGGACATTTTTAACAGTGACTCCATTTACAGTCACATCTGCATAGCTACCATCTAAAGCTCCAGTTGCGACATGATTATTTTCTAATCCTAATCCTTTTGCATCCGTAGCCGAAATCGTTAAGTAATTATCCCAAGATGTTCTTGTAATAGGATCTGGAAATTCTTGCAACCACGGGTTATTAGCATCTTGACCATCACCCATGCCAACTTTGGTATATAATGACAGCTCCATTCCTTCCGACTTAGCAGAAGACGCCAAACTTCTTGCCGCACTTCCTGCTGAACCTATTGTTGATTCAACATTTTCTGATAAACCAGCAATAGCTGAATCAGAACCCGAAATTGAATCTGTCGTTATCGTAGATGATCCATCTGGCGCGCTAGAAAGCACTCCTGACACATAAACACCGTCTTGCAATGCCTCATTGAAAGAACCACCAGACCACCCTGACTTTATATATTCTCTATACGTTTGATCACTTCCTGTCCAAATTAATAGTGCTTGTTGGAATTGACGTGTATCAAACAACGGACGAATAGTTGGTTGCATTAAGCTGAAATGTCCTTTCTTTATTTCTACGTCTCCCCAAGACTCTAAGTAATGAGGTGTAGCAGCAATATACTGAGCATTTATAGCCGTTTCATCAGCTTTCATAGAGAAAGCGATAGATAATTCTGTTTTTGCAAGACCTTCAGCAAATTCTGATGCATTTGGCAATGTGTACATTGGATTGACACCACTCATGATAATCCCACCAACACTGCCAGCTTTCATATCTGCTACCAATTTAGTAACGGCTGCATTATTACCTTGTCTTGTTAAAATAGGCGTAGAAGTATCAAAAGCTTTGCTGTTTAGTTTTTCGTTGATTGCTAATGCCAAAATTTGAGCATTGACATCTTGAATTCCAGTAACCAAAACCGCATTACTTCCCGCTCTCTTTAATTCTGAAGCAGCACTTTGAACTGCTCTATTTATGTTTTCTGGTAAATCTGTAGAAACAGAACCACCCACTACTAAACTATATAATTTAGATAATACTTGCTTTTGTTGACTTGGCGTTAATGGCACACGTTTGTCTGCATTAGCTCCCGATAAGGACATATTTGATTCAAATTGAATATGTCTTGACATTTTTCCATTCTTAGGAACACGCCCTTTAGCATATCCTGAATCAAATCCACCACCTTGCCAATCCCCTAAGAAATCTGCTCCAACTGAAACAATAGTCATTGCTTTAGAAAAATCATAACTCGCTAATCCACGAGTTCCGTAACTTCCTTCAAAAGCATCTAAAGCATCAGATTCTGAAACCGCATCATAAACAACGTGACGTACGTTTTCATATTTAGACTTAAATTCTGAAATCAACCTTGACGTTGACGGACTAGCATAAGTTTGTGTCAATAACACAATCTCTTTTCCAGCAGTCCTTAACTCTGTTAGCTTCTGATTAGTTTCAGAATCAAAAGCAGACCATAAGATCTCTTGACCATCTTTCATGGCACTTTTAACTCTCATACTATCATATAAACCTAAAACAGAAGCGTTAACTCTTGCATTGGCACTGTTGTGTGTTTTTGCTAAGTCATTGTTTTTAATTTGGATAGGACGCCCTTCACGTGTTTTTACTAAAACACTTGCAAAATCAAAACCATTAGCGATTGTAGTTGCATAATAATTAGCAACACCAGGAATTATAGATTCTGGCTGAATAACGTAAGGAATTGATTTAATTACTGGTCCTTCACAGGCAGCGAGTGACGCTGCTGCAGTACTAAAACCAACATACTTTAAAAAGTCACGACGCGTAGTAGATGAAGACTCTAAAGTCTCTTTGTCTCCTAAAAACTCACTCGTAGGGATATCACTTACAAATTCGTTTTGTTTAAGCGTCTCAACAATAGGGCTATTATCTTTTAGCTCTTCAACACTTTTCCAGTATTTCTTGTTTGATGACATATTATATAATTGAATTACTTCTTATTTATTATTATCGTTTTAAATCCCCTTTTTGAGATTTCCATTTTCATGGAAAATACTAAGCACTGTTTTTAGTAGTGACACTTACCACATTCTAATCCGCCCATTTGAGCAGCCGTCAATTTATCTACACCATACTTTTTAGATAACTCGTCGTGTATTTTTGTATAGTACTCATTGCCTTCCACATTAACATTAGTTTCTCGGTGACAGTTAATACACCATCCCATAGTTAAGGGTGAATGCTGATACATCACTTCCATTTCCTCAACAGGACCATGACATGTTTGACAGTCTATACCTGCTACTGTAACGTGTTGCGAATGATTAAAATAAGCAAAATCAGGAAGATTATGTATTCTAATCCATTTTACTGGTTCGGTAACTCCCGTATACGATTGCTCAGCTTCATCCCATCCAACTGCCTTGTATAACTTTTGAATTTCAGCATTGTAATCAACACCGTACTCCTTAATCCCTTCTTGCTGCGTTGTCTCTGCAACTTGGTATATTGATTTATGACAATTCATACAGATGTTTAGCGAAGGAATACCCGAATGCTTACTAACTCTTGCAGAAGAGTGACAGTACTTACAATCAATACCACTTTCACCTGCATGAATTCTATGCGAGTAATGAATTGGCTGAACTGGCATGTAACCCTGATCAACTCCAACTTGCGACAAATAACCGTAAACAAAGTATGCACTTGCTAATAAAAAGAATACAACAGTGACCAATACTAAAAATTGATTCTGAACAAATGCTTTCCAAATTGGTAATCTCTTATCTTTCTTAACCGCTTCAATACCTTTTTCCTCAGCAAAACGATTCAATGTTTTTCTTACGAGAACAAGAGCGATAGCCAATAACGCGAATAAAATTGCTAAAGCACCAAGAATCAATTTATTTGGAACACTCCCCGATGCCTCTCCACCGCCAGAACTGCCAACAGGCTGATCTACAATCACCACTTTTGCAGGCTGAGCAGTATACGCTAGAATATCGGTAATATCTTGCTCTGACAATTGAGGGAATGCAGTCATTGCTGTCCCATTGTATTCGTTATAAATCTTGTTTGCGTAAGCATCCCCAGATTTAATCATCCCTGCACTGTTACGAATCCATGTGTTTAACCACTCACGGTCCAAACCTTCTTCTTCCGCTAAACGCGTCTCAACATTACGCAGCATTGGCCCAGTCATCTTTCTATCTAAAGCATGACATGAAGCACAGTTAACGTTGAATATAGTTTTCCCCTTGTCAGGATCACCCTCTTGAGCATTAAGTGACGTAGAAAACGTAAGTAAAATAACCAATCCTAAGTAAGGAATCTTTGAGGCTAAATGTCGGTAAATCACTTGTTTCATATTATTAGTTGAATTTTCTTCTAAACTTTGGTCCGGTTTTTTCATTAATACTCTTGAAAATCCGATCGTAAAATCTCCTGCAAATTTAATACTTATAGTCCATTTTTTATATGTTACAGAAGTGATAGTTGCCAATTTATAAGGATTCTAAATAACATTTCGAGGTGCTATTATATTAATATTTCGATTCATTAAAACATCTCATAAAAAAAAACGTTTTCTTTGTACTACATTTTAAAAAAATATGAAACTAATTTTTCTCAAATCACCTATATCTCTAATACTCTTAGTCGTGTTTTCAACTCACCTCAGTGCACAAGAAGGTGTCGTTACAATCGAACAAGACAATGACATCACTAAACTATTAGAATACAAAAAAGATGTAAAAACAGTGGATTTATATAAAATTCAATTAGATTTTGGATCACGATCTGAAGCAGAATCACTTAAGATAAAATTTCAAAACACATTTGCCGAGTGGCCTGCAGAAATGGTCTATGAAACACCTAATTACAAAGTTTGGGTGGGCAATTTTAGCACACGCCTAGAAGCCGACATTGCTTTATTAGAAATCAAAAAGAAATTCTCTAAAGCCATGGTTTTTGAACCTAAAAAAGAGGATTAGTCCTTTTAAATTAATTTTGCACAACATAAAAAAATGCGACTCTATGGAGTCGCATTTTTTTATGTAAATATCTACAAAATTCTGAAAAAATCAGAACCCAGTGATATCCTATTTACTTTTAAGTTTCTTCTTAACTTCTACTTCCTGGAATGCTTCTATCACATCATCAATTTGAATATCGTTATAATTCTTTAATTGAATACCGCAGTCATAACCTTTAGCTACTTCTTTTGCATCATCCTTAAATCGTTTTAACGATGTTAATTCTCCTGTATGAATAACAACTCCATCTCTAATTAAACGAATACCAGAGCTTCTATATATTTTTCCACTTAAAACCATACAACCCGCAATCGTACCAATTTTAGAAATTTTAAATGATTCTCTAATCTCGGCAGTACCCGTAATCTCCTCTTTAATTTCTGGAGACAACATGCCTTCCATTGCATCTTTAAGATCATTAATGGCATCGTAAATGATCGAGTACATGCGGATATCGATTTCTTCCTTATCAGCAATTTGACGTGCATTACCCATTGGCCTTACATTAAAACCGATTATAATAGCATCTGAAGCTGTTGCTAATAACACATCACTTTCTGTAATCGCACCGACACCTTTATGTATAATGTTAACTTGTATTTCTTCAGTAGATAACTTCTGAAAAGAATCTGTTAATGCTTCAACAGAACCATCTACATCACCCTTAATAATGATGTTCAATTCTTTAAATGTACCTAAAGCAATACGACGTCCAATTTCTGCAAGAGTTAATGTTTTAGTTGTACGAACATCTTGCTCACGTTGCAACTGCATACGTTTGGTTGCAATTTGTTTTGCCTCACGCTCATCCTCGTATACATTAAATTTATCTCCAGCTTGAGGCGCTCCATCTAATCCTAATATAGATACCGGAATTGAGGGTCCTGCAGCTTTCACTTCGTGTCCACGTTCATCATGCATGGCTTTAACTTTTCCACTGTTTTTACCAGCTAAAACATAATCTCCAACTTTTAAAGTTCCAGCTTGCACCAAAATAGTAGATACGTAACCACGACCTTTATCTAAGAATGCTTCTACAACAGTTCCGCTTGCGCGCTTATTTGGGTTTGCTTTGAGGTCTAATAATTCAGCTTCTAATAATACTTTTTCTAAAAGCTCTTTGACTCCTGTTCCATTTTTAGCCGAGATATCATGAGACTGAATTTTCCCACCCCAATCTTCAACTAATAAGTTCATTTGTGCTAATCCTTCTTTTACTTTTTCAGGGTTGGCGCCAACCTTATCAATCTTATTTATTGCAAAAACAATTGGCACTCCCGCTGCTTGCGCATGAGCAATTGCTTCTTTAGTTTGTGGCATTATTGAATCATCTGCAGCAACTACAATGATCGCTAAATCTGTTACTTGAGCACCACGAGCACGCATGGCCGTAAAAGCTTCGTGACCTGGTGTATCGAGGAATGCTATTTTTTGTCCATTATCTAAGGTCACTCCGTAAGCACCAATGTGCTGAGTAATTCCACCAGATTCTCCTGCAATTACATTCTCTTTACGTATATAATCTAATAATGACGTTTTACCGTGATCCACATGACCCATTACCGTAATAATTGGGGCACGAGGCTCTAAATCTTCTGGATTATCTTGAACTATTTCTTTTGTTTCTTCTGTATCTGCTGTAACAAAATCAACCTTATAGCCAAATTCCTCTGCAACAACAGATAAAGTTTCAGCATCTAAACGTTGATTCATTGTCACCATCATACCCAGAGACATACATGCCGATATAATTTCGGTTACGGGAACATTCATCATCGTAGCAACTTCTGTAGACGTCACAAACTCAGTAACTTTAAGAATTTTGCTTTCAGCAGCTTCAATTTGTTGGTCAATTTCTGACTGCTCTCTGTGTTGCTCTCTTTTTTCTCTTCTGTATTTAGCACCTTTTCCTTTACTAGATTTACCTTGAAGTTTCTCTAGTGTTTCACGTACTTGTTTTTGTACATCTTCTGCACTTGGTTCAGCTTTAACCGTAGTTGTTCTTTTACCAGGTTGGATTTTACCTTTGTAACCGCCTCTCTGATTAGGGCCTCTGTTATTAGATCTATCACCACCAGCACTAGCATTAGTAGTAGTTGACGGTCCTTTACTTATTCTTCGTCTCTTCTTTTTATCTGTATCAGACGCTTTTTTCTCTTCTTTCTTTTTAGGCTTTTTAAATTGAGATAAATCAATTTTTTCACCCGCAATCTTAGGCCCCGAAAGTTTCTTGTATTGTGTTTTTAAAGTTTCTTCTGCGGGACTCTCTGGTGCTGCTGGCTCTGCAACTACCTTATTATCAATTTTCTCAATAGCTTTTGGTGGAGTCGCTTTTTTGAAATCCTTTATTATAGGTATTTCTTCTTTTTCAGTTGTTTTCTCTACAACTGGAGACGCGTCTTTTATAATTTCTTTTGAAGTTTCTTCTTTTGGAGCCTCTACTTCAGAAGAGACTGCCTTTGGAGACTCTGCTTCTAAAGCCTCTTTCTTAGAAGTTTCCTCTTTTGATACATCCGTCTTAGAAACATTCGTTTTAAGAGCATCAGTTATAAGTGCTTCTTGTTTTGGTGCTTCAACTTTAGGAGCTTCAACTTTAGGAGCGTCAACTTTAGGGGCTTCAACTTGAGATGTTTTATCCTTATTTAAGTCTATTTTACCAACTTGTTTTGGACCACTAAGCTCTGTTCTGGCTTTAACAACCTCGCGACTCTTAGCTTCTCTAGCAGCTTTTTCTTCCAACTCACGCTCACGCTGCTCACGTAATTCCTCTTTTTCTTTTAGCTTTGCTTCGCTAACCTCTAAAGAAGCCACTTTTTTATTAGCATCAGTTTGGAATTCACCTGAAAGAATTCCATAAACCTCTTCTGATATTTTCGTATTAGGGCTTTTCTCTATTTCCACACCTTTTGATTCTAAAAAATCAACAGCACGATCTATAGAGATATTCAATTCCCTTAATACTTTATTTAATCTAACTTGAGCCATAAATTGCTTGTAATATAACTTAAAAATCTGTTCTACCAAAACCACCTAACTAAGGTGACCTAGCATTAATCCTCGAATTCTTCTTTCAGAATTCTTATAACATCAATAATTGTTTCCTCTTCTAAATCAGTTCTTTTTACAAGATCAATAACGTCTTGTTCTAAAATACTTTTCGCTGTATCTAAACCTGCTTTACTAAATTCTGCAATCACCCATCCTTCGATTTCATCTGAGAATTCTGATAATTCTACATCTTCCTCTGCGCCTTCTCTAAATACATCTATTTCATAACCAGTTAATTTACCAGCTAACCTAATATTGTGACCTCCTCTACCTATAGCTTTAGAAACCTCTTCAGGTTTTAGGAGCACCTCAGCACGTTTATTTTCTTCATCAATTTTCACAGACGTGACTCTAGCAGGACTTAAGGCCCTTGTAATAAAAAGTTGAATGTTACTCGTGTAATTTATAACATCAATATTCTCGTTACCTAACTCACGAACAATCCCGTGAATTCTTGATCCCTTCATACCTACACAAGCACCAACAGGATCAATTCTATCATCGTAAGAATCTACCGCTACTTTTGCTTTTTCTCCTGGTATTCTTACCACGTGTTTGATCGTAATTAAGCCGTCAAATACTTCAGGGATTTCTTGTTCAAACAATTTCTCTAAAAACGCTGGTGAGGTTCTAGACATTATAATAGCAGGCTTGTTCCCTTTTAATTCAACGCTTTCAATAATCCCCCTTACATTCTCTCCTTTTCTAAAAAAGTCTGATGGTATTTGTTTATCCTTTGGAAGGATGATTTCATTACCATCATCATCTAATAGAATTATAGCTCTATGACGAATATGATGAACTTCAGCAGAATAAATCTCTCCTTCAAGTTCCTTAAACTGCTTATATATATTTGTATTATCGTGTTCGTGAATTTTAGAAATCAAGTTTTGACGTAATGCTAAAATTGAACGACGCCCTAAATCTATAAGCTTCACCTCTTCTGCTACATCTTCACCAACTTCAAAATCTGGTTCAATTTTTTGAGCTTCAGAAAGTGCAATTTCTTGATTTGGTTCCTCAACTTCGTCATCTGCAACCACAATCCTATTTCTCCAAATCTCTAAATCTCCTTTATCTGGATTTATAATAATATCAAAATTATCGTCATCACCATATTTTTTCTTCAACGCATTTCTCAATACATCTTCCAAGATGGCCATTAGCGTTACACGATCAATTAATTTATCGTCCTTAAATTCTGAAAACGAGTCAATTAACGCAATATTTTCCATAATTATGAATTAAAATTTTATTACCACTTGAGCTTTTAAAATAGCATCGTACGCCATTTCAACTTGCTTTTTTACTGTTACTTTACCTTTACCAACGGGCTTAGGCTCTCTTGATTTCCACTCTAAAAGAATCGCATCCTCGTTTGCCTGAGTTAATACCCCTTCTATCATTTCATTTTCTTTGGTTTTCACACTTAGTGTTCTACCAATATTTTTTTTATACTGTCTTATATTTACTAAAGGCTCTGTAGCCCCAGAGGACAAGACTTCTAGAGAAAAGTCTTGCTCTTCTCTATCCAAATTGTTTTCAATGGCGCGACTGATAAAGATACAATCTTCAACTAGAACTCCGTTATCTCCATCAATAATAATTTTTATTGTATCGTCTGACAATACATCAAAACTGATTAAAAACAGGTCTTCTCGTTGGCTTAATCCTTCGTCTAATAATTTTTTTACAGTATCTCTGAACATTTTTAGTATAAAAAGAGCGGACTTCACGTCCGCTCATTATTTTTTTTTCTTAAAACAACGCTGCAAATATACAATATTTTTATTGACTTTCACAAGTGATTAAGTCTCGTTTTTTATTCTTAAATTTATGTAATCATAATCAGCTCACCAAGATGAAAAAAATATTAGTTCCTACCGATTTTTCCACAGCAGCAGAAAATGCTTTAAAAGTTGCTGCACAAATAGCAAAAAAACACAATAGCGAGATATATTTATTGCATATGCTAAAAATCCCAATGCAAGAAATTGATGTTGTAAACACTTATGTAGATGTTCCTGAAGTTATGTTTTTTATGAAAATGGCTCATAAAAAATTTGAAGACATTATGAACAGCAGCTATTTAGACGGCCTTACCGTGCACGAAATCGTTAAACCTGATGGTTCATTTAACGGCATTTCAGATATCTGTAAAGAACATGGCATCACTATGATTACTATGGGTTCTCACGGCGCAAGTGGCATTAAAGAAATGTTTGTAGGTTCTAATGCTGAAAAAGCAGTTAGACATTCTAATGTTCCTGTTCTTGTAATTAAAAATGAACATGATGACTTTAGTATCGATGATATTGTTTTTGCTTCAGATTTTAAAAATGACAATAAAGAAACCTATCGACAGGCCACAGAGTTCGCTACTAATTTTGACGCTAAATTGCATTTACTAATGGTAAATACCGCTAGTAATTTTACAACAACAAAAAAAGCTAATGATAGAATTAATGAATTTATAAGTGATTACAGCTTTAAAAACTTTACTCTAAATATCTATAATGACGAATCTGTAGAGCAGGGAATTCTTAACTTTTCTAGGCATATTGATGCCGATCTCATTGGGATTAGCACCCATGGCAGGCAAGGTATTTCGCATTTCCTCAATGGTAGCATTAGTGAAGATCTTGTAAATCACGCGAATAGACCTGTGATTACTTTCAAAATATGATTACTGAAATTTAGAATAATAAAAAAAGCCCTTACATAAATAGTAAGGACTTTTCCGTTTTCAGTTGGCCCACTAGGGATCGAACCTAGACTCTTTGGTACCAAAAACCAATGTGTTTCCAGTTACACCATAGGCCAATATCTTAACGAGGGTGCAAATTTAATACAAAGTTTCATTTGTACAAACAATTTTTTATAAAAAATCAAAAAATGGTAACGTTTACTTAAAATGAGTAGTGCTTTTGATATTTATTGTTAATTTCGCTCGCATCAAAAAGACTTGTTTTATGACACATTTCAACTTCAAGAAATGGAATACCATTTTAGGATGGTTTGCTTTTACCGTGGCGCTAATAACCTTCGGACTAACAATAGAGCCTACAGTTAGCTTCTGGGATGCAGGAGAATATATCCTCACCTCATCAAAATTACAGGTAGGTCACCCACCTGGAGCGCCTCTATTTCAAATGCTAGGAGCATTCTTTTCTATGTTTGCCTTAGAACCTGCTCAAATTGGTGCCATGCTAAATATGATGAGTGCAGTATCAAGTGCATTTACCATATTATTTATGTTTTGGACTATGACTATTTTATTGACAAAATTAGCCAGAGTAACAACCCCAAAACAAGAAGACACAAAAAACACATCTTATGCAAGCTTATCAAAAAACCAATACATTGCAATCTTAGGGAGTGCCTTAGTTGGAAGTTTAGCATTCACATTCACCGATTCGTTTTGGTTTAATGCAGTAGAGACTGAAGTTTATGCCATGGCCACTTTAATTATGGCCATCTTATTCTATTTAGGATTGCGATGGGAAGACGATATGCACAAGCCTAGAGGTCACAGATGGTTAATTCTAATAGCGTTCGTGATTGGATTATCCTTTGGAGTTCACTTTATGGGATTATTAACTATTCCTGCATTAGGTCTTATCTATTATTTCAAAAATTACAAAAAAATTACTGTAGTAAATTTCATTATTGCTAATGTCGCAGCGGCAGCCATACTATTATTCATATTTAAATTATTACTTCCAAATGCCCTCTTGCTTTTTAGTGCTTCGGAAATTTTCTTCGTCAACACCATAGGCTTACCTTTTAATTCTGGATCTATAATTACTGGAATACTATTAGTTACCGCATTCTATTTCGGATTAAAATACACACGTGATAAAGGATATAAATATGCAAATACCTTAACCTTATGCTTAATTTTTATTTTTATTGGTTTCTCATCTTGGGTCATGTTACCAATTCGCGCGAATGCTAATGTGGTTATAAATGAGAATAATCCGTCAAGCGCTCGGGAATTATTAGCCTATTATAATTTAGAGCAATATCCTGAAACACATTTGTTTTACGGACCACTATTTACAGATCAATATTCTGGTTTAGATGAAAACAATCCATATAAAGATGCTAAACCTAAATATGAAAAAGATTATGACAAAGGCGAGTATGTCATTGTTAATGAGTGGAAAAATGCCGAACAACGCTACAACTCAAAACATGCCTCCGTTCTACCTAGAATGTGGAGCACAGAGCATGCTGAAAATTATATGATGTTTACTGGGTTATTAGATTTTAGAATCAAACCCGAATATCAAATGGAAAATCAGGTTCGACAATTGGTTAATGAATTTAAAAATGAAGTCGCTCAAGGCAAAGTCGATTATGAAGACTATCATAATTTCTTAAAACAATTTGGTAGAGACTTTTTAGTCATAGAAAAGCCCTCAATTGCTGACAATCTCTACTATATGGTAGATTATCAATTAGGTTACATGTATTGGCGTTATTTCATGTGGAATTTTTCTGGGCGACAAGATGATATTCAAGGTAAATACGATGATTTACACGGTAATTGGATAAGCGGAATTGACTTTATTGATGAAACACGATTAGGCATGTCTCAAGACAATCTCCCTAGTGATGTAGCCGATAATAAAGCAAGAAACACCTATTATATGCTACCGCTAATTTTAGGCATCATTGGATTTTTATTCTTATTAGGACGAGATCCAAAACGCTTCTGGGTATTACTTGTTTTCTTTCTATTTACAGGACTAGCTATTCAGTTCTATACCAATGTGAGACCTTTTGAACCTCGAGAAAGAGATTACTCTGTGGTAGGTTCCTTCTATGTATTTGCGATATGGATTGGTTTTGGTGTCTATGCTATTTTTGATAGACTTCGGAAATTCTCCAACTCTAAATTTTTAGCTCCTATAATAACGGTAGTCTGCTTAATTCTAGTCCCTGGAATATTAGCTGCTGAGAATTGGGACGATCATGACCGATCAGAAAAATATACTGCACAAGCCATGGCTCGAAAATATCTCGAATCCTGTGCGCCAAACGCTATACTGTTTACCATTGGAGATAATGATAGTTTTCCGTTGTGGTATTTACAAGAAATTGAAGGTGTGAGAACAGATGTACGTGTCGTTAACACCAGTTTGTTTCAAACCGATTGGTACATCGACCAAATGAAGCGTAAAGCTTATGACAGTGACCCCATCCCCTCGCAGTTAACTCATGATCAATACAAATACGGTACGCGTGATTATATCATGAAATATGAAATCACTAAAGACACTATGGGTATTAAAGAGTACATGGATTTCATATCTAATGACGACCCAAAATACAATCTTAAATATGCGATGCAACGCAAAGGAGAAGACCCTAATGGCTATCCTGTTCAATTACAAAACTCAAACTATTTACCGACCTCTCATGTCAGAGTTCCTGTCGATAAAGCTAATGTTTTAAAATATGGTATTGTCAAAGACAAAGATGCCGATAAAATAGAACCTTACATTGATATTACTATTTCTGGAAGCGCCTTGTATAAAAACAGATTGCTAATGCTGGATATCATCGCTAATAATGATTGGAAACGTCCAATTTATTTTACAGGTGGCGCGTTTAGTGATGACGATTATATCTGGATGAAAGATTATTTACAACTCGACGGATTGTGTTATAAACTAGTCCCAATAAAAACAGAAGTTAACAGAGCTAATCCTTTTGATATGGGTCGTGTTGACTCCGAGCTTATGTATGACAAAGTCATGTCTTGGGATTGGGGGAATAGCGGTAGCGACAAAATTTATCACGATGTTGAAACCCGTAAAAACGGTATCACTTACAGAGGTAATCTTGCTAGGCTTTTAGAACAATTAATTAACGAAGACAAGTTAGATAAAGCAGAGAATATTGCTGATTTAGCGATGGAAAAAATGCCTGTAGACAAGTTTGGCTTTTATACGCTTTTAGAACCTTATATTAGTGGTTATTATGAAATTGATAAAACGGATAAAGCTAGAAAAGTATATATTGATGTCTCTAGAAAATATCAGGAAAACTTAACCTATTGGAGTGGATTGACAATAGAAAACCAAACACGTTACTTAGATGAAATTGTAACAGATATTGAACGCTACAGAAGCCTTGTGGATATTCTAGTCATTTATAATGATAAAGATTTCGCCATGAAAGAAACAGAGAAGTTTAATAATTATCTTAAACGTTTTAAGCACTTCACCAACGAAGACGAGGAGGAAGCAAAACCTCCAGTAAGAGAAGAACGAGATTTCCCAAAAGACACTATAGACAAAATTCTAGGTATTCAAGACTAAGAAGACTGTGAAAATAGCTCCAGTAAAAACACCAGTAGTTGCAAAAAAAATGTTCCCAAATTATGTTTGGGACATAGCAACTACTAATAAGGAGTTATATTTAACTTTTGATGATGGTCCAACTCCAGAAATCACAAACTGGACATTAGACATTCTAAAGCACTACAACGCAAAAGCCACTTTTTTTTGTATTGGAAATAATGTTGAGAAGCATCCAAATATTTTTAAGAGCATCGTTAAAGAAGGTCATGCTATTGGCAACCATACCCAAAATCACATCAAAGGTTGGAAAACAAAAACTAAAGATTATTTGAAGGAGGTTATCGAGGCTCAAACCACCATTAATTCTAATTTAGAAAGTTTTAAGGCTTCAAGTGTTACTTTCTTCCGTCCTCCTTACGGACAGATAACACCTAAACAAGGCAGAAAACTAATGGAGGCAGGTTATCAAATCGTTATGTGGGATGTACTGTCTTTTGATTGGGAGCACAATATTTCCGAAGAAAAATGTTTAGAAAATGTCATCTCAAAAAGTAAAGCAGGAAGTATTATCGTTTTTCACGATAGTCTAAAGGCATCAAGGAATATGATGTACGCGCTTCCGAAAGTATTAGACACCTTTAGCAAAAAAGGATATGTATTTAAATCTCTCTCTTAAGTATTAGATATATTCTTGTACGATAGCAATCAGTGTATTAGCATCTTGCTCTCCACTATGACGCCATTTCATCTCACCATTCTTATAAATGATAAGTGTTGGCAGGCCTTTAACACGAAGTGCCTCAGCTAATTCTTTGTTTTTATCGACGTCAATTTTAATGACTTTTGCTTTATCACCAAGAGCTGCCGCTACATCTCTCATTACAGGATGCATTGCGGTAGATTGTTCATTCCATTCTGTAAAGAAATCTAACAAGACAGGAATATCTACATCTATAAGTTCCCCAAATTTTGACATACATTTAAACTTTTAAATCAGACATGCATATATAAACCTACTTACATTTTAGATAATACTTTAGGTTCTAAAAATCAATAGGTTCACTCTTAAATATTTATAAAAATAAACAATTAAAGAGTAAATATAACATTTCTACAATATTATGCGTCATTAGTACCTTTTTTAAGTGTAATGACTGAGACTTCGGGCCAAATCCCAACACGACCAGGATATGCCAAAAACCCAAAACCTCTATTGACATTTATATATTGGCCTAGTTCTTTATATATTCCTGCCCAATGTTTATAGCGCCATTTTACTGGACTCCACTTAATCCAACCAGGAATTTCAATCCCAAATTGCATCCCATGTGTATGACCACTTAATGTCAAATGGTAATGATAGTCATCATGAATAACTTGCTCTTCCCAATGACTAGGATCGTGACTCATTAAAATCTTAAAATCATTTAAATCTATATGCTCACTAGCCTTTCTTAAATCACCAGATTTTTTGAATCCACCTTTTCCCCAATTCTCAACACCAACTAATGCAATACGTTGACCGTCTCTTTCAATAAATCGACTTTCATTAAGCAATAAATCGTAGCCCATCTCCTTTTGCATCTGTTTGAGATCATCAAGGTTTTTTTCTTTAGCAGCGGGTGAATCCCAATCCACGTAGTCACCGTAATCATGATTTCCTAAAACAGAAAACACACCATCTTTCGCCTTCAAAGTACCAAAGAGATCTTTCCAAGGTGTCATCTCAGAGGCTTTATTATTGACCAAATCTCCTGTAAACAAAATCACATCAGATTTTTGCTCATTTACTAGGTCCACGCCATATTTAATCTTTTCAAAATTATCAAAACTACCAGAGTGAATGTCGCTTATCTGAGTAATGCGGTAGCCATCAAACGCCTCTGGTAAGTCTTCAAAATAAAGCACATATTCTAAAACTCTAAATTTGTATTTTCCTTTATACATCCCGTAGAGCAATGAGGTAAATGGAATAGCTGCCAAACCTAAAGCTATTTGGCTAATGAATTTACGCCTAGAAGACATATCAAACGCTTCTTTGCTTGTGAACTTATCGTATACCCCTACAAAAGCTCTAATAACATCTTCTCCAAGTAAGATAGGAACAATCACAAGATTTAATGACATAAAAGCCAATAGACATCCAAAAGCATAACTCTTTGCTGGGTTTAAAACTCTACCGTCTGATCCTAAAGAAAATTGATATATAAAATTTCCTGCAATAACCAGTGCCACTACAATAAACAAATAATGAAACCAACTCGCTTTGGTCACTGTTTTAATAGCCTGATATCCGTAAACTGAAAAAATACTATAGATTAAAATAAATATAATCCAACGTAACATATAAAGAAGTTTTTTCAAAGGTAAACGATTCCAAAAATAAATTAACCTTTCAAAATATTTTTAACGATACGTTAAGAATTAGTATCTTTTCATTCGATTTAAACACCCTTCTATGAAATCTATTTCCTCTATTGTTTTAACAGCCCTAATTCTAACAAGTTGCACAACAGAACCACCAATAGACATCGCAAAAAACGACAAACCACTTATTGAATATGTGAATCCGTTCATTGGAACTGGTGGACATGGTCACACCTATCCAGGTGCAACAATGCCTTTTGGTATGATGCAACTAAGTCCAGACACAAGACTCGATGGTTGGGATGGTTGTTCTGGTTATCATTACAGTGATGCATATATCTACGGATTCTCACACACGCACCTCAGCGGAACAGGTGTTAGCGATTATGGCGATATTCTTTTAATGCCAACAAATGCAATTAACTTTAATAATGGTTCAAACAAAAAAGAAGGCTATCGTGCTCATTTTTCTCATGATAATGAAATAGCACAACCTGGATATTACAAAGTACATTTAGATTCAACAGGAATTGATGTAGAATTAACGGTTTCAAAACGTAGCGGAATTCATAAATATCAATTCCCTTCGGAACAAAATCAGTTCCTCATCTTAGATTTAGAACATCGCGATCAGGTTTTAGATTATAAGATTCAAAAAGTCAACGACTCGACTATTTCTGGTTTTAGACATTCTAAAGCTTGGGCAACAGACCAACGTTTGTTTTATACCATTCAATTTTCTCTACCCATAAAAAATATCACCTACGAAGAAAATGGTACTCCTATTTCTAAAAATTATAAATACCAAAGTAAAAAAGCAGCTATTGAATTTGACAACCCTAACAACAAACCAGTTTACATTAAAATTGGTATTTCTGCCGTTGATGAAGCTGGTGCAGCAAAAAACTTACAAGAAGAAATAGGTAATAAATCATTTGATCAAATCAAAAAAGAAGCACAAGACGTTTGGGAAACTCAACTCAATAAAATCGTTGTGGAATCGCCAAATGACGATTACAAAACAAATTTCTACACGGCATTATTTCACACCATGTTAGCCCCTAATTTGTATCAAGATGTTGACGGTCGATATCGAGGCATGGACTTAGAAATACACAACACTAAAGATTTTGAATATTATACGGTGTTCTCACTGTGGGATACGTACCGCGCTGCTCACCCATTATATACTATTATTGAGCAAGACAGAACGAATGATTTTATCAATACATTTTTAGCAAAATATGATGAAGGTGGCATCATGCCAATTTGGGATTTAAGTGCCAACTACACTGGATGTATGATTGGATATCATGCGGTTCCCGTAATTTCAGATGCCTACATGAAGGGCATTAGAGGTTATGACTCAGAAAAAGCACTCAACGCCATGACACATTCAGCGACGAGAGATAAATTGGGTTTAGAGTCTTATAAAGAGTTTGGATTTATTCCTGTGGAAGAAGAAAGTGAATCAGTTTCCAAAACTTTAGAATATGCCTATGACGATTGGACGATTGCACAAATGGCAAAAGCGATGGGGAAGGATGATGACTATAGATTATATACCCAAAGAGCGCAGTACTATAAGAATATTTATGATCCTGAAACAAAATTTATGAGAGGACGTTTTAGAAATACATGGTTTGCACCTTTTGATCCTTATGAAGTGAATTTCAATTATACAGAAGCCAACGCCTGGCAATACAGTTTTTATGTGCCTCAAGATGTTTCTGGATTTATGACTCTTCTCGGCGGAAAAGATCAACTAGAAGCCCAGTTAGATGAATTATTTACTGCGGAAGACCAAACTTCAGGTCGCCAACAAGTAGATATTACGGGTTTGATTGGACAATATGCTCACGGAAATGAACCAAGTCATCACATGGCGTACCTCTACAATTTCGTTAACAAACCTCATAAAACACAAGAAAGAGTGCATCAAATTTTAACAGAGCTATACACCAACACACCTGATGGTATTTCCGGAAATGAAGACTGCGGACAAATGAGCGCATGGTTCGTATTCTCATCTATGGGTTTCTATCCTGTAACTCCAGGAAGTAATCAATACATTATAGGAACGCCTTTATTTGATAAAGCGACCATTAATTTAGAAAGCGGAAAACAATTTACAATCGCTACCAATAACTTAAGTGATACTAACATTTATGTAGAATATGTGTCCCTCAACGGGAAAGCCCTAGACCAATCATTTATATCACATGAAGATCTCATGGCTGGTGGAACATTAGAATTTAAAATGACTGATAATCCTGCCCTTTGGGGAAGTCGTGACGGACAAGAACCAATAACGGAAATTACAGACCATGTCATTATTCCGGTGCCTTTTATAGCAGCAGGAGACGTTGCTTTTAAAGGAGAGACGGAAGTCAGTCTTGGAATTGTAAACTCTGAAACAGAAATTTTTTACAGTCTAAATGATTCAAAATTCAAGCTATATACTGTGCCTTTTAAAATTTCCGAAGCCATAACCCTAAAGGTGTATGCTGCAGATAATGATGGGAATACAAGCGCAACCGTAAACACTAAATTCTATAAAATAGATCCAAACCTCTCCATAACATTAGATACAAAATACGCCAACCAATACAATGCTGGAGGCGACGATGCGTTGATAGATGGTATTATGGGTACACAAGATTATAGAACTGGAACTTGGCAAGGGTATTGGGATGAAGATGTTGTTGCAACCGTTGATTTAGGAAACATGAAGCCCGTTAGTGCTGTTGGGATTAATTTTTTACAAGATCAAGGGGCTTGGATTTTTTATCCAACCGAAGTAGAATGTCTCGTTTCAAAAGATGGCAAAACATTTACGTCTATTAAAACCATCAGCATAGACGCAGCACTTAAAAATGAGAATGTGCTTCTTAATACGACCTCTTTTAGTATTCCTCTAGGGAGTTATCGCTACGTCAAAATTGTAGCTAAAAAAATGGGCAAATTACCTAAATGGCATTTAGGATATCCTCACGATGGCAGAAGTTGGATTTTTGCTGATGAAATATCAATCAAATAGAGGATTATACTATATTTAGACACTAATACCAAATATCACTTAGAATGAACCTAATAATTGGATAACTAACACATGGCAAATCAAAACAACAAATCGGCATTAACAACTTTAGTGACGGTCTTCTTTTTCTGGGGATTTATAGCAGCCTCTAATAGTGTATTTATCCCATTTTGTAAAACCTACTTTGAAATCGATCAATTTCAATCTCAGCTCGTAGAATTTGCATTTTATGGTGCTTATTTTATTGGTGCATTGTCACTTTTTATCATATCAAGTTCTATTAAAAAGGATATAATTAATTCTTGGGGCTACAAAAAAGGTATCATATATGGGTTACTCTTGTCGGCTGTTGGTGCTTTTATAATGTATCCTGCAACAGCTGGAGCAGTACAAGGAGACACTAATGTGTTCTACTTTGTATTAGTCGCCTTATTTATTGTTGGTTTAGGTTTTTCATTACAGCAAACTACAGCAAACCCTTTTGCTATTGCACTTGGCGACCCAGAAACTGGTTCACACCGTTTAAACTTAGCTGGAGGTGTTAATTCTTTAGGAACTACAATTGGACCAATTGTAGTCGCATTAGTCATTTTTGGAACATCTTCTGTTAGTCCGGAAGAATTAGTGAGAATGATTAAAAACAATGAAATCACGCTAAGCACTGTACAATTCTTGTATTTGGGTGTTGGTGTGTTATTTTTATTAGCTGCAGCTTTATTCCATTTCTCTAAAAAATTACCAGCATTAAAATCTGAAACGATTTTTGAACCCGCTAATAAAGCAAGAAATTTACTCATTGTTTTAACTGTTGTTATTTTAGGATGCTTTGGTTACATTTTTAGCACCTATTCTGGAGATGCAGTCGCAACCGATAGTCTAGAAAAAACCCGATTAATATTATTGTTTATCGCATTACTTGCAGTAGTATCGACAATAGTTATAGCTAATACTAGTGCGTCTAAAAAAGCGGAAGGTTGGGGAGCTATGAAATATCCACAATTGGTTTTAGGGATGTTGGCCATATTCACCTACGTTGGTGTAGAGGTCACCATTGGTAGTAATTTAGGTGAACTATTAAAGCAAGTTGCAGATAAAGCCGCAAATTTAAATCCGTTGGGATTGCCTGTGCTTAACGATGCAGGAATTGCACCGTTTATCTCCTTATATTGGGGCGGACTTATGATTGGTCGTTGGGTTGGTGCCATTACCGTTTTTAATCCAAGTAAAGGTTTAAAAAAATGGTTACTTATCCTTGTGCCTTATGTTGCTTTTGGAGTTGTTCTATTGCTTAATGGTATAGCTGGAAAAACATTTTCTACAAATGAAATATTGTTTTTCGGTATTTGTGTTGCTGTTCAAATTGGCGGTTTCTTTTTAGCTAAGGATAACCCGGTAAAGACATTAAAAATATTTGCTTTCTTAGGTATTTTAGCTATGTTAGTAGGTCTATTTACGACTGGAAATGTAGCCTTATTTGCCTTCCTATCTGGCGGATTATTCTGCTCTATAATGTGGCCTTGTATTTTTACTTTAAGTATTGCCGGTTTAGGGAAATACACATCTCAAGGGTCCGCATTTTTAGTCATGATGATTCTAGGTGGCGCGATTATTCCACCATTACAAGGAAAATTAGCAGATGTATTTAGCATTCAATCCTCTTATTGGATGGCCGTTGCTTGTTTTGGGTATTTATTGTTTTATGCTTTTAGAACAAAGACTGTTTTAGATAAGCAAGGTGTCACGTATTAATATAGGCTTCCGTTTTTCTGGAGGCAAAAACTAACAGGTATCCACTTTCGTGGACAATACATATGAAAAGAAGACAATTTATTAAAAACGCATCGATTACTAGTGTTGGACTAGCTGTTGGAGGTTCGGTTTTGAGTTGTGTGGGAGAGACTTCAGAAAAAACAAAAAAAGAATCTATGATGACTATTGAAAACAAACTACCTATTGCCATTTGCACATGGGCTTTTGCTGGCGCTACTGCTAAATCTGGTGAACAACTGAATAAAGGAGTTAAAGCTCTAGACGCTGCCATTTCAGGAGTAGAAGTTGAAGAGGAAAACTTAAAAAATACGACAGTAGGCAAAGGAGGCGCTCCTGATAGACAAGGAAACGTGACTCTTGATGCTTGCGTTATGGATAGCAATGGAGATTGTGGCTCTGTGTTATGCGTGGAGAATATCACCAATGTTGCTGAACTAGCAAAACGTGTTATGACAGAGACACCTCATGTCATTTTAGCTGCAAAAGGGGCTGAAGAATTTGCATATATACAAGGATTTAAAAAAGAGAACCTCTTAACCGAAGACTCTAAAAAAGCATGGGAAGAATGGTTAAAATCTCCTGAGTACAAACCCTTAATTAATATTGAAAACCACGACACCATTGGCATGCTTTGCATGGACAAAGATGGTGATATTGCTGGTGCTTGCACCACTTCTGGACTCTCCTACAAAATGAAAGGTCGTGTTGGAGATTCTCCAATTATTGGTTCTGGTTTATTTATAGATAATACCGTTGGAGGTGCCGTAGCAACAGGCATGGGTGAAGAAGTACTAAAAACTGTAGGGAGTTTTCTAATTGTAGAATTAATGCGAAATGGCATGTCTCCTCAGAAAGCATGTGAAGAGGCTGTGCGTCGTATTACCAGTAAAAACGATCGCTATAAAGATTTTCAAATCGCTTACATAGCCATAAACAAAGCAGGGGAAACTGGATCCTATTGTATCCATGAAGGGTTTACATACATGAAGTATCAAAATAAGGTTAATGAAAACATACATTCTGATTATTTTAATAAAGCTTAAAACCACTTCATAGTTACATCTACCAGCTTCTGCTTAAAGTCAGTATAAGGCGGTGTTAATAAATCAATAGCTCCAAGAGTATGCTGTTTTAGAACCGAGCGTTGATTGGTAAATTCCAAGAATCCAAAATAGCCGTGAGACTTTCCAATACCGCTATTATTAGAACCTCCAAAAGGTAAGTTATGGTTTTGAAATTGAAGTAAATTATGATTAATACAAGTACCTCCTGCCCTCGTATTATTAATAATGTCATTGATACGTTTTTTGTTTTTACTAAAAATATAAAGCGCTAAAGGTTTTTCTTTTGAGTTGATATACTCTAGCACTTCAGACATAGAGGTGTATGTTTTCACTGGAAGAATTGGTCCGAATATTTCATATTGCATCAGTTCACTGTCTTCGGGAAGATCAAATACTACTGTAGGTTCTATATAATTTTCTTTTTCTTTGGAAGCTCCGCCAATAGCAATACTTGCGTTTCTAGAGATAGCGTCTTCCAAATACCCTTTTAATCTCTCAAAATGTTTTTGATTCACAATCCTTCCGTAGGAATCTGAATGCGAAGGATCTTCAGTGAAAAAAATTTTAAGGTGCTTTTTAAAGCTTTCAATAAACGCTGATTTTAGCGATTCGTTAATGAATACATAATCTGGAGCAATACATGTTTGACCTACGTTTAAGAACTTTCCAAAGACAATTTTCTTAACCGCTTTATCAAGATTTGAGGAATCATCGATAATAACTGGAGACTTACCTCCTAATTCTAAGGTTACAGAAGTCAAATGCTCTGAAGCTGCCTTCATGACAATCTTGCCAACTTGTGGTGAACCTGTAAAAAATATATGATTAAATGGAAGCTTGAGTAACTCAGTTGATACCTCAACTTCACCTTCTATAAGTGCCACTTCATGTTCTTCAAACAGATCATTAACGATATCGCACATTACTTTAGACGTGTGCGGTGTCATCTCACTAGGTTTCAAAATAACGGTGTTACCTGCTGCAATTGCAGACACTAAAGGACCGAATGTGAGATTGATTGGATAATTCCATGGCGAAATAATCAAACAAACACCTTTAGATTCATTTTTAATCCATGACGTACTTCCCAGCAAAGTTATTGGAGTATCTACTTTTTGTTTACCGAGCCAAGATTTCAAATGTTTACTCACAAACTTAATTTCATCTACCACAGGATAAATCTCAGAAAGATCAACTTCTAATTGTGGTTTGTTAAAGTCCTTATATAAGGCATCCCGTAACGCTTGCTTATAAGTGTCCTCTAAAGCAGTTTGTAACGCTTTCAATTTTTTGATGCGTTCCTTGTAGGGCGTTCTACCAATGGCTAATTGTTGCGACTTTTGCTTATCAAAAAGTTTTGAATACCTGTTATCTGAATAATCTATCATCTAATCCTGAAGGTGTTTATTGGCCTTCCAGCCATTTTTATGTATTTCATCGGTGTTTTTTACGAGCACATTCATCTCAACTAGAAATCGGCGATGTTCAACTAATATATTAATGACCTGACGTAAGGTTGTGTTTCTTTGACATGAGTTTAATAATAAAATTACTCAGCGATTATGAAAAAAGTATTAACAATTTTAGCTTTTACATTATTACCTTTCCTTTCAATAGGGCAGGAAGTTAATGAAGATATCAAAAATAACGATACTATAGAAACTGTAATCGAAAAAACATTAGAAACCAACGGGATCAATCAAGAGACTGTTTCTAGTTCTACAATGAAAGCTAAAGTTTTAAAACTAAACAGAAAGAAAAGTTCTGAAATCATTAGTATTAAAGCTTATAGAAAAAGTTTACAAATAAAAGTAAAGACTATTAAGCTTTGCTAGTCAAATCATAAAACATAAAAAAAGCCGAAACTAAAGTTTCGGCTTTTTTTATATCATTATTTAGGAGGTTAAACTTATTAATCAAAAGTTAATTCTCCTCTACTTTCTTGTTCTTTAAATTCTTGAACCAATTCTAAAGCATCAGGAATAACATCACTACATAATATTATTAAAGATCCTTTAACTGCATTTTTCACTGCAAAAGTAATTGCTTCTTTCTCTGAAGGAATGATCGTGGTTTTCTTATTTTGGTCTTTGCTTTTAATACCATCATTAAGCATATTAATAAGTTGCTCTTCTGTTTTACCTCTTAATCGTTTATCCTGACGAATGATAATCTCATCAAACATCTCAGCAGCAATAGCTCCCATTTCTTTATTATCTTCTTCACGTCTATCACCTATTCCTGCAATAATTCCAACTTTAACTGTCGCATCTAATTCATCTGTAAATTTTTGAAGTGCTCTCATTCCTGCTGGATTATGAGCATAGTCTAAAAGAATCGTAAAATCTTTAAACTCAAACATATTTAACCGTCCTGGCGTTTGTGACGCTGAAGGAATAAAAGTTTCTAAAGCAGCTTTCATATCTTCAATACTAATGCCTTGTACGTGTCCAGCAAGAACAGCACCCAATACATTTTGAATCATAAATTTAGCTTTCCCTCCATACGTTAATGGAATGTGTTCGGCCTTCATTAAGCGCATTTTCCATTCCCCTCTACAAATAGTAACATATCCATTTTCATAAACTGCGGTAACACCGTTAAGTCTCTGTAATGCCTTTATTCTTGGATTGTTTTCGTCCATGGAGAATAAGGCAACATTACACTCTACGTTGCGTCGCATTTCATAAACCAAATCATCATCTGCATTTAAAATTGCATAACCGCTTGGCAAGACCGTTTCTGGAACCACTGCCTTAACTTTGGCGAGCTGTTCTATCGTGTGAATTCCTTTTAAACCTAAATGATCTGCTTCTACATTAGTAACGACAGCAACATCACATTTTTTAAAACCTAATCCAGCTCGTAATAATCCACCTCTTGCACATTCTAATACCGCAAAATTTACCGTTGGATCTTTAAGAACAAATTCTGTACTTGCAGGACCTGTACAATCACCTGTCATGAGTAATCTGTTTTGTATATAAACACCATCACTAGTGGTGTAACCAACACGATGGCCTTTCATTTTTGCAATATGAGCAATCAATCTTGTCGTGGTTGTTTTCCCGTTAGTTCCTGAAATTGCAATAATAGGAATACGTCCTGTTTCTCCTTTTGTTGGAAATAATTTATCAATTACTGGTGCAGCAACATTACGAGGTAATCCGCTTGTTGGTGCTAAGTGCATTCTAAATCCTGGTCCAGCATTCACTTCAAGAACTGCACCTCCAGTTTCAGACAATGGTTTAGAGATATCTGTGGTCATAATATCAATGCCGCAAATATCTAAATCGATAATTTTTGAAATACGCTCTGCCATACTCACGTTTGCAGGGTGTATAATATCTGTAATATCTGCAGCTGTACCGCCAGTACTTAAATTGGCTGTGTCCTTTAAAATGAGTCTTTCACCTGCTGGAATAACAGACTCTAGAGTATAGCCAGCATCTTTAATAATGGTTAGAGTTAGTTCATTCGTAGTAATTTTTGTCAACACGTTTTCATGTCCAAAACCACGTCGTGGATCACTATTTACTATATCTATAAGTTCTTGAACAGTAGATTTTCCGTCGCCAATAACATGAGCAGGCGTTCTAACAGCCCCAGCGACTAACACATTATTAATTACTAATAATCTATAATCTTCTCCAGTGATAAACTTTTCTACAATTATAGAACCACATCGTGAGCTATCTTTGGCATGATTAAACGCTACTAATGCTTCGTCATAATTTTGGATATCTACTGTAATACCTCTTCCGTGATTTCCATCTACAGGCTTAATAACCAAAGGGTAGCCAACATAACGACAGGCTTCTGCAAGACTGCGTTCTCGTTTAATAATATCGCCTTTGGGAACCTGAATTTCAGCCTGCTCTAAAAGGTATTTTGTATCTTCTTTATCGCATGCTAGTTCTACACCAATACTACTCGTTTCACTGGTAACAGTAGCTTGAATACGTTTTTGATTAGCGCCATACCCTAATTGACATAAAGAATATTTATTTAATCTAATCCAAGGAATTCCTCGAGCCTCAGCCTCTTCAACTATTGATCCTGTACTTGGACCCAATCTATCAGCTTCACGCAACTCACGCATTTCTTGAATGTCATCAGTCAAATCATATTTTTCTCCACTTATGAGTGCTTCGCAAATTCTAACTGCTGATTCTGCTGCATAACGTCCAACACTTTCTTCCATATAAGAGAAGACCACGTTGTAAACGCCCTCTTCTCCATAACCACGTGTTCTCCCAAAACCTGTATCCATTCCAGCTAAGGTTTGAGTCTCGAGTGCGATATGTTCTATAACATGTCCCATCCAAGTCCCATCATCGACACGCATAAAAAAACCACCTTCACAACCTTCAGAACAACGGTGAGAAAACATGGTCGGAAACATGGCCTTTAAACGTTCAGAAAAACCCTCAACTTTATTCGTTGGTTTTTCCTCCATATCTTCTAAATCCAAAACCATCACAATAAGTTTATGTCTTCTTATTGACCAATAGTTTGGACCTCTCATGGCATTTATTTCGCGTATTTTCATGTATGATTATTTTTCAGTTAGTTAATGAGAAAGATTATAAATATAACATTTTTCAACAGAAAATTTAGTTATTTTTGCTCAATATTCAAACTACAGAAAGATTTTATGCTGACGAATAAAGGAACCCTAATTCCTATTGGTGGAAATGAAGACAAAGGAATAGAAGATAATGAACAATACACTTTAGAGTTTATTGATGACGGTATTTTATTTCATGTTGTAAGAGAAGCTGGAGGAACAGACGCAAACATTGTTGTCATCCCAACAGCGTCAAGTATCCCTGTAGAAGTTGGAGAAAATTATCTAGAAGCATTTTCTACTCTAGGTTGCAAAAATGTTACAGTTTTAGATATTAGAAGTCAAGAGGACTCTGAAAAGCAAGAATCTATAGATTTAATAAAAGCGGCTAATTGCATCATGTTTTCTGGAGGTGATCAATCTAAAATTACCGACAAGATTGGTGGCACGGAGATTCACGAGATTATAAAATACCGTTATAAAAATGAAAAAGGCTTTGTTGTTGCTGGCACGAGTGCTGGAGCAATGATGATGTCTCAAGAAATGATTGCTGGTGGAAGTGCCACAGAATCCTTTATTAAGGGCGCTGTAAAAATGTATAAAGGCCTAGGTTTAGTTCCTGGACTAATCATCGATACACACTTTATTAAACGCGGTCGTTTTGGTAGAATTTCTGAGGCTGTCGCCCAATTTCCTAAATTAATTGGGATTGGTTTAGCTGAAGATACGGGCATGATTATTAAAAACAAGAGGTGTAGAGTCATTGGCTCTGGAATGGTTATCATTTTTGATGGTAGACGTCTAAAACACAATAAGCATAAAATTCTCACAGAAGGTACACCAATGTCTTTAACTGGTATGCGCACACATATTTTATCAAATAGTGATAGTTTTCATATAGAAAAGAAAAAGGTGAAAATTCTACCTATAGAAGCGCCTTTTATATAAAATCACCTTGGTAATAAAAATCTCACTTTTTGAGAACGATATCCTTTTAAAACGACTCGATTTCTGCACTGAAGGCAATAACAACAACATTCTTTTTTACTATTCGCAAAACAGACCTGACTGACGTAAGGAAAGCATCGTAAATAGTTACAGACCCAGTAATTGTTATCGTCATAGACGTCAGTCGTTCAGCCCCCAAAACACGTCCTAAAAGCACTTCAATATCTCTAATAAATTTGTGTGCATATTTGCATTCTAATAGTGACCGTTTCCTTAGACATAAGACTAAAGTTGAGTTTGCACTAATAGAACAACCGTTTAACCGATTTTATTGCTATCAATTATAATTAGTTATAGGTTTAAACCTATGAAAATAAGGTTTGCAATAGGGTTTTTATTTATTTTACTCCAAGTGGGCTCAATTCTATACGCTCGTTTTAATCCTGAGCGCTTTTTTTGTTGGGCTCCATACGATACGCATGTAAAATTTGAAGTATTTGTAACTATCGATAGAAAAGTCTTAACACAACAAGAAGCCGAAGCACGCTACAAATACAAAATGAGAGGCTGGGAACAACGCTCAATCGATAATATTTTCTCCCTCATTTCTCAATATGAAGATACCTATGGCAAAACAGATAATGCTAAAGTCTTGATGAAATATTCTACCAATGGTCACGAAGAAAAAGAATGGCGCTATAAGCAATAACTAACATGACAGCATTTATTTTACGACCATTTCAGTTTGAAGGCACAAAAATGCATCCCAATGTGCTATTGATGTGTAAACTGTTTATATTGTTATTAATTGCGCATCACATTTTTTTTAAAATAACAGATCCGTTTATTCCTTTTATTCCTGCAATGGATATTTTCAATAGATATCCAAACGTTTTTAATTATACGCTAAAAACACTATTTGTCATCAGTGCATTTGCAGTGTTATTTAATATTAAAGTTAGAACCGCCAGTATCGTAGCTGGAGTCACAGTTCTCCTAAGCATTCTAGCTTCAAAACCCTTATTTTTCAATCATGTTTTTATTTGCGCTTGCGCGCTTTTTTTAGCTGGATTAACTAATGACAAGGAACCACCATATCTTTTAATTTTACAGTTGAGTCTGGTCTATTTTGGCGCCTCCATTAATAAATTTTTAGACGATGATTGGTGGTCTGGAGTCTTTATGGATACTTGGTTAGGAAGCGCTAGGGAGAATCCTGTATACGTATATGTATCGTCATTATTACCCGATTTAGTATTAGCTAGGCTCTTATCATACGTAGCCATGTTTACTGAATTTACTATCGCTATTCTAATTTTATTCAAAAAATCAAGACGCCTCACCATTTGGTTCATTATTATTTTTCACACCTCATTATTTACGCTAACATCTTTTAGATTTGGACATTTTTTAGAATCCTTAGCCATTGTTTTGATAGCATTCATAAGCATTCCGAAATCACAATTGATAATTAATTACAAATCGAAATCTGTAGATACATTAAAACGTCTATTTACCTGGCTAGATCAAGATAAAAAACAAGTCTGGTCTCCTTTATCCTCTGAAGACTCACATTGGCTGAAACTTAAAATTAATGACAAAACACTATACAACCATAATGCTTTGAGAGACCTTATGTTGTATACCCCAAACTTTTTTGTGATGCTATTATACCTTGATATGGCAACGTGTGTCATATTAACCAATCACAAGACACTTTTATTCATTTTGAATAGTCTGTTTGTGTGGTCTATAATCCTCTACTTTCTCCCTATAACTCGGCTCCAAAAAAAAACATTAGACTATTTATAAATAGAAATTTCTTCCTCCCCTTGTGATGTTTTGCTTGCACGATACATGCCTTCGGTATTAAAGGGCATTGAAATATTACCCGAAGTGTCTACCGCAATCAAACCACCATCACCACCAATCTCTAGAATACGTTTATGAATGACTTCTTCGGAAGCCTCTTTTAAGCTCATGTTTTTGTGTTCCATTAAGCAAGCCACATCATAGGCTACAACACCACGAATAAAAAACTCACCACTTCCTGTACATGAAATAGCACAAGTTTTATTATTGGCATAATTTCCTGCGCCAATCATCGGAGAATCACCAACACGTCCCCATTTTTTATTGGTCATACCACCAGTAGAAGTGGCTGCTGCAATATTTCCGTTTTGGTCACAAGCTACGGCGCCAACCGTTCCAAATTTAGAATCTTTCTTTGTGGCGTGATCTAATTGAAAACTATCGGTATCCTTAATTTCTAACCATTGTTTGTATCGCAATTCATCATAAAAATAACTAGCATCTTCGAGTTTATAATCCAATTCTTTAGCAAACTGCATCGCACCTTCTCCTGCAAGAAACACATGCTCACTTTTTTCCATAATAGCTTTTGCAAGACTAACCGGGTTTTTAACCCCTGTGATTAAACTCACACCACCTGCATTTAACGTTTTCCCATCCATGATGCTCGCATCCATTTCATGAGATCCTGTCGCCGTAAATACAGCGCCTTTTCCTGCATTAAATAACGGAGAATCTTCTAAGACCTGAACCGCTTTTTCTACAGCATCAACCGCTGTTCCTCCATTTTCAAGGAGTGCGTAACCTTGATCTAAAGCGTTTTTTAAATGGGCTCGATATGCCGCTTCTAATGCTGAAGTCATCATCCCTTTTACGAGTGTTCCTGCGCCTCCATGGATGGCTATTGAAAATGTATTCATTGCTATTTTTTTTACTTCGGAAAATTACAAATTGTAGATTAATTTGTTCCATATAAACGCATAAGTTTTCGTAATTTGCATGCTGTTCATTGTAGTAAATCATAAACAGTGTTATGCTAACATTTTGAGCCTAGTCGAGACGTTTCAAATATCAAGAGACCATTTATTTCGACTGCGCTCCAAGTGACATACCGCTTCACATTTTAAACCTTTCAAATGTCAGATCAAAAACGTCTATTTCTCGTTGATGCTTACGCTTTAATATTCCGTGGGTATTACGCTTTTATAAAAAACCCAAGAATCAACTCTAAAGGCGAAGACACCTCTGCAATAATGGGTTTTATGAACTCTTTATTAGATGTCATCAAACGCGAGCGACCAGATCACCTAGCCGTATGTTTTGATAAAGG
>NZ_JBLIET010000016.1:0-69114 GCF_047633235.1 Psychroserpens sp. | reverse complement strand
AGTCCCGTTTTTTTAGACCTAATCATTAAGTGAAGTTGACTGCTAAACTCATTTTGTAATGCTTTTACTGCTTTTGATGTCCCATCTGGAGAATTATCATCCACCACTAAAACATCAAAGGACTTCTTTTGAGAAAAGACTGCTCTTAGTATCGCTTCAATATTTTCTATTTCATTGTATGTTGGTATGATGACAATAGCATCTCTCATAAAGTAATATTCGGACTCGACGTGTTAGTTACCGACAAAAATAGGTGTTTTATCACTTCAAATTAACTATATAAATCATAAACAATGTTAATCCTGAAGTTAATGATTTTTAGTTGCTCGCAATAAGACATTAAATCATCAAATATTCTTCATAATTTTACAACATGCTTAGAGACGTAATTTCTAATGATTGGTTTACTATTTTTCTAGTATTAGGCTTAGGGCTTATAACCGTGTCTAAATTTTTATTTGCACATCGGTTTAAAGACTTTTTAGTCGTTATAGGGAATTCTAAGTATCTAAAAATATACGCTAGAGAACAAAAATTTATTGATGGTTTTGATGCGCTTCTATTTTTCAATGGCATACTTTCCATTTCTATATTTGCCTTTCTCAGTTATAGTGTTCTAGTTAATCCATCTGAATTTGACATTAATGAGTTTTTTAAATTAATTTTTGGAATTGGTGTTTTATTTTTAATGAAAGTACTTCTAGAACGTTTGATTGCAAGCCTTTTTAATATTGACGAACTTATCGACTCTTACTTATTTCAAAAAACTACATTTAAAAATTACTCAGGATTTATACTACTCCCCACTAACTGCCTATTAATATACACTTTAGAGCCTACAAGAAACTTAGTTTATGTGATTATTGGGCTAATAATTTTAGTTAATCTAATTGGCTTTATCACTTCATTTAAGAATCATCAAAAACTATTAATAAATAACATATTCTATTTTATTTTGTATCTTTGCGCACTTGAAATTGGTCCCTATCTAATTTTATATAAGTTAATTAAAGATTTCAACGCTTAAAACACTTTAAGTAATATGACGAAAGTGAAAACGATTTTAGTATCTCAACCAGAGCCTAAAATAGAAAACTCCCCTTACTTTGATCTTCAAGAAAAGCAAAAGGTAAAAATTGATTTCAGACCCTTTATCCATGTAGAAGGCGTAGAGGCTAAAGAAATAAGACAACAAAAAATTGATCTTGCTAATTATACTGCAATAATTCTAACAAGCAGAAATTCTGTTGACCATTTCTTTAGAGTTGCAGATGAAATGCGTTTTAAAGTACCAGATTCGATGAAATATTTTTGTCAATCTGAGGCTGTCGCTTACTATCTTCAAAAGTATGTAGTCTATAGAAAACGTAAAATATATGTTGGTAAACGTACATTCGCAGACCTTTCTCCTTTAATTAAAAAATATAAAGAAGAATCTTTTCTATTGCCAACAACAGATAAACTTAAACCTGAAGTTCCGGAAATATTAAACGAATTAGGAGTAAAATGGAAACAGTCTGTGTTTTATAAGACAGTGATTAGCGACCTATCAGATCTTGCTGACGTTTATTATGATATTTTAGTATTCTTTAGTCCATCAGGCATAGAATCTTTATTTCATAACTTCCCAGGATTTAAACAAAATGATACACGAATAGCTGTTTTTGGAAATACGACAATAAAAGCTGTTGAAGCTCATGGTTTAAGAGTAGATATTTCTGCTCCTACTCCAGAAACACCCTCTATGACCATGGCTTTAAAAAAGTACATAGATAAGGTTAATAAAAATAAATAAAACGATTAATTAAAACATAAAAAAAAAGCGATTTCAAATTTGAAATCGCTTTTTTTTATTCTGCATATATTGTTTTTCTATAGCGCATAACGTTGGGGACCTCCTCTTCGTATTTCCTCAGTTGCATGCTCTTCAAACTCTTTGAAGTTTTCTCTAAAAGCATTAGACAACTTAAGCGCAGTTCTATAATAAGTTTCATCATTATTCCATGTTGTTCTTGGACTCAACACTTCATTAGGAACTCCAGGACATGATCTTGGTTGAGCAACCCCAAATACAGAGTGTATGTGATAGTTTTCATAGGTATACGCTCCTAAATCACCATTGAGAACGGCGTTGATCATAGCGCGTGTATATTTAAGTTTCATTCGTGTTCCTACTCCGTAAGGTCCACCTGTCCAACCGGTATTGACCAACCATACATTAACTCCCGATTCTTTCATCTTTTTGCTTAACATATCAGCATATTTTGCTGGATGTAAAGGCATAAATGGTGCTCCAAAGCAAGCTGAAAAACTTGGCATTGGCTCAACAACTCCTGCTTCTGTTCCCGCAACCTTAGCGGTATATCCAGAAATAAAATGGTAGGCTGCTTGACTAGGCGTTAACTTTGAAATTGGAGGTAACACACCAAATGCATCTGCTGTTAAAAAGAAAATGTTTTTAGGGTTCCCACCTATTGATGGTTTTCTAATATTTTCTATATGGTAAATAGGATAACTAACTCGAGTATTTTGAGTGATTGATGTATCTTCAAATTGAACATCTCCTTTATCATTCATGACGACGTTCTCAAGAATTGCTCCTTTTTTGATTGCAGCATAAATCTCAGGCTCTTGTTCTTGAGATAAGTTTATCACTTTAGCGTAGCAACCACCTTCAAAATTAAAAACCGTATTCTCTTTGGTCCAACCATGCTCATCGTCACCAATCAAACTACGATCTGCATCTGTAGATAATGTCGTTTTACCTGTACCTGATAAACCGAAAAATATAGCAGTATCTCCATCTTTTCCTACGTTAGCACTGCAATGCATTGGTAAGGTGCTTTTAAAGACTGGGAGAATAAAATTAAGAGCAGAAAAAATTCCTTTTTTGATTTCTCCTGTATAACCAGTACCTCCTATTAGGGCAATTTTACGTGTAAAATCTAATATTGCAAAGTTATGTTGTCTTGTTCCGTCGACTTCAGGATCTGCCATAAATCCTGGCGCACTAACGATAGTCCACTCTGGAGTGAAATCCTTTAACTCTTCTCCCGTAGGACGTAAAAACATATTGTATGCAAACATGTTACTCCAAGGGTATTCGTTTATAACACGAATATTCAATCTGTAATTATCGTCTGCACAGGCATAACTGTCTCTTACAAACACTTCTTTATTTGAAAGGTAGTCTGTAACTTTATTGTATAAAGCTTCAAACTTATCAGAGTCAAAAGGAATATTAATCTTTCCCCACCAAACGCGATCTTTTGTGATATCATCTTTAACAATAAATCTATCTTGTGGTGAACGCCCAGTAAATTCGCCTGTATTAACAGCCAAAGCACCAGAAGAAGACGCTATGCCTTGCCCTTTCTCTATGGTCAATCTATGAAGCTCATCTGAGGATAATTGATATTTAACTTTAGCATTTTTAATACCGTAAGCTTCTAACGCAATCGTTTTCGTCTTTTTTGTATGGTCTACCATAATTTGTTTATGTTGTTTAGATTGCAAAATTAAAACAATATTTTAAAGTAGTCCGCTTATTTTAAGATTTATCACTGTCAATTTTTAAAAAGTTTATCAACACGAGGAGCCAAGCAATAATTAATAATAATCCACCTATTGGAGTCACAAAACCAACAACTTTAAAATCAAAATTCATAATATCATTTATTGATAAAGCATATAATGAACCCGAAAAAAATAAAACACCAATGAGTACGAAATAAAAGATTATTCGCTTAGTTTTTTCAGACATTGGTGAGAAACCTCCTATAAATAAAAGAAATAAAGCATTATACATTTGATAACGCACACCTACTTCAAAAGTTTGTATCGCCTCTAAAGTGATTAATGATTTTAATCCATGCGCACCAAAGGCACCTAGCATAATAGCTATTATACCTAAAAGACTTCCTAGGACAAGAATTTTTTTGTTCATATATATTGGCTTAAGGTTTTTATAACCCTTTGTATTTAGTAAATTCGTAGACACAAAATTACTCAACTCAACCCACTATGCGAAAGATTTTAGTTATAGGTTCTGGAAAATCCACTTCTTACCTCATAAAACATTTATTAGACAAATCAACCCAAGAAGAACTCCATATTATCGTTGGAGATATCAATATTGGTAATGCGAAAAGACTAATTGGTGATCATGAAAATGCTAATGCAATCACTTTAGATGTTTTTGACAAATCATCTAGGCAAGCTGCAATAGAAAATGCAGATATTGTAGTCTCCATGCTTCCCGCGAGATTTCACCTCGAAGTTGCAAAAGACTGTGTTGCCTTCGGAAAAAATATGGTAACAGCTTCATATGTTAGTGAAGACATGCAAAAGCTAAACAAAGTAGTTACGGACAAAGGCCTCGTTTTTATGAATGAAATAGGTGTTGATCCTGGTATTGATCACATGAGTGCTATAAAAGTCATTGATAACATTAGAGACAAAGGCGGTAAAATAGTACTGTTTGAATCATTTACTGGAGGATTAGTAGCTCCTGAGAGTGACAATAACCTCTGGAATTATAAATTTACATGGAATCCAAGAAACGTTGTCGTTGCTGGCCAAGGTAGTGCTGCAAAATTCCTTCAAGAAAACACTTACAAATACATCCCTTACAATCGACTTTTTAGAAGAACCGAATTTCTTGAAATTGATGGTTACGGTCGTTTTGAAGCCTATGCCAACAGAGATTCTTTAAAATACCAGTCTATTTATGGTTTAGACACCATTAAAACCCTGTATCGTGGTACAATTCGTCGTGTTGGCTTTAGTCGTGCTTGGAATATGTTTGTGCAATTAGGGATGACAGATGATAGCTATACAATAGATGATAGTGAGAACATGAGCTATCGTGATTTCGTAAACTCCTTTCTTCCATATAGTCCAACAGACTCTGTAGAATTAAAGTTTAGACATGCCTTAAAAGTTGACCAAGATGACATTGTTTGGGACAAATTAGAAGAGGTTGATATCTTTAACAAAACTAAAATGGTCGAGCTCAGAAAAGCAACACCAGCACAAATTCTTCAGAAAATATTAATGGATAGTTGGACGCTTGAAGAGGACGATAAAGATATGATTGTTATGTATCATAAATTTGGGTACGAGCTTAATGGTGAAATGCACCAAATAGATTCCACAATGGTTGCCATTGGAGAAGATCAAACATATACAGCCATGGCAAAAACAGTTGGACTACCTTTAGCGATTGCAACTTTGGCTATTTTAAATGAAGAAATCACGACACCAGGTGTCCAAATTCCGATATCAAAAGAAGTTTACGAACCTATTTTAAAAGAGCTTGAAGAATTTGGTATTAAATTTACTGAGAAGGAAGTACCATATTTAGGATACAACCCTTTAAACGTATAATTTTTCTTCGGAAATATGCTTGGCTCAAAACTCATCTATTCCTATGAAACGAGCATTATAACCCAAGAGAATGATTAATAGCGACAGCATGTGACCACTGAAAAAGAATAGATAAAAACACATGAAAATAGTTAATCAAAACATACAAATAGACGGAATCGATAAAAAGATATTACGTGCCCTAATGGAGGATGCAAGAACACCCATTTTGGAAATCGCAAGATCTGTAGGGATTTCTGGAGCTGCTATTCATCAACGATTGCGTAAATTAGAAAAATCTGGTTTAATCTCTGGTTCCAAATTTGTAATTAATCCAAAGATTTTGGGTTACACAACTATGGCTTTTATTGGTATTTTTCTTGATAAAGCCATTAGTAATCCAGAGGCTGTTAAGCAATTAAAAAAAATTCCTGAAGTTTTAGAATGTCATTACACAACTGGTAATTGGAGTATCTTCTGTAAAATTTTGTGTAAAGATAATGAGCACCTAATGCAGGTCCTTAATAGAGACATTCAATCTATAACGGGCGTATCCAGGACAGAGACTTTTATTTCATTGAATCAACAAATTGATAGGCAGATAAAAATTTAAATTTAAAACAGTACTAAAAACAAAAAGGCAACCTTAAATAAAAGGTTGCCTTTTTGTTTTAATACCTGTTGTGCCTCCATTATGTTTTTAATAAGGCTTATAGTTGTCATAAATATTTATTATGCAAATATCATTTAAATATAAATTATATTTATGTACAAAAAAATGTTACGTTATGAAAAATACTATTTTATTGGTTTTATTAGCAATGCTAGTAACCAACTGTGCTGTAATTAGACCTGGAGAAGCAGGTGTCAGGCAAACATTAGGGAAATTAGAGACAGAAGTAACCACTCAAGGAACCATTGTCTTTAACCCATTTACAACGCGAATTATTAAAGAATCTATCCAAACAAATAACCTAGAGTTATTACTTAACTTACCTAGTAAGGAGGGATTAAGTGTAGAGTCCGAAATTTCAATATTATATAGACTAGAAGTCAATAAGGTTCCTTATATTTTGGAGACTATTGGTCCAAATTACAAAGGGGTTATTACTAGTGTATTCAGATCTGCATCTGCAGATGTATGTTCACAATTCTTTGCGAAGGACATGCACTCTGGTCGTCGTGCAGATATAGAAGAAGCCATCCAGATAAAAATGGCTGAGAATCTTAAAACACAAGGTATTATTATAGAAGCTGTTTTGATGAAGAGTATTCAATTACCAAGAGGATTATCTTCTTCTATAGAACAAAAATTACAAGCAGAGCAAGACGCCATGCGTATGGAATTTACTTTACAACAAGAGCGCCTTGAGGCTGAAAGAAAAATCATCGAAGCCAAAGGTACTAGAGATGCACAAATAATTTTATCAGAGGGTTTAACACCTGCAATTATAAAAATAAGGAGTATCGAAGCCTTCAAAGAATTAGCCAAATCTGCAAACAGCAAGATCATAATTACAGATGGCAAAACTCCTTATCTCATAAATTCAGATAAAAATTGATTGTATAGCTAATTATATTTAAAACAAAAAGGCAACCTTTCATTAGGTTGCCTTTTATTTATAAAGCTGAGAATCAATTATTTTATTATTAACTTTTTAACCATGAATGCGTTTTCCGAATAAATTGTCATAAAACACATTCCTGGAGACCATACAGATCTTAGGTTAAATTCTCTATCAACTGTAGCTCCCTCTAAATCAAATGATATAATCATACCACCATTAACAACTTTAACAATTAAAGCATATAATGCAATTCCAGAATTTTTAACATTTACCTTACCACTTGATGGGTTTAGGAATACAGAAATCAAATGTATTCTTTGATAAATTTGAAGTATTACGTTTTAATGGAAGAGCTGCTAAAGCTTCATCACAAATAGCATCTGATCCTCGTGGATTCGTATTTGAACCCATATAATTAGCAGGTTTTATCAGTACTATTTTAGCCGCTTATATCGCAGCAAATAAAAATCATCCAGTATAAACTGTATGATCAAATTCCACACCATCACCTGCTCCAGCGCTAACTCCTAAATCTACTCTTGGCATCCCAATATCACTTAATCCAAATGGCACAAAAGTTTGAAATAATATAGATGCTTTACAAGAATAAAAACAAAACCGAATACATGTAAAACAATGCAATTCGGTTTGTTACTTTATTCTTCGGAAGGATTAATTTCGACCTCCAAACACTTGTAAAGCCCAATATAATAAAGATGCTAATGCACCTATTGCGGCAACAAGATATGTTCTAGCTGCCCATTTTAGAGCATCTTCAGATCCTTTATATTCTTCTGGAGTTAGCATGTTTTTATTTTTTAACCAAGCCAATGCTCTATTACTTGCGTCGTACTCTACTGGTAGAGTGATAAAACTAAATAAGGTAGCAAATCCCATAAAGAGCAATCCGGCAACAGACACCCAATACCCTAATCCAACACCAGCTGCAGCGCCAAAAATCAACCCACCTATAACTAGCCATTGAGACATTCCTGAAGTTACGCTTACAATTGGCACTAAAGCAGACCGCATCCCTAAAGCACTGTATGCTTGTGCATGCTGTACTGCATGTCCACATTCGTGTGCTGCAACAGCTGCTGCTGCTGCATTATGCTGGTTGTAAACCGCTTCACTTAAATTAACGGTTTTATTTTTTGGATTGTAATGATCTGTCAATTGACCAGCAACCGAAATCACCTCAACATCACTAATACCATTATCTGCGAGCATTTTTTCAGCGATTTCTCGTCCGCTCATACCATTTCGCAATTGTATTTTAGAATATTTTGCGAATTTTTGCTTTAATTTCTTGCTTACTAACCAGCTCACCAATGCTATAGCGCCAATTAGAATGTAGTATCCAATCATTCCGTTCCTGTTTTTTTTGAATTAAAATCTAATAAACCATATAGCAAAAAGTGAGCCAATTTCTAGATAGGAAAATTTGTCAGTTAACACTCTAACGAATTAAGACCTCACAAAAAAGGGCTTAAAAATTAAAGTTGTACTTATTCTGTTGATTCAATGACTTCAACAGCATGATTGAATTCAAAAACAATAATTAGTAACGCTACTTTAGGTTCAGAAAAACTTGGCGGTTTGCCCAGCTTATAAACAAAATTATCTTTTCCGAAGAGATTTGTATCGTAAGGTAGACCCAATAGGTCAATAACGTCCTCTTTAGATTTTCTAATGAGCAAATCACTATCAATAATATCATCTGCCATTTGATAACGCATTGATGGACTAGCACTCCAACCCCTCTCATCAAACTGCTCCTCAAAAGTCCAAATCAAAAAAGACCCTATTAATGCCGCTGCAAAAAACACAAAAAGTACCTTATCATGTTTTTTGAGTATAAACCGCATTAGTCTTTAAGTGCTATGGTGTTTACTTTAAAACGTTCATCAATAATTGCTCCAGAGATCTCTGCAGTTCTAATCACTTCGCAAAAGCCTGAGTCCTTATCATGAGCATCTCCAAAATCATCAATATCTGCACCATCAACAAAATAGGCTTTATCGTCTATTCGTACTGCCAAATCGCAACCGTCTTGTGAAGTTAAACCAAATTGGCATTGACCACAAGATAATTCTACGGTTTGGGTTTCAGGGTTTCCGCAAGCAGTGGTTAAAATAAGGACTAAAATAAATAGTGGTTTTTTCATGATTTTTATAATTTCAATAAACAGATTTCTTCGCTGCACTTTGAATAACGTTAGCCTACAATATTTACAATTTTACCTGGCACAATAATCACTTTTTTAGGAACACGACCATCTAGTTGTGCGATTGTTTTTTCATGAGCCATGACTGTTTTTTCAATATCATCTTTATTCATATCCAGCGGTAATTCTAGGGTAAAACGCATTTTACCATTAAATGAGATTGGATAATTTTTACTACTCTCTACCAAATGTTTTTCTTCAAACTTCGGAAATGGAACTGTAGAGATAGATGGGTCATTACCAAGTCTACTCCATAACTCTTCAGCAATGTGCGGTGCATAAGGCGATAATAAAACCAAGAAAGGTTCTAGAATAGCTTTACTCGTACATTTTTGAGCTGTGAGTTCATTGGATGCAATCATAAATGTAGACACCGATGTATTAAATGAAAAGTTCTCAATATCATCTTCTACTTTTTTGATAGTTTTGTGTAAGGTCTTTAACGCCTCTTTTGAAGGCTCTGCATCATTGACTTTTAAACCATTATCATCGATATAGAGTTTCCATAATTTTTTAAGAAAACCATGAACTCCTGTAATGCCAGCAGTATTCCAAGGTTTGGCCTGCTCTAAAGGTCCTAAGAACATTTCATAGAGACGTAAGCTATCTGCACCATACTGTTCGCAAATCGCATCTGGATTGACGACATTGAATTTAGATTTGGACATTTTCTCAACTTCGCGACCGACTTTATAAACACCATCTTCTAAAACGAATTCAGCATCTACATAATCTTCTCCAAACTCAGTATCCTTTTTTAACCCTGCGATATCTAATTCGTCTGATGCGTTTATATATTTGACTTTTACATGAATAGGATAAATATTTTCATTTGCAATTAATCCTTTTGAGATGTACTTATTTGTTCCATCTTTTCGGTAAATAAAAGCACTAGTTCCCAAGATCATCCCTTGGTTAATCAACTTCTTAAAGGGCTCCTCCACATTTACAAACCCGCGATCTTTCATGAACTTTACCCAAAAACGTGAGTAGAGTAAATGCCCTGTGGCATGCTCGCTTCCTCCAATATATAAATCAACATTCTCCCAATAGTCCAATGCGTCTTCACTTGCAAAGGTCTCATCACGAATCGCATCTTCCATATATCTAAAGAAATACCAAGAACTTCCTGCCCAACCTGGCATGGTGTTTAGTTCTAGAGCGTGTACTGTTGTATTATTTATTTGGTCATTGCTTACAACCGTATGACTTTCCGTACACCAAGCCCAAACGTCTGCGCGACCTAAAGGTGGCTCACCTTCTTCGGTTGGGAGGTATTTTTCAACCGCTGGTAAACGAATTGGCAAGTGTTCTTTAGCTATCATTTGTGGCTTTCCATTCACATAATACACTGGAAATGGTTCTCCCCAATACCGTTGTCTAGAAAATACAGCATCACGTAATCTATAGTTTGTTTTACCTTCACCTTGACCTAATTTTTCCAATTCATAAATAGCGGTTTTACTCGCTTTTTTATAATTTAATCCATCTAGAAAATCACTATTGGTAATTTTCACATTGTCTTTAGATCCATATGCTTCTTCGGAAATATCTACACTTTCAAATATGTTAGGAATAGAAATATTGAAATGATTTGCAAAATCATAGTCACGTTGATCACCACATGGTACAGACATAACTGCTCCTGTACCGTAACCCGACAATACATAATCACCAATCCAGATTGGAATAAGCTTTTTAGTAAATGGATGCTCTGCATAAGCCCCTGTAAATGCTCCCGAAATGGTCTTAACATCTGCCATACGATCACGCTCACTGCGTTTTGCTGTAGCTTGAATATAGTCATCTACTTCTGCTTTTTGATCTGCAGTTGTGATTTTTGATACTAAATCGTGCTCTGGTGCTAAGGTCATGAATGAGACTCCGTAAATTGTATCAGGGCGTGTTGTGAACACCTCGATGACCTCATTGTGATTGTTCACATTAAAAGTTACAGAAGCTCCAACAGATTTCCCAATCCAGTTACGCTGACTTTCCTTTAGCGAGTCTGTCCAATCAATGGTTTCTAACCCTTGAAGTAAACGCTCTGCATAAGCAGAAATTCGCATACTCCATTGCGTCATTTTTTTACGCATCACAGAATGGCCTCCACGTTCTGAAACGCCATTGACGATTTCATCATTTGCTAGAACGGTTCCTAATGCAGGACACCAGTTGACTTCCGTTTCTGCTAAATAGGTTAATCTATATTTTAATAGGATATCTTGTTGTTGTTCCGAAGACAAAGCACTCCATTCTTCCGAAGAAAAAACAGTGATATCATCATCACAATCTGCATTTATGTTGGCGTTACCTTCCAAAGAAAACCCTGAAATTAATGTATTGATAGACTCTGCTTGGTTGTTATCTTTATTATACCAAGATTCAAAAAGCTGAATGAAAATCCACTGGGTCCATTTATAATACTCTGGACTACTCGTGCGTACTTCTCTGCTCCAATCAAATGAGAAACCGATTTGATCTAATTGTCTACGGTAAGTTTTTATATTGGTATCTGTTGTAATTGCTGGGTGTTGACCTGTTTGAATTGCATACTGCTCTGCAGGTAAACCAAAACTATCATACCCTTGAGGATGCAATACATTAAACCCTTTGTGACGTTTATATCTCGCATAAATATCACTTGCAATGTAACCTAACGGATGACCAACGTGCAATCCAGCACCACTAGGATAAGGAAACATATCTAACACATAATATTTGGGTTTATCGCTTGTATTAGAAGCTTTAAATGTTTGGTTTTCTGCCCAATATTTTTGCCACTTGGCTTCAATATCATTAAAATGGTAGTTCATGGTTTGATTGCAAATTTAGACCGTAAATTTAAAGGTATTACAACACAATTAAAAGTTTAAGCGTTGTTATCATTAAACAAACGAATTCTTTTATATTTTTACAGCATTAATCTTAAATTTTATGGCGTCATCTTTTGATCAATATCAAAAACGAAAGTTAATTTCTTCTTACTTTTCTGTGGTAATCAGTATTGGTCTAGTATTGTTTTTATTGGGCTGTTTAGGTTTATTAGTGCTGAATGCTAAAAAACTAGCCGACCATTTTAGAGAACAGGTCGTTGTCACTATTTATTTAAACGATACTGCGAAGAAGGTTGAAGTAAATCAGCTTCAAAAAAGTTTAGCCATGGCAGATTACACCAAAGAAGCAACCTACGTTTCAAAGGAGGAAGCTGCTCAAATTGTAAAGTCTGATATTGGTGAAGATTTTATGGAGTTTTTGGGCACAAACCCATTACAAAACTCCATTGATATTTATCTTAAAGCAGATTATGTGACCAATGAAACTTTAGATAACATCACATCCGAATTATCTAACAAAGCATTTATTGAGGATATCAAATACGATAACGACTTAGTTGAAATGATGAACAATAATGTCAAAAAAATCACATTTTGGGTGTTAGTTCTTAGTGCGCTTTTTACGTTAATTGCCGTTTTATTGATCAATAGCTCAATACGATTAGCTGTGTATTCTAAACGCTTTATCATCAAAACAATGCAAATGGTTGGCGCGACCAAACGCTTTATTAGAAAACCATTTGTACTAAAAAGTGTTCAGTTGGGAGTTATAGGTGCTATCGTAGCTTTATTAGGAATGGGCGTTGTTTTATATTATCTCGACAGAACATTTCCAGAACTAGAATTACTGCAGCAACCCCTATTAATTGGCGGTTTATTTGTAGGTATATTTTTCCTTGGTATATTCATCACATGGATTAGCACCTTTATTGCTACGCAACGTTTCTTAAATTTAAAAACCGATCAATTATATTATTAATTCTTTTGTCTTTTGTCTTTTGAAAAAGCTCTTATTATTTCTGGTTGTCGTTTCATTTTTTGGTTGTAAAAAAAAACAGCAGATGCCAGAAAATTTTGATTTTGGGTCTACAGAGAATGCTGTATACTCTAATCACTATTTTAAAATGCATGTGCCATTTGACGATTCTTGGTATGTAAAATCACAAGAGGAGATGAAAGAGATCGCAAAAGTTGGCAAAGAGCTTATTGAAAGTGACTCTTATAAAAGAGCTTTGGAAGCCTCTGAAATTAATAATGCCTATCTGTTTACCCTTTTTAAATATGGCCCTGACGATCTGTTTGCTTACAATCCGTCCTTATCTATAGTTGCCGAAAACACAAAAATGTATCCACATGTAAAACGTGGTCGAACATATCTTCAGGAAGTTCAAAAAGCGCTCAGCCTAACCACTGTAAGTTATGAGTTTGATATGATCGATGAAGAATTCATAATTGGAAAATACAGTTTTGACATGATGAATGTGACCTTAGATTATTTAGGCCTAGATATTAAACAGCAATACTACACTACAATAAGCAAAGGTTTTAGCCTTTCTATAATTTTGTCTTATACTACAGAAACACAAAAAGCTAAACTAGAAAGTATGTTGAATACTATTGTTTTTTCAGAAGGTCTGTCTAAAACGAAAAACTACACAATACTTTAATTTATATTGCGTTGTATTGAAATCAACCAATACCCACCAAATGAATAAACGAAATCTTTATTTTGGTCTAGCGACAACTATTATTTTTATAGTTTCTTTATCGCTTCACTCCTGTATTATTAGGAACCCACAACCTGAAGACTGCAGTATCGTAACTGCTAGGATTATCGAAATAACTAAAGGACCATCATTTGACATTGTGTTTCATGATAATAGTGCAGACCGTTATTACATCAATCGTGGTTTAGAAAACAGATTAAATTTAGATTCTCTTAACGCGAAAGTTTTAAATAAAACTGTTACTTTGCACCTACCAGATTTATTTTATGGTACCTCTGAGCATATTGCGCAATTGGCAATAGACGATGAGATAATTTTTACAGAGTTTTCCTCTAATGCAGACGCAACAGAGGATTAATATCATACTATGGGAGAACAGAAACGTAAAGATACATCTAAAGGCGAGTTTATCTTTGGAAAAAAGAACTATAAATTCATGCTCATTGGTTTAGCATCTATTGTAATAGGTTTTATTATAATGTCTGGAGGCGGAAGCGATGACCCTAATGTTTTTGACCCTTCCATATTCCATTGGACACGTATCAGGTTAGCTCCAACGCTTGTATTACTAGGGTTTGGTATCCAAGTCTATGCTATTTTGTTGAATCCTGATAAAGAGAAAAAATCCAAATTATAAATCCCAGACATTAGAAATAATTCAGTTTCCAATTACTAATTTGGAATTTGATATTTGTATGTAGATATTTGCCTCATGGATATTATCGATTCAATAATATTAGGAATTATACAAGGCCTAACTGAATTTTTACCAGTATCGTCTAGTGGTCATTTAGAATTAGGAAAAGCTATTCTAGGTGACGAATCTCTGCCAAAAGAAAGCTTATTATTCACTGTTGTTTTGCACTTTGCTACTGCATTAAGTACTATTGTTATATTTAGAAAAGACATCTTAAATATTATAAAAGGGGTTCTAAGATTTGAATGGAACGAGGATTTACAATTTGTTTCTAAAATTGCATTATCTATGATTCCCGCTGTCATTGTTGGGCTCTTTTTTGAGGAACAGCTTGAGCAATTATTTGGAGGTAATATTCTACTTGTAGGCTGTATGCTTATTGTTACTGCTGCTTTATTATTTTTAGCAGATAGAGCAAAAAATACCAAGAAAAAAGTAAGTTTCTCAAATGCTTTAATCATTGGAATATCTCAAGCCATTGCTTTGCTTCCTGGAATTTCACGCTCTGGAGCAACAATTTCTACCTCTGTTTTATTGGGTAATGACAAAACTAAAGCCGCTCGTTTTTCTTTTTTAATGGTGGTGCCTCTTATCTTCGGAAAGATCGCCAAAGACATTTTAAGCGGAGACATAACTTATGATAGTTCCAACTTTACTAATTTAGGTGCTGGTTTTATTGCAGCATTTATTGCAGGACTATTTGCTTGTACTTGGATGATTGCTTTGGTAAAAAAGAGTAAACTCTCCTATTTTGCTGTTTACTGTGTCGTTGTTGGTCTCACTGCCATTATATTTACCTTAACAAATAAATAAAATTTATGACTGCTGAAGACTTCCAATCTGGTCAAGTTTTACTCATTGACAAACCATTAACTTGGACCTCTTTTCAGGCCGTTAATAAACTGCGATGGGAAATTAGACAAGCCTTCAATATTAAAAAAATTAAAGTTGGTCATGCAGGAACTCTCGATCCCTTAGCGACAGGTCTATTGATTATTTGTACAGGGAAAATGACAAAACAAATCAATACATTTCAAGGACAGGATAAAGAATATATAGGTACTTTTGTTTTAGGCAGTACAACACCTTCTTACGATTTAGAATCTGAAATAGACCAAACGTTTCCAACCGAGCATATTTCTGAAGAACTCATTCACAATACTACCAAACAATTTACTGGAGAGATTGATCAATATCCACCAGTATTTTCGGCATTAAAAAAAGATGGAAAGCGTTTATATGAGTATGCAAGAGCTGGCGAGGCTGTAGAAATCGCCTCTAGAAAAGTAAGTATATCAACATTTGAAATCACCAAAATAGACGGGTTATATATTGAGTTTCGCGTGATTTGTAGTAAAGGAACTTATATACGTTCATTGGCTCATGATTTCGGAAAAGCCTTAAACTCTGGAGCACATCTCTCTGTTCTTCGACGCACCAAAATTGGAGCCTATGATGTTAAAAACGCAATTTCTCCCGAAGATTTTATAGGATCTCTTTCTTCGGAATAATTATTGATAATCATTGTGGTCTAAACTGATACTATCGTGAAGCAAATCTCTACACTTCTTCTATTATTTTTTTTTACAATACTACACGCACAAGACGATCAAAAAACTAGCGGACTTTTTTATAAAGCATCTTTATCTGCGACATTGACAAACAATGAGGACTATACCATTGGAAATGATAATGACGAATCGTTTATTAATCTCAACGGAATTTTCTTCAATAATACGCTAGGCTATCAATTTGATATAAGGTCAAGTATTGGTTTAAACATTGAATACGGTCATTATCTCGATCAAAGCTTAAACTTCTTACCTGTCTATTTAGATTTCACTTATAACATCTTTGATTTTGATGATCAAGTATTTATTAGAGGGGGTTATGGTAAGTTAATTGATTTGGGAAAAGCATTTGAAAATGGCAATATGTATAAAGCAGGAATTGGTTATCGTGCTTATGATGATGATTTTAAAAATTCATGGCTTATAGGTTTTGACTTTAGCAGAAAACGCTTTGGTTTTAGACAGGAAGAAAAGTTGTCTAGCTTCGCCGTTTTCTTGGAGTTTATGTTGTTTTAATCTTTTTTCTTATTTTAACCGTATATATAATATCAATTTAATTTAGTCTACTTGAACTTTGTTGAAAAACATAAAGCACTCCTCTTTACGTCCTTAATTACAGGGACTATAGTTCTTGGTATGTTTAATTTCAGTCTAACGCAAAAATCAGAATTGATTACTGAAAGCTTCTATGAAATTGAACCAATAACCGAAGAAGAATTAAAAGTCTTACAAGAAGAACTTAAAGCGCTTGAAGCAATGAAACAGGCTAACACTAATGAAGCCTCTAATGAAGATGAAGCGTTTAAGGAAATGATGCGTAATTTTAAATCCATGAGTAACGCACCAACTCATGAAGAGCAAACACAAGAAGACGATGCCCTTGAAGACAGTTCTCAAAATCCTGAAGACGTGTTGACCTCTGCCTCATCTTCTCAAAGTTCAAAACAATATGCCCTTAATGACAAAGAACGAGAACGCTTCAATAAAACTAACGATATCTTAGCCATGCATACAGCCAAAGAACCTGATAGAAAAACACATAGCAACTCTAATAGTAGCGTATCATTTTCCTTGAAAAACCGGGAGAAAAGAAGGTTGCCTCCCCCAGTTTATTTATGCGAAACTGGCGGCAAAATTGTAGTTAATATTACGGTGAATGCGCAAGGTCAAGTTACTGGCCCTTATATCAATTCATCCTCGTCTAGCGATAACCAATGTTTAATAGATACCGCTCTAGAATATGCTCAAAATGCTATTTTTACTGATGCAAATCGCAAGAGTCAGATAGGCTCTATTACTTACTATTTTAAAAGTAAATAGAGGTTTTTAACGCTAAAAAACTACAATCCACTCAGCATTTCTAAAAGATCACTCATTGCGTTTTGACCTTTATTTGTATTGTACCAAACTTGTAAATCTTCTTTAAATTCTGGTGTTAATACACCATGTTCCTCTTTATAGTCATTAACTAGTTTTGTAGCTAAAGTTGGCCTTGGCCCATAGGTATTAAGCACGTTTCCTGTTGCATTGTCAATCATTATTACCTTTGCAATCGCTCGCCCACCATTAGTTAAAAACTGGTCCATCAAGTCTTCATTTTCGTCTCTAATCACCAATTTTAAGTCAATATTTTGAGATAGCTCTGCTATTTTATTTAGTACTGGAATCACGTGAGCAGCATCTCCACACCAACTTTCTGTAATGACCAACCACGTTACATTTCCAGAGAAATCAGCAACCCTTTCTTTTATGCCTTCGGAAATTTTAAGCGTCTTATCCCAACGCTTCATTCTCCTGTCGTTAAGCATGGTATAATTTGCTAGAGCTTCGGTTTTTTCGTCTCCAGTAGTTGATTCTTCCACCACTAACTGTTTTACCAAATTGCGATAATCTTGATATGAAATTGCGTGCTTTAAACTTTCTGTAATTATGTCTTTAATTGATCTGTTCTCCAATGTATTCATCTTATTTAGATTTACAATTTAAGCTAAACTGCGATAGTGATAAATAATTTCAATCATAATCTCATTACCCAAATTGATTTGTTATAACTAAGACGAGATATTAACTAAAAACTTACTATTTTTAAAAATCAGTTTATCTAAGCTTGTATTCATATGGAAAAACACAGATGTGGTTGGTGTAAAGGCAATCCACTTTATGAAGCCTATCACGATGAAGAATGGGGTGTTCCAGTTAAAGATGATGATACACTATTTGAATATCTTATTTTAGAAACCTTTCAAGCAGGTCTAAGCTGGATTACAGTTTTAAAAAAGCGTGACAACTTTAGAGAAGCATTTGATAATTTTAACTATAAAAAAATAGCAACTTACAATCAGAAAAAAATAGACAGCCTACTCCTAAACGTAGGCATTATAAGAAATAAGCTAAAAGTCAATGCCACCACCACAAATGCGCAAGCTTTTATAAAAATTCAAAACGAGTTTGATTCGTTTTCAAAATACGTTTGGAGTTTTGTTGACGGAACGCCAATTAAAAATGAATTTAAAAATCACAAAGATGCTCCTGCCAACACCCCTTTGAGTGATATGTTAAGTAAGGATTTAAAAAAACGAGGGTTTAAATTTGTAGGTTCTACTGTAATTTACGCGTACATGCAGGCTACAGGAATGGTGAATGATCATGACGTTAATTGTTTTAGATATGATGAAGTTTAATGTTCTAATCGTCTTAATTGCTCTGCTTTCTTTTTCAGGTGTTATAGCACAAAACAAAAACGAAAAAGAGTTTAGAATCTCCATGGATCAATATCCTAAGAACACCCAAATCGTCTTACTAAATATACCCAAAAACGCAAAACGTATTCGTCACTATCAAGAAACTGATGAAAAAAAATTAAGCTATGAAAGTAAATTTAAATTTAAAAAATATTGGTTTAGTGTTGAGTTCAATAGTGATGGTGTTTTAGAGGATATTGAGAAAACAATCAAAGAAAAAGAGCTAGAAAAAACAGTAAAAGAGGCTTTATATTTATTTTTAGAAACACAAGCATCTAAGTATAGTATTATAAAAATACAAGAGCAATACCTCTATAGTAGTAAAATTTTAGAAGTAGATTTTTTAAACGCTATACTAAGAAGCAGCTGCTCTATAAACTCAAATTACGAAATAATTATTGCCATAAAATCAGATAAAGAATGGCAACTAAAAGAAATGACTTTTGATTCAAATGGGCGTTTTTTAAACGCTCGACACCTTCAGCCAGACAGCTATGAATATATCATGTACTAGACTACTGGTTGTACTCTTGTTGTTTACAACTTTTGGGAGCCAAGCCCAAGATAAGACCACAATTCTTCACGAGCATGAATTCGCTTTAAGCCATGAATTTACCAAAAATTACAGTACTAATTTTGCTGTAAGTTCTCGTGCATTCACTTATAATAATGACGAAATAATATACCGGATGCGACAAGTTCAATTGAGTCATTTTTCTACCTTAAAATTAGATTTAAAACAGAGTATAGCACTGGGTTTAATGTATAGAAACCGTAATCTTTTTGAACACTCTAGTAATGAAATTAGACTCACACAACAGTTTAATAGAAGATCTATATTGAAGACGTTACGCTTTGGTCATCGCTTTAGAAGCGAACAACGCTTTTATGATGATTTTACTGCGTTTAGATTTAGATACAGGTTAGCTCTAGATATTCCTTTACAGGGTTTAAAACTAGACGTAGATGAAATGTATTTTGTGATTTATAATGAAGCTTTACTAACGAGTTCCTCTTCAAGAAAACCAGAAATCGGCTATCGTTTATCACCTTCAATTGGTATTCAATTATCAGAAAAATTAAGATTAGAATTTGGTTTAGAACTTCGCCTTGAAGCATTGAATATTGAAACGAGTGAGAGCTTATTTTTTAATACCTCTGTAGAATTAAGAATTTAAATCAAATATTCCAAGAACTCTTCTCTAGATATATCTTGCGCGCCTAGGCTCTCGAGATGACTGGTATATACCTGACAATCAATAAGCTTGTAATTTGAATTTTGAATAAACGTGATAAAACCTACTTTACTAGCATTACTTACAAGGCTAAACATGCTTTCACCACAAAACACACCGTTGTTAACATCAATACCATACAAACCTCCAACAAGTTGGTGATCTAACCAAACCTCAACAGATTTTGCATAGCCTAATTCATGTAACTTAATGTAAGCTTCTGTCATACTTTTAGTAATCCAAGTACCCGCTTGACCATCTCGTTTTATTCTTGAACACTCATTAATGACAGACTCAAAATCTTTATTTATTGTAATTTCAAAATCACTATTTCTAAGTACTTGCTTCATACTTTTAGACACTTTTAATTGCTCCGGAAACAGAACAAATCGAGGATCTGGAGACCACCAGATTAGAGGCTCTTCCTTGTCAAACCATGGGAAGATTCCACTTTTGTATGCGAGCATCAAACGCTCAGGGCACAGGTCACCTCCAATAGCCAATATACCCTCTTTAGACGCTTGGGAAATTGGTGGAAATTCTATAGTATGATTTAGAAGATGCATGCTTGACAAAAGTCGCCTAATTTAGTTCTTATGTTAAATTTATGGATATCCTTTGAGAAGTTTTCTTTTTTTGCCATATTTGATATGATCTTTGTGGATTAAATTTAGTTCAACATTGCTTTTTTTTGAGTTTGTTTATAAAGATCAAACCTAAAACCACAGTACTAAGTCCCGAAGAAATTTGGGGCTTTTTTAATTCCCCACCCAAAACGGTTTACTTACCCAGAATTAACAAAATTGATTATAACCTCTACTAAGTAAACATCTATTTTAATAGCATTATTGCATAAAAAAAACCTCATTGATTTCAACGAGGCTTCCAATACTAATGTAAACGTTAAATTAAGCGCTAACTTACTTAGCGAAGATTAAAACGGTAAATCGTCGTGATCTTCTTCGTTTAAATTTGTTGCTGGTTCAAAAGCTTCTGTCGGTGCAACAGGAGGTGCATTATCCCCTTCTGGCTGTGCAGCTTCGATTCTCCATCCTTGTACAGAATTAAAATATTTAGTCTCTCCTTGTGGATTGACCCATTCTCTACCTCTTAAATTGATATTTACTTTCACTGGTTGACCAACTTTGTAGCTGTTCAATAAATCTGTTTTGTCTTGAACAAATTCAACTAAGATATGTTGTGGATACTGTTCCTCTGTGGTTACTACCAGTTCTCTCTTTCTAAACCCATTACTTCCAAACGTTTGAGTTTCTCCGATCATTTTGACTTTTCCTTGTACTTCCATTGTTGTATTCCTTAAATTTAATTTTTGACTATTATTATTTATGATAGTAGCAATTTCCATGCACTATCGACATCACCATAACTCAAATAGTTTCTGGCAATTTTATGTTTTTCATGATGAGACTTGTTCTTGATATTAGGATAACGCTCACTCACAGTATTTATAAATTCTTCTATTTCACCTTGATTTGGCAAAGCCTCTACGTTACCTAATAGTCCTAAATCATTACCTGTTAAAACCATACTATTCTTAACTAGATCAGGCATCGCGTCAACACCAATACCTAATGTAGACAATGGCTTTGGTATTTCAAAAAAGCTATTTTTAGCTCTGCTATAATAACTACCACCTGCTCTTGCTACAAGATCTAATTTCTCTTGCACAATGACTTCTTCGTCATCTAAAACATCATCAGCGATATGAAGCTTGACTACTTCACAAATTATTAAATTTCCTGCACCTCCTTCGGTTCCTAAATGGATAATGTCATTGACCTTACATTCAAACTGTACTGGAGATTCTGCAACCCTAAAAGGTTTTACCAAATCAGACTCTAACATGGTTAACCCTGATTTATCAAATTCATTAACCCCTTTAGCATAATCTGTGCTACTTAATGACATTTGCTGTACAATATCGTAATTTACAACATTTATAACAACTTCTTTAGTTACCATAACATTCTCTAAAGTATGTTTTATGGTATTATCCCTAACACGTCTTGCCGGTGAAAAAATGAGTATTGGCGGATTCGCACTAAATACATTAAAAAAGCTATAAGGCGATAAGTTAGGATTCCCCTCAGCATCCATAGTACTCGCAAAAGCAATAGGTCTCGGAGCCACAGCACTTAATAAGTAACTATGCAATTTGCCTGTAGAGATGTCTTTTGGATTAAATGATGCCATTTGTTTAATTTATAGTTAAATAGTAGCGTTTCAAGATATTGAAATGCAAATGTAACCATATTGTTTACGCTATAAAAATGAATTCACCCTCTATCAAGACAATATTATTAACATAAAACGTTTATATTTAAAATCAAATTATAAGTTAATGGCATTTACCATAAATCGCAATATGACACGATGGATTATTATCGTGGCTTCTTTTATAATTATATCTCTTATTCTTTGGAATACATATGTATTTTTTCAAAATTTTAAAGCAGAAGAACGCAGTAAAATGGAAATCACATCTTTTGCTCAAAGAGATATTTTTAAGGCTATTGAAGAATCTGAAATTAATAATAGTGATGATATCTTAGCTGATTTGGACTTGGCTTGGAAAATACTTGACAACAACAATACAACGCCAATGATTCTTATGAATGGCGACTCAACAGCTAGTACTTTTAGGAATATTATAACTAAAACTGAAGTGGATTCTATACATGCTATTAAAGAATCTAAGTACGTAGATGAAAATATCAAGTTACTGATATCCCAATATGGTAAAGAAAACAAACCAATTAAAATAGAAAACACGAATCAGACAATCTACTATGGGAATTCATCTCTTCTCAACAAACTTAAATACTATCCTTTAGCCTTACTTCTAATTATATTACTGTTTGCAGCAGTAGCCTATTTCTTTTATAAAAGCACCAAAACTGCAGACCAAAATAAACTCTGGACAGGTATGGCTAAAGAAACAGCCCATCAAATTGGAACACCTTTATCTTCATTAGTGGGTTGGACAGAGATATTGAGAGGCGAAAACGTCAACCCAGACTATCTGGTTGAAATAGAAAAAGACATCACAAGACTACAAATCATTACAGATCGTTTTAGCAAAATTGGTTCATTGCCAACCTTAAAACGTTGTGATATTGTAAAAGAAACCATTGAATCTTACGACTATTTAAAATCAAGATCTTCAAAATTAATTGATTTTGAAATCAGTGCTCCTCAAGAAAAATTATACGTCAACCTCAATGATCAATTATTTAGTTGGACCATTGAAAATTTAGTAAAAAATGCCATTGATGCCATGAAAGGAAGAGGCGCTTTAAAATTAGTAATCACCAATGACGACAAGTACGTAAAAATCACTGTTGAAGATACCGGAAAAGGGATTTCTAAACAAAGTTATAATTCGGTATTTCAGCCAGGTTACACAACAAAGAAAAGAGGTTGGGGATTAGGGTTATCTTTGGCAAAACGAATTATAGAAGACTATCATAACGGAAAAATAAAAGTACTTAATTCTGAAATTGGAAAAGGAACAACCATGCAAATTTCATTGAAATTAATACCGTAGTTACAAGTCATGAAAAAGCAAAACTATTTCACATTAAAAGAAGTACAGCTCAACAATAACTGTCCAGAATGTTATTCTAACAAAGGTTTAGAACTCACCTTTAAACAGCGCCTTGTAGAAAACGACTTTTATAAAGCCATAACAGAAGAGCGGATAAATGAAATGCACTGTAACACTTGTAATACCGATATTTACCCAGCCAGATGGACTAATGAAATTGAGCGAGTAGTTGCTTATCAAAGACGCGCCATACAACCAAGACTAAAATCTCTAAAACTAAAAAAATTGTCTTGGATATTAATAGTTGTCAATGCGGTTATCCTCATTATCATGCTGTTATTTGTGATTGGAGTTTTAAAACTCTAATCACAAAAACGAAGTAATCCTATCAGCAATAGCTTCAAACTCGGCTTTCTCTAATTGTATTTTATTGATAAAACGAGCGTCTTCCATAGAATTCAACGGGATTAAATGCACGTGAGCATGTGGCACCTCTAAACCAATAACAGTCATCCCAACACGTTTACAAGACACCGCTTTCTCAATGGCCAGAGCCACTTGCCTTGAAAATTCCATTAAGCCATGATATGACGTTCCCTCTAATTCAAAAAGCTTATCAACTTCTTTCTTAGGAATACATAGCGTATGACCTTTAGCATTGGGATTAATATCCAAAAAAGCTAAATAATCTTCGGTTTCTGCTACTCTATAGCAAGGAATTTCGCCTGAAATAATTTTAGTAAAAATAGATGATGCCATGGTTTTATTGATTTATGTTAACCTGAATACCGTTAAAAGGACCTCTAGTTCAAGACTCTAAGTATTTTGATCGCGCTCAACCTGTCAAGTTGCCCTAAATATAAAAAGATTCCTTTTTTCTGAGGAATCTTTTGTTTATAATTTTTAGTTTGACAACTATCTTTTAGAAGATTCGATGGTCTTAGAACAGCTCATTTCAGAAAGCAAGAAACTTTATCTTGAAATCTCTAAAATATCAAATTTCATAATACCATTTGGCACTTGAACTTCTGCAACTTCACCAACAGACTTTCCTAAAAGCCCTTTTCCGATAGGAGAATTAACAGATAATTTATTAGATGCTAAATCGGCTTCACCATCTGCAACCAAAGTATATATCATTTCCATACCATTGGTTTGATTTTTGATTTTCACTGTAGACAATACTAAAGCTTTTGATGTGTCCATTTGAGACTCATCAATCACACGCGCACCTGCCAAAGTATCTTCTAGCTTAGCTATTTTCATTTCTAGCATACCTTGAGCTTCCTTAGCTGCATCGTATTCTGCGTTTTCACTTAAATCACCTTTATCTCTAGCCTCAGCAATAGCTTGAGAAGCACTTGGACGCTCTATATCTTTTAATCTTTTAAGTTCGTCTCTTAATTTTTTTAATCCTTCTGGAGTATAATAAGATGCTTTACTCATAATTCATTCGTTTAATGTTAAACAACATCAGTGACAGCTGCACCCAAAATATCCTGAAACGAGTTCGGGACTAATGAAAAAATCCCGCTGTCACGAGATTCAATACAAATATACAAAATATTTAATTCAACTCTAGGCCAAATTATGTGTAAGAAAGTCTATCACAGTTAAAAACTGTATTTCAAAATACATCATTTTATTACTAGTTAAAATTTAACCATGACTGGGTCGTGCTTAGAGTTCTAAAAACTCATCTTTAATTACAAATTTCAATTTCATAACGACGTTTTAGTATACAATTTGGATTTAAAATATTGTAAATTGCAGCCGATAATGGGGAATTAGATTATTCCATTTGTCATTGACCACCTAAAACTTATATTTATGAAAAAAATAGCATTCATTTTTTCGTTTTTTCTCCTAATAAACTGCGGAGACGACGATAGAATTAATAACTGTAATTTTTTAATTAACCTTGGGGTAAATGCTAGTCTCAATTTAAACTTACCAGAATACAGTCAACTAATGTTCACGAGTAATACCGTTTATATTGCCAATCAAGGTAATGCAGGTATTTATGTGACTAATGTTGGAAATGACACTTACAGAGCTTGGGATGCTGCAGACCCTAATCATGTGCAGAATGAATGCTCATTTTTACAACGTGATGGTGTAGAAGTGACGTGTAGTTGCGCAGATGAAAATAAATACAATTTATTTACTGGTCAAGCGCTTGGAGTACAATTACCATGCGGACTTAAAGAATACCGCGTCACCGTTTCGGGTTCAAATATTATAGTAAACAATTAGAGTTTCTTCAGAAATGTAACCTATAAGAGACGGCGAAATCTTGCGATTTGGGCGTTTTTTTATTTTATTCAAAAATATTAATTATTAAATTAACAATTTACTAATGAAAACATGCAAAACACCTTCAATTGGCTAACAACCGATAACGTATTAATTAAGGACTAAAAATATCCTGTAAAATTTGCAATTTAAATTTAATTATTTAAAAGTTTTAGAACGGTTTTAGTCAATTTATAGCAGGCTACAATTAGATAGATTCCTATTGTTTTTCAAACATATAATGTAAATTTTAATAAATATTCTAGCCCTTTAAAGTTAATAAACTCGTAAACTTCAGTTAACACATTCTCTATTTTTAAAAATGATATTTGTGACAGATAAATGTCAAAATGTTAAAACAATTTCCTTCAAAACTTTTAATGCTGTGTGCTTTTTTAGTATTCATAGCCAGAGCTTACCAATTTTATTTTTTTGGAGCGCCATTTCGAGCCATTTTCTGGGATGAAAGTTTATTATCACCAATTGTTGAAGGTATCTTTAATTATACCTGGTATGACTATGCCTCAAGCCAAACTACTAATATGTGGATTGAAAAATTTACAAAAGGCTGTAGTGTGTTATTTTTAATTTCTGGATGTCTAAGTCTCTTCTGGCAGAATATAAAATGGATTCGCTTCAAAAAAGTTATTTTAGGTACAAGTATATTCTTTTTAGTCTTCCTAGGTATTTGCATGGTGAAGGACAAAAACTACGATATTCTACAATTTTTTGAGCTTAGTATTCAAATTATCGTTCCTCTAATACTCTACCTTAATCCAGACTTGAGTAAGGTCAATTCAAGAGCATTAATGTTGTGGCTTAAAATAAGTATTGTATTAACGTTTGTACCCCATGGACTCTTTGCCATGGGTTTAATTTACGTCCCAGGCCACTTTATAGATATGACCATAAAAATCATAGGATTAACAGAAACGCAGTCTATACTATTTTTATATATAGTAGGTTTTTTAGACCTCCTAATATCTGTATTGATATTCTTTCCTAAAGTAGCCAAATATGCAGTTGGGTATGCCATAACTTGGGGTTTCCTTACCGCTTTTGCAAGATTAGCCTCTGGATTTAATGCCCATTTCTTTTGGCCCTCAATTCACAATTATACCTACTTGGTTGTGTATCGCTTGCCACACGGTCTCATCCCTTTAATCGTTTACTTACTCCTACCAAAAACTCAAACATTAACCAAAAAATTAGTACTCAATGACAACTAAATTACAGTTCACAATTATAGCCTTGCTATGTGTTTTTATCAGTTTTGCCAATAATGACAAATACCGCCTCATTATTGTTGATGATCCTGCCACTAAAATTACGATAGGTTGGAATCAAATTTCAGGTAATAATCCCATTGTCTATTATGATTCGGTAGACCATGGTACTGACATCTCGTTATATACTTTTTCTAAAATTGAAGATCGTTCTATCAATTACAGAAATATGGACAACCGCTTTGCTCGTTTAACAGGATTACAGCCCAATACCAATTATTACTTTGTGATTGCTGATGACGAAGGTATAAGCCAACGGTTCTGGTTCAAGACGACACCAGACGATACTAGTAGATTGTCGTTTGTGGCAGGTGGAGACTCTAGAAACAATCGCTCTCCGAGACAAAATGCCAACAAATTAGTGAGTAAACTTAAACCACATGCTGTATTTTTTGGTGGTGACATGACTGATGATGATACCAATACAGAATGGAGAGATTGGTTCGATGACTGGCAGTTGACTACTTCTAGCGATGGTAGAATGATTCCAATTGTTCCCACTCGTGGTAACCATGAAAATAATGTAGTTGTTTATAACTTGTTTGACACCCCAGATGAAAACTCATACTACGCTGTTACTTTTGGAGATAATCTCATAAGAACTTATACACTCAATTCTGAAATTTCAGTATTAGGTGATCAGTTAACTTGGCTACAAGATGACCTTACTGCCTCTTCAAACATGACTTGGAAAATGGCACAATATCACAAACCAATGCGTCCACATACCGCTTCAAAATCTGAAGGCAATGCACAATATGGCGCTTGGGCTCAATTATTTTATGATGAACAGGTGAAATTAGTAGTAGACTGCGATTCTCACATGTCAAAAACCACTTGGCCTGTAAGACCATCTTCAGGAGTTGGTAATGATGAAGGATTTGAAATTGACCAGCAGAACGGAACTGTTTATACTGGAGAAGGTTGTTGGGGAGCACCTTTGAGATCTAATAATGATGACAAAAGTTGGACTAGAAACTCAGGGACTTTCAACCAGTTTAAATTGATATTTGTGGATGCTCAAACTATTAAATTAAGAACCATTTTAGTCAATAATGCTGATGACGTCGCTGAAGTTGACAATGACGATCCATTTACATTACCAGAAAATCTAGATGTATTTTCTCCAGAAACTGGAGCAGTGGTGACCATTTCAAATGAAATTGATAATGACTGTCCAATCGTTGGGACCCCTTGCGATGATACAAATGCAGCTACTCTTATTGACGAAGAAAATGGATTTTGTAGTTGTGAAGGTTTACCTGAAAACGAGTTGATTGAAGAAACACTCCTTGTAGCAATATCTTCCGATGATGCTGAAGAATCTGTTTCTACTGGAAATGTTGACGTAACCGGCAGTAATTTAGATCTTATCCAAAATGATACTGAACAATTGGTAGGTATTCGTTTTGATAATGTCCAAATACCAAGCGGCGCAACGCTGTATAGAGCTTATATACAATTTGAAAGTGCATCACCCGATGATAACCAAGAAACAAATCTTAATATTCATGGAGAATTAGCAATAAGTAGTGCTACTTTTTCATCAGCAACTAATGACATTTCATCACGAATATTGACAATGAATTCAGTAAATTGGAGTGAAGTTGATTCTTGGGAAAGTGCTGGTGAAACTGATCTAATTCAGCGCACACCTTACCTCAATACTGTAATTAGTGAAATTATTATGCAAGACGATTGGATATCTGGTAATGCATTAAGTTTTATTATTTCTGGTGAAGGTCAACGCATGGCGAAATCACAAGATTCTGGCAACGCACCCATTCTTAGATTATTTTATCAACTTCCTTGTAATGATGCAGGGACAGCTTGTGATGATGGCGACGCAAATACAATAATAGATGTAGAAGACGGTAATTGTAATTGTATTGGTATTCTCGAAACAGATACGGTAATAACAGAAGTAGACTCAGGTCCTGACGATGCAGAACAATCTGAAATTGGAGGCATAATGTACATTGATAGCTCTGACCTAGAGTTAGTTTTTGATTCTTTCGCAGGTCAAAATAATCAAACCGTAGGTGTTCGATTTAATAATATCTTAGTCCCAAGTGGTGCCATTATTTCAGAAGCTTATATTCAATTTACTACAGATGAATCTAATGATACACCCACAAACATTTCAATTTCTGGAGAGCTTTCTGCCAATAGCATCACGTTTACAGAAACAAACTTTGATATTGAAAACCGAACGCGCACTAACGCAGTAGTCAATTGGCCAAACATCCCAGAGTGGAGTGTAGTTGGCAGCAATTCTGAAGCACAAAAAACACCAAACGTACAAACGATTGTTCAGGAAATTGTTGAACAAGACAGTTGGTCAATCCTTAACTCAATGACATTTTTCTTTAATGGTGAAGGCAAAAGAACTGCTGAATCCTATAATGGAGATGCGAGTGCTTCTCCCCAATTAATCATTAGTTACACTTTAAATGATAACTGCACCATCGCTGGCACACCTTGCGATGACGGTGATGATATGACCGTGAATGATGAGCAAAACGGATTTTGCGGTTGTATAGGTCTTTCAACTTTAGATTTAGTAGAAGATGATATACCTGTAGCCAACAATAGCGATGATGCCGAAGAGTCTATTGCTAGCGGTCAAATTGATATTAATAGTAGTGACTTAGAGCTTATTTATGATGGTGTCGATCAACTGGTCGGGATTCGTTTTGATAACGTTCAGTTACCCGAAGAAGCCATTTTATATCGCGCTTATATCCAGTTTCAAACTGATGAAGATGATTTCGAAGAAGATCCTACAAATCTTATTATTAATGGTGAGCTCGCAGTTTCTAGTGAGACGTTTTCCGAAGCAACAGGAAATATTTCCTCAAGAATATTAACGACCAGTAACACTGCTTGGGATGAAATCGCCCTTTGGGATACTGTTGGAGAAACGGGATTAAACCAAAGAACACCTTATGTAACTTCTATTATTAACGAAGTAACTACTCAGGACGGTTGGGTATCTGGCAACCCAATTACATTTATTATTTCTGGTAACGGGAAACGTGTTGCCGAAGCTAAAGATGGTAGCGCAGCTCCAATTCTAAAATTGTTCTATCAATACGCTACGCCATGTCCAGATTTTGGAACAGCATGTGATGATAATAATGAAAACACCTACCTGGATGTTGAAGATGGGAACTGTAATTGCGCTGGTGTCCCAGAAAGTGGCACACTTACTTACAGTATTAACGCCAGTAATAATGACGCCGAAGAAGCGATAAATACTGGTGAAATGGATTTAGGTAGTAGTGATTTAGAACTGACTTTTGAGTCTGGCACAACTAATCAAATAGTAGGACTACGTTTCACAGGTATTCAATTACCAAGCGATGCCTTGATAATAAATGCTTATATTCAATTTACAGTGGATGACGATAATACAGACGATACCAATTTAAATATTGCTGTGGAAGCATCTGGAAACTCAACCGAATTTCTCGATACAGATTTCAATTTATCCAATCGAATTACTGCAGCAAATTCAGTAGTATGGTCGAACATACCAGAATGGACAACTGTTGGAGAAGCAGATGTAAACCAACAGACACCAAATATTTCGGTATTAATTACTGATGTTCTCACGCAAACTGATTGGAATGCATTTAACGCCATGAGTTTTATCTTTACTGGAACAGGAGAACGCGAGGCAGAATCGTTTGATGGCAGTGCTGCAGCTCAATTGGTCATTGAATACGAGCTCAACACTTTATCCCTAGAAACTATTAAGAAAGATACTTTCGAGATGTATCCCAATCCCTCAACATCTATATTACATTTAAAATCGACTAACAAGATTGAACAGGTCTCACTTTATAATATTATAGGACAAAAGGTATTAAATCTGCTTACCGATTCAGTAAGTGTTGACCTGGATGTCTCAAAATTTGAAGCAGGTGTTTATTTTATTGAAATTCGTCAAAATGGAAATCAGGTTGCCGCGAAGAAAGTAATCATCAACTAATTAGAAATAAATATCATAAAACAGATTTAGTCAAAATTAAAACTCCCTATCGAAAGATGAGGGAGTTTTTTTATTTACTGCGGAAATATTAAACTAAAATAAATAAGCTGTTAATTTAAAAATGATTCTAACTCAAATCATTAATAGTATAATATTAGAGGCATGTGGCAAACAATATCTTTGATTTATTTCACTGTACTTAATTACTTTAATCTCATTTCAATTACACAAGCAATAATTTTTTATAAGACATTCATATCTTTACTGCAACTGACTTAACGACCAACCAGTAATACTAAAATAATAATGTCACACCCAACAAAAAGTTAGACGTCGCTTGCGGATAAAAGCCTGCAAAATAACCTGTCGTTGTTCCGGTTAGACTAGAACTATCCTCAAAATCAAATGATCCAAAATAACCATTAGATACAAATTCTTCATTTAAGATATTATTAAATAATCCAGAAAATACAACTGTTTCAAAAACAGATTTTGGTTTCCATTCATACGTAATACTGATATCATTAATAAAATAACTTGCTAATTTAGAATCTGAGTTTTCAGTATTTCCCATAAATTGCTCACCCACGAATTTGCTCAATAACGAGATTTGAAATCCCGCTTTTGGTTGAAACACGAAAGCATTGGCTGCTACTAATTCTGGAGAAAACGAAATATCTGTTTGACCCAAATTCAAAAGTTCTCCGTTTACAGATTCAAATGTCTCTATATTTTTATTAGAACTAATCGTGAAGTTAGGCTGTAGAGAAAATTTATCGGTTAGTGCAATAGCTGCATCTACTTCTAGACCTAAACGGTAACTATCGCCATTATTTGATCTAATAGGATCTCCAGTGTTGTCTATTTGACCTGTCAATACTAATTGCTCATTATATAACATGTAATAGCCATTAACATTCAGCCTGAATTTTTGAGTGTTATGTCTCCAACCCAATTCAAAGTCATTAAGCTGCTCTGGTTTTACAGTTGCATTATTTTCAAAATCGCTTCTGTTTGGTTCTCTATTGGCTCTTGCGTACGAGAAATACAAGTTATTATCTGTGTTTACGGTATAGGTGATACCTGCCTTTGGATTAAAGAAATTAAAAGTTTCATCTACATTAAAAGGCACTCTATCTGAAGTCAACCCAGACGTTTTATAGTCTACTGCCCTAAATTGTAAATCCCCATATAAACTCACTTTATCATTAAGTCGATACGTCGCTTTTGTAAAGAAACTCAAGTCCGTCTTTTTACCATTACCTTCATAATAACGATCTCTAATCTCGCTAGCGCTAGCAAACTCAGACCAGATTATTTCACCAAAGTGATCACCATCATAGAAACTATACGAGCCACCAAAGATCATATCAATCTCACTATTTTTGTAATTTGCACTAGCATTAAGCACATAGAAATCATTATCTAACCAACGACGTCTAATTAAATCGGTAGTATTAACCGTTTCTCCTCCAATAGTGATTGGTGCTAAATCATAATCTTCAAAATCTTCATCTTCTTTATATTGCTCAAAATATCCTCTTCCGTAAGTATAATTTAATCCAATATTGGTAGACCATCTGTTATTATAACGTTGATTCCAGTGTAATTGGTAATGATCTTGATTGTAATTATCAACCTCATTATCGTAAAAACGGGTGTTCCCATCTGCGTCTGTATACTGACCTGAAGGATTAAAAGTTCTATCTTCAGCTAATTGATCTGCATCGATTCCGTTCCAAGCTTGGTACGTAACTTCTTGCCCGCCAAAAGTTATCGCTTTTATTAATGTATTATCATCAATATAAGACCCTTGTAAGAAGTAAGATTTTAAATCGGTTCTTGCACGATCAATATAACCATCTGAGGAAATATTTGATAAACGACCAGCAATCTCAATATGATCATTTAACAATCCTGTACTAAATTTAACGGTGTGCTTTCTAGTATTAAAACTTCCGAAGGAATTAGAAATTTCTCCGTTAGACTCCTTTGAGACCGCATCTGTTAATACATTGATACTCGCACCAAAAGCACCAGCACCATTAGTGGACGTCCCAACACCGCGTTGCAATTGCAAACTCTCAACAGATGATGCAAAATCCCCTAAGTTTACCCAAAATGTCCCTAACGATTCAGCATCGTTATAGGGAATCCCGTTGATGGTTACATTTGTAGATTGAGCATTAATACCACGGACACGAATCCCTGTGTATCCTACTCCTGCCCCAGCATCTGTGGTGGTCACAACCGAAGGTAAGAAGTTTAATAAGACAGGGATATCTTGTCCTAAATTCCGTTTTGCCAATTCTTTTTTGGTCACGTTTGTGTGCGTGATTGGCGATGTAGCTTCTACCCTAACGGCTTTGACTAAGACTTCGTCAAGCTTTTCTGTTTTAGTAGAATCCTGTTTTGTTTGATTGTCTTGCGCAAAAGCACTGGACGTTAACACTAAAAGTGCTAAAAAAAGAAAATAGTTTTTCATTACGACTATAAATTATAATCGAATAAAAAGAGGTCATTATTCTTTATGGTTAATAATTAGTAAAATTTTGAGCGTTAATAGATGAATGATTAGAGAAATGCGATAAGCATTTCTTACACTCACAAAAAATGTCCTCAGGACATTTCATTAACGTTCACTTCCTAAACAGCATTACCTGTTCTAGGTTCAATGGGTATGATCTCAGCCGATAATAGGCACCCCTTTAATGAGAACGCTGCAAATGTAAAACAGATTTATCATTTGAACATCAAGAATTACTATTTTTTTTAATCAATCTATTTCTGGAGGCTTACGCTTTGATTTTTTTTCCGAAGTTTTACGCTTATTAGTTAGTCGTTTTCTAACTACTGCCCTTGGAATTTTAGTTAGAATACGATCTTTTTCTTCAATTAAACCCTCACTAATCAAATCTAAAAAACGTTTAATAATTATATCTTTATTTTTATGCTGACTCCTACTCTCTCCACATTGTAAGATTAAGACATCTTCTTTTGTGAGCCTTGTTCTAAGATTGGTTTTAATGAGTTGCTTTTGATCAATCGATAAAAATTGTGAGTTCTCTAAATCAAAAGTCAACTCTACTTTAGATGACGTTTTATTGACATGTTGACCGCCTGCTCCAGAACTTCTAATAAATTTAAAGCTCAATTCTCTTAATATGGCTTTCTCATCAAGCATGTTATTTAATTTGATGTGGTGCTTTTAATAAATCGTTGACTGTTTTTACAGGATTAAAAGTAATCAAGGGTACCTCAACAAATATCGTATTCCAGTTTGCCATACTACCATTCCATAATCCAGGAAGCTCTAATGCTTTAAGATCTTTTCCTGTCTTTGTTTTCATAGTAATAAAGGCCGCTTTATAATCTATGAATTTTTTAAGATCATACTTTTCTCCTTTATGATTTTTGATACCACAAACTAAATCTACAGGGTTAAAATGCGTCGCATCTTTAAGAATATTTTTTTGAAGTCTACTCTTTTTATTAATTTGAGCAGATTCTACTATTTGTAGAGAGATACTTCCGCTTTCATCCTTAATCCAAAATGGTCCGCCACCAGGTTCTCCCTCGTTTTTTACCATTCCACAGACACGAATGGGACGGTTTAACTTTTCAGCTAAATATTCAATTTGATATTTTAAAGAGTATTTTTCAAACTCAGAACTTATTTTGACGGTCATCCTGTTCATTAAAAATTCTCCAATCTCAATAAGTTTTTCTTCGGAAGGCTTGCCTGTCTCAAGCAAATGAAGATAGCTGAATGCCTGATCTTGAACCTCTAATAAAATCCCAGCTAATACTTTTTTGTACTTAGCGACTTCCTCTTTGTATTTATAAGTAACAACATTATCAATATTTTTAATAAAAATAATATCCGCATCCAAGTCGTTAAGGTTTTCTATCAACGCACCGTGACCAGAAGGTCTAAAGTGCAAAGAACCATCATCTTCTTTAAACGGTTTGTTTTTAGGCGTTACCCCAATAGTATCTGTAGATTCTTTTTGATAAGAGAATGAGATATCAAATGTAGAACCCGATTTTTCTTGAACATTTTTTTCAATTCTACGAAACTCCTCATCAAACTTATGGTTGTGTTTTTGTGAAATTGTAAAATGCAATTTAACCGATTCCTCACTAGAAGAATACAAAGCAGATTCATACAAATGCTCTTCAAAAGCGGTAGAAACCATTTGGTTTTTATACTTATGAAAAGGCAATAATCCTTTTGGTGAATTTCCGAAATCTAATTTATCGCCATCAAGCATCATTTCCACAAACTTTAACTCCTGCTCATTGATAGACATGCTATCAAAATCTGTAAAAGTTTTCTTTAAACTATCCAAAACAATGTGATAAAATGGAAACTTCTCTAAACCAATAAAAAACAAAGACAAGTCTTTATTATTAGTCTTATTTATATAAGAATTTATACTTCCTTTGTCAATATTGTAGTTATCCAAAAAGGTGAATAAAAATTTAAACATTCTCGTTGCGGCACCAGATGCTGGAACAAATTTTAAGATGGATATCTTATTCTTTCTGTCATCAAATTTTGAGATGTAATTATCAAGTTGATTCTTTGGTAATCTTACGATTCCGTTATCTATTGTAGCTTCAGAGACTAAATTAGCGAAGGGCAAACCATTTTCAAAAAGTTTAACTTGCTGCTCAACCTCTTTGAGAGTTAATCCTTTATTTTCTATTTGTTGTATGTCTTTTTCAGAAAAATCCAATGTAATTATTTTAATAGGTTTTCAATCTGGGTCTTGCAAATATTTAATCGTTCTTCAAAACTTCCTTTTACCAAAGCATAAGGCTTATTAGAATCTATCAACGCGTGTTCAAAACGATTAAATAATTGTTCTCTATTATTGGGTTGATCACGAATACCGTCTGCCTCCCAAACCGTGTCAATATAAGTTAAAAAATACAAATCGTAAGTATTTTCATGCGCATATTTTTTTACTAGTTTTGGACAAAATCCACCGTAGTAATGCTCAGAATACACTTTTGTTTCTAGTAAGTCTGTATCACAAATTAGAAGTTTATTAGCGTTTTTGAGTTGCTTATTTTCTGCCGCTATTTGCCCGATAGCTATTGGTAAGACATCTTCTTTAGATAACTGGAGATTATTTTGTGCTTTAGCTTCGGCATAAAAGCGAGAATATTCTTCCACATAAACAGTATCATACCAATCTGCCAATGCTTTGGATAAAGTTGACTTCCCTGTAGATTCTGGGCCATATAAAACAACTTTTATACAGTTTGGGTTAGCGTCTGTGATTTGTTTAAGTTTTTCTTCCATGCTAAATAGCCAAAAATGGCAATAAATGTAAATCCTAAATATTGAAAGCTAGTAAAAGTAAATCCTTTATAGAAATATAATGGAACAGAAATTATATCGCCAATAATCCAAAAAAGCCAATTTTCTAATTTTCGTCGAGCCATTAACCACATGCCAACAAAAAATATAGCTGTCGTAATCGTATCTACATACGCCACCCAACTGGTCCATTTGTCACATATTTGATACACTGCATAAACAAAAAATAAGGTTGCAATAAAAATACATATGCTTATTTGCTTCTCTTTTAGAGTCATTCTAGAAATTGGAGTCACATGAGAATCGTCTACTTTTCTAGTCCAAATGTACCAACCATAAACACTCATTATAAAGTAGTACGCATTGATCATCATATCACCAAGTAATTCCCATTTCACGAGTAAATAGACAAATATTACTGTACTAATCATACCTGTTGGAAATACCCAAATTTTATTTTGCTTAGAAAACCAAACTGAAAGGAATCCAAAAATTACTGCTGTTATTTCTAGGACAATATCTGTTGCTGTATAGTCGTCGTATTGACCAAAAAAGAACTCAAAAATGTGGCTCATAGTCGTAACGATCAGATTTAACTATTTTCATGTGTAACAAACCGCGTTCTATCAACTCAAAAGCCTCTTTAATTTCTATGGTCAAGGTTTTCATCACCTCATCGTAATCTCCATAAACCTGAGTGCTTAAAGGGTTTTCCAGCACTTTTAAATGAGACGCTCGCAATTTCTTTATAAATTGAATTATTGCAGGTTCGTAATTATCATGCAATGGTGTTAATGTTAATTCTACTGATATGTTCATTATTATTTTTTTAATTCGTCAAAAAAACCTTCATCATCTTCAAAAGCTGTCCCTATAACAACAAGGTCTGCACCAAAATCGTATGCGTTTTTCAATTGTTGCTTCGTTCTAATTCCGCCTCCAACAATCAAAGGTATACTAAGCGCTTGCTTTACAAAACTAATGATTTCTGTTGGTACGGGTTGTAAAGCGCCACTTCCTGCTTCGAGATAAATAAGTTGCATTCCTAATAGTTCACCTGCTATCGCTGTATCTACTATTTCTTGAACATTGTCTCTCGCTAAAGGTTTCGTTTGTGTCACTTTTTCTACGGAAGTTTGTTTTCCATTTTCAATCAATAAGTACCCTGTTGGAATCACTTCTAAATTAGAGTCTCTTAATTTTGAAACTGCTCTTACATGTTTCCCAATAAGATACTCAGGGTTATCACCAGAAATCAATGACAAAAATAATAGAGCATCTGCATAATTAGTAATTTGTGAAACATCACCAGGAAATAAAACGACAGGTAATTTAGTATGTGTTTTTATTGTAGCGACTAAAATGGCTGTAGTAGTATCAGCAACAGTACTTCCACCAACAAAAATATGCGTCGCTATAGATTGATTCACTTTCTCAATAAAACCAAAAACCTTTTCAATAGGCATTTTATCTGGATCTATTAAAACTGCTAATGCTTTCTTTTCTTCGGAAATTAAACGTAATATGTTTTTATAAATTACTTTCATTTAAGTGATTACAAAAGCACAAGAGAATCCTTCAAATTCTAAAAAATGCGTATTATATCTATATTTTTTGTCTTGATAATCTATCCACGCAACCGTTTCACCATCTTTTAACATAAACGGAATCACTAAAAAGTGCTCTCGAAACAACATGCCTGGAGTAGCAAACAATTTATAAAGTGATTCTTTAATTCCCCAAATAACAGTTAGCTTTTTAATATAATCTACATCAGTTTCAGATAGATAATTGAACTCATAGTAAACGAATTTTCTTGCGATAATAGCAATTTTATGACGTTGCTTTTCTATGTCGATACCAACTTCCGAAGCACTAATAATAACTCCCGAAAAGGTAAAAGAATGGGTAATAGAAATATGCTTTCCATCTTTTAAATGTGGTTTGCCACGGTCATTATAATATAAATCTTGGTCTGTATATCCAAAATCTCTGAGTACATGTCGAACGCTAAGAAACCCACGTTGATGTAACTCACTTTTCATTCCTAGCACACGTTCTAAGCTGTTTTCTTTCAAATCTAAAGGCGCCATCAAATCATCAAAAGACTCTGTAATCTTCCAGATTTTAACAGTAGTTTGTGAGTTTGGTTGGATAGTTTTATAAAGTGGCATTTAATTATCTGAAACTTAATGATTATCTTTGCATCGCCTAAGGGGAATTGATTTTTTTAGACAAGCGAATTTAACCAATTTTAAACTCTAAATCCAAAGGCAAACCATTTTAAAAATTAAGAAAGAAAAAATAAACAAATGAATAAAACAACGACTTACGTGCCCAACAAAGTAAAAGATATGTCTCTTGCTGCTTGGGGAAGAAAAGAAATTGAATTGGCTGAAGCTGAAATGCCAGGACTAATGAGTCTTCGTGAAGAGTACAAAAATGAGCAACCATTAAAAGGGGCTCGTATTGCTGGATGTCTTCACATGACGATTCAAACCGCTGTTTTAATTGAAACATTACAAGCTTTAGGTGCAGATGTAACTTGGAGTTCTTGTAACATTTTCTCTACACAAGATCAAGCTGCTGCGGCAATTGCAGAAGCTGGAACTGCTGTGTATGCTTGGAAAGATATGACAGAAGAAGAATTTGATTGGTGTATAGAACAAACCTTATTCTTTGGAGAAAATCGTCAACCACTAAACATGATTTTAGATGATGGTGGTGATTTAACGAATATGGTATTAGATAGATACCCAGAATTAGCTCCTGGAATTAAAGGACTTTCTGAAGAAACAACAACTGGTGTTCACCGTTTATACGAACGTGTAAAAAATGGAACATTAACAATGCCAGCGATCAACGTAAATGATTCTGTAACTAAATCAAAATTTGATAACAAATACGGTTGTAAAGAAAGTGCTGTAGATGCGATTCGTCGTGCAACAGATACTATGCTTGCAGGAAAACGTGTTACTGTTTGTGGTTATGGTGATGTTGGTAAAGGTACTGCTGCTTCTTTCAAAGGAGCTGGTAGTATTGTAACGGTTACTGAAATTGACCCAATTTGTGCTTTACAAGCGGCAATGGATGGTTTTGAAGTTAAAAAATTAGAAACAGTTGTAGGAAATTCTGATATCGTTATCACAACGACAGGAAATAAAGACATCGTTCGTGCTGAGCATTTTGAAGCAATGAAAGACAAAGTTATCGTGGCTAACATTGGTCACTTTGATAACGAAATTCAAGTAGGTTGGTTAAACAAAAACCACGGTCATACTAAAGACACAATTAAGCCTCAAGTAGATAAGTACACGATCGACGGAAAAGATATTATCCTTTTAGCTGAAGGTCGTTTGGTAAACTTAGGTTGCGCAACTGGTCACCCTAGTTTTGTAATGAGTAATTCATTCACTAATCAAACTTTAGCTCAAATTGAGCTCTGGAAAAACAGTGGCAATTACAAAAACGAAGTATACATGTTGCCTAAGTATTTAGATGAAAAAGTAGCTAAATTACACTTAGAGAAAATTGGTGTAGAGTTAACAGAACTTAAAGATTACCAAGCAGATTATATTGGTGTAACTGTTGAAGGACCCTATAAGGCTGACCATTACAGATACTAATTATCATTCAGAGCATAAGCGAAGAATCTCAATAATAAATTTTAAAACCCAAATTCTCAATTGAGAATTTGGGTTTTCTTTTTTTAGTACAAAAAGTTATTAACTTCACGCAAATAATAATTATGAGTTTAGAAAAACTACATCTTGCACTTACAAGCTTAGAAGAGCATATAAAAAATAACAGTGTTTCTAACTCCAAAATATCTAAAAGTGATATCGCTTGGCATATAGACCACAGTCTTAAAGTGGTAAATAATGTGAGTTTAGCATTACAATCATCAGACCCTAAGACCTATAAAAATAATTTTAGTTTTTTGGGCAAGTTATTTTTCACACTTGGTTTTTTTCCTAGAGGTAAAGCAAAAGCACCAAAACACGTAAGACCACCTGAAGTTATTTCAAAAGAGGATCTAATATCTCAAGTTGAGTTAGCTAAGGCTAATATTGATACCATAGCCACTTTAGAAAAGAATGCGTATTTCAAACATCCTTTATTCGGAAATGTGAATACACCAAGAATTTATAAATTTTTGTCAATGCATACAAATCATCATGTGAAGATTATTAAAGATATTATGACTAAGTAAATTAGTTTACGAAAAATGCCTCTCCAAATTCAGAGCGACTTTTTTGTAGTAATATTTAAAGTCTACCTTTTAGGATGTACCAACTTCATCTCCTCAATCAAATGTTTTGCTCCAGCATATTTATCAACAATAAAGAGTACATAACGGACATCAACCATTATATTTCTGCAAATTTCAGGATCATAATTCATGTCGCTCATGGTACCTTCCCAAACGCGATCAAAATTTAAACCCGTTAAATTGCCTTCAGCATCTATCGCAGGACTTCCGGAGTTTCCTCCAGTAGTATGATTTGTTCCTAAAAAGCACACTGGTACTTTTCCGTTGGCATCAGCATATTGACCATAATCTTTAGCCTCATATAAAGCGATTAATTTTTGAGGCACATCAAATTCATAATCGCCCGGTACATATTTTTCTATAACACCATCTAAATAACTTACAGGATTATAATACACCGCATCTCTTGGTGAGTATCCACGAACTTGACCATACGTTACACGAAGTGTGCTGTTAGCATCAGGAAAATAGCGCTCCTTCGGCAACACCTTCATCAACGCTGTCATGTAAGTGGTTTGCAACGCTGTGATTGGTTCATTTTTTTGTTGAAACTCTGAGTTAATCTCACTATAAAACTCTTCAATCATAGGTTTAGCATAGCTGTATGCGGCATCTTTGTTTAATTTTTTGATGACCTCTTTTGGCTTTCCGTCCAATAATTTTAAGGCATTATCCAAATTTGTAAAAGCAGATTTTTTATAAATACTAGCATCAACATCTTTGTTATAAAATGGCATAACAGCCTCAAAAACACCCTGATCTACAGTCACGTCGTAATTTTTATGAATGCCTTTTAAGCGATTTCTCATAGCTTCAATAGTTTTAGCTATGGCTTTGGCTTTTTCGACGTCACTCATAGCATCCTTTTTTACTATTTCTGCTATCATAGCTTCCATTTGATAAGCTCGTACGGTCATATTCATGAGCTCATTAGTAATAAAAAAGACCTCAATAAAGTTTCTGCGCTTAATATTTATAGCCGAAAAATCTTTATATAAGCGATCAAATTCTGGTAGAATATTTGCGTAGGTATCTTCCATACCCTTTTCTTTAAGTGCTTTTGTAAAAGTCGCTTCAAACTCACGACGTTTTTCTAAGGCATTACTTTTTTTGATTCCTAAATTTTCACCAATCCATTTCTTCCAAGCATTTGCAATTCTCGCTTGTTTGGACGAATACTTAATACGCACAGCATCACTGGTCTTCATTTTTGCGTCTATTACTTTCAATGCAGCTTCACGAATGGCGATATTAGTTGGATTATATTCTGTAGTAATATGCTTAATAGCCACTGCTGGTAAATATTCGTCTGTAGTGCCTGGAAAACCAAAAACTAGGGTAAAATCACCTTCTTCGATACCGTCTAATGAAATAGGCAGAAAGTGTTTTGGCTTGTATGGTGTATTGTCTTCACTGTATTTCGCTGGACGATTATTGGCATCTGCATAAATCCTGAATAAAGAAAAATCACCTGTATGTCTAGGAAACACCCAGTTATCTGTATCACTACCAAACTTCCCAATACTTGTTGGAGGCGCACCCACTAAACGAATATCTTCAAAACGCTCAGTCACAAAAAGAAAATATTGATTGCCTTTATAAAAAGATTTCAACTTCACATCTTGCCAGGCTTCTTTTGACCAATCCTTTAAAACGCCGTTACCATTTTTAGAAATTTGAGATTGCTTATCGGTTTCGGTCATTGAATCATCTAAACCTGCTAAAACTTGGTCTGAAACATCGTGAATACTCACTATAAATTCAACATACAACCCTTCGTTTGGTAATTCTTCTTCTAAGGACATGGCCCAAAATCCATCTTTTAGATAATCATTTTCCAAAGAGGAGTGCGACTGAATTTGACCAAAACCACAATGATGATTGGTTAATATTAATCCTTTTGGAGAAATAATTTCTGTTGTACAACCACCATTAAAATGTCCGATAGCATCCTTAAGACTCGAATTATTGACATCATAAATATCTTGAGCAGTTAATTTACTACCAAGGCTTTGCATTTCGGTTTCATTCATGCCTTCTAAAAGCGAAGGAATCCACATACCGCCTTGTTGTGCATATAATTGAAAAGCAATAAAAAAGAAAATAATTTTTAAGAAGCGCATATGATGTTTTTTTGAGTTTAGTGTCTAGTTCTAAACAGACTATTTTTATAATTTGAATTGTTTTTGATGTCATTTTCATTTACTTTTTATGAGTTGATGCATTAGTATCAAGCGATTAAAAATAAATGAAAAGGGCACGAAAACAAACAAATTTAATATTGCTATGTTTACGACTAGACACTATAGATGTAAAGATAAAAAAATACTTACTAACATTTTAATTTTGAGTTACACTCAAACACGTATTGAATATCCGATTTTTATCTAGATTCTTATCAGTTTGTATTTCAGTAAAAACATAAATATTAGAAAACAAGCATGCAATCCTTTCAGTCAATTCAATAATAACCTTGTCATCACTATAACCACCAGTCTCTTTTGGTTTTAAAGCTTAAAAAGACAAGTTTCTAAAGGTTTTGAGTTCACATTTAGATTGTCATCATTGGGCATCAATAAGCCCTGCTTGTTGCACCATTTTATAACGATTGAGATTAAATCCAAACAACGTCAAGGTGGTGGATACAAAATAACCACAAGTAATTTTACCTTCATTTGGAGTATTGACATGACCGTTAAAACCTAATTTGGCTCCATAACAACGCGGTACTATATCATTAAGTAATTTTAAATAGTAAATATTGAGAAGTGCCTTTGTAGTTTGTTGAATTGGCCATGTTTATACAACTTTTTATATGATCAAATAGTATCAAAAAACCCTTTCTTTAACAGAAAGGGTTCGATCGATTACGACTTAAAATAATTATTCTGACTTAAGGTTTAACAAATTCAAATCATGAAAATAAAATGTTTTATCATCATTCATAGAAACAAACAAACCAGTTGAAAATATATTTCCAAGCGGGACGGTTGTCACTTCACATCCATCAGTTTCTGTAGTTCCTAAATTAATTTGTTTTATAAATGTATTTGTTTTACGATCAAAAATGGAAAAACTATGTGCTTGCTGATCTGAAACAATTAAAAACCCAGTATCGTTTTCGTATTTCGCAATGGAAATCCCTTCAATATCTCTTTTGAAGTTTTCAGATCCAAAACAACCCAATTCTTCATCTCCTTGTCTTGGATCTGCATAGTATTTTCGTATGCAATGCATCTCATCAGAATAATATACAAACCCTAATTCATTATCTACAGCAATAGCTTCAATCTCTTTTTTACCACTAAAATCACCAAACGTTCTTACAAGCTTAGTTCTTACACCCAAACTATCTGAAACCAATTGATATTGATATAAATAGTTTTTGAGTGGTCCAATTTTCCTACTTACTATTGCGAAAATCTCATTAGAAATCGGTTGAGAATATAGCGCAATCCCCATTGGTCTTCTATTTTGAAAATCTGTTTCGTCTTCAAAAACAGAAAACCCACCATTATCTAAAGGTTTCATATCTGGGATTGAAAATAAACGTATTTGGTTTTTTTCGCGCTCAGTAAATATTAAAATATCTGTTTTTGTAGAATCATTTAGTCTAAAATCGTAAGCAATATCTACATTATTCGGATAGCTTAAACCTGTTATTGATTTAGATTTTACAATTTCACCATCTAAATTAAAAGCATATATACCCCCGTTTATTTCGTCTTTGTCTGTACCAAAAACAAGACTTTCTTCACTATTAGATTTATTTATCCAAATTGCAGGATCGTCGGTATCGTTTGGTGTTTGTTCCGAGATTAGTGTAGCACTTATTTCTGGGAGATTATTTACACAAGAGCTAAAACAAACAACTATTAATAGACCTAAAAAACTTAAATTACTTTCTTTTAAATACATCATATTTTAATCCAAAGGTTAAACGTCTTCCATAATATTCTGCCTGCATTGTTCTGCTTCTTACGCCTTGATAATAGCGTAATGGTTGATTTGTAACATTATTCAAATCTGCATAGACAGTTAGATTAACGCTCACAGCAAAACTCACATTAAAATCTACTAAAAACTGCTCATCGTAATAACGGTCTTCAAATGCACTTCCACCAATTTCATCTATATAAGCGTCAGAATAGTTTGCAGATAAACGAATATTAAATTTCTTATCATTATAAGCTAAAGACGCATTAAACATATTTGGTGATGTCCCTGGCAAGTCTAAATCAGTTCTCTCGTCACCATCCTCATTTGCTACACCATCTGCATTAGAAGTTAAATAAGTATAATTTAAATAAATACTTAAATTTTTGCCAAAACCAGACAAAAAATCTAACCGTCTCTGAAATGCAAATTCTGCACCAAAGATAGTTGCTCCATCTCCGTTTTGAGGTTGAAAAATATCAAATCCTGTAACGTCATCCTCAAATTGAGATGTATAAATAAAGTCTTCTAAATCTTTATAAAATAAACCACCAGATAAAATACCAACACTATTAAAATAATATTCACCCATAAGATCAAATGCCATTGAAGTTGTGGGGTCTAATTCTGGATTACCTAAAAATATTTCTTCATCACTTCCAACGACATCTACAGATGGTATTAAATCTGCATAATTTGGTCGAGCTAATGTATTCGTCCAAGCAAAACGTAATACTGTTTTTGGGTTTAAATCATACTTTAAATGTACACTTGGTAATAGATTAGTGTATGAGCTTTCCTCGGTTACTGAACCAACTAAGTCTTCTTCGTCTTCAATCTGATTCCCTTTTGCTGTAATATTTGTGTTTTCAATTCTTAAACCTGCTAAGACAGTTAATTTATCTGATACTTTTTGATTTGCCATCGCATAACCTGCGAAAACATTTTCTTCAACATCAAAATTAGCTCTTAGAAATTCATCAAAAACTAATTCGCCATCAACAAGGTTTAAATCACCAAGCCAAGTCTCACTGGCAAAAGAACCAATTTGATACTCACTTCCTGCTAAATAATCAGTATCTGAATAATCCCTTGTTGTTATGTCTGACATAGTTGGAAAAGTATCTTCTAAATCAAATTCAAAAAAATCATTATCTCTTACTTTATTTTTAAAGCGACCTCTTAAACCAAATTTCACAAACCCATCTCCCTTGTCAAAGAAATCTGCTGGTAATTGAAAGTTCAAAAACATATTAAGATCTTCTTCTTTTGTATATTGATTTTCTTCTGTAATTTCTCCATATTCAAAATTAGATAATTCGTTAGCTTCATTATTATCAACTGGAGTAAAAAGTGGAAATTCAGAATCTGTAATTCGATTATTAATAATGTATTCTGATTCAAACTCAGCATATCTTTCATTCAATCGTTCTTCTGAGGCTTTTGCATAAGATACCATCCAATCCAATTTCAGATTACTAATTAGGTGGTTACCGCCAAGACTGTAATTTTGCATGCGCTGGTCTTCTAATCTTGTATTTTTATTCCTATCGCTATTAATACCACCTTTAGTCTGTCTTTTTATTTCAACAGGAAAACGTATAGGTATACCATTACTATTGATATCAAAATCTCCAATTTCAATGTCCTCACCATCTAAAATTTCTTGCTCTAATCGATAACGATTTTCGCGGTCATCTCTCCAATTATACATCGTTTTTAAAAAGACAGAATTATTAGTATTAAAATTATAATCAAAATTTGCAGAAAAACTGCGTCTTATCCGCTGCACAATATAACTGCGTTGTTCAAAGACATTGGTGAACGCCTTAACATCAACGTCTTCTAAAATTGCATCTCCCTCTGCGTCTACTGCTCCAGTATTATATTCAAATTCGTCTGACCATTCGGCTTCAATATTGTCAGAACCAAAATCATTATCTAATACAGATGCTGAAACCATCCAACCAAACTTTCCGTTTTCACTTCTATTACCGAGTAAAAATGAACCATTTAATATTCTCTTATCAGTTATAAAACTTACTCCTGAACCCACAGTTGCTGATAACCTAAATCCCTCTGGAGCAGTTCGAGTTACTAAGTTTATAGAACCTCCAAGTGCATCTCCATCCATGTCAGGAGTTACCGCTTTATTCACTTCTATAGACTGAATCATATCGGCAGGAATTAAATCCATTTGAATATTCCTGTTGTCACCTTCAGCAGAAGGAATTCTAGAACCATTTAGAGTTACCGAATTTAATTGAGGAGAAAGGCCTCTCACAATGATATTACGGGCCTCACCCTGATCTACTTGCATTGTAATTCCAGGAATACGCTTCATAGCATCCCCAATATTAGCATCAGGAAATTTACCTATCTGATCTGTAGATACGATATTGGTAATATTTTGTTTGTTCTTTTGAGTGTTTAACGCTTTTGATTGACCACCATTGAAACCTGTTATAACTACACCATCTAATTGCTCAGATTGTGATGCCAACATAATTTTGATTTCTAAAGTTTCGTTCTCCTTCACGTCTACTTCTAAATCCTTGTCTGCGTAACCTAAGTACTCTACTTTAAAAGTTTGGTTGCCAATAGGAATATTTAATAATAGAAATTTTCCATCTGCATCTGATACTGTCCCTTTTTTCAAAATTGGAATTGAAACCACAGCATAAGGAACATAAAGACCATCTTTGTCTATTACAGTACCTTTCACATTGCCTTCTTGAGAAAACATAAAAAGAGTTGATAAAAACGCAAATAAGACTAAAACATAAAGTTTATTCATAGTACTAAATTTTGATTAATTATTTAATTGTAAAATAAATGCTTGGAAAAGCAAATCATTTTACCTTATGTTTAAGATATCTTTACGAAATAACCTTTCATTAGTAGTATTTAATTTTAAATTAACATTTAGATGATTTTCAGAATGATTTCAAATGAGTTGTAGTATATTCAATCATGAATTTCAAACCAAAACTAACTAACGTAGAAATATCGATTTTCTCAGTCATGAGCGCATTGGCCAACAAGCACAATGCACTCAACTTATCACAAGGGTTCCCAAATTTTAAAAGTGATCAAAAACTCATTGATGCGGTTTCTAAAGCCATGAATTCTGGGTATAATCAATATGCTCCTATGGCAGGAAATTTAGAATTGCGCCAAGCTATTGCCAAAAAATTTGAGTTGCTATACGACACCTCTTACAATCCTGAAACTGAAATAACAGTCACAGCGGGCGCAACGCAGGCCATTTTCACAATCATTTCAACTTTTATAAAGTTGGGTGATGAAGTCATCATTTTTAAACCTGCTTATGATTGTTATCAACCAGCTATAGAATTAAATGGAGGAAAACCAATTGCAATAGGACTTGAAGCCCCATACTATAAAATTGATTGGAAACTTGTTGAGCAATCTATTCATCATAATACCAAAATGATTATTATTAATACACCTCACAATCCTAGCGGAACTGTGATGAGTAAAGCAGATCTAGTAAAACTCCAAGAGTTAACAAACCATACCGATATCATCGTACTAAGCGATGAAGTTTATGAGCATATCATATTTGACGGCGAGCAACATCAAAGTGTTTGCCTTTTTCCGCAGTTAAAAGAACGCAGTTTTATCACAGCCTCCTTTGGGAAAACATTTCATAATACAGGCTGGAAAGTAGGGTATTGTTGCGCACCAAAAGCACTTATGGAAGCGTTTAGAAACGTACATCAATTTAATGTGTTTTCTGTGCATCATCCCACTCAAAAAGGATTGACAGATTATTTAACTCAACCCAATCATTATCTAGATTTATCTGAATTTTATCAAAAGAAGCGAGATACCTTTTTAAAGCTTATTAAAAATTCAAGATTTAAATTCACACCATCAAAAGGAACGTATTTTCAGGTGTTAGATTTTTCTGAAATCACTTCGGAAAAAGATACGGATTTCGCAAAACGTCTTACGATTGAAGAAGGAATTGCCTCTATCCCTTTATCTGTTTTTAATGATCATCAACGCGATGATAATGTCTTGCGATTTTGTTTTGCAAAAACTGACGACACATTAAAAGCTGCAGCAGAAATCTTGAATAAAATTTAACTCTTTTTCTAAGCTTTAAGCATTGAAGAAACTAACTCTATATAAGAATCTGATCTTTTAATTAATAAAAAATAGTGCAGAAAAATAAGTGCACAAAGACGCTCAGAAAGTCAAAAAAAACTAAGCATCAATTATAGAATACTGTTTAATCATCAATAGAACTCTACTTCAATTTAAAGAACTAAAACTGAAATAGACTTTTTACAATAATACAAGGCTTAGTTATCCTGAAATTTGTAATTTCATTGAGTAAATGAACTATTCATGAAAAGCGAACTAAAAGTTGCCTTAATACAATCTAATCTCGTCTGGGAAAATCCAGAGCAAAATAGAATCAACTTCACTAACAAGATAAGCGCGATACTAGAATCTATTGATTTAATTGTGCTGCCAGAAATGTTTACTTCCGGTTTTACAATGAATCCAACTACAGTTGCCGAAACCATGACTGGAGATACCATATCATGGATGCAAAAATTAGCGAATCTTAAAAAATCTGCAATTACGGGAAGTATCGTTATTGAAGAGAATGATCATTATTATAACAGACTACTATTTATTTTTCCTAGTGGTAAAATCGACTATTACGATAAGAAACACACCTTTACTTTAGCAGGTGAGCATAAGGCTTACCAAGCTGGGTCCAACCTAATAACAGTTAGTTATTTAGGCTGGAAAATTTGCCCTTTGGTTTGCTATGATTTACGTTTCCCTGTTTGGTCTAGAAATACAAACGATTATGACGTGTTGCTTTATGTTGCTAATTGGCCCAAAATTAGAATTGCAGCTTGGGACACCTTACTAAAAGCGCGTGCTATTGAGAATATGACGTATTGCATAGGTGTTAACCGAGTTGGACTAGATGGCAATAAGCACGAGTATTCTGGGAATTCTGGAGCTTATGATGTCCTGGGTAAACGTATGGATACAATTCCTACAGAACAAGAAGCCACTGAAATTATAACGCTAAAAAAAAAGCATATCTCTAAGTACAGAGAGAAGTTAGGCTTTTTGAAGGATAGGGATTTATTTACTCTAAAATAAATTCAATAACTGGATCCCAATTTGCTCTGGCATCAATAAGTTCTGGATAGTAACTAATACGCTCGGCTTGAAATTGCTCAAGGTAATTTCCTGAATCCCATTTTTGATTTCCGTTAACATCAAAAATAACCCGTAAATAATAATTTCCTGGCGATAGGTTTCTAAAATCAAATAAGCGCTCCACTTTCGCAAACTGCTCATACTTGACCTCTCCTTTTTCAGTCATCAACTGAACAATCGCTGGATAGGTCGTATTTCTCAATGTTACTCTTATATTAGAGTAATCAGAATAGAGTTTTGTTCTAGCGCTATAATTAAGTGTATCATTCACATTTCCGAAGAAATCCTCCAAAGCTCCTGGCAATACTTGTATCGCATACTTTTGCGATTCTTGCTTTTCAAATTGCAAACTATAGACATTGTCTAAGGAATCATAAGTGGTCTCAAAAGGCACATCTAGAGAATCTTTATCTAAAATTTTAATCTGTTTCTCATTCAATTTCACAAAAGGAATTGTACCAGATATTTTTAGGTCATCACTAAAACCCAATGTTCCAGAAGACAACATTTTTATGGTCAAGGTGTCTTTATCAATAGTTCTAAATCGATGTTTAAGCGTATCTATAAAGGTCTTATTTCTTATAATAAATTGAGTGGAATCCAATTCAAGTTTTGGTCTATACCAGTAGTACAAAGTATCTGCGCTTGGATCTTTAGTCACTCTCGTGACAAATCCTTCTGGCTTGTCCCCTAGCAACTCAATTTCCATAGTTTTATAATCCCCTTCAAACCCAAAGGCTATTTTTTGACCAGCAACTTGACGTGCTCTTTTAACATCAAAATTGACCGCTTCTTTAAATAACTTTATGGTATAATTTTCATCGGTTGGTACAGTAACGAAACCTTCATAAAATCCTATTTTATCTTTGCCTTGCTGAAATGTGAAGTTCCCATTATCGTCTTTTAAAGCCACTAATTTATAGGTTCCTGGTTTAATATTGTCAATACTAAATGTTGTGAGACTATCTAGTGTATTGGTGATGTATTTTGGCTTTTTCTTATATACAACAGAGTCTGTGAAGGTAGAGTCTTTTTCATATAACATCACAGAAACAAATGTTTCTGGTGATCTGTTTTCTGCATCTAAAATTCGACCTTTTACGGATAAAGAATCGATGTAATCTCCTGTAGAAAATACATACCTGAAATAATCATAAGGGTTTTCTTCATTATTATCTACAATACTTCGCCCAAAATTAAACGCGTACGTTGTATGATCATCTAAAGTATCATTAATAGTTATGGTAATGTATTTACTCGCAGTCCCCATAGGTGTAACTGTTGGCCCTGGATCCATAGGTGGAGAAATAATGAGCTGCTTTTGTAAGTCTTTGATTTTAACGTACTCATCAAAATAAATTTTTATCTCCTTGCCTTTAAAGTTAGTCGTCAAATTCTCTGGAGAAGATTTGATTATTAATGGCGCTTCCTCATCTTTAGGACCTCCAGAAGGTGTTCCTCTATTAGCACAACTTATCACTAATGAAATGATTATAAGTATGACTACACTTTGTAAAACGTTTTTGCGCATTCGTGCTTCAAATTTCAACAAATTAACAATAAACCTATTTATCATCAAAACAATTAACGTCGTTTTATAGTGTATTACGCCTATTTAGATATGTAATATCACATATAATTTGTTTCTTTTTCTCTCGCATTTCAGTAAAACACAAAACTATGCCTTGACTTTTTATTTCATCTAAGCTAAAAATTAATCAAATTTTTAATGCCCTATTACAAAATTAAATTGATTTTAATCTGTGATTGACATGGTCGCCAAACTTAGCCTAATATCATTGATTTCTAATAAGATATTGGCACAATCTTCTATGGTAGCACCAGTTGTAATAATATCGTCTACAATGAGAATATGTTTATTTTCTAAAGTGGTTCCGTTTATAATTTTGAAATTGCTGTGATCACTAGAATTTCGTTTCAGCCTATCTTTGAATACTTGTGTTTTAGTATTAGTCGTTTTTATTAATACCGAATCATTAAAATCTGCATTTAAAGCTGCAGCAATCGCAATACCAAATTTATCAACTTGATTAAAGCCTCTAGACCTAAGTTTATGCTTATGTAAAGGGACCGGAATAACTACGTCAATATTAGAATAAGCATCCAGCAACTTTAATTCATCGCCTAACCATTCACCTAAAAGCTGTCCAACTTCTTCGTGACCTTTATATTTCAGATTATGCATGAGTTGCTGTACAATTCCTTTTTTTGAAAAATGAAGTAAAGCAGTGGCTTGTTCTAATTTCACTCTTCCGTAGAGCATCTTATGAACAGCATTTTCAGGATCGCTATGAAAATTTGTTAATGGTAAATCATGTCGGCAATTCGTACAAATTTGTAGTTCATTATCAGACAAATGATTGCTACAAGCTCTACAAACTTCAGGAAAGAACAAGTTTAACAAGTTTTTTATCATTTCAACGATTAAAATTAATTTTTGATAACATATTCTTTAGTTTCGCATGATTAAATAACAAAATTAATAATGATAGTTAACCCTCAATTACTTAACTACAGATTAATTATTGGTTCTTTAATTATTGCGGTCGCAGTTTTAACTGTTTACAGTTTTACAAGTTATAAATCCATTGCAAGGCACCAGCAATTTTTAGAACAAGAAAAGAAACTTGTTGAAAGTGAATTATCTCAAATGATAGCTAGCTATGATGACGTTTCAATTTCCAATAATTTGATATCTACCCAACTGGAAGACGCTAAACGAGCAACTAAATTAACGTTAGACTCTCTTAGAATATTACGTAGTGACCTCTCTATACTTTCAAAATTTAAACAACAACTATTTAACTTCAAACTTAAAAATAAGACTTTATTTAAGACTGCAGACTCTTTAAACGAAGTAAATAAAGATTTAGAAAGAGAGAAACTACTCGCAAACAGCGAGTTAATAAAGCAGCAACTTGAAAATTCAACCCTAGTTCAAGAAAACAAAAACTTAAACAAAACGTTAGAGAAAGGCGCTTTATTAACTGCTAATTCTTTCAAAGCAAAAGGGTTTGAAACATTCTTTGGTAACAAAAGATTTAGTTCTAAAGCAAAACGAGTAGAAACGATAGAAGTCTGTTTTATTCTTGCTGAAAACTCATTGACGGAAGCAGGAGCGAAAGATTTTTATATACAGATAGTAAATCCTAAAAATAACGTAGTTGCAGACAAAGGTTCTATTAGTTTTGGTGAGTCCACATTAATCTATAGCGCCAAAGAAATTGTGAATTATAATAATAATGTTGTTGAAGTTTGTATCGATGTAGATGCAGATATAAATGAAAAGCCTTTAGAAAAAGGAAATTATTATATCTCTATTTTTCACAAGGACAGAAAACTAGGAAGTACACAAGTAAATTTAAATTAAGTATTAGTTTATAATAATCTTATATAATTTCTTAAAAACCGCACCATTAATTGGAGCGGTTTTTTATTTTTGCAATATGGCAAACGAAGATCAATTTAAAAAGGTAATCTCTCACGCAAAGGAGTATGGTTACGTATTTCAAAGTAGTGAAATCTACGACGGATTAAGTGCAGTATATGATTATGCACAAAATGGCGTAGAACTCAAGAAAAACATTCGTGACTATTGGTGGAAAGCCATGGTACAAATGAATGAAAATATTGTAGGTGTTGATACTGCGATTTTTATGCATCCCACGACATGGAAGGCTTCTGGGCACGTTGATGCCTTTAGTGACCCTTTAATTGACAATAAGGATTCTAAAAAAAGATATCGTGCAGATGTTTTAGTTGAAGATTACTGCGCTAAGATTGAAAGCAAAATAGATAAAGAAGTTAAAAAAGCAGAAAAACGCTTTGGAGACACTTTCAATAAAGAAGAATTTGTTAGTACTAACGGAAGAGTTGTTGGTTACCAAGAAAAAATCAATGCCATATTAAAACGCTTAGGTCAATCTTTAGAGAGGGAAGATTTGGCAGATGTAAAAGCATTGATTGAAGAATTAGAAATTGCAGATCCAATGACTGGTTCTAGAAATTGGACAGATGTTAAGCAATTCAACTTAATGTTTGGGACAAAATTAGGTGCTAGTGCAGAAAGTGCAATGGACTTATACTTGCGTCCTGAAACAGCCCAAGGCATTTTTGTTAACTTCTTGAATGTTCAAAAAAGTGGACGTATGAAGATTCCCTTCGGAATCGCTCAAACAGGTAAAGCATTTAGGAATGAAATTGTTGCAAGACAATTTATCTTTAGAATGCGTGAGTTTGAACAAATGGAGATGCAATTTTTCATCAAACCAGGTACTCAAAAAGAATGGTTTAAATACTGGAAAGAAAACAGAATGAAATGGCACTTATCTTTAGGAATGGATCAAGACAATTACCGTTTTCACGATCATGAAAAATTAGCGCATTATGCAGATGCTGCAACAGATATAGAATTTAAATTCCCGTTCGGATTTAAAGAATTAGAAGGGATTCACTCACGTACAGATTTCGATTTAAAACAGCATGAAGAATTCTCAGGCAAGAAATTACAGTATTTTGATCATGAAGATAATGCAAGCTATACTCCTTACGTTCTAGAAACCTCTATTGGTTTAGATCGTATGTTCTTAGCCGTATTCTCAAATGCTCTTGAGGATGAAACTTTAGAAGACGGTAGCGTTAGAACTGTTTTAAAATTACCAGCTGTATTAGCACCTATTAAAGCTGCAATTTTGCCATTGGTTAAAAAAGACGGACTTCCAGAAATTGCTAAACAAATAATGGAGGATCTTAAATGGGACTTTAATGTAGATTATGACGAAAAAGATGCCGTTGGAAGACGTTATAGGCGCCAAGATGCTAACGGTACACCATTTTGTATTACGGTAGATCATGACACTTTAGAAGATAATATGGTTACAATTCGTCATCGTGACACCATGGAACAACAACGTATTAAAATTGAAGACTTAAAAGAGGTCATCCACAAAGAGGTTGATGCTAAGCATTGGTTACAGAAAATGAAATAAAAAGTAATTAAACCTTTTGTAAAATAAAGAAACTCCAAATTATTAAAATTTGGGGTTTCTTTATTTTGTGATCATACCACAGCTTAATGGCTATGCCCTGCTTTTGCGCCGTTAAGCAGCATACCTGTTCCTTTAATTATGATTTGCTTACCTTTTAAGACGTCATAATTTAAAATTTCAATAGTTGTTTCTGTTCGTTTACCAACATCCAATTTTATTTTTTCTAAATAAAATTCATCACCATGATTTTCTTCCATTACCAAAGCGTAGGCATTACCTTCAAACTCTATAATAGCATCGATTGGTAAACTCATTCCTTTTGTATTAGCAATAATAATATCGGCTTCTACGAACATACCAACAATAAAATTCTCTTCATCATTATCCAGATGCCCATGTACTTTTACACGCCTTGTTTGCTCGTCAATAGTAGTGCCAACTAAATGTACTTCAGCTTCATAAATAGCTTCGGAAGCTTCAGGTATTTTAAATAAAATTTCCTGATCTTTTTTAATTTTCATGATATCCTTTTCAAACACCGACAATTCTAAATGTATGTGGTCTGTATCTACAATTTCCAAAATCACATCGCTAGACGACACAAAAGTACCATTACTCACATTTACCTTAGCGACAGAACCCTCGATTGAGGCGTAAAGATTAATAGTAGAAGAGATTTGACCTTGCTCTACATGCTTTGGATCGATATTAATCATTTGTAATTTTCTACGTAATCCATTATAATGTGCTAAGTTGCTTTTATAAGCACTTTCGGCTTTTAAATAGTTTTTTTCTGAAGTAATTCGCTCATCAAACAATGTTTTTTGTCGGTTAAACTCAGATTTCAAATAATTAATTTGTTCTGCAACCTCCAAATATTGCTGTTGTAATTCGACAAACTCAGTGCTCTCAAGTGTCACCAAAAGTTGTCCTTTCTTTACTTTATCACCAATCAATAAAGGGGTTTTGGTAATATAACCACCCACAAATGTAGTCACGCTAGATTTATTATGTGGTGGTACATCAATCACACCATTAACTTTTACTATATCGTAAAAATTGACTTCTTCAAGGCTACCAAAAGCCATTTTTTCTCCTTCAAATTGAGCTTTAGTAATAGTGATTTTATCTGAATGCTCTTCAGTTTCTAAACTAACTTCTTCTTTGTTTTCAAAATTTCCGCAGGCGAATAAAACCATTGTAAATAATAAGATATATGTATGTTTCATCATTATAAAATTAAATAGTTGATAGTAATTACTGTTTGATTATATTGATTGAGTTGCTCTAGGTAACTTAATTGAATTTCCTTAGCAGTCTCTAAACTCTGGATGTATTGGAAAAAGTCAATTTCACCTTCCTTAAATGTGCGATTTGCTGTTTTTATTATTTCTTCAGAAAGTATTTTGCCTTGTGTTTCATAATAGTCAATACTTTCTTCATGTTGCCTAAGTTTTGCTGTTAGCAATTCATATTCAGCATTTAATTGTTTCTCGTAGTCAATTTTCTGCTCTGAGACAATATCTTCAGTGATTTTTGATGCTTTGATTTTAGAGCGTTGACCACCAAACAAAAAAGGAATTTTTAATCCAAACTGATATCCAATAACGGTTTGGTTTAAATTATTGTTTGTCCCTTGAAAATACGCCGCACTTAAATCTGGAAGCAAACTCTGTTTCTCCAATTTAGTTTGCGCTTGCTGGTAATTTAGAGACGCATCAAAAAAGGTCAAGCCTTCATGTTCTTCTAATGACAAATTTTGAAGCTCTAATTTTTGAAGTTCAACGTCTTTAATTTCTATAGAGTTTACCTGAACCACTTTTTTAAGTCGCGCTATAGATTGATTCACATTTTGTAACGATTGTTTATATAAAGATTCTAATTGTTTTTGTTTAGAACGCGCAGTAATCATTTCCAAATAATTGGTCTCTCCTAATTTAAAACGTCTTTCTGCTTTTTTAGCAAAATCCTTATACAAGCTATCCAAGTAGTGATAAGCCAAAGCTTTATTTTTTGCGTAACTCAATTGATAGTAATTTGAATAGACATCCCTTTTAACTGTCAATAATTGTAAGCGATACTTCGTTTCTTGCAAATCTACTTTTGATTGATTACGTTTCTTTTCAGCAAAATAAACAGTCGGGAATTTAAAATCCTGTGACACTCCAAAAACATTGAGAGGTGCATTATTTATGGCCAAATTGTTTTCATCATACTGATAATAAATACTCGTTTTATCAAAACTAAAAGCACTTCCAATTAATGCATTTGACTCCTCTATTTTTAATATATCTGCTTTTAGTTGTCCATTGTTTTCAATCGCTAATGATAAGGTTTCTTCAACTGTCAACGCATTATTTTGAGCATTTGCTCCAAAGGTCATTACTAAAAAAACGATAGTCACTATTGCTGTTTTATTGATTTTCACAGTGCTTTTCTTTTCCAACCAAGCATATAATACGGGTAAAACAATTAAAGTTAAAAGTGTCGCAGTAATCAAACCACCAATAACCACTGTTGCCAATGGCCGTTGTACTTCAGCACCTGCATTTGTCGAAATCGCCATAGGCAAAAACCCTAAAGCTGCTGCAGATGCTGTTAACAAAACAGGCCTCAAACGTTCGCTTGTTCCCTTTTTAATTCGCTCCTCAATATTTGAGAAACCCTGTGCTTTAAGCTCTTTAAAATGTTCGATGAGAACGATTCCGTTTAAAACGGCAATTCCAAAAAGTGCGATAAATCCAACTCCAGCAGATATACTAAAGGGCAAGTCCCTAATCCATAATAATAGAACGCCTCCAACCGCTGCAAAAGGGATAGCTGTATAAACAATCACAGCCTCTTTTACTGAGCCAAATGCGAAATAGAGTAATATAAATATGAGAACTAACGCCACAGGAACTGCCACCATTAACCGGTCTTTAGCACTTTGCAAATTCTCAAATTGTCCACCGTAAGTAATAGAATACCCAACAGGCAACTCAAGCTGATCCGCTATAATTTGTTGTACATCATTAACTACCGACTGCAAATCTCGATTTCTTACATTAATTCCAACAACAATTCGTCGTTTAGTATCATCTCTAGAAATTTGAGCAGGACCCGTAGTGTATTTAATTTCTGCCAATTCATTTAGAGGTATTTTATCTCCATATGGAGTATCTACATATAAATTTTGAAGACTTTCTAAATTTTTTCGATTTTTCTCCTGTAAACGAATTACCAAATCAAAACGTTTTTCACCTTCAAAAACACTTCCAACAGATTCTCCTGCAAAACCCATAGAAATTATTCGGTTTAAATCAGAAATATTCATCCCATATCGTGCAATTTTACTACGATTATATGTAATACTCATTTGTGGTAAGCCTTCTACTTTTTCTACAGAAATATCTGCGGCACCCTCTACTCCCTGAATCAAATCCCTGATCTCATCAGCTTTATTAGCTAAAATAGTTAAATCTTCACCAAAAATCTTAATCGCTACATCTGCCCTAACACCTGTAATCAATTCATTAAAACGCATTTCTATAGGTTGCGTAAATTCTACTTCCATTTCTGGAATTACAGCCAGCGCTTCTTTAAATTTATCTGCTAACTCGTCTTTACTGTGAGCAGAGGTCCATTCCTTCTTAGGTTTAAGCTTAATAATAACATCACTTTCTTCCATAGACATTGGATCTGTAGGCACTTCTGCTGCTCCAATTCGAGAAACAACCTGATCCACTTCAGGGAAATTATCCAATAAAATTTGCTCTATATGAGTTGTGATATCAACCGTTTTTGCTAGAGAGGTTCCCGTTTTCAAAATTGGCTGTATTACGAAATCACCTTCATCAAGTGTAGGAACAAATTCACCACCCATTCGTGTAAAAACTCCAACACTCATTGCTAATAATAATACAGAAAACAAAACAACCGTTTTTTTATGATTTAATGACCAATGGATAATTGGTTGATAATGCTTATTTAAAAAATTCATCAATCTTAAAGAAATATTTTTACTCGATACTTTACTAGGTTTTAAAAACAAAGATGAAACTACAGGAACATAAGTTAAACAAAGTATCATTGCTCCAATCAACGCAAAACTAAATGTCATCGCCATAGGTCTAAACATTTTACCTTCAATACCGCTCAAAGAAAGAATAGGAATAAATACTATTAAGATGATTAATTGACCAAAAATGGCGGAATTCATCATTTTTGAAGCACTTTTTAGTGTGATTTGATCAATTTCTGATTGTTTTTCATGTTTATTAATTTTGGCTATTTGAGAAGATTTGGACATGATTTGAAATGCAATAAACTCCACAATAATAACTGCTCCATCGATAATGATTCCAAAGTCAATGGCACCTAAACTCATCAAATTGGCATCTACGTCAAAAATATTCATTAGAATAATAGCAAATAATAAGCTTAACGGAATAACAGATGCAACGATTAACCCAGAGCGCCAATTCCCAAGTAAAAGTACAACCACAAAAATGACAATGAGAGACCCTAAAATTAAATTTTCTGCAACGGTAAATGTGGTTTTACCAATAAGCTCGCTGCGTTCTAAAAACCCATTAATATAAACACCTTCTGGCAATGTGCTTTGTATGGAGGCAACGCGCTCTTTTACAGTACCAATTACTTCTTTAGAATTACCGTCTTTGAGCATCATAATTTGGCCTAAGACTTTTTCGCCTTCGCCATTTCCTGTGATTGCTCCAAAACGAGTTGCACTACCAAAGCCAACAATTGCCACATCTTTAATGAAAATTGGTGTACCGTCATTTCTTACAACAATATTCTCAATATCTTCTAAAGAGTTTACCAAACCTTCTCCACGAATAAAAAAAGCTTTGCCATTTTTTTCTATATAGCCACCACCTGCAACACTATTATTCTTTTCTAATGCTTCATATATTTCTGATATTGAAATGTTCATTGAAACTAATTTAGATGGATCAATAGCAACTTCATACTGCTTTAAAAATCCCCCCCAAGTATTGACTTCAACGACACCTGGAATTCCTGACAATTGACGTTTTACAATCCAATCTTGGATAGTACGCAAATCTGTAGTAGTATATACATCTTCATAACCAGGCTTCACATCTAGAATATACTGATAGATTTCACCTAAACCAGTAGTGATTGGTCCCATTTCTGGAATTCCAAATCCTTTTGGAATTTGTTCTGAAGCTGATTTTATTTTTTCGGCAATGAGCTGTCTCGGTAAATAAGTACCCAAATCGTCATCAAAAACGATGGTCACTACTGATAAACCAAATTTTGAAACTGATCGTATTTCTTCAACTCCTGGTAAATTAGCCATTTCTAGCTCGACAGGATAAGTAATAAATTGCTCCACATCTTGAGTTGATAAATTTCGAGATGTAGTAATGACTTGTACTTGATTGTTGGTAATATCAGGAACTGCACCAATTGGAATTTGACTTAAAGAAAAAATTCCAAAGCCAACAATAAAGGATGTAAAAACGAAAACAATCAGCTTATTATTTAAGCTAAATTTAATAATTGATTCTAACATAATTCGATGTAATAAGAATTAATAATCCCACAAAAGACAAGGTGCCTTGCAGATTTTAAAAAACGCTTGAAAAAAGAATTATGCGACTCTTGGAGGTTGAAAAACGCTAGATTTTTCAAATAAAGAGACAGACTCCTTATAGAAAAAATTGAAAGGAATTTCTATAAATGCATCATATGTAAAGTCGAATGTTATCGTCTCAAAAGTAAATGCGACACTAGTATGACCACAAGTTTGATGTTTAAAAGGTAAATTCTCATGTTCTCTATGATTATTATTATTATCTCCAACAGTACTATAGTGCTCTACAAGAAACTCAAAAAACGAATCACCATAAGTGTCTTGGTGATATTCTGCGTGCTCTAGCAAGACGCTCATCTTAGATACATCTTCTAAGCTCATATTGAGACTCTGAAAAAGCACTAAGAAAGAAAATACTATGGCAAACAGTTTTTGCATTTGGTAAAGTTATAAAAAAAAACGTTTTACGTGTTATTTAAACTTTAAATTACTAGAATTAAGCCTTTAACAGCACTGTTCCTGTGGGTATGGTTTACTGTTCCTATGTGTATGGTTTCAATAATTTATATAGAATCTATTAGAAGTAAAACTATAATTACGTTAATTTCACTATCCCCTAATGAGGAACTATAGAGTGCTTTTGTGAGCAAATTCCAAACATAAAATAAACATGGAATCGGTCAATAAAAGAATTTTATTTATAAATAAATTGATGAAAAGTTAGTGGCAGAGTTTCACTAAGAACTATTCCTGTTTTAAGATACAATTATAGTAAAAAAGGTTGCGTTCATTTTAATATAAGTTTGTTTAATAGGCAACAATTATTTATCTGCAAAGATTTAAAACTCATTGTACTGTTAATTCGTAAATTATTACTTATACATTTAACATAATTTTAGTATTTTGCTCATTTAAATAATATGTGGATAAATATAAAATCATGAGCAAGCATTATATGGTGGCACTTCTAATCTGTACTCTAAATTGTTTTGCATTTAGCCAAATCATGTATCAAAATACGGCCACTACAACTGGCCTAAATTACTCTGTAGGAACACCTTATTTGGGAAGCGGACCGTCTTTTGTGGACTTTGATAATGACGGATGGGACGATTTAACTTTTGCCTCAGGCGATGGACAATCAGTTAAGTTTTTTAAAAACAATAATGGTGATTTTACAGAAATTGACCTTAATCTTACCAGTATAAATTATCAAACCAAACAAATAAACTGGGTGGATTTTGATAATGATGGTGACAAAGATCTATTCGTTACAAGTAACACCAATGGAAATAGACTTTTTGAGAATACTGGTAGTTTGAATTTACAAGATATTACCGCGACAACAGGGTTTCCGTTAGGTAATATTTTTACTAATGGTGCATCCTGGGCAGACTACAATAATGATGGCTTTCTGGATGTGTTTCTTTGTAGCAAAGACGCTACGACAGAAACCAGTACTCCTAATTTTCTCTATAAAAATAATGGCGATGGTACATTTGTAGACGTTTCAAATAGTGCTGGTATAGATTCAGATAAACATCTAACATTTTGCTCTGTCTTTCTAGACATTAATAATGATGGCTGGCAAGATATCTACACATCAAATGATAAAGGTAATAATCTAAATCAGTTATATAAGAATAATGGAGATGGGACATTTACAGAAATTGGGTTTTCTTCTGGAACAAATTTAGGCATTAATGCAATGTCAACAACAGTAGGTGATTACAATAATGATGGATGGATTGACATCTATGTAACCAATGGAGGAAATGCTGTTTTACTAGTAAACAATGGAGATGAAACGTTCACTGATCAAGCTGTAAACACCGGTTGTGAACATGGTGGCTTTACTTGGGGAGCGGTTTTTCTTGATGCCGATAATGACTCAGATCTAGATTTATATGCTAGTAGTTCACTCTACAACATACCATCCATTAATACATCTGTTATGTACGAAAGACTAAGTGATGGTTCTTTTCAAATACCAAATAATGCTGGTTTTGCAAATGATGAAAATCAAAGTTATTGCAATGCTATTGGTGATTTTAACAATGATGGCCTTAGTGATGTCATAGTTACCAACAGTAATAATCAAACTGTTGATTTATGGGAAAATTTAAATGATGAAAACAATAGCTGGTTAAAAATTAAGCTTGAAGGCACCCAAAGTAATAAAGACGGTATTGGTGCAAGAATCGAGTTATCTGCCAATAATATCCTTCAATATCGTCAAAGTCATAATGGAGAAGGTTACATGTCACAAAACTCTCAAACAATGATTTTTGGCCTGCACACTTCAAATCTTGTGGATTATCTTAAAATAAATTGGCCCAGTGGTATTGAAGATATATTTTATAACATTGATATTAACCAAACATTAAATATTGTTGAAGGCTCAAGCACATTGTCTATAAGTGAGTTAGACACCTCAAAATTAAACATGTATCCTAACCCTGTCACTAATACTTTATTTATTACCTGTAAGAAAGATATATTGATGTACAATATTTCAAATATACTATCTCAAGAAATCTATAGTTCTAAAGCCCAAGACACTAATGAATCAATAGATTTTTCAAGTTATGAATCTGGAGTTTATTTTGTAAATATCACTTTTCAAGACAACACTAAAATCACCAAAAAAGTAATTAAAGACTAAAAATAAGCCTTTAACTGAACTGTTCCTGTGTGGATGGTTTTACTGGTTTCGGTTTTTCTTCCAAAATAATTTAAATTCAGATCTAAAAACTTAGTTAGTTTCTTCTGAGCCAATAAACTCCATGTAAAATTATTTCCTGGCTGCAAGCCTTCTAAAATTTGATAGGCAACAGGTGTATTGGCATTACCTATAAATTCGTTTTTAAAGAAATTCACCTCTCCCGTCAATGCAATCTTATTCGCATTATTATAAGTGAACGACAACCCATAATTATTCTGAAGTAATTGTTCCATACTCCCAATCGTATTGTCCTTTGAAGTATATTGATAAAACACATCAAAACGTGCATTCTCATTAAATATATAAGATAGTTTAGGCTGAAACCTTACTTCATCGAGATTAAAATTTCGAGTTACAAAGTTTTCACTCAAACTTTCATTATTCTCAAAACTAGATTGCAAATTAATGAGCCAGTTGGACCAAAATTTATGATTAAACTGCAATTGATGGCTTTCTATTTTATTTTCTTGAAACCCGATAGAGAGTGTCGTTCTATTGGTATTTGCTAAATAGGTATAAGATGTGGTATACTTTTGTTTCCCTCTGTTAAAAAACAGTACATTACGAATACTATTGTTTAATGCCAGTTGATTTAGGTCATCGGTAGAGAAAGGATTTAAGTCAAACTCCTCACCTTCTCTCCTATTTTTTCTATCTACCAAATAAGACGTTTGATTATAAAAATGAGACCAAAATCTCTTTCCTTTTTCTTCGGAAACAGACCACTGTTGTGGATTAATAGTCAATGTTTGACTAAATCTATTTTGATGTGTTCTTACAAAAACCTGATTAGGCAATAACACTCTAATAAACGCACCTTGATCTGCGAATTGAGCAAGTTCAAACTCATTGAGTTCTTGGATTCCATTTTCATTATAATCAATCCAAGTATAGGCACCTTGACCAGGCTCCACACCTACATAGGTAAAATCTTGCTGTGGTAAGGTTCCAGAATTAGTTTCAAAAACAGTATTTAAAAGCACAAGATTATTCCATAATTTCTGATTAAAATTCAATCTAGAATTCAACGAATTTTCATCCTCGACGGTATCATCTTCACTTTTTAGTTTTCGGAAATTGGTATAAACACCCAAACTGGTATTCTTATTCTGGATGATTTTCGACTTCAAATAATACGTATTAGAGGTATTGACTCGTTTTACTTCATTACCCCGTAAACTGTCATTAACGCGATGTTTATAACCAATCTCAACAAAGACGCCTGTGCTATCTCCAATTCCTGTAAATACTTCATAAGAGTTAAAACGCTGGCTTAAATTTGTCAATATATCACTTTCTCTATCACGTTGTTCATTGTCTTCTAAAGCAATTCTAGTTCCAACCCATTGGGTTTTAAAATTATAAGTTACTCTATTAAATGAGCGGACAAACGTTGAAGTTGACACACTGCTTTTATTACTTAAAAAACTAGAATTAGAAAATATATGAAACTGATTAAGTTGAAGATTAGCAAATACGTTATGTCTATTCCCATTAAAATTCTCAGAATAATTAAGGTGTTCAAATTGATAAGACGCTACACCTTTTTTTGGATGTATAAGTTCTAACCCAGAAGACAATAAAGACTGATTACCAAGTGGATCTTCTAAATTCCAATCGCGATTAAACTCTGCTCTATATAAACGCTGAATAGTCGTAAAATCTTTGTTAATAAGATCTGCATCAATATTTGCATTAAGATTCCAGAGGCTATCTGTTTTAATAATATTTTGGTTGACACGAAGCTTTGCTGCAAAACCATTATTATTGCCATCATCGATATTAGAAAACAGATTTACATCATTTTTACTACCCGCAAGTTCAAAAAACACGTCTGTCTGTTCTGTTGGTTTATAACTGCCGTTAACAACTGCGACTTGTAGTTTTTCTGGAGCGATTAAGCGCACAATCGGTTCATAACTTCCCTGTAAAACACCATTTATAGGGTCAACATATTCATAAATATTTTCAACTGCATTACTATTTATTAATACATAATTTCCAAGATTAGCATCAACTAAGGTAAAACGCACACTAAATAAATTGTCATCTTCATTATTTGAAAATACAAAACGTTCAATCCCATTAATGACCTCTTTTCTATATAAAATACGATTATCATCAAATGCTTCGGAAACATCGGAAGGTGCCATCATTAGCGATTGATCATCTCCTGCGTTCGCTAGTATCTCAACTTGTTCTGCAGAAAGATTTTGCTGCAAAGGTTGGTTTTTAGCATCTGCTTCAGAATATACCGAAACGCCTAGTTTTAATTTTTCAGATTCATAAGCACCTCCTCCAAAAATGGTAAATCGCGAGAAATTACGTTCGCTAAACTGATAATCTACAGTGATTCTCATTTCCGAAGTCATAGAGAAAGTAGAATTGAATATAATCTCTCCGGCATTATAATCTATGATATAATCTTTATTTTCACCACGTTCAATTGGGAGACCATTGACATAAACGGTTTCACTACCAGACACAATTAAAACAAACAACTCATTATTGGGTCCTGTGAATTTATAAGGTCCTTGATTACCTTCTTGCGCAGTAAATTGGCTCGTTGTAAATTGACCTCTCGCCAAAGCTCCAGATGCAAAAAGATTGGTTTTTGAGTCGTCGTCTCCAAAATTCGCACTCACCTGAAGCCCTTGTACTCGCTTGGTGAAGTTGGCAAAATAACTATTGGTATTGGTCAAATCTATATCACCAGCTCTTATATTCCAATCTTCACTAAAAAGCTCTATAAAGACCTGATCAAACTCATCTAATCGTTGTGAATAGCCGCTTTCTTGCAATGGTATATTAGCATCTTGTATGGAGGCCCTAAGAGACACCTTATCACTTAGTTTTCCAGAAATCTGTAAATCTAATTCACTATTTAAAACTGAATTTTGATTATTTCCAAGCGTCACACCTCTTGAAATACTTCCAGATGTACTCAACCCGCCAAAAGGCGCGTAATCTCGTTGAAGATTGGATTGGTTAAGTTTGTAGAGTCTTTGAAGGTTATTTGTGTTTTCTACAATTATCTTTTCGTCGAGTTGTGCATATTTTCGAGTTAAAAAATCAGGATAACGTAAATAAGATATTTCGACGGAATCTACCTCTACCGGTTTTTTGAAGGTTAATATGGAATTAGCAAAGTTTACCTTGTAATAAGATGTGTCAATTAATTGTTGGTTTGTTTTCCGAAGAAAAAACCAGCTAGAGTTAATACTTACGGTATCAATTTTAACTGAATCTCTAACCACTACTTTTTTCACCCTATAATTAGAAGTTGTCTCTTGTGCAAAAGCACAAAAGGACAGCATAAAACAAATTAAAGAGATTGTAAATTTCATCGTGTAAAAATAACTCTTATTATAAGAAAATATTTCACTGAAAATATTCTAAGCTCATAAGTAAGAAAATACTTAAACTTAATTACGGAAAAACCGTAAATTTCCTTTAAAAACGAAAAAACAGCTTATTAATTTCGACAATTCATTTTTTTTTTTTCATGTTTACATAACCAATTAAACTTAAATTTTATGAAAAAACTACTATTATTATTTGGAGTATTTGCACTTATTTTTCAATCTTGTGAAGTTAATGAGATTGAGTCTCAAGAAGAGTCATTGAGAATTGATCTGGCAAAAATTGAAAATTTAAAAAATCTAGACGAAAATTCTCAACGTATTGCATTTAGATTACTAAACCATAAAGAAAAATACACATTTAGAATGTTCTTTATTAATGACTTCATAGCAAATAGTGACTTAAACAAAGAACAAATAAGTCTAATAGAAGAATTGAAATCAAATTTCAACAGTACTGTTTACCTTAAAAATGATTATTCTGAATATTTTAAAACAATATTTATAACAGATTGGTCTAACAGAGCATTGGTCCATTTTTCGATGAAAGAAATACGTTATTTAGCTAATTCAGGTAATAAAAGAGATTTTAGTAATTCTGCCCAACAAAGAGCAAGCGGATGTAAATGTCATGAAGGTGGTACTTTTAAATGTACAAAAAAAGTAACAGTTGGTTCTGGTATTCCCGAACTTGTAGATGTTGATGTAGAGCTCGTTGATTGTGATAGCTCACAATGTCAAACACCTGGAAGTATTAATAGCGATGGCTATTGGGAAGAAGACGAGAGCGGTTGTGGTTGGTTTTGGATGGAAAGTTGCAATGGAACTTGCTAGTAATTTAAATGGATGAAAATTTTAAGAAAAAAATATTTTTTAACAATTGTTTTATCTATTATTATATTTATATGTTTAGCTTTATTACCAGCGTTTATAAGTAAGGTATCGCATAAAATATTTATTGGAGTTTTATTTTGTATATATTTTTTAATTCCAATATTATCTTTTAAAAAGTCTGACACTAAAAAAGTCAGGCTTTTTAAAATTTTGATAATAACAATTCCTGGAATAATAATTTATTTAATCTTTCCTATCTTTAATTGGAGTCCTAAATTGTTTCCTCTCGGAATATCGGTATTATTGGCGGGAATTTTCGGATATTTTCTGCCAAATAAAAATGTTTTATTAAAATTATTAATTTCAGTAATTTTAGTTGCCTTAGGATATCATTACTTTCCGAAATATTCATCTGAAATATCATATCGACAAAATTTTATAAATGTTACTTTAAACCAAAACTTAAAGTTTCATGAAGACAACCTAAATCTACTAGAAACAAGTAATAGTAAGTTAGTAATTTTAGAGTTCTGGAATTCAGCTTGTGCACAATGTATTAAAGACTTTCCTAAATTTCAAAAATTTTATAATGAAAATAAAAACAAGTATGAAATCTATTCAGTAAATATACCCTGGAAAAGAGACAAAGAAAATAACTTTAATGCAAAAAAATTTATAGACAGTCTAAACTTTGATTTTCCTGTTTTATCAATGGAGTATGAAGAAGCTAAAAAATTAGAGGTTATGTATTTCCCTACAGCACTAATAATAGATAGAAAAAATATTAAATACAATGGCAGGCTTATTTATGAATCTAAAGGGAAAAATGATATGCTTAAAATAATTAAAAAAATAATTAATGAATAACTACTATAAAACTCTTTTTCTTCTAACTATTTTAATAGTTCAATCTTGTAAAAACGCATCTGAGTCATTAGAGAACCCTAAAATTGCTACTATAGAAATTTTAGAAAAAGAATTTGATTTTGGTCAAGTAAGTATGGAGGATAGTGCTTCTTTTACTTTTTCTATAAAAAACATCTCGAAAATTCCATTTAAAATCTCAAAAGTTGGAACAAGTTGCGGTTGTACAACTACAGAATACACCAAAGACAGCATTAATTTAAATGAAGTTGCAACTGTAAAATTACTTTTTAAGCCCAATCAAATTGGTCATATTGAAAAATCAATTGTTGTAGAAGGCAATACTGACCCACCATTTAATGTGTTTTATATTAAAGGAGATGTTGTAGAATAATCTTAAAGTCCTGTTTTTAAAGCAGGACTTTTTTATTTTTGTAGCAATATTTAAAATCTTACTATGAAAATTATCTCCTACAATGTCAACGGTATTCGAGCTGCAATGAAAAAAGGCTTTATTGATTGGCTTATAAGTGCAAATCCAGATGTGATTTGTCTTCAAGAAATCAAAGCTATGAAAGAGCAAGTTGATATTGAAGCCATTGAAAACGCTGGTTACAAGTACAATTATTGGTTTAGCGCGCAAAAAAAGGGCTACAGCGGTGTCGCCATTTTGAGTAAAATAGAACCTAAGCATGTCGCATTTGGAACAGGAATACAGTCTATGGATTTTGAAGGTCGTAATATTAGAGTAGATTTTGACGGTATTTCTGTCATGAGCATGTATTTACCCTCTGGAACTAATACAGCTCGTTTAGAACATAAGTTTGAATATATGGATTTGATACATGGTTATTTAAATGATCTATGTAAAACACAA
>NZ_JBLIET010000015.1:0-69482 GCF_047633235.1 Psychroserpens sp. | reverse complement strand
AGAGATTGTTACATCTGCAGGATCAACGATTACGCCATTAAGCATATCATTATCCAATACATCGATCCCAGCGTCACCGCCAATGTCTCCATTGATAGGTCCAGCAGTATCATTTACCGCATCTATCGCTGGTGCATCTACAGTTACAGTTACTGTTGCTGTATCACAATTTGTTGGATTATTATTTTCACAGATTGTGTAATCGATCGTATATGTTCCTTGTGGTGTTCCAGGAGTTACATCTACTGATCCATCTGTATTTACTGTCAACTCTGGAGTTGGTGTCGAAGAGATTGTTACATCTGCAGGATCAACGATTACGCCATTAAGCATATCATTATCCAATACATCGATCCCAGCGTCACCGCCAATGTCTCCATTGATAGGTCCAGCAGTATCATTTACCGCATCTATCTCTAGGGCTTCTACAGCCAAACCTGTTTGTGCATTATCATTTGAACTAACAGCGTTCCCTTGGGAAGTATTTAGAGGAGGTGAAGGACAACCTTCACATAATTCAGGATTTTGGGCTGTAATATATACAATGTTCCCTAAAATTACATCGTTATCACTCACCACATTACCTCTTACAGTAAGAAAAACACTTCCAACATCAAATGAATTAAAACTTCCACCTGAATTTGTTAATTTTATTGTGTTTGCAGAACCAGTTGTTAAATTCTGTTGGCTCCAACGCGTGTCGGTTCCTGAAGCAATTCCTATAATTTCAGTATTGTCACCAACACTGATTGTGATTCGCAACGAATTTTGAGCTATAGTTTGGTTACCATAGTTACCAACAGTAGCACTCAAAATTCCTGTAGAACCCTGATAAACAGTTGATGGACTCATTAAAATTCCAATTCCGGGATCTGCATTTTTCTGTGAATATCCTTTTGGAATAAACATAAATACAGTAAAGAACAATAACATTAATTTATATAGAGTAGTATTCATGATCTTAGTGTTTAATATTGATATTTTTTTTAGGTGATAAACTATGATCATTATTATTGAGCTTTAATAACAATGTTGTAAGTGTTATTAAAAGGCTGACTATCTTCTCCTGAACCGTTTGTAATTGTAATTGTAATTGGCTGTGTAGTTTGAGTCGGTATATCTAATTCTCGCGTTACAGTAAAGCCAATAGATGAAAATGTATTTGCTTCAATTATAACACCTGGTTTTGATATCATTGTTATTATGAATGAATTTTCAGTTATTATCCAATCACTATTATTAACTTGAATACCATCATTCACATTAGAACTGGTAGTATTAGCAGCATAGGTAATAAGAAATGCACTTCCTTTTGTGATTGTAAGAACTATTTGTCCATTTGAGGACGCACCTTTAACTTCAGATATATTCACAACAAAATCTTTTGTAGATCCTGCAGATAAAAAACCTAATTCATCAATAGCTATTGTTGGCGTAAAGTCTGGTAAGACTATGGGTGTTATTACTGTTGGTGTATCGTTCTCCTTTGTTGTACCAGAGGTATCAGTTATGTCATTTCCTTCAGGATCTTGAGCAGTAACTAAAGCCGAGTTTGATATACTTCCCGCATCAATATCATCTTGAGTAATGGTATAACTACCCAGTGCTATAGTTGAAGTGCCAGGTGCTAAAGAAGTAATTGGGTTTCCATTGGTTATCAATCCTACCATTGGGTCAGTTATCACGACATTAGTCAATGTAGTATCTCCGGCATTTTCAATTGTAAATATATAAGTAATAACATCTCCTAGAATTCCCGTTCCACTTAAGATAGCGCTCTTAACTAATACAATGTTTGGGTTTCGTGCTAAGGTTGTTACCGTTGGCGTATTATTCTCCTTTGTTGTTCCAGAGGTATCTGTTATGTCATTTCCTTCAGGATCTTGAGCAGAAGCTAAAGCCGAGTTGGTTACATTCCCTGCATCTATATCCTCTTGAGTAATGGTATATGTTCCAGTGATAGCATCGCTAGTATCTCCCACTTCCAGAGAATCAATTGGGCTTCCAGAGATTATCAATCCTTCCATGGGATCTGTTACTGTGATATTAGTTAAAGTGGTATCTCCTGTGTTTTCAACAGTAAAGGTATAGGTAATTAGATCACCTAGGATTCCTGTTCCACTTACTACGGCACTCTTAACTAATGCAATGGCTGGATTCTGAGTTAAGGTTGTTACGGTTGGCGTATCATTCTCTTTATTTATACCAGAAATATCAGTGATGTCATTTCCTTCAGGATCTTGAGCAGTAGCTAAAGCTGAGTTGGTTACACTTCCTGTGTCCATATCAGCTTGAGTAATGGTGTATGTTCCTGTGATTATATCGCTAGAATCTCCAGGTTCCAAAGAATCAATAGTGCTTCCTGTGATCGTCAATCCTTCCATTGGATCGGTTACCACGACATTAGTCAAAGTCGTATTACCTGTATTTTCAACAGTAAAACTATAGGTGATTATATCCCCTAGGGTTCCCGTTCCATCCACACTAGCCGTTTTGACCAAGGCAATGGTTGGCATTTGAGCCAGGACCGTTACCGTATCGTCGTCATTTTCCTCAGTTGTACCAGAGATATCAGTTATGTCATTATTATCAGGATCTTTAGCAGTAACTAAAGCCGAGTTGGTTACGCTTCCTTCATCAATATCCTCTTGCGTTATTGTGTATGTTCCAGAGATAGCTGAGCTAGAAGCTCCCACTCCTAAAGAAGCAATTGGGCTTCCAGTGATCGTCAATCCTAACATTGGGTCAGTTACTTCGATATTAGTCAAAGTGGTATCTCCTGTATTTTTAACTGTAAAGGTATAGGTAATTGCATCGTCTAGGGTTCCCGCTCCATTTACGATGGCGGTTTTCACCAATGCAATTGCTGGATTTGAATCCACAGGATCATCAAAGCAAAGTTCATCATTATAAATTACACCTGTACTAAATCCAATTGCTCCAGCTGTAGAAAGCATTCTTCCTTCTACACTTGAATTTGCTCCTGCGCTGCAGGCTCCTCCGTGAGCAATAAGAGTTCCTTTCATATAAGTAAAAGTTCCCAAATCCATTGCACCAGTGGCAACTCCAGCACCACTAATCCAAAAGATATTACAACGCCTCGCACCATTAACCAAAATCACTCTTGATTGTGCCGCTACAGAAAATGCCCCTGCAAACTTGAAAACAAATATTGCATCGGGATCATTTTCACCGTCTAAAGTGATAGATCCTGCTAAAGATCCTGCTCCCGCTATGTGATAAACTCCAGTCGTTAGCGTTTCTCCACTTCCAAAAGCTGGCGTATGGGCAGAAAAATCATTAGGTAAAGCCATAAGTGCAGCATAAGCGATATCTAAATCTATTACGGCTTGTGCTGTTACAGCATCTGAATTATAAAAAGTTCCTGTGGTGGCGTCGCTATTTGTATGAGTTGAAGTTAAAAAACCACTTATAGCACCACCATTTGTACCGATAGCACCAACTATCCCAGATGTAGCAGCATTTGCCACAGCACCAAGACTAGTAAACATAGCAAACTCCTTAAGACTTCCTAAAACATCAACAGAAGGAGCAGAATTACAGTCACCTATACAATTAATTGGAATGGTGCTAGGACCAACCGGCATATCTGCCACGCCACCAGCCGCAATAGTTATTGCTCCTTCTGAGGTAAGCAGTCTTCCTTCTATGGTACTACCCACGCCAAGAGTAACAGCTCCAGGGTGTGCAAATAAAGTTCCTTTTATAACACATGTTGTTGCTACAGAAATAGCTCCCTGAGAAATCCAAAAAACATTAGCCGCTCGTGTTCCGCCAGCTAGAATAATTTCGGCACCTGCTCCTACTGTAAATGCCCCTTCAAATTTCATTATGAATACAGCATTAGCATCCCCACCTCCATCAAGAGTAAGGGCGCCAGCTAAAGATCCAGCACCAGCTATAGAATAAACTCCAGGGGTGATCGTTTCGCCACTTCCAAAAGCTGGAAGATGAGTGCTGGGGTGGGTAACAAAAACATCGTCAAGATGAATATAGACCCTAAGCAAATCTATTCTTGCCTGAACAGTTAAGGAGCTACTATTATGTGTGGTACCAGTATATCCATTTGCTGGATCAAATCCAGAACCGCTAATTATTCCAGCATTTGTTCCAGCATCGCCTGTAGCGGTTCCGCTATTTGTAATAGCTCCCACTCCAGCAAAAGCTTCAAAAGAGTCAAGTGTGCCAAATTCAAGCGTTTGACTAAAACTTATACTTGATACTAAAAATAGTGCGATAGTTGTTAAACTGAGAAGTAATTTTTTGTTCATTGTAATTAGGTCTAAAAGGTTGGTTCCGTAATCTTGTTTGTGCTTATAAGGAGTATCCTTATTGAGCATTTTTATGTAATTTTTTTTAACGTAATTTTTAACAATTGTATTAGAAGCTATTACATCAACTTCGTATAAGGTGCTGTATACCATTACATTGTCAACATGGATGACAACGTCTCAGTGAGATTTCAATCAATACATAGTACTCCGGTTTTCGGCATTTACCGTCGTATTGATTAATAAAAAAAGCACAAAGAGCGCAAAGCTGATTATACTATTAAAAAAGTTCGGAAAAAAATTGGTAGGTTTTACTTTTATCCCAAAAAGAGTAATATTATACATAACATTATTAATTAGTTAATTTTGTTAGATAACAATAAATAAAGAACAAGAATCGTAGACTTGGGAATCTATGGCCAACGTTGCGAAGTGCAAAATTGATTTAACATAATAATGTTAATGTTTAGAGGTAGGTTGGGGCGTTTATCACTGCTGTTCATCAAATAAAAACATGTTAATTAACATATTTTTATGAAAAATAATTGCAAATATATTTGAGTAAAACTCTGTTTGATACTAATTATCTGTAAATAACCAATTAGAAGGGTCAAAATACAATCATTAGTATTATTTGTTGCACTAAAGGAAGGGGTTCTAAGAAGGTAAATTACAACCTCAACTGGTGGTACTTGCTTTGAGAGATCAGTATTGAGTGCAGGTGTCCAGACGCTCTGCACGAAATTTGCCATTTCTTTAAGCCAAGTCCTTTCGAAAGAAGGAAATTGGAAAAGCATACAAATCAGGCCTTCTCGCAAGAGGTGTTTTTTAGAATATTGATAATGAATACTTTAGGGTAGCTGTATTTTGATTTTTAACAAATAAAATTTCTCAAAAACAACAAAATGCCGTATTTGACTTCTATAAGTAGCAAAATTTGATGGATAATATCATTCGACTTATTGCTATCCTTGTTTATTAATTGCTGTAGTGTTAAATGTAGGTTACATACTTTTTCTTTTACTAAAAAGACTTTACAGAAACCATTAAACTCTATATCTTTTAAAAAGGATATGTGTTAATGTATTATGTACAGGTTTTCTGTCTAATTTCAAATTTAAAGACTGACATTATAGTTTTTGATAGTTAACCTATGTTTTCTATCCCAAAGCACGAGAAGTCACATAAACTCGCCAGCCAATAATGGCCAGTTGAGATTTAGTGGCTTTGCTGAGGTCTAGCTGTTGTTTAGAAAAACTAGGTAAGAGTCTTTTGTTGAGTTTGGCTATTGCTTTAAATAAATTCTGTTTCATACAGTTAAGATTAGTGAATCACTATCTAAATGTAAAATTACGGAATTTGAAATGAAATAAAATTTTTTAATACTGTTGTGAAACTTATTCTAGACTAAGTTTTACAATGAAGTGTTTGGTTTAGTTAATCGAGAAAAGAATATCGATAATTAATTTTGCAAGTGTCATCATGATTTTTTAAGGTTTTAAGGGTTAATAATTGATTATTTATTTGATTGAGTTATCAATATATATACTTAGAATGTCATTCACCAAACGTTTAGAGTAAAATCTATGAAATTGAATATGAAATTATAACTAAAAAGATGGTATTAATTTCAATAAATTTACTATTTACTTGTTGTAAGTTTGTATATGTAACTTAAAATTGTTATTATAGTTTATAATTGTAAGTATTCAAGGGGGTTTTTCACTCTTTTTGTTTAACCCAAGGGAGAATTGATCTTTAAATGATCAACTTTTGAATGTTTCGTCTTTTTATAATTTAATTTTTAAAAATTGCTACCGCTGATTTTAAGTTAAAATGGAGGCTATTTTGTTAAACCTAATTTCTTAGAGCGATAATCACAAATAGAATTAAGAGTTGATTACATTTGTAAAAATTCAAAACATGAAAAAAATACTACTTTTTGCTTTATCTTTATACGTAACGCAGCTTTCTTATGGACAAATTGTAATTAACGAATTAGATTGTGATTCACCAGGAGCAGAAAATATGGAATTCTTAGAACTCTTATCTGAAACTCCAAATTTCCCTTTAGATGGTTACGTTGTTGTTTTCTTTAATGGGTCTTCATCAGGGAATAACTCCAGTTATTTCACTGTTGATTTGGATGGATTCACGACAGATATTAATGGTTTGTTGTTAATCGGTAGCAACTCAGTAAGTCCTGTGCCTCAATTTTTAATTGCAGAAAACATTATTCAAAACGGAGCAGATGCAGTGGCTATATATCAGGCGAGCGATTTTGATTTCCCTGAAGAAACTGTCGCAACCACCGACAATTTAGTGGATGTATTGCTTTATGATACCTCAGATTCAGATGACCAAGACTTTATTGATATATTTAGCCAAGATCCAAGATTTACCAATATTGAGCAAATTAATGAAGGAGCAGGAAATAATCCTAATTCTATCCAACGTTTCGTTGATATAGATGGTATTGTGACATACACATCAACGACGCCAACTCCCAGAGCTTTAAACGATGGAAGTGGCGTAGTGCTTAATGGTATCATTATGGCTATCGCGCAAGAACAGTATAATGAGTTTGACGCCTTTGACATTTCTTTTACTACAGAAACTCCTGTTGCACAAGAACTCAACTTTAATATCGTACTCGATAATTTTGGTTTCAATACTTCAGATTTTACGGGAAATACATCGATTACTATTCCTTTAAATCAAACTACAGCGTCCACAACAATTACATTAATAGATGATGCTGATGATGAAGGAGATGAAGTCACTAGAGTGCGTTTTGAAAGCTTACCAGCAGAATATCTAGCACTCAATAACAACTTAGAGATTCGTATTGTAGATAATGATTTTACGATGGCGAATTTTGGTACACCTTTAAACCCTACCTTCGGAAATGTAACAACGACACAGTCTAATGGCTATTATAATTCACTTGACGGATTAGCAGATGAGGATTTGCGTCAAGCGCTCCAAGATATTATAGCAAATCCAAATATTGTAAGAGCACAAACCTACGCCGATGTTTTTGATATTTTGAGAGAAGCAGATCAAAACCCACTAAACAGTAATGAGGTTTGGCTCTTGTACAAAGAAATTGGACGTTCAAAATTAGACGCGCAATCGAGCTCAGATAATTTTGAAAAATGGAATAGAGAACATACGTATCCAAGATCTCGAGGAGGCTTTTTTGATATAGAAGAGGATGGGATTGCAGACGGAAAAGATATCTTTTGGACAACAAAAGCAGATTCATTACGTCATGGTAATTCCGACGCTCATGCACTTCGCGCTGCAGATGCAATAGAAAACAGTACACGTAACAATAAACATTATGGAGATCCAACTTTAGGCGGTTATGATGGACCTACAGGAACAGCAGCCAGCTTTTATGGTGATGTTGCAAGAAGTATATTATATATGGAAATTAGATACAACGGATTGCAAGTCGTTAATGGTTACCCCGAAAATGTTACAGGAGAATTGGGAGATTTAGCAATCTTATTAGATTGGCATAGGAATGATCTACCAGATGATTATGAAATGAATCGTAATAATGTGGTGTATACATGGCAGTTTAATAGAAATCCATTTATAGATCAGCCAGATTTAGTAGAATATATTTGGGGAAATAATGTCGGACAAATATGGGATCAAGAGCTGAGTGTTTTAGAGTTCGGTTTAAATGAAATTAGTGTGTATCCAAACCCAACAACAAATACAATTAGTATCAAAGGGCTTAATGCACAAGCAGATGTGCAAGTGTTTTCTATAGAAGGAAAATTGCTTAGTTCTTTTAGTTATAATGAAGGCACTGCAATTGATTTAAACCTAGCAAGCGGTATCTATCTTCTATCTATTTCTTCGGAAAATAAGAAAACGGTTAAGAAGCTGATAGTAAATTAGGTAGTAGGCTAGACTAATTAAAATAAACAAACCCTTCAAGAATTTAATTTTTGAAGGGTTTTTAATAAGGAATTCTAATTACTTTTTTTAATAAGGCATTTTTGGTGTTTTCCACTATAGCCACTATAGCCACTATAGCCACTATAGCCACTGTTGGTGTTTTTCACCAATAGTTTTTCGTTCTTTACAAGGGCCAAGTGAGATTTGTTGGTAAAAAACCCCAACAAAGGCAAAGATTAAATAGTTATTTGATTCTTTAAAAAAGTAAACCCTTCAGGTTTTAATTTCCAGGGAGTTTTATGCTTTAATCATTTTATTCTCAAAGCTTATATTTTTCTATTGACACTGCTCGTATTTTCTACTATTGTCACTGTTGGTGTTTTTACCAACAGTTATTCGTTCTTTACAAGGGCCAAGTGAGATTTGTTGGTAAAAAACCCCAACAAAGGCAAAGATTAAATAGTTATTTGATTCTTTAAAAAAGTAAAACCTTCAGAATTTAATTTCTGAAGGTTTTTTTATTGTTTTGTAGTGAAATAATCACCTATTTCTCTTAGTACAAGAGAGTCATCTTTAGATGTTCCCATAATAATATCAGGAATCCCTTCTTTTTCACCTTTCCAAGAAGCGTTCGATTTTCTGCCGTTGTCGTCATTCAGTGAGATTTTTATACCTGTAATTACACCAGCTTTATTTCGTCTTACTTTTGAGAATTTGGCATCGATACCATGTTTCTTTAGTTCTTGTTTTTGCTTTTCTAAAAATGAATCTGTAGAAGTTTTCGAGATTACTAATTCTGCAGATTTTTCTTCGTTGTCACCCGTGTAATAGACTCCAGTGACTTGAGTTGTTGTCACTTTCCAAGGACTGTCTTTTTTTACTTCTATTATTTTAGAGTTATTAGTCCTATTTGATTGGTTTCCCGATTTTGTTTCAATTATGATAACTCCATTTTTGCCTTTCTCTCCATATACTTTTAAACCCTCTTCTTTTTTTATAACATTCATAGATTTAATTAAATCAGGTGTTACTTTTCTAAAATCTCTTTGAGTGCCTTTAACGCCATCAACTATAAACAATAAATCTTTGTCGTCAATTTTAGATGGCGTAAAATGATATTGAGTTCCCATCCCAGATTCGTTTGGAGTAACTAACCTATACATTATAGTATCATTTGGCTTACCTAAAGGATACTTTGTAACTTCACTACTTACGATTTTCCATGGGCCTTTTGATTTTGTTGTTATCATGATTACGCCATTTTTAGCACGTTCTCCGTAAAGCGCAGTGGCTGATTTATCTTTTAGAACACTCATGGATTCAATATTATCTGGTTTAAGTTCCTTAAAATGATTTTTATCAACTTCTTTTCCATTAACTATATATAATGGCTCTTCGCCTTGTGAAGAGTATGTATAAGTACTGCCATTTTCTGAAGCATTTATATTTGTTTTTGTGCCATCTTTGCTTATCCACGTTTGATTCTTGGAATTGTCGTTTGCTAAAATTGAATCTCTTTCTTGTATCAGCTTTTTACCTTGTGTTTTGGTAAAAACTGAATCAGTTTTTTTATTACTAACTGATTTTCCATCTTTAGTTCTAACGAGGACGTCCTTATCTTTTTTAGTATACCAAAACGTTCCATCATCTTTTCCTATGGTAGCCACGTTAAAAGATTCTCCGTCACTTTGAAACGTGAAAGGTTGTATTGGCTTCTTCCCACTAACTTTATATTCTGTGCTATTAGAAGATGATTCAAAAGTTACTTTAATGGCGATGATTTCGTTTTTACCATTTCTCTTTAAGTCTTCGCAGTTAAAAGTTATACCTTTTTCATAAAGTTGTATTTTGGTTAGCGCTAAATAGTTATCATCATTGTCTTTACTAAACATTACACTTAGGTGGTCTTGAATTTGATTAGTAAATTCAACGTTCCCAGCAGAACTCCCGGAAATTTCAACATAAACATCCTCAGTATTAAAACTCATCATAAAGAGTCCAAGTAAAGGCATCACAAACACCATTTTAAGTTTATTGATGTTTCTAGATTTTGATTGGTGTAACATAACGATTCGTTTTTTGATTAATGAGGTGTAAAAATTATTTGTGATTGCTAATTGATTATTTTGAAGACTCGTTTTAAGCAGCACAGTTTGATAACTTTTTTCGCAAAGCGAAATGTGCTGTGCGTTTTGATCTGCTATAAATTCTAGATTTTGTTGTAATGCTCTTTTATATAACCATGCAATTGGATTAAACCAAAATAATATACACGCGATATGAGAAATAATGGTATCAATAGAGTGCCATTGTTTGATGTGCACTTTCTCATGATTGATGATGTGTTCCAGTTCTTCTGCTCTAAATTGATTAGGATTATAAACAATACGATCAAAAAATGAGAACGGTGTAATATTTCGGTTGGTTTCTAATAATTTAAAGGAACCTAGTGATTTGGTCTTACTTGAGTTGATAACCTTCCGAAGTGATAAAAAAGCAACGATTAGTTTTCCGAAGAAAAATAAGATGCCAGCAAGGTAGATCCAGATTATAAGTTGCATATAATCAAATGGTTCTTCTAAGGCAACAGGAGTAGTTAGGGTATCATAATTGAGAATAAAGCTATTGGTGTTTGATACCGTGTACTCCATATATACAGGAATCACAATCAACGGAATCACACATGTAATGATCAAACCAAACAATAAAAACCATCTATTGGCTTGAAAAAAAGTTTCTTTTTGTAACAACAATTGATAACAGGCGTAAAAAATAAAGAGAACTAGAGATGCTTTTAAGATATAGTCCATACGTTTTATTTTTTGAGTCCTTCCTTTTGGGAAGGTTTTGGGGTGTGATTCTTTTTTTCAATCAATGCAATAATTTCTTTTAATTCATCGACACTTATTTTTTCTTCTTTAGCAAAAAAGGAGACAACGTTTTTGTAGGAGTTGTTGAAATAGTTTTCAATCGCTGTAGTCATAAAACGTTCTTTATAAGCGTCTTTGTCAACAATAGGGAAGTATTGATGTGTTTTTCCAAAGGCATTATAGCTTACAAAGCCTTTTTCTTCGAGATGCCTTATAATCGTAGATAACGTATTGTAATGTGGTTTGTCTTCTTGAATGTCTGCGAGTACATCTTTAACAAAAGCTTTTTCTAGCTTCCAAAGGATGTGCATAATTTCTTCTTCTTTATTGGTTAGTTTTTGCATCGAAAATATATTTTCGTTCCCATGGAAATCGGAATCTAATAATTAAAGTTATAGTATTTTTACTGCTCCTACGAATATATAACTATTTTTATAGTTGAATAACTATGTAATTAGTTATTTAACTAAAAATTAAGTTTTCAGGTTTGTTATTGGAGATGTTTTATCAATATTGAAATTGTACTATCTTCGCACGACTAAAATAATAATGGTTTTTTTAAGTTTAGAAAAGAGATTGTATGAGTATAGTTTGGATCATTTTAGGATTGTTATTACTAGTAGTGGGAGGTGAGTTTTTAGTGCGGTCGTCTGTTGCATTATCATTTAAGTTAAGTATCTCTAAAATGGTAATCGGTATGACTGTTGTAAGTTTTGCAACGTCTGCTCCTGAGTTATTGGTGAGTTTAAATGCAGCATTGACAGGTTCTCCAGCTATTGCTTTAAATAATATTATTGGTTCTAATATTGCTAATATTGGATTGGTTTTAGGGATTACTGCAGTGGTGAGTTCTATTTCAGTAGATGCATCTTTTTATAAGTTCAATTGGCCAGTTATGATGTTGTTTTCTATTGCGCTCTATTATTTTTTATGGAATGACAATCAGCTAACAGGCATTGAAGGAGGTGTCTTGTTTGTTGGATTAATCATCTTTTTAGTGGTGTTAATTAGATCAGCAAAAAAGGATGCTGTTGTTGAAGATGTCGACGATAGTTTAGCAGTAGTTTCTAATTTTAAAATTGTACTGTGGTTGCTTATTGGTGCTGCAGCTCTTTATTTTGGATCTGTGTGGTTGGTTGATGGCGCAAAAGATCTTGCTTTTAGATTAGGGGTTAGTGATGCTGTTATTGCGGCAACTGTAATTGCTATTGGTACGAGTGTTCCAGAATTGGCAGCTTCTGTAATTGCAGCGGTAAAGAAGGAAAAAGCCTTATCCTTAGGTAATTTAATTGGCTCTAACATTTTTAATATAGCTTCGGTTTTGGGATTAACGTCAATGATAAAAACGATACCGGTTACAGACACCTCAATTTTAGATAAAGACATCTTTTGGATGTTGGCTTTTTCGGCAGTGTTAATTCCATTGATTATTATACCGAAGAAATTTCAAATATCAAGATATAAAGGCCTTTTATTAATCGTTGCTTATGGCGTATTTATCTTCTTAGCATTTAAATCTTAACTATAAAAAAACGTCTCCTTAATTTTAAGAAGACGTTTTTATGAACAAAAAGATATTTCGTAATCTAACTTATATTAGCAGATTTAACAGTCTTAATAATACGACCTGCAATTTTGTATGGATCAGCGTTAGATGCTGGGCGACGATCTTCCAACCATCCTTTCCATCCTTTCTCTACAGTAATAATAGGAATTCTAATAGAGGCACCTCTATCTGAGATACCATAACTAAAGTCGTGTATAGAAGCCGTTTCGTGTAAACCCGTTAAACGCTCATCATTAAACTCACCGTAAACGGCGATATGTTCTTTAACAACAGGTCTAAAGGCTTCACATATTTTTTCATAAGTTTCTTGAGAACCACAAGTTCTTAACACAGTATTTGAGAAGTTTGCGTGCATACCTGAACCATTCCAATCCCCTTTAACAGGTTTAGGATGGTACTCAATATAGTAACCGTACTGCTCAGTCAAACGATCTAATAAATAACGTGAAATCCAAATTTCATCTCCCGCAGTTTTTGCACCTTTTGCGAACAATTGATATTCCCATTGTCCAGAAGCAACTTCTTGGTTGATTCCTTCAAAGTTTAATCCTGCTGCAATACATAAATCGGCATGCTCTTCAACAAAATTTCTACCATGGGTATGTCTCCCACCAACAGAGCAGTAGTACATTCCTTGTGGACCAGGATAACCGCCAATAGGAAAGCCTAATGGTAATTGAGTATCGGTATCCATGATGAAGTATTCTTGCTCAAATCCAAACCAGAAATCATTATCGTCATCATCAATACTTGCCCTTCCATTGGAAGCGTGAGCTGTTCCATCTGCATTTAAAACTTCAGTCATTACTAAGAAACCGTTCTCTCTTGCTGGATCTGGATAAATAGCTACGGGTTTTAACAAGCAATCAGAAGCCCCTCCCGAGGCTTGTTTTGTAGAGCTACCGTCAAAAGACCAAATTGGACAATCTTCTAATTTTCCACTAAAATCATTTTCAACTTTAGTTTTACTTCTCATGTTTTGAGTTGGTTTATAACCATCCAACCAAATGTATTCTAGCTTTGATTTGCTCATGCTGTTTTAAGTTTTTAAAATTTAAAGTGCAAATATTAAATTTTTTAAGTTTATGTCAAAAATAAATGGGTGATTTTAGATAAAATGTTATTAACAATTGATGATACCCTATTTTTTTAGGGGTTAATGTGTTTGAAAATTAAATATTGATTAGATTTGCCCTATTAAAATGACAAAACGATAATTATTATGGCAACGCTCAGATTTCATGCACTTAAACAGGTTCACCGTCACAAACCTATTCATATTGAAGAAAAAGTTAGACGTTCGGAGATTTTTGGGGCCAATGTCTTCAATGAAACTACGATGCGCCAATACTTAACTAAAGAAGCTTTCCAAAGTGTAATGGATGCTATTAGTAAGGGGGCAAAGATTGATAGATCTATTGCCGATCATATTTCTACGGGAATGAAAGAATGGGCAATTTCAAAAAACGCAACACATTACACCCATTGGTTTCAGCCCTTGACTGGTGCGACCGCAGAAAAGCATGATGCTTTTTTTGAAACTATAGGAAATGGTTTGGCTATTGAGAAATTTGAAGGCGGACAACTCGTACAACAAGAGCCTGATGCGTCTAGTTTTCCAAATGGCGGAATTAGAAACACCTTTGAAGCACGTGGTTATACGGCTTGGGATCCAACATCTCCTGCTTTTATCTACGGCACAACTTTATGTATACCAACAGTATTTGTAGCTTATACTGGAGAAGCTTTAGATTATAAAACACCTTTATTACGAGCGCTTCAAGCTGTAGATTCTGCCGCAGTTGCTGTTTGTAAGTATTTTGATAAAAATGTAAAAAAAGTGAATGCGTCTCTTGGTTGGGAACAGGAATACTTTTTAATAGATAGTGGTTTGGCAATGTCTAGGCCAGATATAGTACTAACAGGTCGTACACTTTTAGGCCACTCTGCGGCTAAAGGACAACAGTTGGATGATCATTATTTTGGTACGATTCCAAATCGAGCTATGGCATTTATGCGCGATTTAGAAACAGAGTCGATGTTGTTGGGGATTCCGGTAAAAACAAGACATAATGAGGTGGCGCCAAATCAATTTGAACTTGCTCCTATTTATGAAGAAGCTAATTTGGCAGTAGATCACAATTCATTACTTATGGATGTGATGGATAAAATTGCAGGACGACATAATTTCAAAGTATTATTTCATGAAAAACCATTTGCTGGTGTCAATGGGTCTGGAAAGCATAATAATTGGAGTCTGAGTACGAACACAGGTATTAACTTGTTGAGTCCAGGAAAAACACCGATGAGTAATTTACAATTTTTGACCTTTTTCATCAATACCATCAAAGCAGTTTATGATAACGAAGAATTATTAAGAGCTTCAATAGCATCTGCAAGTAATGATCATCGCTTGGGAGCAAATGAAGCGCCTCCTGCAATAATTTCTGTGTTTATTGGAGCGCAATTAACTAAAGTCCTCAATGAACTAGAAAACGTCACCGATGGTAAATTGTCTCCGCAAGAGAAAACCGACTTAAAACTTAATGTAGTTGGTAAAATCCCAGACGTATTATTGGATAATACAGATAGAAATCGGACATCACCATTTGCCTTTACTGGCAATAAATTCGAGTTTAGAGCGGTAGGTTCTACAGCAAATTGTGCTAACCCAATGACTGTTTTAAATTCAATTGTAGCTAAGCAACTTATAGATTTTAGAGAGGAAGTAGAGGGCCTAATTAGTGAAAAAACAATGAAGAAGGATGACGCTATCTTTAATGTCTTAAGAGAATATATAAAAGCATCTAAGAATATTCTTTTTGAAGGCAATGGATATGGAGAGGAATGGGAGAAAGAGGCTAAAAAGCGAGGTTTAAGTAATAATAAGACAACTCCCGAGGCTTTAAAAGCTAAAGTGTCTAAAAAAGCGATTGGTCTTTTTGAAGAATTAGGAGTCATGAATAAAATAGAATCTGAAGCGCGATATGAAATAGAAGTAGAGGAGTATACTTTGAGAATTCAAATTGAAGGACGTGTTTTAGCGGACATTGCTAGAAATCATGTCGTACCTACGGCAGTTAAATATCAAAACATCTTAATAGAAAATGTTAAAGGGCTTAAAGAAATCTATGGAGCATCATTTAAAAAATTAGCTAAAGAACAACTTAATCTTATTGAGCAAATCTCTAGTCATATAGAGGGTATTAATTCTAACGTCACTAAAATGACTGACGAACGCAAAAAAGCTAATGCTATTGAAAATTCAGAGAAAAAAGCACATCTATATTGTAATCAAGTAAAACCACTTTTTGAAGATATACGATACCATTGTGATAAATTAGAGTTGTTGGTTGATGATGAGTTATGGCCTTTGACTAAATATAGGGAATTGCTATTTACGTACTAGAGGCAATCTCGTGGAATACATTAGTTTAACTAGTCAATTAAATGTTGCTAAAATCTTAGTTAAGTACGTGTAAATAGGCATAGTTACCTATATTGTAGGGGTTAAAATGTATTTCAACGAATTATTATATCAACTAATCGAAAATATAGTTAAAGGTTCATAGACGCTACTCTTATTGGTTACATTTGTTATGCTATTAATCAATTTTTGTAATAATGAAAAAGTTACTATTAAGTGTTGCGGCACTTATGTTTGCTACATTGTTGTTCTCTCAAGACGATTCAAACGATATTGAAGATGATTTATCTCAAGAAAATATCGTTAAAACTGAGGCGAGATTTCACTCAGAATCTTAAAAGATTTTGTTAGCTAACAAAAAAAAGTTTGACATTGTATTCAATGTCAAAAAAGACAAATAAATTTTAAATAATTTATTTGTCTTTTTTTTTTATCTAAAATTAAATTTATTAAAAAGATAACTCATTGCTAATTAATTTTTATATTACCAGCCTTTAATGCTTATTTGAGCATTAAAAGTCCCAAATTGTTTGAACCTAAACACATTTTGTTATTGGCATATGTAATCAAAACAAAATTTGATGATAGCACAACAAACACGTCCTAGTTTATTAGTATTAGTAGTTTGTTTCATTGTTCAACAGTCATTCTGCCAAGAACAAATTGAGACTCCAGAACTTAAAACAGAATTTTATAATTTAAGAGGTACTAATGCTTTTGATGTTGCCTTGGGAACATCTGTTATAAATGGAGATTTAGTAGATCCTCAATTTGAAATTTATAGTCATTTCGGATATAAAAGATATTTAACACCTCACTTGGCCTTAGATTTTGGATATCATAAATTTAATTTGGCTTATATTGATCAGTATAATGAAGGGTTTATGTCATTTGATATAAACATAGAGTTATTACTTAGTCCTCATCAGAGATTCTCACCATTTATTTTTATGGGAGCAGGTTATAATGCTTCTAATCACTTTAAAGAAACGGCTAACAAATTACAAGGTGGAGCAGGTTTAGAGTGTGTCGTATCAAATCAGTTTGCAGTGAAATTATATACAGATTATAATTATGTAGGAAGTGATACACTCGATGGTTTAGAGGCTGGAGATGGAGATGATACGTACTTTAGAATTGCATTTGGAGTTAATTTTTATTTTGGAGGAGCAGATGTCAAAGCAAAACGTGCTAAAGGTAATGCTACAGTGATTGAAACAAATTCCTTAACTGATGATAAAAATAGACCTAAATTGTAGTTAACAATTCTTATTTTTGTTGCTCAACATAAACCTATGAGCCAAGATATTAGCAAACGCTACGCACAACGAGGAGTTTCTGCTTCAAAAGAAGACGTGCATAATGCCATTAAGAATATAGATAAAGGCTTGTTTCCTAAAGCGTTTTGTAAGATTGTTCCAGATTATTTAACTAATGATGATGACTATTGCTTGATTATGCATGCGGATGGGGCAGGAACAAAAAGTGCATTGGCTTATATGTATTGGAAAGAAACTGGTGATATTTCTGTCTGGAAAGGTATTGCTCAAGATGCACTCATCATGAATATCGATGATTTACTATGTGTAGGAGCAACAGATAACATCATGTTATCTTCGACTATAGGTCGCAACAAAAACGTAATTACGGGAGACGTTCTTTCGGCAATTATAAACGGGACAGAAGAACTCATAAAAGATTTAAAAACGTTTGGCGTGACTATTCATTCCACTGGAGGTGAAACCGCAGATGTTGGTGATTTAGTGCGCACTATTATAGTGGACTCTACAGTAACAGCTCGTATGAAACGAAGCGATGTTATTGATAATGCCAATATAAAACCGGGTGATGTTATTGTTGGGCTAGAGAGTTTTGGTCAAGCAACTTATGAAACGGAGTATAATGGTGGTATGGGAAGTAACGGTTTGACTTCTGCTCGCCACGATGTGTTCCATAATTATTTAGCTGAAAAATATCCAGAAAGTTTTGATGCCGCTGTTCCAAAAGATTTAGTGTACTCTGGGCAAACCAAATTAACAGACGCAGTTGAAAACTCACCTATTGATGCAGGTAAACTTGTATTGTCACCAACAAGAACTTATGCGCCAATTATAAAAGCGATACTCTCTAAGTTTTCTTCGGAAAATTTACATGGCATGATACATTGTTCTGGTGGAGCACAAACTAAGATTCTTCATTTTATTGACAATTTACATATTGTGAAAGATAATATGTTTGATGTGCCTCCTCTTTTTAAATTAATCCAAGAGCAATCTAACACAGATTGGAAAGAGATGTATCAGGTGTTTAACTGTGGTCATCGTATGGAACTCTATGTGACTCCTGAAATTGCTGATGCAGTTATTAAGATTTCTAAATCATTTCATGTAGATGCCAAGATTATTGGTCGCGTAAATCCTTCCGAAGAGAAAAAACTTACGATTAAAAGTGTTTATGGAGTATTTGAATATTAATTCACAATCAATTTTATGCTAAAACCTTTTTTTAAGATGAAAAGAGCATCATTAATCCTGATTGTTATTTCAATTCAATTTTTAAATGCGCAAACCAATTCTGTAGCAACAGATAATCCCTTGTGCAAATGGATTCAAACTAATAAAGTTGGGCTTGGCATAAGTGAGGTTACTTTTGTGAATTGAAATGCTGGTGGTAGTAATTCAATTTCGGCATTAATTAATGTGGTCTCTGTTTTAAATTATAGTGGCCTTTATTATCAATGGAGACCTTCTGCTCGATTACGTTATGGGATCAATAAGCAGCAAAGTCAAAGGTTTCGAAAAACTGAAGATGAGTTAGAGCTTATTTCAACCTTTAGATTTAGACAAGATACAATCACGAATTGGTATTTTTCTGGACGCTTTAATTTTAAAATACAACTTACAGACGGTTATAACTATCCAAATCGTGATAATCAGATTTCGAGATTAATGGCTCCTGGTTATGCTTTTTTTGGAGGAGGAGTAGAGTATGGTAAAAACCTTGATAAATTTTCTCTTTATTTTTCTCCTTTAACTTTTAAAGCCACATTTGTATTAGATGAGGATCTTTCAAATGCTCGAGCTTTTGGAGTAAAACCTGCGGTTTTTGATGACAATGGAAATATGATTAAAAGTGGTGAGCGGGTTCGAAGAGAAATGGGAATTTTATTTGCTAATGCTTATGAAACTATCGTTTTTGAGAATATTAATTTGCAACATCAATTAAGTTTGTACACAGATTATCTCGATCATTTTGGAAATATAGATGTAGATTTTGAAATTATTTTTGATTTTAAGGTCAATCAATATGTCAAGGCTACTTTAGGTTAGTATTTGAGATATGATGACAATATTAAAATACGGGTAGCAACAAATACAGAAGATGAATTTGAAGAACGAGGTCCAAAAGTACAATGGAAACAAATGCTAGGTGTTGGTGTTATTGTAGATTTTTACTTTAAATAAATCCTTTTATCAGCACTAAAAAGGTGCTAGTAATAGCGGAGTCAATTAAGAAAATCACTGTAAAAAATTTAATATTAGAGACACCGCTAATTCTATAAAAACGCAACCGCTGTCTAACCTTTCTATCACTAATCATAAACCATAACACAAATATCATAAACAACTTTATTGATAATGCTAATATGAGCTCAGGGTTTATAATTGTTACAGCAAAAGTGACAATAAATGACCAAAACGCCATAGATTTATAATAGTTGAGAATAGATAAGACTTGCTTTTGCATACGAGCATAACGTTAAATTTATAGAGATTATTTTTCATGATAGTAACAAATTATTCACTATTAAAAATCCATAAATTATCGTATTTTTGAATCACAATTTTTAAAAGAAGATGTTAGAGAAATTACAAATAGTAAAACAGCGTTTTGACGAGGTGAGTGATTTGATCATTCAGCCAGACATTATAACAAATCAAAAGCGTTATGTTGCCCTAAATAAAGAATATAAGGACTTACGCATGTTAATGGATAAGCGTGAAGAATATATAGAGCTTACAGATAACTTGAAGGAAGCTGAAGAAATCATTTCTATTAGTAGTGATCCAGAAATGATCGAAATGGCAAAAATGCAATACGACGAAGCTAAAGAGGGGATTCCAAAATTGGATGATGCCATTAGAGTTATGCTAATCCCTAAAGATCCTGAAGATTCTAAAAATGCAGTAGTCGAATTACGCGCAGGAACTGGTGGAGATGAAGCCAGTATTTTTGCAGGTGATTTGTATAGAATGTATACAAAATATTGTGAAAGTAGAGGCTGGAAAGTTGATACTGTAGATTATAGTGAAGGAACGAATGGTGGCTTTAAAGAGATCCAATTTGAAGTTACTGGTGATGATGTTTATGGAATTTTAAAATTTGAAGCAGGTGTGCATCGTGTTCAACGCGTGCCGCAAACAGAAACTCAAGGACGCGTGCATACCAGTGCTGCGACATGTATGGTGTTTCCTGAAGCTGAAGAATTTGACGTAGAAATCAATCCAAAGGATGTGCGTATTGACTTCTTCTGTTCGTCTGGTCCAGGAGGACAGTCGGTAAATACGACGTATTCGGCAGTTCGATTAACGCATGAACCTACTGGATTAGTAGCACAATGTCAAGACCAAAAGTCACAACATAAAAATAAAGAGAAAGCGTTTAAAGTACTACGTTCTCGTTTGTATGAAATGGAATTGGCAAAAAAGAATGCTGCTGACGCTGAGAAACGTGGTTCTATGGTAAGTTCTGGAGATAGAAGTGCTAAGATTAGAACCTATAATTATTCACAAGGGCGAGTTACAGATCATAGAATTGGATTGACACTTTATGATTTGCAGAATATCATGAATGGTGATATTCAAAAAATACTCGATGAACTCATGCTAGCAGAAAATACTGAAAAGTTGAAAGCTAGTGACGAACATATATAACATTTAGAGCCTCTTAAACCGGAGGCTTTTTTAATATGACAACACAACAACTTACACAGCAAATCAAAAAAAAGAACTCCTTTCTATGTATAGGGTTAGATGTTGATTTAAATAAAATTCCAAAGCATTTATTAAGCGAAGAAGATCCCGTTTTTGCGTTTAATAAAGCTATTATTGATGCTACACATCAGCTTTGTGTTGCCTATAAGCCTAACACTGCTTTTTACGAGGCCTACGGACTCAAAGGATGGAAAGCATTAGAGAAAACCATTAACTATCTTAATGAAAATTATCCTGATATTTTTACCATTGCAGATGCTAAACGCGGAGATATTGGAAATACAAGTACCATGTATGCGAAAGCTTTTTTTGAGGATTTAGCTTTTGATAGTGTGACGGTCGCGCCTTATATGGGTAAAGACTCTGTAGAGCCGTTCTTGGCATTTGAGAATAAGTACACCATAATGCTAGCGTTGACATCAAATGAAGGAGCTTTTGATTTTCAAACTAAAATAGTTGAAGGCAAAGAACTTTATAAACACGTTCTAGAGACGTCTAAATCTTGGAAGAATTCTATAAATCTAATGTATGTCGTTGGTGCTACTAAAGCAGAGTATCTAGCAGATATTAGAACTATCGTTCCTGATAGTTTTTTGTTGGTTCCTGGAGTAGGTGCACAAGGCGGTAATCTACAAGACGTTTGTAAATATGGTATGAATGATAACGTTGGTTTATTAATAAACTCTTCGAGAGGTATTATTTATGCGTCTCAAAGTGAGGATTTTGCTGAGGCTGCATTTCAAAAAGCCAAAGAACTTCAAGAGCAGATGGAAACGATACTTAATTCGTAATGGTAGTTATGAATAGAAAGGAAGTAACGATATCATTATGAAATACCAAGATCAACTTAAACGAACTCTAGAGTTTGAGAATACACCAACACGTATTGTGTCCTTAGTACCTTCGCAAACTGAATTACTTGTTGATTTAGGTTTGGAATCTTTAATTGTGGGTGTGACAAAATTTTGTATTCATCCTGCTTCTCTTCGGAAAAATAAAACCGTTGTTGGTGGTACAAAACAAGTTCATTTTGATAAAATAAAAAATTTAAATCCAGATATAATTCTCTGCAATAAAGAAGAAAATACTAAGGAGATGATCCTAGAGTTAGAGAAAATCGCTTCAGTTCATATTAGTGATATTTATAACTTAGATGACGCGTTAAAACTTATTGATTTGTATGGAAAATTATTTTCGGTAGAAAAAAAATCAGAAGCCCTTGTCTCTAGTTTAGAGAATAAATATAAAGACTTTCGTCACTATATAAAAGATCAAGAAAAACTTAAAGTGGCTTATTTTATTTGGAAGAATCCGTGGATGGTTGCAGCAAATACAACGTTTATTGATGCCATGCTTAGACTAAATAGTTTTGATAATTATTTTGGGAATTTGGAACGTTATCCAGAAGTGGATTTAAATACTATTAAAGAAGATCTCGATGTGATACTGCTATCGAGTGAACCGTACCCATTTAAAAGTGCCGACATTAAGGAGTTAAGATCTCGATTTTTACGTACTAAAATTGTACTAGTAGATGGTGAATTCTTCTCTTGGTATGGATCGAGGTTAGATTATGCTTTTGCTTATTTTAAAACACTACATCAAGATCTTTCCGATTAGTATGTTTTAAATTTAAGATCTGTAGTTTTTGTTTTTTAGCTTCATAACATAAAATGTCACTCAACCCTATATCTGTGTGCTCAATATTAGAAGATTCTTCAGGAAAGCGAACATCTCTATCCTGTGAATGTTTTAAACTAAAAATTGTTTTATTGTTGAATCTTGTTTGGCCAACTTTACATAAATATGAAATTAATTTTGTTGTGACTTGCTTAAATTGCTGTTGAGATATTTGAGTTTATTTAGTTTATGAAGTAGTTTAATAGCCTTGAACTCTGAGATATCACTAAGCGCAGAATCGGTTTGACGAAAGTTATAGGCTTGTTCAATGAGGCGTTTATAACGAGAGAGTAATTTACTTTGATGATCGAGAATGTTACTAGTTGATTTCATGACCGTGATACTTTTTACTCTTAAAAGTATTTAAAATATTGTAATTGAGCAACTAAACTTTAAAATATTGATAAAAAAAAGTCAACCTGAGACAAGGTCGACTTTTAAACTAACTGTTCTAATTCAAATAAATTATGAGATAATTTATTCTTTGCTAACTGGTGCAAAGGTGTATCTTATTTCTTTATTTGATGTTACCTTAATATTAGGAGTATATTAAAAGTAGTTTAATACTTGTGCGATACATTACTAATCTTGCAAAGCAAATACTTTTTTTAGAAGATCTGTACTTCGAGAAGACACGTTAGTTCTTATCTTTTTTTCTTCAATAGCAATCATAGTATACACACCTTTTAAAGCTTCTCCCGTAACATAATCTGTAAGATTCGTATTTACATTATTAGTAAATGGTATTGCATTATATGTGTTAATTAGGTTTGCCCAAATTTTATCAGCGCCAACTTTTTCGAAAGAACTATTAATTACGGGTTGAAATTTATTGTATAAATCCGTTTGTGTTTTGCTAGTTAAATAATTTGTCGCTGCTTTGTCATTACCTAATAAGATGTTTTTAGCATCATCAAACGTCATACCTTTAACGGCGTTAACAAAAATCGGCTTTGCCTCTTTAACAGCCTCTTCCGCAGCTCTGTTGAGTATTTTTAAGCCTTCATCTGCTAGTTTTCCCAGCCCTATGTCTCTTAGGCCTTTATCTACTTTTCGTAACTCTTCGGGTAATACAATCTTAACTAATTCATTTGTAAAGAAGCCATCTTTTTGAGTCAATTTGGTAACTTGTTTATCAATACCTAGATCTAATGCTTGACGTAATCCTGAAGCAATGTCTGTATTACTCAAAACACTTCCACCTCCTTGTGGTAAATTATTGACAACTTCTTGTAACTCGACACAAGCTGTTAAATTAAATAAAAGGGCAAAAATGAAAAGTTTACGTATCATAATGTTATAATTTTTGGCATGTGGTAAAGATAGATATTTTACTTTTTAATCTCAGATTTAAAGGTGTTTTGTAGTTATTTACGATCCTAGATATTATGAGAAACTTTAATTGTATTTTTTAATTCTTTTCAATGATGAAAGGTTTATGCTGCTCTACAATTTTAAGATGAAACTATCTCTTAAAGAATTCGAATTCATGAGTCACATATTTTGAAAATTCCGTAAATTTGTATCCATAAAACCTCATAATTTTACGAATGAAGCAAGTCGCAGCATATAAGCCAAAGTATAAAGTTAGAATAGTAACCGCAGCAGCATTATTTGACGGTCACGATGCATCCATAAATATTATGCGTCGCATTATACAATCTACGGGTGTTGAGGTGATTCATTTAGGTCATGATAGAAGCGTTGATGAAGTTGTAAATACTGCAATCCAAGAAGATGTTAATGCGATTTGCTTAACGTCGTACCAAGGCGGGCATAATGAGTATTTTAAATATATGCATGACCTTTTAGAAGAAAGAGGCGCAGGTCATATTAAAATCTTTGGAGGAGGAGGTGGTGTTATTTTACCTTCGGAAATCAAAGAACTCATGGATTATGGCATTGAAAGAATCTACTCGCCAGACGACGGAAGAGAAATGGGGCTCCAAGGAATGATTAATGATTTGGTCGAAAAAGCTGATTTTGCCATTGGAGACTCATTAAATGGTGAGATGGATATGCTTCCGAAGAAAAATTCAAGAGCTATTGCACGCGTCATTTCGTCTGCAGAAAATTTCCCAGAGGTAGCCAAAGCAACTTTAGACAAAATACATATAAAAAATAAAGACTCTAAAACACCGGTTTTAGGAATCACAGGAACTGGAGGTTCCGGTAAATCTAGTTTAGTTGATGAGCTCGTACGTCGCTTTTTAGTTGATTTCCCTAAAAAAACAATAGGTATTGTTTCTGTTGATCCTTCAAAACGTAAAACAGGTGGTGCGCTTTTAGGAGATCGTATTCGTATGAATGCTATTAATTCTCCAAGAGTATATATGCGTAGTTTGGCAACACGCCAGTCTAATTTAGCACTGTCTAAATATGTTAATGAAGCGGTTGAGGTTTTGAAAGCTGCAGAATTTGACCTCATTATATTAGAGACCTCAGGAATCGGACAATCAGATACCGAAATTATAGAACACTCAAACGTATCCTTGTATGTGATGACTCCAGAATTTGGAGCAGCAACCCAACTCGAAAAAATCGATATGCTTGATTTTGCAGACTTGGTAGCCATCAATAAATTTGATAAACGAGGATCTTTAGATGCTTTACGTGATGTGAAAAAGCAGTATATGCGTAATAATAATCTTTGGGATGTACATCAAGACGATTTACCAGTTTATGGTACAATCGCTTCGCAATTTAATGATCCAGGAATGAATACGCTTTACAAAGCCATTATGGATAAGTTGGTTGAAAAAACAGATACAGACCTAAACTCGACGTTTCAAATTTCTAACGAGATGAGCGAGAAGATATTTGTGATTCCTCCTGCAAGAATACGTTACTTATCTGAAATTGCTGAGAGTAATCGCGCTTATGATAAAACAGCAAAGGAACAAGTTGAAGTCGCTCAAAGACTCTTTGGGATTTATAAAACGATTCAATCTGTTGTTGGGAATGCTCCAGAATTAGATAAATCAGGTATTAATGATGAAATCTTAAAACAAGCTAATGCTGATAATACCGATTTCGCAAAACTCCTTATTGCAGAATTTGACCGCGTAAAATTGAACCTAGATCCTTACAATTGGGAAGTCATTACGGGTTGGGATGAGAAAGTAAATAAATATAAAAACCCAATCTACACCTTTAAGGTGAGAGACAAGGAAATAAAGATTGAAACGCATACAGAGTCACTATCTCATTCACAGATTCCAAAAGTAGCGTTGCCTAAGTATGAAGCTTGGGGAGATATTTTACGTTGGACGTTGCAAGAAAATGTTCCAGGTGAATTTCCATTTACTTCAGGATTGTATCCGTTCAAAAGAACAGGTGAAGATCCAGCAAGAATGTTTGCAGGAGAAGGTGGTCCAGAACGTACCAACCGTCGTTTTCATTATGTGAGTATGGGATTGCCAGCTAAGCGTTTGTCTACAGCTTTTGATAGTGTGACACTCTACGGAAATGATCCAGATCACAGACCAGATATCTACGGTAAGATTGGTAATGCAGGTGTTTCTATATGTTGTTTGGATGATGCTAAAAAAGTGTATTCTGGTTTTGATTTAGCAGATGTTATGACCTCTGTGAGTATGACCATTAATGGTCCAGCTCCAATGTTGTTAGGGTTCTTTATGAACGCTGCAATTGATCAGCAATGTGAAATATATATTAAAGAAAATGGCTTAGAAAAAGAAGTTGAAGCTAAAATAGTTGCTATTTATAAAGGGACAGAGCGCCCGCAATATAATGGGCAATTACCTGAAGGGAATAACGGATTAGGGTTAATGCTACTCGGTGTTACTGGTGACCAAGTTTTACCAATTGATGTTTATACAGACATCAAAGCCAAAACAATTGCTCAAGTTAGAGGAACGGTTCAAGCAGATATTTTAAAAGAAGATCAAGCACAAAACACCTGTATTTTCTCAACGGAATTTGCGCTGCGCTTAATGGGTGATGTGCAAGAATATTTCATCGAAAATAATGTACGTAACTTCTATTCGGTATCTATTTCTGGATATCATATTGCAGAGGCTGGAGCAAATCCAATTTCGCAATTAGCGTTTACATTATCTAATGGATTTACATATGTAGAGTACTACTTATCAAGAGGGATGGATATCAATAAATTTGGTCCAAACCTATCCTTCTTTTTCTCAAACGGAATCGATCCAGAATATGCTGTGATTGGACGTGTAGCAAGAAAAATTTGGTCTAAAGCATTAAAGAATAAATATGGTGCAAACTCACGAGCACAAATGTTGAAATACCATATTCAAACCTCTGGTCGTAGTTTACATGCGCAAGAGATTGATTTTAATGATATTCGCACAACACTTCAAGCCTTGTATGCCATTTATGATAACTGTAACTCTTTGCATACAAATGCCTATGATGAAGCGATTACGACACCAACCGAAGAGTCGGTTCGTCGTGCAATGGCAATACAGTTGATTATCAACAAAGAATTGGGTTTGAATAAAAATGAAAATCCAATTCAAGGCTCTTTTATTATTGAAGAATTAACCGATTTAGTAGAGGAAGCAGTCTTATTAGAATTTGACCGTATTACAGAGCGTGGTGGTGTTTTAGGTGCTATGGAAACTATGTACCAACGTAGTAAAATTCAAGAAGAGAGTTTGTATTATGAGACTTTAAAACATAATGGGGAGTTCCCAATTATTGGTGTGAATACCTTTTTAAGTAGTACAGGCTCACCAACAGTTTTACCTGCAGAAGTGATTCGTGCTACCGAAGAAGAAAAACAATTTCAAATCAAGACCTTAGAGAATCTTCATAAAGCACATGACACAAAACAATTACTGAAAGATTTACAGCATAGAGCGATTAGTAATGAGAATATTTTTGAAGCCTTGATGGATGTTTGTAAAGTATGTTCGTTGGGTGAGATTACGAATTCGTTATTTGAAGTCGGAGGTCAGTATCGCAGGAATATGTAAGCAGCAAACCAATTTTATGTTTATAAAATTGATTGAGGCCCTTATCCCGAATTTGGATTGGGATCTTAAAATAAGATAAAGCACATATCCCAAACGCTGTTTGGGATATGTTTTTAATAAAATATGTTCAAAACACAATTCAAAGTACAAGCCAAATGGTCATCTAAAAATGCTTTAGATGTTTCGATTAATGGAAAAACACATCAGGTGTTTATAGATGATAAATCACCATTGACGGTTTCCGCAGCTAAAGCCTTTAAAGGTGATGAAACTAAATATAATCCAGAAGATTTGTTATTGTCTGCACTAGCATCATGCCATATGATGTCTTACTTCTATGTGTGCGCTCAAAACGGAATCGAGCTTATAGATTATAAAGATGAAGCTGTTGGTGTTTTAGAATTGAAAGCAGATGGAAGTGGGGCATTTACTTCTGTTGTGTTGAATCCAGTAGTAACAATTTCAAAAAGCGAAATGATTGATAAAGCGGTAAGTCTTCACAAAGAAGCCCATAGATTATGTTTTATTGCTAATTCTTGCAATTTTATAATCACGCACAACGCCGTAGTGAAAGTTACAAGTGATAAATAATTTACAAAGTCATCATCCAACTGCGTTGTAAGCGCTTAAATTTCTTTAATTCGTTTTGAAGAATAGGTAAATAGTCTTTTCCATTACTATTACAATGCTGTAAACGATTACAGTTTAAATGTAAACGATGTGTCAATCGTTCAAGAGCATCTAAATGTTTGTGTTTTTTATAAGAACAAAGTTCAGCTTGAGCCTTTTCAATTTCAGGAGCCAAAGATTCGGATTGTTGAATAATATCTCCCGAAAAATAAATATCAGAATCCTCAGAGCCATCATGTCTTAAGTATGATAAATCTTGGCTAATATATGTAGAGATATTTCTCGATAATACAAGAATATCTATAGCCTTTTGATATATGGGCAGTTCAGAAAGATGAGATGGGATATTGTAATTCATTTTTTTTTCTAGCAATTGTATCAAAGTTACTGACAAGTTTCGAGAGTATGCTTTAGGTTTTAAGGCAAATATGTATATTTGATTTAATTATTAACGTAGATTCAAAAATCACTTTAAATGTTTATAGATAATCTCAATTGGAAAATTTTAAAATGCTTACAGTTAAATGCAAGACAATCTAATGCAGAAATTGGTCGTCAAGTTGGTATCAGTTCTCCAGCAGTTTCAGAACGGATTAAGAAAATGGAAGATGCTAGTGTCATTCAAAGTTATAATACGTTGGTGTCTCCTTTTGAAGTGGGCTATCAATTAAAGGCACTTATCACAGTTAGAGCATTTATGGGAATGCTGAAACCTTTTCTCGAAAAAGTAAAGACCTATGATGAGGTTATAAATTGCTATCGCATCACAGGTAATGAAAACATTGTAATGGAAGTGGTTTTAAAAAACCAAAAGCATTTAGAATTATTTATTGATCAGTTGATCGTTTATGGAGAAACGAAGACACAAATTGTATTGTCGCATGTCATTAAGCATAATGAGGTGAAACCTTTGAAATAAGTTTATTCTTCTATTATAATATGAGGAACTTCTTCTAGGTCCCAATCAATAACCAATCCGCTAGCCAAACTTTGAGCAATCTCTTTTCCGTAGAGAAATTTACAGAGATATAATGCAGCTTCAAATGATGTAGCACCTCCAGCCGATGTGATATATTTTCCAGCATGTACAAATAATACCTCTTTTCTAATATCGAGATCTGGAAAACGTCCACGCATGGTATCAATATCACTAGGGAATGTGGTTGATACTGTATCGTCAGGCAGTCCAGCTTTAGCCAAAACGAGAGCGCCATCACAGTGAGATGTTATAAATTATGCGTTTTTGGCAACACGCTTAACAAAAGCAGTCATAGCTTTATCATCTAAATCTGTCTCCAAATAATGTTCAGCACTTGGCACAACTAAAATATCAATTTTTGGAAGTTTGTCTAGGGTGTAATTATAGTCTGGAAGAATACGTATCCCTTCAAAAGTCATAATAGGATCATCTGTATTTGCGATAGTAAATACATTCATTGGTTTTATACTATCTCGAAAAAAGTATGTTAAAAAATGTCAAAAGGAGCGGTTAATTCTGTATTAAAAATACCATCCATAATTAAAAAACTTACGTTATATCGGTTACTTTCTAATTTTGGAAACTGCTTTTCTACTGTGGTAATTATTTTTTCTTCGGAAATATCTTTTGGGGTATTACAGCTATAAATTAAAAAAATAAAAATAAAAAGAATTTGTGTAGGTCTCATATTAGTAAAATAGCTATAAGTTTTTGTAAATTTAGTCAATCAAAATTTTAAATGTAAATGAAGACTCTTTTTAAATTCTTGCTCCTATTTGTATTTGTTCTAACGTCTTGTAATAAGGCCAACAAAGACGCTACTGAAATTGTGAAAACCGAAGTAGAAGATACTTACGTTAAAGATAATTATAACAAACAAGAGGTGACTATTGAAATGCGTGATGGTATAAAACTTCACACGACCATTTATTCACCAAAAGATGAAAGTCAGACCTATCCTATTTTAATGATGAGAACACCATATAGTTCTCAACCTTATGGTGACAACGAGTTTAAGACGAAAATTGGTCCTAATGTTCATTTAATGAAAGAAGGGAATATTGTTGTGTATCAAGATGTACGAGGTCGTTGGATGAGTGAAGGTGTCTATGATAATATGCGTGCATATATCCCAAATAAAACAGAGGACTCTCAGATTGATGAGGCATCAGACACTTATGATACGATTGACTGGCTGGTAAATAACGTAGAAAATAATAATGGGAATGTTGGTACTTGGGGGATTTCATATCCTGGTTTTTATGCTACATATTCTACTATAGACGCACACCCAGCTTTAAAAGCAGCATCGCCTCAAGCGTGTATTGGAGATTTCTTTTTTGACGATTTTCATCATAATGGTGCTTTTTTATTAAGTTATTTTAGAGCAGTATCTTTATTTGGTACGACAAAAGATAAACCTACAGATTCTGCTTGGTATAAGTTTCCAGAAATGAAAACACAAGATCAATATCAATTTTTTCTTGATGCTGGACCTTTAAGTAATTTGAACAAGTATTTCCAATATGACACACCAGACGACACATCTGTATCCAAGTCTGATAGAATAGATGATGTGTTTTGGAAAGAAATTGTAGAGCATCCAAACTACGATACGATATGGAAATCTAAAGGTTTAATTCAAAACCTAAAAGATATTAAGCCCAGTGTAGCGACAATGATTGTGGGAGGGTTATTTGATGCCGAAGATTTATATGGACCATTTGAAACTTATAAAACGATAGAAAAATATAATCCTGATAATTATAATACTATGGTTTTTGGGCCTTGGGATCATGGTCGTTGGGCTAGGAGTGACGTTAAAAATTATGTTGGAAATTATTTCTTCGGAGATTCTATATCTCTAAAATTTCAACGTGATGTTGAAACGAAGTTTTTTAATCATTTTTTAAAAGGAAAAGGCGACAAGAACTCAGGGTTACCAGAAGCATATGTATTTGATTCTGGTAAAAAGGAATGGAGTAGCTTTGACAGCTGGCCTCCAAAGCAAGCAGAAAAACAAGCCATGTATCTTAATGCCAACCAAGAGCTATCAGATTCAAAAAAAGGGAATACTAGTGAGACATTTATAAGTGATTTAAAACGTCCTGTCCCTTATTCCGAAGATATTAAAACAGTTTTCACACCACGAAAATACATGACAGACGATCAGCGTTTTGCAGCACGACGTCCTGATGTTCTTATATTTGAGACCGATATTCTTGAGGAAGATATAACCCTAGCTGGTGATATTTTAGCGCAGCTTAATGTGTCAACTACAGGGACAGATGCAGATTGGATTGTCAAAATAGTAGATGTTCATCCAGCAGATGCTGAGGAGCAAAAAGAAGGTATGCAGGACCATTTATCAATGAGTAATTATCATTTGATGGTGAGGAGTGAAGTGATGCGCGGTCGTTTTAGAAATAGTTTTGAAAACCCAGAGCCATTTGTACCAAACCAACCAACAGATGTCAATATCAAGTTGCAAGATGTACATCATACATTTAAAAAAGGTCACAAATTACAAGTGCAAGTTCAGAGTACGTGGTTTCCACTTATTGATTTGAACCCGCAAACATTTGTGCCTAATATTTATAAAGCAAAAGAAAGCGATTTTAAAACCCAAACACATTCGGTTTTTAACGATTCTAAAATTGAGTTTACGGTTTTGAAATAAGAGTAGATGACTAAATTTGCCAAGGTAGATTTAGTCTTTCTTTTCCTGCGGAAAATAGAATGATATACATTGTAATTCCTTCTTTTAAAGGTTTTGTAAAAGCGTTTCAAGGTTATTATCTTCAAAATAAATAGAAACGCTATCACTTTTTGGTAAGGTATTTACCTAATGGGTTGAGACGGTTACATTGCCGTCAGAACATTTAAATCGCAGAGATCAAGGAGGAGTCACTATAATCGATTTAGCCCTAGGTATTTATGAAACTATAGTGTTTTTTTATACCTAAAGGACGGATGATAATTCATTGTAATTCATTATTTTTTTTCATATAATATTTCAGGAAAATCAATAGCATAACACAAGCTATTGCTAAAATTGAAATGATATACCAGGTCGAATTAAAGCCGAGGTAACTAATGAGTTGCATTCCTGCATTATGTCCAAAAACATGAGCCACAGAGAATGCCATAACGTACATTGCCATATATTCACCTTGATTTCCTCGTTTAGATCTTTCTAGAGCATAAGAGTTTGAAAACGGAAATGTTATCATCTCTCCAATAGTCATAAATAGCATACCAATTATTAAGATGCCTAACCAATTTGTTAAGGTTAGAATAATAAAACTAATACCTACAAGTATGGCTCCAAATAGCATCAATCCAGTTTTTGTATATGTACTGTTTTCTAACCATTTTATTAAAGGCATTTCTAATAAAAAAATGATAAGACCATTTAAACCCAATAGTAGTCCAATTTCAAATTCGGTCAATGCATACACCTCTTTATAATATAATGGCATAGTAGAGAAATACTGTAGAAATATAATTCCGAAGAGAAGCATCGCAACAAAAAATATCCAGAAAGATTTATCCTTGTAGACAGACTTCGGATTTCCTACTCTAAACGTATCTAATGGTTTAGAAACTCTTGGGTTTAAAACTTTTATTAATAGAATTGTTGCAAGAATACATGTAATACCATCGATCCAAAATAGGCCACCATACCCTATGGTTGTGATTATTAATCCTCCAACAGCAGGTCCAGCCGAAAAGCCTAAGTTAATGGCTAAACGAATAAGTGTTACAGAACGTGTTTTATTCTCTGGCTTGCTATAAGCGCTCATTGCCACAAACATTGCTGGTCTAAAAGTATCTGCGACTGCCATTACCAAAAATATCCCGATACATATAGACGTAAAAGTATTTAGAAATTGCAGTGCTATAAAAAGAAGACCAGTTAAGAGCAAACTCCTAACCATGACTTTATAAAAGCCAATTTTATCTGTTAATTTGCCTCCAACCCAGGTTCCAATGACAGAGCCTAAACCAAAAGCAGACATTATCCAGCCCACATTACTGGCTGTAAATTTTAAATTTTCAGTGAGATATAAAGACAAGAATGGAATCACCATTGTACCTGCTCTATTTATTAAAGTGATGAGAGCCAACCACCAAACTTCTTTAGAGAGACCTCTAAAAGTGTTTATATAGTTTAAGTATAGCGTTTTCATTTTGGTAATTGTATAAATGCAAAAAGTCCGACGTTTACGTCGGACTTCTTATGATTGGTTGGTTAAATAATTATATCACCATAACACATAGCAAGTCCGACTTTTAAAATAAAAGGTCTGTCTTTGTTTATATGAAATGACGCAGTTTTTCATTTTTTTGTAATCATTTAGCGGAGTAAATCTATAAAAAATATCCTTAAGTTGTATTTTTGAAATCGAAAACTATCAAAAATGAAATATTTAGTCCTGTTATTTTTATTTGTATCTACTATAAGTTGTGCGCAAAAGAAAACACCAATTGCTGGTGAAACTGATTTTCAAAGAGAGATTAATTCAGAGTATAAAGATGCTACAAAATCACCACTAAAAAATAAAGATAGAAAGGATTTTAAAGGTTTAGACTTTTTTAAGTTTGATTCAATATTCGTTGTAAAAGCTAAATTGAAAAGAACACCAGACTCTAATTGGTTTAAAATGCAAACCACAACAAGTCGTGTATCTGATGAACGAGTTTATGGAGTCCTGTCTTTTGAATTAAAAGGTCAAACTTTTCAATTAAATGTATATCAAGGTAAAGAATTGATGAAAGACGACGCTTTTAAAGATTATTTGTTTTTACCATTTTTGGATAACTCTAATGGTGGCGATAGTTATGGAGGTGGACGTTATATTGATTTGAGAATTCCTTCAGACAATGAACTAGATATAGACTTTAATACAGCTTATAATCCGTATTGTGCTTATAATGAAAAGTATTCTTGCCCAATTGTTCCCAGAGTAAATTATTTGGATTTAGAGGTTAGGGCTGGAGTCAAGGTTTTTCTTAAATAAGTTTTTAGTAGCTGAATTTTGAGCATGGTTTCTTTTGATTGGTAATCAGTGATCATTGGTGAAATTTGTGTCTGGTTAGTTTTTATTCTCAGTATCAGTTTTTAATAAACCATTTAAGTTACAATACCTTTACCCTAATGTTAAAACTTACCTTATGAATAAAGATTATTTCAACTGCATACTGAGACTGCTACTGTATACTTCTTTTATTTAGTAAGATATATTCCAGAGAAGACCGCAAGAAACCCCAACACAAAACTAGCTATCGTATAAATCGCAAATGACGTAAAGTCGCCCGATTTTAAAAGTACATGATTTTCATATGCAAAAGTGGAAAACGTTGTAAATCCACCACAAAACCCAGTGGCCAATAATAGTGTTTGGTTAGATGATAGCGTGTCATTTTTCGCTGCAAAGCCCAAAATTAGTCCAATCAAAAGGCTTCCTATGATGTTTGCTGCAAATGTTCCGTAGGGAATTCCGTTTTGAGAATTATTTAAAAATTTTCCAAGAGCAAACCTAAGCATGCTTCCAAAACCACCACCAACAAATACGAGTACTAATTGTTTCATTTGTTATCTATTCTACGGCTAAATAAATTTCGGTAATCCAATTTGCTGGATTCGGAGTCGATTTAGAGTCTGTTACATAAGATTCTAAAACTGGCCCTGTTAAAGGTTCCTTTAAGCCATTGTCTTTTATGTAAGCCATGGCTTTGTTCCAAGCTTGTTTAGAATTTATATAATCTCCTTTAAGAACTGTTTTAACCGCTTTAAAAGGCTCTAATTGTCCTGTTAAAATATTGGGATCAGATGTTTCTATTTTAGAGGTTGTTGGAACGCAGCATGAAAACATAACCGTATTATTATCTGTATCCCATTTATGATAAAGTATAAATGGTTTTCCTGCCATTGTAATATTATTTGATAGGGCATAACCACCAACCATAGGCATCATTTCTTGTTTTTTCTGTTCTAAATCTTCTATTCTGCTAGAGGCTGTATTGTACAAATAAAACCCCCCTCCATGTTGTGTTACACCTTCTATAGTAATACTGTATTTTTTCATGTCTGCTTGGACAATGCTATCTAGTTTATAAAGACCTCTTTCAAAATCTGGTCCTGTAGTTTCTTCGATAGAACCCATAAATACAGTATATAATTTCGTCATGAAGTCTTGTTTTCCATTCATACTCCAAGTTACTTTTGTACCCTCTTCTAAAGGCTCAAACGTCCAATTTATATTTGAATTGGATTCAAACGGTTCTATAAATTCAATCTGTTGAACTATTGAGTTATTATTGAGCACATCAGTAGTTTTCATGCTGCCAATACCTAATGTCTCACCGTCCCAACTATAGCCTGCATCTACACCAGAAGTTTTATCATTATAGGTTAGAACAGCCTCAGTATCTTGTTCGATCCAAGGGGAAAATCTTGGCCACTCTTTAAAGTCATTAACTACGTTATAAACAACAGGTGTTGGAGCTTTCATGATTTTACTTCTTTTAAAGGTGAAATCATTAGGCTGAACAGCAATATATATAGCGAAACCAATAAATAGAATGACTAATAGAAAGAGGATATATTTAAGTGCTTTCATTGCAAATTTCGATGTTATATTAATATGGTAATCAAAGATAATCAAATTTAAGTCATGTTAAATAACTAGGCATAAATGTTTACATTTGTGAGACAACAATTAAATCTTTTAAAATGAAATTAAAACAGATATTAGTTTTGGCTATTATTACTGCCTTTGTGTTCTCGTGTGATGAGAGTAAAAAAGGAGAAATGGCAGAGGCTGAAAAAGTAGAAAAAACTGAAAACTTTGACTTCAATGTCGAGCAATTTGCGGATATTAAAGTGTTGCGATACCAAATTCCAGGATGGGAGGATTTGACGCTCAAAGAGCAAAAACTAGCGTATTATCTAACACAAGCTGGTTTGTCTGGGCGTGATATTATGTGGGATCAAAATTATAGATATAATTTAAAAATTAGAAAGGCTTTAGAGAATGTATACGCTAATTATAGTGGTGATAAAAATACAGAAGATTGGAATGCCTTTGAAACCTATTTAAAACGTGTTTGGTTTTCTAACGGCATTCATCATCATTATTCAAATGCCAAACTACAACCTGAATTTTCTGCGGAATATTTAAGTCAATTATTAGTTGCTACAAACACAACTTTAGAAGGTGAGGCTTTTGATGTTATGTTCAATGATAAAGATGCTAAGAAAGTGAATCTCACTAAAGATGTTGATAATGTGTTATTATCTGCTATCAATTTTTACGGTCCAGATGTGACTACTGCTGATGTAGAAAATTTCTATACAAATAAAGTGTCTCCAAATCCAGATAAACCGTTATCATTTGGTTTAAACTCGCAATTGATTAAAGAAGAGGGTGTTCTTAAAGAGCGTGTTTATAAGTCTGGCGGATTATACGGAAGCGCTATTGATGAAATTGTTAAATGGTTAGAATTAGCTCAGGATGTTGCAGAAAATAAAACACAAGGCGATGCGCTTGGCTTATTAATTCAATACTATAAAACTGGTGATCTTCAAACTTGGGACGATTATAACGTTGCTTGGACGGCTGCAACAGACGGAAATATCGATTATATTAATAGCTTTATTGAAGTTTATAACGATCCAGCGGGTTACAGAGGTTCTTATGAAACGATTGTGCAAATTAAAGATTTTGATATGTCTGCAAAGATGTCAGTTTTGTCTGAAAACGCGCAGTGGTTTGAAGATAATTCACCTTTAATGGATGAACATAAAAAAGATAGTGTCGTTGGGGTGACTTATAAGGTTGTCAATGTCGCGGGAGAAGCGGGAGATGCTTCACCAAGTACTCCTATTGGTGTTAACTTACCAAATGCAAACTGGATTCGTGCTTCTGTAGGGAGCAAGTCTGTCTCTTTAGGGAATATTATTCACGCTTATAACAATGCAGGAAGTACAGGTCGTTTAAAAGAATTTGTAAATGACGAAGAAGAATATGAGTTAGAAGAACAATATGGTCAAGTAGCAGATAAATTACATACAGCACTTCATGAAGTCATTGGTCATGCGTCTGGACAATTAAATCCTGGAGTTGGAGAAACTAAGGAAACACTTAAAAAGTACGCGTCTACTTTAGAGGAAGGTCGTGCAGATTTAGTGGGATTGTACTATTTGTATAACCCTAAAATACAAGAACTAGGATTAGTTGATGATTGGAAATCTGTTGGTAAAGCGGCTTATGATGGTTATATTAGAAACGGATTAATGACACAGTTAATTAGATTGAATTTAGGAGATGATGTAGAAGAAGCACATATGGTTAATAGACAATGGGTTTCGGCTTGGGCTTATAAAAACGGACAGGCAGACAATGTCATTGAAAAAGTGACCAGAGACGGTAAAACGTATTTCAATATTAATGATTATGAAAAACTACATGCGTTATTTGGTCAATTACTAAGAGAAACGCAACGTATCAAATCAGAAGGTGACTATAAAGCAGTAGAAGATTTGGTTGAAGGTTACGGTGTAAAAGTAGATCAAGCGATCCATGCTGAAGTTTTAGAACGTAATGCCCAATTTACAGGCGCTCCATATAGTGGGTTTGTAAACCCAGTTCTCGTTGCAGAGAAAGATGATAACGGGGAAATTACTGGAGTTAAAGTACAGCAACCTAATTCATTTGAAGGGCAAATGATGAGATACAGTAAGGACTATGGTTTTCTTCCTTCGGAAAATTAAAATAGTTAAATTTAGTAGCAACAAAAAAAGGATGTAATGAAAATTACATCCTTTTTTTATTGCTACTAAATTTAGTGTTATGAGCCAGTAATGTCATCATTGTTTGAAATAGTAATCGTTCGTTAAATGACAAAAAAGAAAACTATTTTAAAGTGAATTCTAAATACGTAAAAAGGATTTAATTGTTGCTTTGTTAAACAAATACAAACTTAATAGCAGCAATCATAAGTATGAAACCAATAAAAGCAATCAATACCCAAACACTACCTTTGTAGTACTTTTTGTGTAAATTAAGATCTTTTTTGTAAGCAAAGAACATGACTACAGCAAAAACCAATGCAAATAAAATTGCGAAAATCAATTGACCAGAACTAAACATATTGCTATTTTTATGTAAAAATAATTAAACCTTAAGGACAAAGTTTGATTTTGAATGTGAAAGTTTTTATAATTATAGATAAATTGTTGTTTATGAATTATTTAGGACAATTATACCATTTTAGATCAGATAACAATAACAAGATTTCCGTTTTTACGGAAATGAAAAATAATTTTCATGAAGAATAAAATAGAAGCTGTAAAAGCATTTCATACCGCATTTAAAATTGGTTATCGCGAAACTCCTAAAGCAGATTTAGGTGCAGATAAAAATATGTTGCGTTATAAATTAATGCGTGAAGAAAACGAAGAATATCTAGAAGCAGCAAAGGATAACGATCTCGTTGAAGTGGCTGATGCGCTAGGTGATATGCTTTATATTCTTTGCGGAACAATTATAGAGCACGGTTTACAACATAAAATAGAAGAAGTGTTTGACGAAATTCAACGCAGCAACATGAGTAAGCTCGGTGACGATGGTGAACCCATTTATAGAGAAGACGGTAAAGTTTTAAAGGGACCAAACTATTTTAAACCGCATATCGAGGCAATTTTAAAGTCATAAAAAAAAGAGCCATTTGGCTCTTTTTTTGTTTTTTATTTCACTTCGTATCTCCATCCGTTTTTATCCTCAGAGAGGTTATGTTGGATACTCATCATCTTATTTTTTAAGATGCTAGAGTAGGAGTGATCTTCAATTTGAGGAAGTTCATAATAGGTGTCTTTATATTCAAATCCTTCAATTGGGCTAATTACAGCCGCAGTTCCTGCTCCAAATATTTCTTGTAATGTTCCGTTTTTTGAAGCCTCTACAATTTCGGAAACTTTAATCTGTCTTACTTCAATTGGAATATTATTGTCTTCTGCTAGTTGGATTAAACTCTTACGAGTTACGCCATCTAATATACGGTCACTTATTGGTGCGGTAATTAACGTATCATTTATTCTAAAAAAGACATTCATAGTTCCTGCCTCCTCTAAGAAGGTATGTGTGTCTGCATCGGTCCAAATGACTTGTTGGTATCCCTTTTTTTGTGCTAAACTCGTTGGGTAAAACTGTGCTGCATAATTACCCGCAGCTTTAGCAAAACCCACACCGCCGTTTGCAGAACGACTAAACTCTTCTGCAATAAGGACCTTAACGGTTCCTTTATAGTATGCTTTTGCAGGAGAACAAATAATCATAAACCTGTAGCTATCTGAAGGTGCTGCTGCAATAGCAGAATCTATAGCAATAGCAAACGGTCTTAAATATAAAGAGTTGCCCATTCCTGGCTTAACCCAATCTCTATCAAGGTTAACTAAAGTTGTTAATCCATCAAAAAAGTAGTTCTCAGGAAACTCTGGCATTGCCAATCTCGCACATGATTTATTAATACGCTTGAAGTTTTGATCAGGTCTAAATAAAAAGACATCACCTTTATCATCCTTATAAGCTTTCATACCTTCAAAGACCGCTTGCCCATAATGAAACACACGAGCAGAGGGATCCATTGTCATAGCCTGATATGGCATAATCTTTGGCTGTTGCCATTTCCCATCAACAAAATCACAAATAAACATGTGATCTGTAAATGTTCTTCCAAAGGTTAAATTGTCAAAGTCAACAGTATTAATTTTTGATGTTTTAGCTTTCTCTATGTGTAAGTTACTAGTATAATTATTTGACATTTTGGTGTATTGTTTTGTTCTGCAAAAATACATATTTAACGTGGGTTATAAAACATAATGTTTTCCAAAAAAATGCGTAACTTTGATATCCATATATTGAAAACAAATTAGCAAAATGAAACATATTTTAACCATTGCATTAGCAGTTGTAGTACTAGTCTCGTGTAAAGAAGACAAGAATGTTGGCAACGAGATAGCGACATTAGAAACCGAAACTGTATCGCAATTTCAAGATATTGCCTACGAATCTTTTGGTAAGAAAATCACATTGTCAGATGCAATTACCGCTAAACGTATGGCAGTACATTATGCTAGTATGACACTAGGAGACTCAATAGATGCAAAAATGATTGCTAAAGTTGAAGAGGTGTGTCAATCTAAAGGATGCTGGATGAAATTAGACTTGCCAGATGGAGAACAAGTCATGGTTAAATTTAAAGACTATGGTTTTTTCATGCCAAAAGATATTTCTGGAAAAGAGGTTATTATTAACGGTAAAGCCTATGTAAACGAAGTGCCAGTAGATGAACAACGTCATTATGCAGAAGATGGTGGAGCAACACCAGAAGAAATCGCCAAAATAACAGAAACTAAAAAAACATATTCATTTTTAGCAGATGGTGTTTTACTCAACGTAAAATAATTTGCAGCGCAGTATAATTACCACAGCAGATGGCTCAAAAACCATTCAAATAAAAGAGTGGAATGAGCAATATCATTCTGTTCATGGCGCAATACAAGAAGCAAATCATGTGTATATAAAACATGGTTTGCTTTTTTTTTATACGGAAAAATTGAAACAACTACAATCTGAAATTTCAATTTTAGAAATTGGCTTTGGTACAGGTTTAAATGCCTTACTCACTCAATTAAAGGCTGAAGAATTATCGCAATCCGTCAATTATGTCGGCGTAGAAGCTTTTCCTATTTCTTCGGAGGAATTAGAACAGCTCAATTATACTTCAGAGTTAGAGGTGCCTTCCGAAAAGCTCAAACAACTCCATAGCTGCTCTTGGGAGGAAGAACATCAAATTTCAGAAGTATTTAAACTCAAAAAGCAACAACAGTTTTTTAAAGATATTTCCGTAGAAAACATGTTTGATGTTATTTATTTCGATGCTTTTGGAGCACGTGTTCAGCCAGAACTTTGGACCGAAGATATTTTTAAGATTATGTATAAAGCATTAAAGCAAAACGGAGTATTAACAACTTATGCTGCTATTGGTAGTGTTCGTCGTATTCTTATTGCTTTAGGTTTTGAAGTAGAACGCCTTGATGGCCCTCCAGGAAAACGACACATGTTAAGAGCTGTTAAACGTTAAACCCTTATTAAAATTTTGAGTCTTGATAGTAGCATTTCGTAAATTTACACAACTATGAAAACAGTTTTAATTACAGGTGCAACTGGATTAATTGGTCAAGAAATTGTAAAAATTTGCCATGATCAAAATATGAATGTTCACTATCTCACAACGTCTAAAAATAAACTCACCACTACTGATAATTATAAAGGTTTCTACTGGAATCCAGATACAAAAGAAATAGATATATTCTGTTTTGAGGGTGTCGACACTATCATTAATCTCGTAGGAGCCTCAATTTCTAAACGCTGGACAGATAGTTATAAAAAGGAAATAATTACGAGTAGAACAGAAACTGCTCAGTTATTATTGGACACGATTAAATTAAATAACTTTCCTATTAAACAAATCGTTTCTGCTAGTGCGATTGGTATTTATCCAAATTCAGTGACTAATTACTATGAAGAGGATGAGCCAAGCGTTTCAGCTTCTTTTTTAGGGCAGGTCGTAGAGCAATGGGAAGCAATAGTTGATCAATTTGCATCTGCAGGTATACAGCTGGCTAAAATTAGAATAGGTCTCGTGCTTTCAACTAAAGGAGGTGCCTTGCCAGAGATAGCGAAACCTATTCGTTTGGGGTTAGGGGCAGCCTTTGGAAGTGGAGAGCAGTGGCAGTCTTGGATTCATATAAAGGATTTAGCCCGATTGTTTGTTTTTGCAGTTACAAATAATTTGGAAGGCACATACAATGGTGTTGCCCCAAATCCAGTTTCTAACTTAGAACTTACTAAAACAGTCGCAAAAACACTCCATAAACCACTTATTTTGCCAAATATTCCAAAATTTGCAATGAAACTCGTTTTAGGGGAAATGCATATTTTACTATTTGAGAGTCAAAGGGTGAGCGCCTCAAAAATCGAAGAGACCGGCTTTGATTTTGAATATCATCATCTAGAACCTGCACTATTAGATATTCTTAATTAAGTCTTACCGAACTAGTACTTTATCTAGAAATAGTTCTTAACAACCTTTTGACAATGGGGGACATTATTCCTGTTGCTTGAAATAATCTTTAGACAACTATATAAAGACAAATCTTTATTGTTAGTGCACGTAGTTAAAGTCTATAGACCTTCCAATTCATAACTTTATGATTGGGATAGAATTCCAAACGATTGGTATAAACTACTTCTTGAATCACAACATAGGGGCAAAGTAAAAAAAAATCTGATCAGACATATTTTAACACGAATAGTGTAATCGAGTCTTTATAAAACTTTTTTTAAAAAAATTTGTATTATTTAAAAATGTAAAGTATATTTGTCTTTTAGTAAAAATTATTTTACTTAATATAAAGTAAATTTGTCAATTATGAAAAAACAAAATTTTATAGAATGCGAAAGAAAAGGGTTAGAGAAACTTATTAATTTTAGATTGCCACATTACTTTTATTCAATAGGTATCGCTGTTTTAGGAGCTGCGATCGTCATGATGTTTATTAGAGCATTTGCTTTAGAAGGAGATCAAGAAGTCTTAAAGGTGATATTGCAAAGGGGTCTTTTAATTGGTATGTTGTTGATGTCTACAGCAAAAGATAAAGATGAAGATGAGATGGTTGTAAAATTAAGGATGCAATCTTATACTTATGCATTTGTTGCAGGTGTTGTATATGCTTTAATTATGCCGTTTGTTGATTATGGAGTGTCTAATGCGGTGGATTCTGGAGGTGAAGAATTTCATGATATTGGAGATTTTCAAGTCTTACTGTTCATGCTTATGATACAATTGCTATGTTTTCATACTTTAAAGCGTATGCGATAATGGAGAATACGATTAAAGTAGAACGGGCTATTTTGAGTTTAACGCAAGGTGATTTGGCTAAAAAAATTGGAGTATCTCGACAAACTATAAATTCTATTGAAGCTAATAGATATGTGCCGTCCACCGTTTTAGCACTTAAACTATCTGATGTCTTTGGAAAACCAGTAAATAATTTTTTTAAACTCTCAAGTGATGATTAGCTTAACACTATTTTTAGCACAAGTAATTATTCAATTTATTTTAATAATTCTATAAAGGATGTCATGCCTTTGGTAGCGGTATTTGTGATTACTGTAATTTGGTTAGTACTCCTGATGGTAGGTTTAGGATCTATGAAGTAAACCGGAGTCTTTCGCGATATATAATTCATTAATCCAGCTGCAGGATATACTTGCATTGAGGTTCCAATAATCAATAAGATATCTGCGGTTTCGCAAATGTTCATTGATTTTTCTATCATGGGCACATCTTCACCAAACCAGACAATATGTGGTCTTAGTTGATGGCCTTTTTTACACATATTACCTAATTTTAGATCACCAGTCCATGATTTAATATCGTTATGGTTCTTTGTGCTCCTTACTTTAAGTAATTCACCATGTAAGTGTATGACGGTACTACTGCCAGCACGTTCATGTAAATCATCAACATTTTGTGTGATTATTGTGACTTTATACTCGGCTTCTAGTGTGGCTAAATCAAAATGGGCCTTATTAGGTTTTACCTCATGTAATTGTTTCCGACGTTGATTATAAAAATCTAAAACAAGTTCAGGGTTTTGAGCAAAACCTTGAGGAGTGGCTACTTCCATTACGTCATGACCTTCCCAAAGTCCGTCAGCATCTCTAAAGGTATTAATTCCGCTTTCGGCACTTATCCCTGCGCCTGTTAATACAACAAGGTTTTTCATTTATTTATTTTTTTTCCAGTCTAAAAAGTTTTTAGACTTAGAATATTCTTTTAAAATATTCACACCATTTTCATCCTCTTCTTCAATATAATTTGAGAGTCCTTGTTTATCATAACCTTCTGCAATCATTGTATCAAGATAATGGGTAGTATCAATGTAATTCTTCATTACAATCAAGGTACTTAGGTAACCAACCTGACCTTCAAAGAAGTTAGGATAATTATTAATGGTATAGGTATATAAGTTGAGTGCTAAATCGTAATTTTTATCTTCAAATGCAATTCCAGCTTTCATAAAGTTTAAAAAGTCATCTTCAGTTTCATTTTGAAGTTGATTTATAACTTGTATAGCCTCAAAATATTCTTCTTTATAGAGATGATAATCTATCTTATTTAGTGCGATTGTTTGGTCATTTGGAAATGCATAAATCAAGTCATCTAGAGATTTTAAGTACTTATCTTCATCCAGTTGGCCTGCAATTAACACTTTAAATATGAGAATAAATTTTTCTTTTGAAAGTTCAGATTTCAAGCCATCTATAATTGTATAAGCCTTCTCGTAGTCACCATTTTTATTATATAAAATGGCTTTAAAAAGATCTTGAGATTCACTATTATTTGATGTTTTTTTGTTTTCTATAAGTGAATTTTCAGGAAGCGTATATTGTATAAGTCTACCCATAGTGCTGGTGAAATGCTCACCAGTTAAATAAATATATATATCTGAGAATTGTAGATTTCCATTGGTATTAAGAATCTTATAATCATGATAATTCATTCCAGATTCCGAAGAATAGAATCGGAAAAGGACATAATAAGTTTGCGTTTCATCATCGTAACGATAGTTGATGAAATCATAGTACGCACCATTTTCTACAGTCGCTATGATTTCATTTGGAAATGATTTTAATGCGATGTTTATTCCGGTTAAATATCCTTTAATAAAATCATCTTCACGATCTATTGTGGGATAATCAATGAGAACACGATTAAAGAATTCGGTTCTATTAAGTTTAGAAATAAAGGTATTTGTATCGCTATTATGAATAGAAGCCTCAATTAATTTTGCGAATTCTATTATTTTTTGAGAGTTTTTTTCAGTGAAGGATATTGTATCTTTCAGCGTTTTATTGACAACTTCTTGGGCGTACATCTTAAGATGACTTATGCTAAAGAATAAAAAAAGAAATAATAGATTTCTTGGTGTCATAGCATTTTTTTTCATAAATATACTAGTTTTTAATGATTGATATTAAACTTTTACTACATCTTGAAACTTTTTTAACTGATCGTCGCAAAGAAAAGTTTGTTAAAATACTGTCTCAACGAACTAAGCATTTTACGGTTGCTACAGAAGACGTTTACCAATTACACAACACAAGTGCTGTTATGCGCAGTTGTGATGTTTTTGGAATTCAAGAGTTACATATAATTGAAGAACAAAATTCTAAAGATATTGATCGTGAAATTGCGATGGGAGCTCAAAAATGGGTAGACCTTAAGCGGTATAATTCTGTAAACGACACGATTAAAGGTTTGAAAGCTAATGGCTATCAAATTGTAGCTACGACACCACATGAGAAGGATAGTGTTTTGTCAGAATTTGATGTTACTAAAAAATCATGTTTTTTCTTTGGAAGAGAGACAGAGGGACTCTCTCAAGAGGTTATAGACGAAGCAGATTGCTTCTTAAAAATACCAATGGTTGGCTTTACCGAGAGTTTAAATATTTCGGTATCTGCGGCAATTATTCTTCATGACGTAACTACTAAATTAAAAGCGAGTGATGTAGCTTGGCAACTTTCTGAAGAAGAGCAACTTGAAAAACGAATAGATTGGTGTAAGAAAACGATAAAGAGCTATGACCAAGTGATTGAACGCTTTTATGAAGAACAATAATTTATTGTGAAAATAAGTATGTCTCGAGAACAGATTTAAAATCTACCAGATTTGTTTCTGTTTAAAATTTTATACTCTTCATAGCATTCGCTAATAGCATCCAGCATTTGAAGATCATTAGCAGAGTTTATGAAGTCTTTAGAGTAATTACATTGATTCACAATTTCATCTAAATCAAATTTATCTACTTGTAATAAAACCGTTAACATTTCTCTGTCAAAACGAGAGGCAAGAAGGTTTCTAATCTCATCATCTTTCTTCATTTTTTTAAGCTTACGTAATTCGTTCGGCTTTTTTCCGAAGATATTATGCAAAAAATCTGCAGGATTAAAAATGGCACCTAAGACTTTATTTACTGCGTTAGGTTGTCTATTACCAGCTTCGTAACCTTTATTAGACAATCCAGAAATACTATAACGGTAGTTAGATTTGATAGGCACCTGCATCACGTCTATTTCTAAGTAACCCGTCAATTTTAATTGATTCACAACAACCTCTTCTAAAGCTAAGGCCAACTCAGTCATTCCAATTTTGGTCTCACCAAATTTAAGCCAGTCATTTGTGACTCTTACTTTAATAGATTTATAACCTAAATAAGATAAATGTAAGGTGTCATTAAGTTTCGCCTGAATTTCAAAATCACCTTCCTCATCCGAAGATGTTCCAATAACTTGATTAAGGTTAACAATATTCACACGATCAATAGGCTTGTCTGTAGTTAAATCGATGATAGTTCCTTTTACAGCAGTTTCAACCTCTTGAGCAAAACCAAAAGGAGTCACAGAAATAAATAATAAAAGTGTGATTATGTGTTTCATTATGTTAAAAATAGTAAACAAATTGCATACGGCTGTGCTACTCGTCGTAAATTTGACTAAATATTAACGTATTCTGTCTGGAGCGCGAAGTTTTTAGTAAATCTTGCTTAATTCATCGTAATTAGTGAGCCTACAATGGTGTTCGTAAGTAAGTTAAAAGCGATTCTTAATTTTCAATTAAAAGCCATAAACGAAGCACCGTAAATGCTCCTCTTATTAGTTTAAAATCAAAATTCCAAAACCTTCAGAAATACTTTAGGTTTTGGAATTTATTTTTATTGAGAATTTACTGCTTTAAAACAGTTTTTTAGTCTCTACGTCTAGAACGTCTTGGCCTATCAGCACTTGATGCACTTTCAGTACGCCTGGAAGGTCTCGACTCGCCTCCAGAAGGTCGTCTATCGCTTCTGCCAGATCCCCCTTCACTAGAACGTCTGTCGCTTCTGTTTCCAGAACCAGAATCACTGCGTCTTCCAGATGAGCGCTTGTCATCGTTACGTCTTCTGTTTCCACCACCAGATCCTCCAGAGCGTCCGCCACCGCTATCACGACGTCCACCGCGACTTCTTCCGCCACCGCCTTTGTCTTCGCTAACTTCTACATTTACAAAGCGTCCGTCATGCTTATAATCGGTGAAAAAGGCTAACACTTTCTCTTGACTTTCTTTTTCAGTATTAAAGAAAGAAAAACTCTCTTTGACATCTACTTTAAAGACATCATCACGACCTAACTCTAAAACATCTTTTAAGAAGTCTTTAAGTTTCATCCAATCGTAACCATCTTTTTGTCCAACGTTGATGAAGTAGCGTGATTCATTTGCACTTCCTCCGTAACCTCGTCCACCAGAATCTCCTCCTTCAGAATCTCTTGAAGAACTTGGAGCATTGAGTTTTTTAGATTTTTGGTAATAATTATAGAAACGCGTAAATTCAACAGAGAAGAATTTTTTAATCAATTCATCTTTATCTGTATCTACAAATAACTCATTAATACTCGTTAAGTATTTGTCAATTTCGGTATTCACTTCAGTATTATGAATCTTATTTGCGAGAGACATTAGTTGTACTTCGCAGATATCAATTCCGTCAGGAATTTCCTTTTTTTCAAATTCTTTCTTTATGATACGCTCAATACCTTTAATCTTACGCACTTCACTTTTAGAAACAATGACCATAGAGATACCGGTTTTACCAGCACGACCTGTACGTCCGGAACGGTGTGTATAAATTTCTGGTTCGTCAGGTAACTGGTAATTAATGACGTGTGTAATATCATCTACATCAATACCACGAGCAGCTACATCTGTAGCAACCAACATTTGTATTTGTTTGTTTCTAAACGATTTCATCACCAAATCACGTTGGTTCTGACTTAAATCTCCATGTAAAGCACCTGCACTATAACCATCTTCGATTAAGGTTTCGGCAACTTTTTGAGTATCACGTTTTGTACGACAAAATATCACAGAAAATATATCTGGATTGGCGTCACACAAACGTTTTAAAGCTTGGTAGCGGTCTCTTGCGTTAACTAAATAGTATTCGTGAGAGACTTGACTTGTACTTTCATTTTTATTTCCAACTGTAATTTCTATTGGATCATTCATGAAATCTTTTGCAATTCGAGAAACCTCTTTTGGCATCGTTGCAGAAAATAACCATGTATTTTTGTCTTTAGGTGTATGTGATAAGATGTCTGTAATATCTTCATAGAATCCCATGTTTAGCATCTCATCGGCTTCATCTAAAACGGCATATTCAATTTTAGATATGTCAACCATGTTTCTGCTAATCATATCTTTCATACGACCAGGAGTAGCTACAATAATTTGTGCACCACGTTTTACAGCTCTTGCTTGATCTTGGATACTAGCACCACCATAAATAGCTACAACATTTAAACCTTTACAATACTTTCCGTACAGTTTAATTTCATTGGTGATCTGTAAACAGAGCTCACGTGTAGGCGATAAAATCAAACCTTGTGTTGTACGACTGTCAACATTGATTTTTTCTAGCATCGGGAAACCAAATGCTGCTGTTTTTCCAGTTCCTGTTTGTGCTAAGGCAACAAGATCTGTATCTTTTTCTAATAAAATTGGAATTGCTTTTGCTTGTACATCACTAGGTGTTTCAAATCCTAAATCGGTAATAGCATGTAAAAGGTCTTCATTAAGACCGAGTTCTTGGAATGTGCTCATTCTGTTTGTTTTGTATTCGATTATGTCCTTTGGGTGTTACAAAAGAAGCGAATCGACATACTAAACACTTAAACTTCTAAGTAACACATCCTCACTCTGAGGAATTTATAAAAATCCAACACGTGGATTTTTCAAGTTGCAAAGATAGTCTTTTATTTGGATAATCAATACTGGTTTTTTCTTCGGAAATTTGCAGGGGTTTATTCAGGGGCTGCTTTTATTTATTTATTAAAGAAATGGTGAAGAGTTCTCAGTGTTTTAGAAATGTATCACAATTTTAACTTAGTTTATATCTTATAAAAAAAGATAGTTTTTGCTTTCTTCGCAGTGGTTTTGGAATCCACGTGAATGCACAAGAAGGAGCTCTAAACGGAAAAGATACAACAGCTGGTTAATAAAAAGTGCCTTAAATGATCCGGCTTATGGCTATTTTAAGAATTGTAAACTCGAATATTAAGAGAAATGAGCTTAGACCTAAAGTGTCGAAGTGATAAATAAAAATCCAGATTAGTGACAAATTTTTTATCGTTCGCGCCATGTGTTATGTTTGGTTACATATCTAATTTAGCAAAAACAAACCGAATTGTAAAACCGTAAGTATTTCGGCAAGTGGGTTGGAACGAACAATAAAAGATAAAGGATGTTGTCTTTAGTTTTTATTCAATTATAAATTCCCTCAATACTGGTAAAGCTTTATTATCAAAATCAAATATTGCTTGATTTTCCCAAGGGGAACCATCTATGGCTTGGTTTCCTTTCCAGGCAATTAATTCGGCTCCCCAATAACAAAACCCTATTCCATTCTCGACTTCTTTGGTTAGTACTTTAATTTGATTGACGAATTGTCTTTGACCTTCAATTGATCCTGGATATTAGGGCAAAATAAGCTGTTCATCTTAACCTATAATATTATTTATCCAATCATTCCGTTCGAGTGTAAATGGGTAGGCTGTTTCGGCAATCAGGATTTTTTTATTATAGATTGCACTTAAATATGTCATTTTAGTTTTGAGGTTATTTAAAGATTCCCCATACCATTTTGGATAATACGATAAGCTAATAATGTCATAATCTAAAACACTTACTTGGTTAAAAAATCAATTAGATTGTTCAATACCAGTAAAGTGTAAAATTACTTTGGTATCATTTGGATTTGCTCTTACTGCTGTAATTCCCATATCCAGTAATTCTTTAAATTGCTGAAAATTATTTGAAATATGTCCATGCGGATGAAGAAATCTGGAATTTATTTCATTACCAATCTGAATATAATCAGATTGTAATTCGTTCATGATTTTTTCAGTGTAATTATACACGCTGTCTTTCAATTGAGTAAAACTAATCCCTTTTCATTGCATTGGCTTTTCTTGATGAGCGGGATCTGCCCAAGTGTCAGAATAATGAAGAGTTAGCTAAGTTTTAAAACCATTAGTTTTTAAGGTTGGGGAAAACTGTTTTACTTCATTAAATCCAGAGTGTTCATTAATCGGTTTTACCCAAAGTTTCAATCTGACGGTATTTATTCCGTTTTCTTTGAGAATGTTTAGACCATTATTTTGATTTCCATTCACATCATAGAAAATTGGATTTGAATCCAATATTTCAGGATACCCTGAAATGTCAACAGCAGAAATAAATTTTAATTTCCCATTCTCTGGAATAAGTGAATGAGGATTGTCTTCATTACAAGAAATAAAAACTAGAAGAATTATAAAGACTTGGATTGTTCTATTCATTTTTCAAATGACAAGTAATGTGCTGGGATATCTAATGTTTCAATTGTCTATATCTATAGCTTGAGGAAGTTCTACTATTTTTTTGACAAAGGTGAGTTACAGATTATTCAAAAAATCAACTAATAATCGTACTGCTTTGCCTCGATGACCAATGGTGTTTTTTTCTTGTAAAGAGATTTCAGCAAATGTTTTATGATAACCTTTAGCTTTAAAAATCGGGTCATAGCCAAAACCTTGATCTCCATGTTTGGTTGCTGTGATGTCACCTTTACAAATGCCAGTAAATGTTTCTAGTTTGCTATTTAAATGAAGTGCGACCACTGTTTTAAATTGAGCATTTCTATTGGGTTTGTTTTTTAGATTGTTGAGTAATAAATCCATATTATCGTTTGCATCTCGTTGTGCGCCGGCATAACGTGCGCTAAAAACTCCTGGTTCGCCATTGAGCATTTCAACTTCTAAGCCTGTGTCATCTGCAAAGCAATCAAAACCATAATGTTTTTTAATGTATTCTGCTTTTTGGATGGCATTACCTTTAATAGTAAGTTGGGTTTCTGGGACGTCTTCAAAGCAGCCAATATCTTTAAGGCTTAAGAGTTCTATATGCTCAGGAATGAGTGATTGTAATTCTTTGAGTTTGTTGAGATTGTTTGTAGCAAAGACGAGTTTCATAGCGATAATTTTGATCAAAAATAGTTTATCTTTATTTTTTAATCTGTTATTTTTTAACTTAAAATTCAACTATTTACGCTAATCATCCAGCTTCTTTTCATTATTTTACAGTTATTGCTAGATATGTAATTGTGTTAGTAAACAGAGAATAGTAGAGCCAGAGGCTATAGGATTTAATAAATATTAACTATGAAAAAATTAAGCTTAATGATATTATTCACTTTGTTAATGGTGTCTTGTGCAGATGTAAAATATGCCGAAGATATTGTAGGAGAATGGGAATGTGTGAGTTGGATAGAGATGACTTCTTTAAATGATAAATGTGCAGATAATGCCTATTTCAGTTTTAATAAAGATAACACCTATACGTCAAAAGTTAGTGCTCAAGAGACCAAAGGCACTTACAAAATTGTGGATGGTATTTTATACTCTAATTCCGAGGGAAAATTAGAAATAGCTGTAGAAATCAACACGCTATCAAAAGATACATTATCATTTACCATGAGCCGCTCTGGCAATGCCGAAATTTTAACACTAGTAAAAAGTAAATAGTTCTTATTCCGAAGAAAATATTACCAATACTTTATGAGTTTTTTAGAAATAATATATTTGAATTTTCGTAAATTGAAGTATTGTAATTAATTTAAATATCAGAATAAATATGACTGTAAATTTTCAATACGTAGATGTCGATGTAAGTGAGAGTCTAAGCACTTTTACCGAAGAAAAATTGGATAAACTTTTTAATAGATATGAGTTTTTAATTAGCGCAACTGTAAGATTTAAAAGGGATAATAATAGTCATACAAAAGGAGAAATTTGTGATATTGAGTTGAGTTTGCCAGGGCCACGAATTTTTGCAACATCAGATGAAAGTAATTATGAAGTTGCCGTAAGAGAAACAATAAGTGATTTAGAAAGACAACTTAAAAAACGTAAAGAAGTTTATAAAACACATTGATTGGTTTAGAGTCACAGTGTCTAATTTTTATCGTGTCAAATAGTTGCCTTTTTAGTAAGAATTGAAAATTAATCACTGAAGACTTTTTTTAACAAACAATTAAGAACTGCGACCGAGATTAAAAACTGCAAACTTTTAAAACGTTTTAGTAGACACAGGAGTCGGATTACTAAAGAGTTTTTTTACCGATGATGATAAGGTTCATTCCTCAAAATCGTAAAACCTCTATATAATTGCTCAATCACAAATAAGCGAATCATTTGATGGGAAAATGTCATTTTAGATAATGACAGTTTCCCATTTGCTTTTTGATACACTTCTGGCGAAAACCCGTAAGGTCCACCAATCACAAAAACAAGCCGCTTGATACCAGAATTCATGTGTTTTTGTAAGTAGTTTGAAAATCCAACCGAGTCCAATTGTTTTCCGTTTTCATCCATTAAAATTAAAACATCAGTCGCATTGAGCTTATTTAAAATGAGTTCGCCTTCTTTCTGCTTCTGTTGCTCTTCACTAAGATTTTTCACTTTTTTTAAATCTAGAATAATTTCAAATTCAAATTTGATATAAAAACCTAAGCGCTTTTGATAGTCTTCAATAAGTGCTTGTAAATCTTTATTATCTGTTTTGCCTATGGCTAGTAGTTTGATTGTCATTTAAAGCAATTATTGGAACTTTGTGAATAAAAAATACCGTGCTGTTCAAAAAATAGATTTTTCTTTGTTATTTGGTACAAACGTTCTTTGAAATAAGACCAATCTTCATTTTTTAGTAATTCTTTTTCAAGTTTTGAATTGTAATGTTTAGTTATTAAATATTCACCATCTGATTTAATTATTACGACCCAATTACCTGTTATGTATGGCATGAATTTTCTTTTTAGAATTCCGCTATCGTCAATTCTGTTTAGTCCGTCATTCAAAGTTAAATCAGAAAAGTTAGAGTTTATTGTATGTACAGTTTTAGCATTAAATTTTTTTTTAATTCGTTCTATACATTTACTCCTTTTTGCTAGGTCTTTAGATTGGCTTTTCTCAACATCTACTTTTTTCAGCATTAAAATTCTTGAGTTTGTAACCATTTTACCGCTGTACTTAGAAATTACTTTCTTTTTGCTTATTGATGGATGAAAATTATAGGGATGAGATTTAATATAGTTTTTTACATAGCTTTCATAATTATGTAAAGTATCAATAATACTAATGATAATATATTGTTTTTCGTTTACTGAATGTGAGCTTCTACTTGAAATTAGTTGGTTTATTTGATCAAATTCTTTAGAAGACAATTGTCCAAATTTATTTCTAAGTGTAATTATTTTATATGTTAATGAATCTATTTTGTATGTTGAAACAAGGGTAGCTCTTAGTTTACTAAGATTTAAATATTCTTGTTTAGAAATTTGTTCGTTATTTTGATCTAAATGGATTATCAATTTAGACTCTTCTTGACTGTTTACGGAGAAAGTAAATAAGATTAAAAAAATATACTTCATAAACCTAGAACATGATTTTAGGCGAAATTAACACTTAATTACAAATATCGATAATCAATTTATTATTTTAGCAAAAAGCTAATTTTATGATCTCACAAGAACAATTCAATAAAGAAATAGAACTCATTATATCAAATGCTGTTAGAGAAGACGCAGGTGATGGTGATCATAGTTCTTTAGCATGTATTCCAGCCTCTGCTCAAGGGAAAGGAAAGCTTCTCGTAAAAGACGAGGGTGTTATTGCTGGTGTAGAGTTTGCAAAGCAGGTATTTGCTTATGTAGATAAGGACATGAAGGTAGAAACGCTTATTGAAGATGGTAGTCCTGTAAAATATGGTGATATTGTTTTTTATGTTGAAGGTGCATCGCAATCCATTTTAAAAGCAGAGCGTTTAGTTCTAAACGCTATGCAACGTATGAGTGCTATTGCTACAAAAACAAAACAATTTGTGGATTTATTAGAAGGTACAGGAACAAAAATTTTAGATACACGTAAAACAACGCCAGGAATAAGAGCTCTAGAAAAATGGGCTGTAAAAATTGGAGGAGGAGAGAACCATAGATTCGCATTATATGATATGATTATGCTAAAGGATAATCACATTGATTTTGCTGGCGGACTCACAAAAGCCATCAACAAAACAAAGCAGTATTTAAAAGCTACCAATCGTGATTTAAAGATTATTGTAGAGGCCAGAAATCTAGATGAAATTAGAGAAATCTTAGAAACAGAAGGTGTGTATCGCATCCTAATCGATAACTTTAATTATGAAGATACAAGGGAAGCCGTTAAATTAATTGGACATAAATGTTTAACAGAATCGTCAGGAGGTATCAATGAAAAAACGATTAGAAAATATGCAGAGTGTGGCGTGGACTTTATTTCATCTGGCGCATTAACACATTCTGTTTATAATATGGATTTAAGCCTTAAAGCGGTCTAATGTCAAAATCCTTAAAAGATATATTGAGTAAAATCCCTGTACTTAATCGTATCGTTGACTTACTGCGAAAAATTAGACTTCCAGGACTTGTAGGGTTGTCCTTATATGATTTGTTAGAACTATATGCGATTGGTATTTTTAAGGGTGCATTGACATCGAGAGCAAGTGCTATTGCCTTTAGTTTTTTTACTGCTATATTTCCTTTTTTACTATTTGTGCTCATATTGATGCCTTACATACCGATAGAGGGGTTTCAAATTGAGTTTCAGCAGTTTTTGACTTCGGTTTTACCACCACAAACCTCAGATTTTTTCTTTTCCAATATTTTTGAGAACATAGAAAATACAGAGCGCGGAGGCCTGTTGTCGTCGGTTTTCGTTATCTCTATTTTGTTAATGGCTAATGGTGTGAGCTCCGTATTTTCAGGATTTGAAAACTCATATCATCAAGAACATACTAGAAATATTTTTAAACAATACTTATATGCGTTAGGTGTGGCTTTGATTCTTGCAATGTTGGTTATTGTCACTGTTGCATTCTTTGGGTATTTTCAATTGTATGTCATTCAGCCTCTGTACGAACAGTTTGAAACCTTAGATTATACGGGTCAAGAAAATGATTTGTTTTGGGTCGTATTTGCCAAATACCTCTTTTTTATATTTATGGTATATATTACAACGGCAACTCTATATTACTACGGAACAAAATCTGGTAAAGCCTCAAAGTTCTTTTCTATAGGTGCTCTGTTTACCACTTTGCTAATTATTTTAACCTCTTATTTCTTCGGAATTTATATCGAAAACTTCTCACAGTACAATAAGCTCTACGGTTCTATTGGAGCTTTATTGATTTTACTATTATACTTATGGCTAAATGCTAATATATTATTGTTAGGTTATGAACTAAATGCAACAATTAGGCGTTTAAAAAGAAATGATGATGATGAATAAATATATAATATTTATAGTGCTTTTAATCTCTCAAGGTTTAAGTTCTCAAACGGTCTTTGGGAAATGGAAAACTGTAGATGACGAGACTGGTGAAGAGAAATCTATCGTTGAAATCTATCAAGAGGATGGAAAAGTTCACGGAAAAATTATTGAAATATTTGATACAACTAAACGAGACTTACCCTGTAAATTCTGCATTGGGGAGGATAAGGATCAACCCGTTTTAGGATTGGTCATTATAAAGGATTTAGAAGTGTCGGGTGATGTTTACAAACGAGGAACTGTCACAAACCCTGAAGATGGTAAAGTGTATGACTGTAGAATAAAACTCGACGACGACAACCCAAATAGATTACAATTACGTGGCTATATAGCCTTTTTCTACCGCACACAATATTGGATAAGAGCAGGTTTGTAGTATGATTTTAGGTGATCTACATCGCTAGAAACTCTTGCATCTCATAAATTCACGCCAACGTTATTATTATTATTATGATTAAGAATCAACTCTATAGATGGGCACAATTATTTTAGAGACAAAACTAGAACAGACACCTTTTTTGATAAATTGCGACCCAATTATAATTTATTTATAACGTATCTAAGACTCGTTAACAAAGAAGATATTACTAAATTTGAAAACATTTTGTCAACTTTGCATTGTGTAATTAAACCATTTTGATAAACTGAGCTATTTTATAAACGTCATACTGCCAATTCCTTTAGAGAAAAGTTTCACCTATGCGATAACAAAGGCAGAGGCAGATTTTCTACAACCAGGCATTCGTGTGTCTGTTCCCTTCGGAAAGTCTAAGATTTACACAGCTTTGGTGTTAGAGATTCATAATAATGCACCTCTAGTTTATGAAGCGAAAGAGATTCATCAAATTTTAGACGATACACCAATTGTGACGACTCAGCAGTTAGAGCATTGGCATTGGATGTCTAAGTATTACTTGTGTACTCTGGGCGATGTAATGCGAGCTGCTTTGCCGAGTTCTTTTATATTGGAAAGCGAGACTGTCGTTAGTAAAAATGAAAATCAGGTTATCAAAGATGAAGATTTAAAAGATGATGAATTTATCATTTATGAGGCATTACAACAACAGTCGTCTTTAAAGATTCAAGATATGATGTCTATTTTAGATAAGAAAAATGTCTTACCTGTTATCAAACGATTGTTAGAGAAAAATGCAATTTCTGTTCAAGAAGAAATCTACGAAAAGTATAAACCAAAGTTAGTTAGATATGTCAAAATAGCATCGCAGTTTTCTTCGCAACAAGGGCTACAAAATTTAATGGAAGACTTAAGTAGAGCTCCAAAACAAAGAGACGTTATCATGACTTTGTTTTCGGTTTCTGCTCAAACAAAAAAGCCTGTAAAAGTATCTGATTTGTCTCAGGAAAGTGATGCCTCTTCGTCCATTATAAAAACCTTGATTGATAAAGGAATACTAGAAGAATATCACATTCAAATGGATCGTGTTGAGTATGGTGGCGATGATAATGAAGACTCAAAACAACTTAATGAATATCAAGAAAAGGCTTTAAGTGAAATATCTGAAACCTTTGAAAAACAAAATATTACATTGCTTCATGGTGTCACGTCCTCTGGTAAAACAGAAATTTATGTCAAGCTTATTGAAGAGCAACTAAAAGCTCAAAAGCAAGTGTTGTATTTGCTTCCAGAAATAGCCTTGACCACACAATTGGTGGAACGTTTACAAAATTATTTTGGAGAACAAGTCGCCGTATTTCACAGTAAGTATTCGTCGCATGAACGTGTTGAGGTTTGGAACAATGTATTGCATAATTTACCTAAGGCACAAATTGTTTTAGGAGCGCGATCTTCGGTATTATTGCCTTTTAAAAATCTCGGATTAATTATCGTTGATGAAGAACACGAATCATCATACAAACAGTTTGACCCAGCGCCAAGGTATCATGCTCGAGATACCGCTATTGTGTTGGCGAGTATTTTTAAAAGTAAAACACTTTTAGGGTCTGCAACACCGAGTTTAGAAAGTTATTTTAATGCGCAGCAAGGCAAGTATGGATTGGTAGAACTCAATCATCGTTACAATAATGTGATGATGCCAGATATTGAGCTTATTGATATCAAAGACAAGCAAAAACGAAAACGCATGCAAGGTCACTTTAGTGATCGATTGATTGAAGAAATTAAAGAGACCTTAGCGCAAGGGTTTCAAATCATTTTATTTCAAAATAGAAGAGGCTTTTCGCCAATTATAGAATGCAATTCTTGTGGTCACGCGCCGCAATGTCCTAACTGTGATGTGAGTTTAACGTTTCATCAATATAGAAACCAATTGCGATGTCACTATTGTGGTTATAACGCTGTAATGCCAAAAACTTGTGACGCTTGTGGTAGTGTAGAACTTGATAGTAAAGGTTTTGGGACAGAGCAAGTGGAGCAGGAGGCTAAGCTGCTATTTCCAGATCATAAAGTGGGACGTATGGATTTAGATACTACACGAGGAAAATATGGCTACGAGAAAATTATAACTGCTTTAGAGCAAGGAGAAATTGATATTTTAGTAGGTACACAAATGTTAACTAAAGGTTTAGATTTTAGAAATGTAAAGCTTGTTGGTATTATGAATGCAGATAATATGCTCAATTTTCCAGATTTTAGAGCACACGAACGTAGTTACCAATTAATGGCACAAGTCTCTGGTAGAGCAGGACGTACTAAAGAGCGCGGAAAAGTATTGATACAGACGTATAATCCGTATCATAAAATATTGCAGCAAGTCTCTACAAATAGTTATTTTGAAATGTTTGAGGAGCAACTGGGAGAGCGACAAGCGTTTAAATACCCTCCAGTTTTTAGGATGATAAAAATCACCTTGAAGCATAAGGATTTTCAAAAGGTAGATGTTGGTGCAGATTGGTATGCAAAATCATTGCGCACCGTTTTTGGTAAACATGTGCTAGGACCAGAGTTTCCGCCTGTGGCACGAATTAGAAATCAGTATTTGAAACATATCTTGGTTAAAATTCCGCAGAAACAGTCTTTGGGTAAAACTAAAGATGCTATTTTGAAAATCAATACTAGTTTTTTGAGTGTTAAGGATTTTAGGCCTATTCGGGTTATTTTGAATGTGGATAATTATTAATGAAATACATTGTTAAAAATCTGAAAGCGAAGTCAATAGTGTTGGTTGAACTAATTCTACTGGTCAACACGAACTGTTAAGCTTAAAGACTTATAAATAGATGAGTAGACCATACAGATGTTGGATTTAAAGCTTTTCAATAATTAATTTAGAGCTTGTCTTTTTTGTTTTTTTACGTATTTTCTAACACATCCCGTTTTCTAACACATCCCGTTTTCTAACACATCCCGTTTTCGAAGATATCCCATTTCCGAAGACATAATAATAAAAAAAATCCCACTGAGCGGTGGGATTTTTAAATCAAATGTTAGTTAGTCATTAGGGCAAATAAGACTGAAATATAATTTTATTCCATGCTTAAATATTGTTTAACGCATCTACAAGTTGGGTTTTCTTATTTCTACTCAATGGTATCTCATAAGCGCCAACTTCTACGTTTTTACTGTTAAATCTATCGACCTTATCAAGGTTTACGATATACGATTTGTGAATTCTTAAAAATTTACCTTCTGGTAACTCTTGTTCAAAAGCTTTCATAGTAGATAAAACGACAAGACTGTTTTCTTCGGTCACTAATTTTACGTAATCACCAAGAGCTTCAATCCATTTAATATCTTTTATGTACACTTTTCGTTTTTTCAAGTTACTTTTGACGAAAATATGTTCGCCATCAGTTTCATTGAAATCTAGCTTTAGTTTATGTTGCTCAAGAGCTTTCTCTACAGACGTATTGAAACGTTCCCTATTAATAGGTTTTTGAAGATAGTCAGTTGCATCATAGTTAAAAGCTTTAAATGCGTATTCAGTTTTACCTGTAACGAAAATAATTTGGGGTTTGTTGTTGAGCACGTCGAGCAGTTCGAAACCGTTAAGAACAGGCATTTCAATATCTAAGAAGATTAAATCTACTTTATGAGTATTGAGTCCATTCTTGGTCTCTAATGCGCTACTGTATTCTGCTATAAGGTTAAGTGAGGAGTGATTCTCAATTAACTTTACAATGGATAACCGTTGAATCGCAGAATCATCAACTACTACACAGTTTAAAGTCATAACATTATTATATTTTAGGTTAAGATATCGACAATAGTACGAAAAATTCGGTTAAAAACCAAAAAACATCGGTAAAGCGTTAATTTTAACATTATTTTACGACATGTGTTTCGTTTGAAACTTTATAGACAAAACGTTGTGGGGATTAGAAATAATCGTTATTTTTGCACTCATTTTTAACACAAAAAATAGATTTTTATGAATCATTATGAAACTGTTTTCATCTTAAATCCCGTTTTATCTGATGACCAGGTAAAGGAGACAGTACAGAAATACGAAGATTTTCTTGTTTCTAGAGGAGCGAAGATGGTAGCCAAAGAAGATTGGGGCTTAAAAAAATTAGCTTACCCAATTCAAAACAAAAAAAGTGGTTTTTATCACTTATTTGAGTACACTGTAGATGGAGAGGTAATCAATCCATTAGAAGTAGAGTTTAGACGTGATGAGCGTTTCATGCGCTATTTAACGGTAGCTTTAGACAAGTATGCGATTGCTTGGGCAGAGAAAAGAAGAATCAGAGATAAACAAAAAGCGTAATTATGTCTTCAATAGAACAACAAGCAAAAGGAAAAAAAGATGGAGAGATTAGATATCTTACTCCGTTAAATATTGACACGAGCAAAACGAAGAAATATTGTCGTTTCAAGAAATCTGGTATCAAATATGTTGATTATAAAGATGCAGATTGGTTATTAGGTTTTGTAAACGAGCAAGGTAAAATTTTACCAAGACGTTTAACAGGAACATCTTTAAAGTATCAAAGAAAAGTGTCTGTAGCTGTGAAAAGAGCGCGTCACTTAGCGTTGATGCCTTATGTAGCTGATTTATTAAAATAAAACACCAATAACTATGGAACTTATATTAAAACAAGACGTTGATAATTTAGGATTTAAAGACGATATTGTATCTGTTAAGAACGGTTATGGTAGAAACTTTTTAATTCCTCATGGTCAAGCAGTAATGGCAACGTCATCTGCTAAGAAAGTATTAGCAGAAACATTGAAGCAAAGAGCTTACAAAGAGAAAACAATAATTGGTGAGGCTGAAAAGACTTCTGAAGCAATTAAAGGTTTAGATATTAAATTAACATCTAAAGCGGGTACAGGAGCGACTGCTGGAGACAAATTATTTGGTTCTATTACCAATATGGATTTAGCACATGCTCTTAAAAAGGCAGGTCATGACGTCGATAAGAAATTTATTTCTATCGTTGGTGGTAACATCAAACGTCTAGGACAGTACGAAGCTGCAATTAGATTACATAGATCTGTAACTGTAGATTTAACTTTTGAAGTTATCGCAGACGCATAATCTTATAAAGTAAATTTTTAAAGAGCCTCAATCCTTTCGGAATGAGGCTTTTTTCATAAATTTTAATTATATATTATCTTAAAAAGTGTGTTCTGATTTTTTTATCAGAAAAGTAATATAAAATAGTTTCTCCTTAGTTTGCGCTGAGCATTGTCGGAACATGGGGAGATAAATGGTACAAAATGAAATATTCTAGACTTACAAAAGAACAGTTTGAGGAATTACAACAGGAATTCATCAATTTTTTAGCTACCCAAACGATTACAGTAGACGAGTGGACAGGTATAAAAGCGAATAAACCTGAAGTAGCTGAACAAGAATTAGATGTGTTTAGTGATTTAATTTGGCAAGGTGTGTTGTCTAAAGTCAATTATTTAGAGCATATCTCACCGCAACAAATGCATTTGTTCCACTGTGCTAAAAAGCACATGCGATTAATAGCGCTTAAGATCAAAAACTCAGATATAGATATTACAACTAAAGAAGGTTATGCTTGGTTTAAAAACAATCTCCTTTCTGATGATGTTGAAATGTTCACAGCAACTAAAGACTATTCAGAGGATAAAGGTGTCGATAAATTTAAATTGATTCAAGAAGGTGCTGCAATTACAAAAGGTGATTTATATAATTATTTTGAAAATTTAGTGAGTAAGTCGTAATTATTATCTTCAAATTTAAGAGGTCATTCTGAGTATCACAAAGAGTGAGTTGATTTGCACTGCGAAGAACCTTTGCATTATATGTGAATTCTTTAGTCGCTATTTATTTTGAGTGACAACTTCACTTTCTCATAATAGAATGTGCAGTTTATTCTACAGGAATATATAAGTCTACGAGGCACTTTTTTTCAGGATGTGTGTTAAAATTATTATGATAGATTTCAAAAGGCGGCTCGTTACGCATTTTATAACCAGTATTATTCACATACATAAATAACGCTGTCCATACCCGTTCAAACGGGTCTATAGGAATCTCGTGATGTGCAATAATGTGTTGGCCTTTATTAATAGTTACTGTAGACATTTCTCCATCACTTTTTAAAGGTTCACTAACTAATAAACACCCTCGCATTCTTATTTTATCTGGTGCAGTAATTTTAAAACTGTCATAGTATAGGGTGGCCATCTTGAAATCTGGCTGACAAAGTAATCCTTTTGTTCTAGACCATTCTAGAACGTTTTCCAACGTTGATGACAAATTTTGGATACCTATGCAAGAGGTCCCAACGGTATGAATTTCGTCTATAGATGTAACTTCAATATGTGATTGCATGTGTGTTGAGTTTTGGTTACTATCACAAACATAGGCTTCAAAATGGGCAGAGGGTTGCCCAATCTTGCTTTTTGCTTGACGTATCTTGCTATATGTTCCTTTTCCTTGTTTTTTTTTTTTTTTTTGAAATCACTCGGACTCATACCATAAAATTTCTTAAAAGCTCTTGTGAATGAGGAGTTACTTGCAAATCCGTATCATATGGATAATTCTGAAACGGTAATGTCTTTTTTTCGAAGTAAAACAGCAGATGCTTTTTCTAGACGCTTTCTAACGATGTATTGATTGAGGGTCTCGTTTGTGAATTCCTTAAAAATACGATGAAAATGAAAAGGTGAGTAGTGTGCGACTTTTGAAACATCCTCTAAGGATAACTCGCTTTCTAAATGCCGCTCTATATGATTAAGAGCTTTATTTATGCTATTGATGTGGTCTTTGGAAAGTGTCATTTGGTCAAAAACTCTTAGAGAAGCTAATATTGGTGTTTTGCACTAACTTTAGCTTGTAAATATAAAATTTGTTGGTGGAAAACACCAACAAAGGCTGCGTTTGGAGAGAGTCAATTAATCTATTTTAATTAACGTTATTTTGCCTTCTCTAAATCCGTCTATTGTATATCTTGATGCATCATATCTTTCAATTAGATCTCTATCAATTATCATAATACTATCTGATAAGAATTTTATATTCCATAGCATTTTTTTGTAATTGTACAAATTTGAATCTATGAAGTCTACCGATATGAATTCTGCATTATTTGTTATTTTAATTTCCGTTTCTGTTGCCCCAAAATGTTTGTAAAGAATTTTATCTTCTGAAATGGTATAATTTGGAGGCCAAGTTTTTATTTTAGAGATTCCTGGAGGTGGCGGTGGAAGCGGAGGGAAATCGGTAGAATCTTTTCCAATGTAGACCTCTTCAATCCAAGTACCGTAAATGTCTTTTTTGTTCCATTTAGACCTTCGTTCAGACATTTTAAAAGGTATGTCATTCTCTCCAATATGTAAAAGACTGAAATTTGTAGCATCTGTTTTTTTAATAGTTGAAACTCGATTTTCAAGAACTAGAAAAGTTAAGTTTTCATGATGCTTTACTCTCCAAGGTATATCAAATTTCCATCGATCACCAATAAGTGTTTGATAAGTGGAGTCATTAAAGTCGATGATTACTTCGTTTTCCTGTTTTTCAAATATGAAACTAAACGTTTTTCCATTAAAGTCATTTTTGCTGATTTTAGTATCAACTTTGTTTTGACAACTAAAGATTGAAAAAAATAAAAGTAAAACGAATATTGTTTTTTGCATTTTAAATATTAAATAGAGAATCTACTCATACCTCAAAGATTCCACAGGATCCAATTTCGCAGCTTTACTCGCAGGATAAGACCCAGAAATTACAGCAACAACAAACGTAATCACACTTGCCCAAATTACGGCACTCCACGGGAAAACAAAGTTGAAATCAACAACAGATGCGAATCCGTAACCCAAAAGAAGACCAAGTACAATTCCTAATAGTCCTCCTAATTGACCAATAATAATCGTTTCAATAAAAAACTGAAAAGCAATCGTTCCACTTTTAGCACCTAAGGCTTTGCGCACACCAATCTCTCTTGTGCGCTCAGAAACAGAAACTAGCATCATGTTTAATAGTGCAATGGTAGAACCAAAAATGGTAATAATACTTATGATCCAGGCAGCGGTTGAAAGCACGCCTGTAATGGAGCCAATTCTATTAATGAGGTCATCACTACGCTCAATTCCAAAATTGCTCTCTTCGATAGGATTTAAACCTCTAATATTTCTAAATAATACGATGGCCTCATCTTGAGCGCCTTCGAGCATATCCTTTTTATCTGTTTTTATGCTCAAACTATAATTAATGTTTGGGTTTGTAAAAATAGTTCGTGCTTTTTGAAGCGGCATTAATACTCTTAAATCTTGATTGTTACCAAACGTTGCACCTTTTTCTTTAAGTACGCCAATGACTTTAAATTTAGACCCTCTAATACTAATCGTTTTATTTATGGGATTCACATCAGCTAATAAGGCTTTTTGAAGATCACTACCAATTACACAAACGCTATTGCTATTTTGGACATCAAAGTAATTTAATGGGCGGCCAGAAGCGACTTCTAGTCCTGAATTTTGAATAAAATTTTCATTAACCCCAAAAACCTGAACCTCAGGGTCTGTTTTTTCGTTTTCATATTTGACTTCTGCTGATCGCGTCCCTAAAAATGAAAGAGATGTGCTGGTAAACGGAAACTTATAATCTTCCTCAAACGCTTTTACTTGTCTGTAGTTGATAACTGGATTAATCTTTTGGTTATCATTAGAGCGTCGTTGCGATGTAAAATCATTACGCTGTACATTAAAGGTATTTGCTCCCATAGAAGAGAAATCACTAGAAATCGTACTCTCTAGGGCTGAGACAGCACTTAAAATCCCTACGAGTGCAGTGATTCCAATGGCTATAATTAAAATGGTGAGTATGGTACGAAGTAATTGACTTCTAATAGAATCAAAAGCAATACGGATATTTTCTCTAACTAATGAAAACATAGGGCTATTTAAGTGGGTTGTGTTTTACAATAAGACTACAAAACACGTATAAAGTTACTATAAAATTCAAAATACTTCCTTATGCGACTAAAAATTATAATATTTTTGTGACTTAGAGATCAATTATCTGATGGTGTATTCTTTTTTCTTCGGAAATTGGAGTTATTGTAAAATAGTCTATAGAACTCAATACGGTCAATTCGAGAATTATCGAGATCAAAATATAGTTTGATTGAAGATAGCTTTCGTTATAAGTCGAAATATTTTAAAAATAGATGAGATGTATCGACCGCGCTGGAAATGACAGAACAGAGAATTGTAATAAGTTAACCCTAAGTGTTTTTTTTCTTCGGAAGAATTAAAATTACTTCAATAGAGATTTCCACTTAGGTGGAGAATATTATGGCACAAAAACCAAGCATCCCAAAAGGAACTAGAGATTTTAATCCACAAGAGGTCGCAAAGCGAAACTATATTTTTAATACAATACGGTCGAAGTTTGAAATTTTCGGATTTCAACCTATTGAAACACCTAGTTTTGAAAACTCAGACACCTTGATGGGTAAATATGGAGAAGAAGGCGATCGCTTGATTTTTAAGATTTTGAATTCTGGTGATTACTTGAGTAAAGTGAATGAGGATTTATATACTTCAAAAGACTCTAATAAAATGACGTCTAGTATCTCAGAAAAAGCCCTTCGTTACGATTTAACGGTTCCGTTTGCAAGGTATGTCGTACAACACCAAAACGAGATTGATTTCCCTTTTAAGCGTTATCAAATCCAACCTGTTTGGAGAGCAGATAGGCCACAAAAAGGTCGTTTTAGAGAGTTTTATCAGTGTGATGCAGATGTTGTTGGGAGTCATTCTTTATGGCAAGAAGTAGAATTTGTACAATTGTATGATGCTGTTTTTAGTGCCTTAAAATTAGAAGGCGTTACCATAAAAATTAATAACCGTAAAATTTTGTCTGGAATAGCAGAAGTTATTGGAGCTCAAGACAAGCTCATCGACTTTACTGTAGCTCTAGATAAGTTAGATAAAATAGGAGAGGAGAAGGTAAAAGACGAAATGCGAAGCAAGGGTATTTCCGAAGAAGGAATAATAAAACTTCAACCATTATTTACTTTAAAAGGTGATTTTGGTAATCAAATAGCAGAATTAAAGACAATCCTTAATACGTCTGAAGAAGGAAAAAAGGGAATTGAAGAATTAGAATTTATAAATACAGGAATTGCCGCTTTAGGTTTGAAAACGGCAACACTCCAATTGGATGTAACTCTTGCTCGCGGACTCAATTATTACACAGGTGCGATTTTTGAAGTTGCTGCTCCAGAAGGAGTTCATATGGGATCTATTGGTGGAGGAGGTCGTTATGATGATTTGACTGGAATCTTCGGACTCAAAGATATGAGTGGTGTTGGGGTTAGTTTTGGTTTAGACCGCATTGCATTGGTGCTTGAAGATTTAGGTTTGTTCCCAGAAACAATTACCAATACGGTAAAAGTACTCTTCATTAATTTTGGAGAAGCAGAGGCGATGGCGAGTATGAAAGCAATCAAATCGCTTAGAGACGTTGGTGTAAGCGCTGAGTTATTCCCAGATAATAAGAAAACAATCAAACAATTTAATTATGCGAATAAGCGTAATATTCCGTTTGTGATTTTAGTAGGCGAATCTGAAATGGCTTCGAATACATTCACATTAAAAAACATGGGAACCGGAGATCAGCAAGAAGTGACATTAGAAGAGTTGATAGATGTGTTGATATAAAATTTCCGAAGTGATATAGAATACGATAAGGATAAGTTGAGACTTGTCTAAAAACAAAAAAGCCTCTTTCCTTAAAGGATAGAGGCTTTTTTTTAAGTTAAGATTATCGTAGATTTGGGATCTATTTTTACTTTACTAAAACTTTCTTAGATAGTAAACCGCTTAAAGTATTTATCTTAAGAATATAAGTTCCAGTATTAAGGTTCTTAACTTCATATTCAGAATAGTCCAGTTTTGAAATGTGTTTAATGTTTGTTATTTGTTGGCCCATAAGGTTGTATAATTGAATAGACTTTACAGCAACAAAATTTGGGTTGAATACAGCTAAGCTTTCTGTTTCTATATTATAAAACACATCCAATGTATTAAGTTGTAATTCACCAACTCCAAGGGTATCTTCAGTAGCATCACTAAATGTCAATTCAAACCTGTTTGAATACTCACCTGCAGCTAAGAAGAATTGGAAATCATTTTCTCTAAGATTATTATAGGTGTCATTCTCTAGATCATGAATGAAAACATCCATGTTGTTTGGTACATTTTCTAGGTCATCAAGAGTGATTGTATTTAATCCATCATCTGTTGTTTTAATTCCGATTGGATATACAGTGTCAGGTTCTGCCACATTACTTGCTTGAATAGTATACTGCTGGTTACCGATTATCCAATATAAATCATCCATTTGATTATCATAGGTCATCGCGTCATAAGACCAATCATAACCGGTTGTAGTCGCCTCATCAATGGTTAATAATAGCTGTCTGTGAATGGTGTTTATGGAGTTGAATCCAATTCTAAATTTCATACGTTCATCAATGGCTTCATTGTCATCATAGGCATTAGCTGTACCATCAGAGCTTCTTATAAATACAGAGCTATCTGCACCTGTAGATTTTTCCTTTTTGTATGCACGTTGTCCATTATTGAAATTAATGCTGCCTGTAGTTTCTCCTACAACAAAGAAACCTTGACTCACGGGAATATAAAGACCAGGAGTTTTTGTGGGTGTTCCACCTGTACCTACATTTGGGTCGTTGGTTCCTAACGAAGGAGCCGCAACACCACCAGAGAAGTTATACGTTGCATAACCACCTTGATAATCAGATAGGTTATGACTGTCGCCGCCCCAATGTTCCCAGAAATATAGGGTTCCACTAATTAATGGATCTGCACCAGAGCCTGCAATGGTTGGTCCGTTATCTGTAATAAATGTATTGGCATTAATTGCAGAAGGATAGGGGTTACCAACCAGGTAATCGTTACCAGCGTTAAGGGTTAAATTGATATCACCATTATTAGGTTTTCCAAGGAAAACATAGTTTTGTTGATCTACGATAGTTCCAGATCCTGGGCCTTTCATGGTAAATCCTTCACCCACTAGTAGTGTGCCATTTCTTCTCATATGTTGCCACGCAGAATAATCGTAATCGAGTTGATTGGCGAATTTCCAAATCCAGTAATCAGCGATAGTGATTGTTGAACCATCAGATCCATCATATCCCGAATTAATAAAATTGATTGGATTTACACCATCATACATAACATCTGTAACAGAGTATGCGTTATTATTTGTGGTGGTGTTAGTTTTGCCAACGGGTGAAGACCAGTAGTTATAGGTGTGAAGATCTGCAGTACCTTGTTGATCTTTTTCCAATGTGCCTGATGATGTCGGGTCTAAATCACTTCCAAGGCCTTGCACTAGTTGAGATTGCCCCTCAAGATCAATTTTACCATCTAGTTTTAAATAGTGAGATACTGTTAAACCGTTTCCAGCAGATGCATCTGCGTTATTACCGTCAACTGTTAATTCTCCAGCATCGACATAGAGGCCTAAGACTTGCCTGTCTCTTCCTAAAGCAATTTCAGTATCAATTGTAATATTATGACTTACACGAATGATGTTCCAATCAATGGGTGTTGATCCATCTACAATAGATAATTCATTAGGTAATGCTTGGACTGCACCATTTAACCAAGTAGCACTGTTAGACCAATTTCCATTGGCTTGTGATACGTATGGTAATGGAGCCGTTTGTCTATCTAAAGTATTTAGATTTCTTAACGCACCTTGATTACCATGACCTGAAGCATCTTCAGTATTGGTATAGGTATACACAGACATTGGATAATATCCTGCTAATTGAGACCATGGAATAAGAGCCACGTCATTTTTTGTGATTGTTGTTGGTAATGTTTTACCCGCAATAAAATTAGAGTTATCCTCAATTTCTTGATTCATCATAAATCTGAGCTGTGTAGGCGTTAACTCTGTATCCCAAACACGCACTTCATCAATGTTTCCTCTAAAGTATTGCGATGGGCTATTTTTTCCAGCAGCAGCAATAAAAAAGGAGTCATTAGTATCTAATGGAGCTGTTAAATTTGCTGAAGCATCTTCAACGCCGTCAATATAGAGCTTCACAGTAGATCCATCATAAATGGCAGCAACATGATGCCATTCATCGTCTGGAATTGAAGTCGCAGAGGTGAGTGTTCTACTACTCGGGTTTT
>NZ_JBLIET010000014.1:0-69878 GCF_047633235.1 Psychroserpens sp. | reverse complement strand
CAGTTACTGTTGTATTCTTTGTTAAAAATATTTTGGGTGCATTAGTTGCAAGATCTTTTGTGAATATGTTGAGGTCATCGTACTTTTTAATGAGTTGAATAGCGCTGTCTGATGAGACTTTTTTTCCTTCATAGAAAAACGTGGCATTCTTTTTTGCCATAGCGATAATATGGTCTAAACGTGATATTGATTTTGGAGGTGACGGAATATCAATTATGTCTTTATATGTATTTGGCTCATTGTCCTTAAACTCTGAGACAACCTTGCTATCACTATATACTTTGGTTATGTATTGTCCAGGAACTACGTCAGAAGCATTTACCTGATCTTTACTAATCTTTATGCCAGTTTTGCTGACTTCAAAACCTTGCCTGTTATAATATTTTATCGCACTATTAATGCTAACATAATAATGAGGTGTTCCTTTAATTTTTAGGAAACCCGTTTTAACTTTGTTCTCGTCCTGAGTTGGTTCGTAAACATCATCATTGGCGATGATACTAATCATCTCGCCATCATCAGTTTTTGTTTGACGCACTTTTCTTTTATATGTTTTCTCAAAGTCATCAATGACTGTTTGCATTTTTTCACGTTGCTCTGGTGAAGCGTCCTCAGGAATTTGAGGTGGTACTGGATAATTATCATTACCATTTGGTCCATTTCCTTTTTTAACTGGAGGAGCAGGTGGTGGTGGAGGTGGTGGAAGTGTATCGTAAATGTTTTTTAAATTGTAGTTAGCAATTAGTAAATTAACTTTATTAATGATATCCTTTGGCGAGTCTTCTTCGTGTTTGAATACAATATCCTTTGATTTATTTTTATTACCCGATATATTTTTAAATTCAGTTTCAATAGACTTTAAGTTACTTAGCTTGTCATTCATCAAAAATTGCCCTTTGGTGTTTAGTAGGACCCAAGTTAATTCGCTTTTTATAACTTTTATTGGAGGCGCTGGGGCTTTAGCTGGAGGAGGAGGGAAATTTGGATAGGGTTGTGCGTTTTCCTTTTGAGCATCACTCATGAATTTATAAAGATATTCTAAGCGATCAACGTCTTTTAGCTTTATGATTTGATTATTTATGTTTTGCTCGTTGTATTTTTTTGCAAGTTTGTTGTACTCTGCAAGTTGTTTTGGAGTTGCTTTTTTTTGAGATGATTTTTCCATCGGAACTGGCGCAACAGGAAGTAGATTATATTTTTCTAACTCTTCTTTTGATAGTGAGTTGTACAGTCTATCGCATCTTTCTTTTAATAGTTTTAATTCTGATTTATCTGACAGAGAAAGTTTATCGTTTAAGTAGAATGGAAATGTTGCTTTTAGATAAACTTGTTCCATTTCTTTGTATTCTTTTACTTTGTAGTTTTTATAAATGCTACTAAATCCTTTTTTTGTGTATAAACTAAATTGATATGGCTGTGGGAATTTTTCACTTCTGGCATTTATATTGGTGTAACTGCTTGAATAATGAGCAATATCATCTACAGACATTTCGTTTAGTATGGAATTTGGAAGATATTGTCCATCAATCCAAATAGCAAATTCTTTATTATTTTTCCAAGATTCGAATTGTTCTTTTGTAGGCTTTTTGGCTTTTGTTTCAGATAAATCGACGACTGGAACTTTTGGATAAGGTTCTACGGAAGCTTTTTGAGCTTCAGACATTAAATTGTAGATAGATACAATTCTTTCGTACTTAGAAAATTCTAGTTTGTGCGTTGTGGTAAACGTAATGATAAAGTCATTATATTCTTGCATTAATGCCTCTGAAACGCCTTCTGATGAGTGAGTTTCCGATAGCTCACTTATTTCCTTTTCAACTTGTTTGTGTTCTGCAAAGCCATAAAAAAGAATAGCAAGTACTGGCAGAAGCAACAAGCTTCTTAGCCAAATAGATTTTTTTGATGTGTGTGTGTTCATGACTGTAAATCGTTTTTTGATTGATGAATAATTAATGGCATTTGCCAATTCTTGGTGTTGCGCATGTGATGAGAATGCGAGTAATATGGTTTGGTATGTGGATGGTTCAATTCCGTTTTGTAAAACCGCACGATCGGCTAGAAACTCATGGTTGAGTTTTACGTCGCGTTTTAGTACATATATCAAAGGATTAAACCAGAATATAATTTGTAATACTTCTAAAAGGAGGACATCAAAACTGTGCTTTTGTTTGGCATGAGTTTGCTCGTGTATAAGCACTTCTTTTGGGATATCGTTATGTTCAAACTTATCTTTATTAAAGAAAATATAACTAAAGAACGTATGTGGAATCTTTAAATTAGAAATTAATACATTGATAAAACCGTCCGACTTTAATTTAGGATTACGTCGTATTCTAGAAATAATAGTATTAAGGTTGAGGCAAAATTTCAACAGAAAAATAAAAACTCCTAATCCGTATAATGACCACAGTATTATAGGTGTATAATCGGCTGCAACAATTTCAGGTAACGTTTTGACCATTTCAAAATCTGAGATTACAAAAGAGGTCAACTCCTCTGCAACGATAGGTTCTATATATTCAATAAAGGTTAATGACGGTATTATAAGTGATACAACCAAAGCACTTAGTAAATAGAACCGTTTAAGTTGATGCACGCTAGATTTTTCTAACAATAGCTTGTAGAATACCATAAAAACAGCAAGACAAGCACTAAATTTTATAAGGTAGATGAGCATAACTATTTAATTTGACGGTTTTTATTGTTTTTTTATTGTCTCATTGAACCTTGTAGATTCTCTCTATTTTTTATAGTAATAATCTACTTCGGTTTGTTTTGAATTTCTTTATCGATTAAAGCTTTTAAATCTTCTAATTCCGCTTTCGTAAGGTCTGTTTCTTTTGTAAAAAATGAAGCAAACTGTGAGGCACTATCATTAAAAAAGGTTTTAATTAAGGTGTTAACGTGCTTAGAGAAATAGTCTTTCTTCTTTACCAAAGGGTAGTATTCGCGCGATTTTCCGTAGAGCTTATAAGCCACAAAACCCTTGTCTATCATCCGCTTTAAAAGCGTAGCAACGGTGGTAGTTGCAGGTTTAGGTTCTGGATACGCAAGTAGTAAATCTTTCATGAACCCTTTTTCAAGTTTCCATAGATACTGCATGAGTTGTTCTTCGGTTTTAGATAATTGCATTGCTCTACAAGTTTAGAATTAACTCTACAAATGTAGAGTAAAAATTGTTAAAAACAAAATTGGACTAAAATAATATAGATGAAATACACTATATTTGAAATATTAGAATAGAAAAACCCCAATAATGAAAGCCTTACATACTACAATACTGTGCATTTTACTATGTGCCTTTTCTTCATATTCACAAAACATTCAAGATATTATTAATCAAGTTGATATTGCTAAAATAGCAGTCACTATTAATGAGTTTTCAGGAGAACAAACCACAATGGTAGATGGTAATACAGTTACAATTTTAAATAGACAACAGGCAAGTAATGACTTAGCTGGAGATTACCTTATTGAACGATTAGAGGCTTTAAATAATGTAGTTGTAACAGAACAACCATTTAATACTAACGGTAGAAATGTTATTGCAACTCAAATTGGTAAAACCAATCCTAATAACATTTATGTTGTATGTGCGCATTATGATACTGTTGCAGATTATTGTGCAGATGACAATGCCTCTGGTACAGCTGCAGTTCTAGAGGTCGCTAGAATATTATCAACACAATGTTTAGATAATACCATTGTTTACGCACTGTGGGATGAAGAAGAAATTGGTCTTCGAGGATCTCAGTTTTATGCTAATCAGGCAGCAACTCATGGTGATAATATTCTCGGTGTTTTAAATATGGATATGATTGGTTATGATGGCGACGCTGTTGGGCAACCAGGAGATAACGAATTTGATATAGATTATCGAAATATTGCGGGTTCTGTAGCAATGAAAGACGATATTTTAGCCGTTTTAAACGCGTATACTTTTGATTTAAATGTTATTGAGGTTAATCCAGGAACGACTGCTAGTGATCACGCCAGTTTTTGGGGAGTAGGATATACTGCTTTGTTAGTAGGGGAATCCTGGGAAACCAATGATCAAACACCTTTTTATCATACAGCTCAAGATCGTTTTGCGACCCTAGATTTACCGTACTTAAATGAAATGGTGAAATTAGTAACCGGTTATATGGTGACTAAGGGAAGTTTAGTTGCTGTAGATAATACGGTAGCGCAAACCACGACAACGCTTACATCCAATCAAAATTCTTCTAATTATCAATGGTTTAATTGTGATACAGAGATCGCTATTTCTGGCGCAATAAATCAATCTTTTACCCCAGTGGCAAATGGTAGTTATGCAGTAGAAGTGACTTCTGGGGCATGCACAGAACGCAGCGAGTGTTTAGTATTTGATACTTTAGGTCTGGATTCTTTTTCTGCGGATGAATTGAAAATATATCCAATACCAGCTCAAAATTTTATTACAATAGAATTCTCTTCGGAAATATCTACCGATGTAAATTTGTTTGATGTTTCAGGCAAACTAGTTCTTAGTAAAACGATAACGGAAAGCACAGAATTAAATATCAAAAGTTTACCTCAAGGGATTTACTTTCTGAAGGTAAGCACAGATGAGAAATCTGGAACTTATAAGATTATTAAGGAATAAGACAGCTAAGAGCTATCCAATTTTGGAAGAAAAAAAAGAATGCCACCAATTATTAATTGGTGGCATTTTGTTTATTTACTTAATTCCGTAAAATATTTGTAGAATAAAGGTATTGTTTCAATGCCTTTAAAGTAATTCCAAACTCCAAAATGTTCGTTAGGCGAATGAATAGCATCGCTATCCAAACCAAACCCCATTAATATCGTTTTGCTTTTTAACTCTTGTTCAAATAGCGCTACAATAGGAATGCTTCCGCCACTTCGTTGTGGTATTGGGTTTTTTCCAAACGTATCAAAGTATGCCTTTGAAGCCGCTTCATAACCAATACTGTCAATTGGTGTAACGTAACCTTGTCCGCCATGATGAGGCGTTACTTTAACTTTTACACCCGCAGGAGCGATGCTTTCAAAATGTGTTTTGAACAACGCTGTAATCGCTTCCCATTCTTGATTTGGGACTAAACGCATAGAAATTTTAGCAAATGCCTGACTTGCGATCACTGTTTTTGCACCTTCACCAGTATAGCCACCCCAAATACCGTTGATATCTAGCGTTGGCCTAATAGAATTACGTTCGTTCGTGGAGTAGCCTTTTTCACCATAAACGGAATTGATGCCGATTGATTTTTCATAGGCTTCCAATGAAAAAGGTGCTTTAGCCATTTCTGCACGTTCAGCATCAGAAAGATCTTCAACCTTATCATAAAACCCAGGGATGGTAATACGGTTATTTTCGTCATGTAAAGACGCAATCATTTTGGTTAAAATATTTATTGGATTTGCTACAGCACCACCATATAATCCTGAATGAAGATCGCGGTTTGGACCAGTAACTTCAACTTCAACATAACTTAATCCACGAAGACCAGTAGTAATTGATGGTACATCTTGAGCAATCATACCAGTATCTGATATGAGTATGACATCATTCTTCAATTTCTCTTGATTAGCTTTCACAAACGCAGAAAGATTTACACTGCCAACCTCTTCTTCTCCTTCAATCATGAATTTGACGTTACATGGTAATTGATTGGTCTCTGTCATAAACTCCATAGCCTTGACATGCATATACATTTGACCTTTATCATCACAAGCACCACGAGCAAATATGGCGCCTTCTGGATGAATAGCTGTTTTTTTGATTACAGGTTCATAAGGTGGTGAATCCCATAATTCAATGGGATCTGCAGGTTGTACATCATAATGACCATAAACGAGAATGGTAGGTAAGTTTTTATCTATTATTTTTTCGCCATACACGATTGGGAAACCTTCAGTTTCACAAATTTCAACATGATCACAGCCAGCCTTTAAAAGACTGTCTTTAATGATGTCTGCAGTTTGAAACACATTGTCCTTATAAGCAGGATCTGCACTTACAGACGGTATTTTAAGAAGGTCTATAAGTTCATTTAGAAATCTATCTTTATGTTCTTCAATATAGGATTGAAAATGTAGCATATTTTAGTTGTTTTAGGATTCTTTCAAAAATACAAAATCGATAAGCAATATTTTCTTAAATAAAGTTAATTGAATTAAGAAACTATTTTTTATATTTGCATCCCCTTTTGGGACAAATGCAGGCGTGGTGGAATTGGTAGACACGCTAGACTTAGGATCTAGTGCTTTACGGTGTGGGAGTTCGAGTCTCCCCGCCTGTACTTAAATAGAAAGCTGACTTTTATAAGTCGGCTTTTTTTGTTTTAGAATAAAAAACCTCCAAGTTTTAACTTAGAGGTTTTGACTAATTCAAAATGACTGTCATTAATGTTAAAGCTTAATAAGCTTAGTTGTTAACACTTGGCCATCCTTGTTTTCAATTTTAACCACTTAAATACTCTATGTCAAATTTGAAATGTCATAAGAGTTTTCTATTGCAAACTCTCCTTTAAATGTTTTGACAAGTTTTCCTGTAATATCAAATATCTGTAAGCTAGAAATAGCTTTGTTTGTTTTGAACGATGTATTTACAGGATTAGGATAAATACTGAAATTTCCTTCTGTATCAAAACTATCTGTACTTAATGTTGAAGGTGCCTTTCCGAAGATTCTAAACTGGCCAGCAGATATGGTTACCGTTCCGGCGCTATACATTTTATTTCCAAACTCATCCATTAAATCATACCAATCTCCGGTACTTGGAAAACTGGTGTTTACCGTTTGAGAAACGAGATCAAAATTTGCTAAAATAATTACGTTTTTAATTCTGTTGATGGAATTGATGTGTCAAAAATGTCAATCCTAGGTGTTAAAGATCCTGAGGTCATTGTGTAATCACCCTCAAAAACAGCTTTATTAATTTTGAACTCAAATGGGACGCATCCCAACAAATAAAATAAGAGATTTTTAAACGCTATTCAAATACCTTATATTCGAGTATTAAGGGCTATGGTGTTCTTCATTATTTGAGCTCCCATGATGATAGTCAGCCGTTTGATTCATCACGTTTGAAACCTTACGAAACAGCAAATATGTTGTTGTTAACGCCTGGAGCTTCGCAAATTTATTATGGAGAGGAATCTGCCAGGAACTTGGTTATCGAAAATGCAGTTGGAGATCCAACGCTGCGGTCAAATATGAATTGGGACGCTATAAAAAATGATGATAAGACTAAGAAGGTTCTAAAGCATTGGTAAAAACTAGGTCACTTTAGAAGTGCTCATCCTGCAATTGGTGCTGGCACACATCACATAATTACCCAATCTCCATATACGTTTTATAGAAGTTTTAGTGATAGAAATTTTAAAGATCTGGTAGTTGTCGCTATGAATTTAGAAGCAGGTAAAAAGACCTTGAATGTCGTACCAGTGTTTAATGAAGGTTTAGTTTTACATGACGCTTATTCTAATCAAGATGTAACTGTTAAGATTGGAAAAGTGGAGTTGGATTCAGAATATGATATCGTTCTTTTAGAGGCAAAATAGAGTTCAAAGTAGTGTTTCCAAACGTAATTATTGAGTGAGGTTTTAAGTTTACTTCCTAACAATGCAGCAGTAAGCAAGTCTTATTAATAGCGACTAACCTATTATGTTGTAAATTTGTAGGAACGAAAGTGGTATTATGAACGATATTAATGAAAACATTGAATCCCCTTTTACATTAAAGGTGAGTTTTAATAAGCTTCTTAGGCATTATGAAGTCTTATCACAAAGTGATGATGAATTTATTGCAGCGAAAGCACGTCGTGTTTTAAAAACGGCTGAGGGGTTTCCTGAACTTCGAGATGGTATTACTAATCCACAAGATTTAATAACAAGAAAGAAAGAAATAAGTATCATCCTTCAAGATTCGTTTAGTCCAATTTTGACTAAAAATGAAATTAAGACTGCTTCTGTTCCATTTCATAATTTGATTTTTAATTCTTCAGAACGTTTTAAATCCATCATAGAAATAGCTGGTGATGATTTCGAGTTAGAAATTAAAAACATGCCAAAGGATGATATGTATATCCTTGCATGTACTATAATTTTGTCTGCTTGTTATAAACATCATATCAATTTTAAGAGACCATTTTATTACGAGATACCTGACGATAAAGGTATTATGCAGTATTATAAAATATTATATAATGCTGACTTTACTGAAATAGTTCCTTCGAAAAATGCGCCAATAATTACTCAAGAGGATGCAGATGAATTATTAGATAATTTTGAGAATATGGAATTGTGGAAAGAAAAGTTTCCACCAAATAGCTATACCTTTAAAGGTTTTGTGATTTCTAACATTTTTAATGTTACTGATGATCAATCCATATCAAATATTAAATCTAGTTTAATAGGAGAGGATAAACGAAAAGATGAGAGTTTTATGGAGGATTTTCATCAAATCTTTCAATCTCTTTTGGGGCTTAACGATATTAAAGTTGGCTTCTCTATCTATAATGAAGAAGAAGATGCTTTTGAGCGTGTATATGGAGAAGGCATGAATAGTTTTCTTCTTAATCAATTAGATACCAATGATTGTTCAGATACTTTATGCAACGTATCATACCATACATTATTGAAAGAAAAGAAATTCTATGCGATATCTGATGTCGATAAGTTTTATGACTTGTCAAAAGGTAAGGCTCCACAGTATAAAACATTAAAAGACCAAAATATTAAAAGTGCGATTTTAGCACCCATAGCTAATGAAGATGGCTTACTGGGAATTCTAGAAATTGTTTCAGAGCGTCCTAAAGTCTTAAATAGTATCAATGCGAATAAATTGAAGGATGTCATGCCATTTATAGTTTCGGCAGTAGAACGTTCTAAGAACGAAGAGCAGAATTTAATTGAAGCTATTATTCAGCAAGAATGTACTTCCATTCATCCAAGTGTGAATTGGCGTTTTGAGAAAGAAGCGAAAATTTTTATTAAAGACCAATTTAATGGCAAGGAGCCCAGCTTTAATAAAATAGCTTTCGAAAATATTTATCCTCTATTTGGTCAAATAGATATTAAAGGTTCATCAGAAGCTAGAAACTCAGCTACACAAAAAGATTTAACGATTCAACTGGAATCAATTAAGGCTATAGTTGGGGATGCTTTCAAACTAGAGAAACTGCCTATTTATGAGCAGTTCTTATATCAAATCAATAATTATTTGGAAGGTTTAAATACTCATTTTCAAGTGGACAGTGAGCAGCAAATTTCTGGGTTTATTAAGCAAGATATTGATCCCTTATTGCAGCATTTGTTAGTTGTTGATTCTTTAAAAGAAAACATAGAGTCCTATTTCAAAAGTATCGATGATAAAGTAAACGTATTATATAATCACAGAAAAGATTATGACGACACCATAGCTTTTATAAACAAAGAGATGGCGGCGCTTTTAGATAAAAAACAAGTTGAAGCTCAAGCGATGTATCCGCATTATTTTGAACGCTTTAAAACAGATGGAGTAGAGCACAATATGTACATTGGAGAATCTATAACTAAAGATGACTCCTTTAATCCTATCTACTTATATAATTTAAGATTATGGCAAATTCAGGTCATGTGTGAAATGGAAAATTCATTTTATTTAATGCAACCTAATTTTCCTGTGAAATTAGATGTAGCTTCAATGATACTGGTATTTAATCAGCCATTATCGATAAGTTTTAGAATGGATGAGAAACAATTTGATGTTGATGGTACTTACAATGCCAGATATGAAATTGTTAAAAAACGTGTGGATAAAGCTTATATTAAAGGCACGACGGAGCGTGTAACTCAAAAAGGAAAAATAAGTATTGTCTATTCTCAAAAGCAAGACGAAACAGAATACTTGAGATATATTAAATTTTTACAATCTAAAAAATATCTAGATGACGATATAGAAATTTTAGAGCTTGAAGACTTACAGGCAGTCACTGGTTTAAAGGCGATTAGGGTAAGTGTATTATATCATAAAGATAAAGATGATAAATTGTTTTATACTTATAATGATTTGATGAAAGAGATTAAGGCTTAAAGCCTTTGGTAATATCATTTAAATAGCGGTATTCCCTCCTGACAGTTGAAATGCCACAGCAAATGCAATTACACTTATAATAATGCCAATCATAAAAACGGTGTAGGTGACCCTCAGTAAATTATATTTACTATTTAGCACTAAACCAAGGAAATATAAATCTTTCGTAAGTGAACTGTAGAGATAATCCCTGTCTTGCATCATTTCTGACATAGCCCATTCAAACTCATCGAGCTTCATCTTATGAAAATTTCCGAAGAATAAAAGATTTACTTTTTTATTAGCCACATCTTCTTTTGTAAACTTTCCTTGGGTCACATTTGGACGCGTAGCTAAAACAGATAAAATAATTGAAGTGACAGTAAAAATAGTAAAAATCACGGTTGGCCAAATCAAATAATCATTAGAAGGATTGTCAAGTTTAGATACTAAATTTGATAATACTAAAGAAAAAATTATGGCATTTACAGATAATAGGATATTAGCTTTTGTGTCTGCAATATCACTTAGCGTTATATGATTTTTAAGAGCGACTCTAAACATGGTTTCAATGCCGCGTTCTGGTAAATCCATTTTTTCTTTTTTGAAATTCAGCTCGGCTTTTTTTTGCTTTAGTTTTTCAGTATCCTCTTTAAGTTTATTCTGACTTTGAAGCAGATTAGTCAAATTTTTTCCTTTACGTTTTTCCCATTTACGAGCAGCTATATCGGTATAAAATGTATGATGTGTTAAAAAATAAATATTATCTTCCACCCAATCCGTTTTAGGTATAGCTTTCTCTAAAGTTAATTCTCTCTCCTTTTTTAATAAAACGGCATAGTCATCATATTTTTTGCTAGAAACGTGAGCGCAGTCCGCATCTTTTATAATACCCTCTAATTTTGTTTTTGGTTCGTAACCCATTTGGGTTGCCAAAATGATATTTGTAATCATGTCGATGGTCTTGTCATTAACATCCTTAGCCTTTAAAAACTCAGAAGCAATTGTTACACTTTCCTTTTCATGACCTTCAATGGTCTTTGTGAACCCTGTATCATGGAACCACGCTGCAATCTCTAAAACGTTCTTTTCAATATCATTTAGTTCATGAGCTTTCGCTAGCTCTTGCACTTTTCCAACAACACGTTGCGTGTGTGGTAGATTGTGATAGACAAATTTAGAATCTAAATTTTCGTTTAAATAACTAATTACAAATTTCTCTGCTTCTGCAACAAGTGTTTCCATGTGGATTTTTAGTTTATTGAGTAAAAATACTAAACTTTAATTAATGACTATATAAGAGTGCGTTTAGTCGTAAATTTGCCAAAGACTTTCACTGGCAAGATCTGTAATTTTTTAGTAAAGTTAACGACTATTTTTTTGTAGATTATGAGCCTACAATAATCATTTTAAACTTTTTTATAAAATGAAACTCAACTTAAAAAATAAATTCACAAAAGAACTTCCTGCTGATCTAGTTATAGATAATTCTAGACGTCAGGTCAAGGAGGCCTGTTTTTCATATGTTAATCCTAAGCAGACTAAAAACCCTGAAATACTTCATGTTTCTGAAGATATGTCGTCTCAAATAGGGATTTCTGAAGCAGATGTTGATAGTGAAACCTTTACCAAAGTATTTACAGGTAATAAGGTCTTAGAAAACACAACACCCTATGCAATGTGTTATGGAGGACATCAATTTGGAAATTGGGCTGGACAATTAGGTGACGGCAGAGCTATAAATTTATTTGAAGTCGAACATAATGATAAACATTGGGCCGTTCAACTTAAAGGTGCTGGAGAAACACCATATTCTAGAACTGCAGATGGCTTAGCTGTCTTGCGTTCTTCAATTAGAGAGTATTTGTGCAGCGAGGCGATGTTTCATTTAGGTGTGCCAACAACAAGAGCATTATCGTTGGGGTTGTCTGGAGACGAGGTTATGAGAGATATGTTGTATGATGGCAATCAGGCTTTTGAAAGAGGAGCCATTGTTTGTCGTGTAGCGCCTTCGTTTTTACGCTTCGGAAATTTTGAAATCTTCGCAGCTAGGAAAGATCATAAAACCCTTAAAACTTTAGTTGATTATACCATAAGGCATCATTTTCCAAAGATAGGAACACCTTCAAAAGAGAATTATATTAAGTTCTTTGCTGAAGTATCGAAACGTACACTCGAGATGATTGTCCATTGGCAACGTGTTGGTTTTGTGCATGGTGTTATGAATACAGATAATATGTCTATTCTAGGACTAACCATAGATTTTGGACCTTATGGATGGCTAGAAGGATTTGATTTTGGCTGGACACCAAACACAACCGATAAGCAACATAAGCGATACAGGTTTGGTAATCAGCCTAATATTGGGCTTTGGAATTTGTATCAACTCGCCAATGCATTGTATCCACTTATTGAAGAAGTAGAGCCTTTAGAAGAAGTTCTTGAGAATTATAAAATTGATTTTGAAAAGAAATCTTTAGAAATGATGTGTTCTAAATTAGGTTTGATGGTAAATGACGACAAAGACAATGAATTGATTCAAAGGTTAGAAGATGTTTTGTTACTCACAGAAACTGATATGACGATATTCTTCCGAAATTTAAGTAATTTCAAATTAGGAGACGCTGGAAAAGGATTACAGATTGTTGAGGATTCATTTTATGTGCCTAATGAAGTGTCAGACACAATTGCTCAACAATGGAGAGATTGGTTTAAAAGCTATGATGTAAGATTGATAGATGAGTCGCTTTCTAATACTGATCGAAAAGAAAGAATGAATGCTGTTAATCCAAAATATGTGCTCAGAAATTATATGTCTCAATTAGCTATTGATGATGCGAATAAAGGCAACTATAAATTGATTGACGAGTTATTTCAAGTTTTAAAACAACCGTATGCTGAGCAACCAGAATACGAAAAGTGGTTTGCTAAACGACCCGATTGGGCAAGACATAAAGTAGGATGTTCCATGTTATCTTGTAGTTCATAATGTCAATTTTAGAACGTATTCAAAATTTGCCAAAAGGGTATAGCGCAGTTGTATTTCAGAATACAAAATATGGAGTTACAAGAACCGACTTTAATTCTGGAAAAAGTATAAAAGTATAAAAGTGTATGCAGAAGAATTAGCAGGAAATAATTTTATAAGCCTAAATTATTATGTAACATCAAATAGAGACTTATTGAAACCTTGCGAAATGGAAGAACAAAAAGTAATTCAATTTTTAAACAATTATAAATTAATAGACAATGAAAGCCATTTGGAATCATCTAGTTATTGCTGAGAGTGATCATACAATCGTGATTGAAAATAACCATTATTTTCCTAGTGAAAGTATTAAAGAAGCGTTTTTTAAACCCAGTAAAACTCATAGCATGTGCCCTTGGAAGGGAGAGGCGTTTTATTATACTTTAGAAGTAAATGGAAAAGAAAATATAGATGCTGCGTGGTATTATCCTGAAGTTTCTGAGTTGGCAAAATCAATCAAGGGATATATTGCTTTTTGGAAAGGTGTGGAGGTAACAAAATAACTTAAAACATTTTTAGTAACTTAAGAAAGTAAAATGGAAACTGAGATAATTGGTTTTGGAGGTGGGTGCCATTGGTGTACAGAAGCCGTTTTTCAATCTTTGAAAGGCGTCGTTTCTGTTGCGCAAGGTTATATTGCATCCAATCATGAGAATTCAAGCTTTTCTGAAGGTGTTTATATTGATTATAACCCGAAAAAAGTTAACCTTCAATTGCTAATTAATGTTCACTTATTGACGCACAAAAGCACTAAAAATCATTCTATGCGTTACAAATATAGATCTGCGATCTACACCTTTTCTCAAATTCAAAGAACAAAAGTAGAAACTATTTTAGTTGAGTTGAATAAAAATAAAGGCGATGATTATATTACTGAAGTTTTAGATTTTGAGACCTTTAAAGCGTCAAACGAAGAGATTACAAATTACTATTATAGCAATCCTGAGAAGCCATTTTGTAAAACCTTTATAAATCCTAAATTAACTTTACTATTAAACTATTATAGTGATGCTGTTGATTTAGATAAATTAAGTCATTTAAAGTTGGCGTCAGCCTTATAATAGATCAATTATGAAAAACCAGAAATTAAAAGTAATAAATAAAAAAGGTCATAAACTTCAAGCTTACTTGGAATTACCAGCAAATCAAAAACCGAACTACTTTGCCATTTTTGCGCATTGTTTTACATGCAGTAGCTCTTTGAGTGCAGTGAGAAACATTAGCAGAGCGCTTACTAATCACGGTTTTGGAATTGTAAGATTCGATTTTACTGGATTAGGAAGAAGTGAAGGGGAGTTTGCTGATAGTCATTTTTCGGCAAACGTTGACGATTTGATAGCAGTAAGTGATTTTATAAAAGAACATTATGAAGCACCGTCGCTTTTGGTTGGCCATTCTCTGGGAGGTGCAGCAGTTTTAGTGGCTGCTTCTAAATTAGACAATATTAAAGCTGTTGCAACTGTTGGAGCTCCAGCAACAATAAGTCATGTGAAGCATTTGTTTTCCCACGGTATAGATGATATAAAAAATAAAGGTCGAGTCGCGGTTAATATAGGAGGAAGACCTTTTAAAATTGATGAAGAATTTGTGTCTGATTTTGATAAAACCGATTTGCCTGCAGTAGTTAAAGCTTTAAGAAAACCACTCTTAATTTTACATTCCCCAACAGATACTATAGTTGGCATTAAAAACGCAGAACAATTATATAACAATGCACATCATCCAAAAAGTTTCGTGACTCTTGACGATGCAGATCATTTATTATCAAAGACTAGAGACAGCTCTTATGCAGGAGATATAATAGGTGCTTGGGTAAAACGATATTTTCCGCAGCAAGAAAACAAAATGTTAGATACTTCAGGAGAGCAATTGGTTGCGCATTTAAATTTGAAAGAAGATAATTTTACAACAACCATTCAAACGGCAAAACATAATTTTATTGCAGATGAACCAGATTCGGTTGGAGGAGATGACTTTGGGCCTTCGCCTTATGATTTTATCAGTGCTGGATTGGCTGCTTGTACCGTAATGACTTTAAAAATTTATGCGGAGCGTAAAAAATGGGATTTACAAGAAGTCTATGCTCACATCACCTATTCTAAAAAACATAGTGATGATTTGATGTTAGACGTGGATAAACCGACTAGAATTGATCATTTATCAAAAAAATTGACTTTTATTGGTGATTTAGACGAGTCGCAAAGACAACGATTAAAAGAAATTGCTTCAAAATGTCCCGTTCATAAAACATTACAAAGCGAAGTAATTATTGATACAGAACTTACTTAATACGACTTTATTGAACATCTTTAAGACCTATTAGAATGAGAATTAATATTTTTATAAATCAAACTCTTTAAAATGAAAAACGCCAACCAACTAGCAGTTATTTTCATGTTAAGTCTATTGTGTAATGCTTGCGCGACATATAAGCCTCAATATAAAAACGAGAATGCGTCTAATACATCGCCAGATAAAGAAATTGAACATTCGTTTTATTTAATTGGTGACGCAGGGAATTATGAACGAGGTGCATCTTCTGAAGTTTTAAATGCCTTTAAAATAGAATTAAATGAAGCTTCAGAAAATAGTACAGCTATTTTTTTAGGAGATAATATCTATCCTGTCGGGTTTCCAGATAAAAATCATAAGTACAGAGAAGTTGCGCAAAAACGTCTTAAAGCACAAACAGACGTTAATCAGGGTTTTAAAGGAAGAACTGTTTTTATTCCTGGTAATCATGATTGGTATAGTGATGGCGTTAAAGGTCTGAAAAGACAAGAAAAGTATGTGGAAGATGCGCTAGGAAAAAACACATTTTTGCCTGAAAATGGTTGTCCAATAGAAAAAATTCATGTGTCTGACGATATCGAATTAATCCTTATTGATAGTCAGTGGTATATCACTAATTGGGATGATCACCCAACACTTAATGACGATTGTGAGATTAAAACAAGAACGGCTTTTTTTGATGAATATAGTAGTCTAATAAAAAAAGCCAGAGGTAAAACAACGATCGTTGCTTTGCACCATCCAATGTATACTAATGGTCCTCATGGAGGGCAATTCACATTTGGGAGTCATATGAAACCACTTCCTATTCTTGGGACAATAAAAAATATAATTAGAAAAACGAGTGGACTTGCGAATGTTGATTTACAAAACAAACGTTATAATGAGTTTAAAAAACGTTTGGTTACCATCTCACAAGAAAATAAAAAAGTGGTCTTTGTATCTGGTCATGAGCATAGTCTGCAATATATAATAGAAGATAATCTACGACAAATTGTAAGTGGGTCTGGTTCTAAGATTTCAGCTACACGTAATATTGGAGGTGGGCAATTCTCATACGGAACTCCAGGTTATGCAAGACTGGATGTGTTTCAAGACGGTTCGTCATATGTGCGTTTTTATTCGGTTAATGATGACAGTATCGTTTTTGAAACTGAAGTGCTCGAGCAAGATGTAAAAAAATCATCAATAACGTATCCTGATAGTTTTCCGAAGGAAATGGTAGCCTCAATTTATTCCGAAGAAGAAACAGATAAATCAAGGACTCATAAATTTCTATGGGGAGATCGTTATAGAAAATTGTACAGTACTCAAGTGTCTGCTCCAACAGTAAATTTAGATACGATGTATGGCGGCTTAAAAGTGGTGAGAAAAGGAGGCGGAAATCAATCTAAGTCATTACGTCTTGAAGATAAAAATGGTGCTCAATACGTCATGAGAGCACTTCGTAAAAATGCTGTACAATATTTACAAGCTGTCCTATTTAAAGATCAATATATTGAAGGTCAATTTGATGATACAAGTACTGAAGATTTAATTCTGGATGTCTTTACAGGTTCCCATCCTTATGCGCCTTTTGCAATTGGTACATTATCTGACGCTGTAGGTATTTATCATACAAACCCCGTATTATACTATATTCCGAAGCAAAAAACATTAGGTGATTATAATGATGAGTTTGGAGATGAACTATATATGATTGAAGAGCATACCTCAGAAGGGCATAGTGATTTGGCAAGTTTTGGCTTTCAGGATGAGGTTGTCAGTACAGATGATATGATGAAGAAAATCCATAAGGATGAAGATATTGTTATTGATGAAGCCTCATACATTCGTGCACGTTTATTTGATATGCTAATAGGAGATTGGGATAGACATCAAGATCAATGGCGTTGGATAGAGTTTAAAGAGAATGGTAAGAAAGTATATCGCCCTTTGCCACGAGATAGAGATCAAGCCTTCTCTATTATGTCTGACGGTGCTTTATTGACTGCTGCTGTAGCTATCATTCCAACAGCAAGATTACTCAGGAAGTATGATGATGATTTAGTAGATGTTCAAGGCGTTAATTTTGAGCCTTATCCTTTAGATATGGAACTCATCCAAGCTTCAGATAAAGCAGTTTGGGATACTCAAGTAAAGGCGATTCAAAAGGGTATAACCAATACTGTCATTGAAGACGCGTTTTTACACTTTCCAGAAGAGGTTCGTGATGAAAGTCTTGATGAGATTAAACAAAAATTAAGAGCAAGATTAGGTAATCTTCAAGCTATTTCAGATCGATATTTTAAATTGATTAATACGTTTGGAGTAGTAAAAGGGACTAATAAAGATGATTATTTTACAATAGAATGTTTGTCTGATGGGAAAGTTAAAATAGTAGCACAACGTATTAAAAAAGGAAAAAAGGGCGAGGTGTTTCATGAACGTGTTTATAATAAAGAGTATACCAAGGAAATTTGGGTTTATGGACTAGATGATGACGATGTCTTTGAAGTTAAAGGTAAGAATACTAAGATTAAAATAAGATTGATAGGTGGCCAAAATAATGATATTTACATTATTCCTGATGGTGGTAAAATAACTGTATACGATTATAAAAGTAAATCCAATGATGTTTCTCAAGCCCAAAACGCTAAGTTACGATTAAGTGATGATTATGAAATCAACGTATATGATTATAAAAAATTAAAGAATAATACCAATCAACTTTTTCCAACAATTGGCTCTAATCCAGATGATGGTTTTAAAATAGGAGCTAGTAATACCTATACAGCTTATGGTTTTGAACGCAACCCGTTTACGTCTCAGCACACGATTTCAGCAGCATATTATTTTGCTACTGAAGGTTATGATTTTAATTATAAAGGGGAATTTGCTAATATTATAGGGCATACTAATTTTGGCTTTGATGTGCATTTCAATAGTCCAAATTATGCTGTAAATTTCTTTGGTTTTGGTAACAGTACACCTAACCCAGAGGCAGATGAAGATGACGGATTTGATACAGATTTAGATTATAATCGTGTAAAAATAAGAACCTTTAAAGCGATGCCTTCATTGATTTGGAGAGGCGAACAAGGCGCTAGTTTTAAAATAGGTGTTTTTTTTGAATCTAATGAAGTTGAAGAAACTTCAGGCCGATTTATAAATCAATTTATTCCAAATAATACTGAAATTAATGATGAATTCTATGGTATAGAGACACAATATCATTTTGAAAACAGAGACAATGATGCTTTTCCTACTTTAGGTATGCAATTTGGTTTGCAAGTAGGGTATATAAATAATATTTCAACGAGTAAGGGTTTTTCTTATATATTACCAACGTTGGGGTTTGATTATAAATTAATTCCTAGCGGACAATTAGTATTAGCAACAAATTTAAGAGGACATATTAATTTAGGTGATGACTTTGAGTTTTATCAAGCTGCTACTATAGGCGCTAATACAGGATTACGTGGTTACAGAAATCAACGCTTTACAGGAAAAAGTGCTTTTGTTCAATCTTCTGACGTACGATGGGATTTTATGGATTTGAAAACAGGAGTAATTCCTATTAGTATTGGTGTTTTTGGAGGTGCCGATTATGGTCGTGTGTGGATTGAAGATGATTTAGTAGGCGACGCTTCTTTTAATAGAAATGATTGGAATACGTCTTTTGGAGGAGGCTTTTTTGTAAACATGGCCAATATGATGAACGCCAATATTTCTGCCTTTAGTAGTGAAGACGGCTTGCGTTTAGCTTTTAAATTAGGTTTTGGATTTTAAATTAAAGAGTGTTTTACAACTTGATTATATCTTAATTTAATGTTCCCTAGCTATTTAGGAATAGAATACTACGAAGTTGATAGTTGCTTTATTCAAAACAATACTGTAATTTTGAGTACCAGAGAAAACTAAACAATCAATGAAAAAACACATTCTCATAGTAATGTTAATGGTTGCTGCATTTGCTTTTTCGCAAACTAAAACCTATCAAGTTGGATTTTTATTAGATAATAACTCAGCCGAAATAGAAACCTTATTATATGAGCTTTCAAACGAAATATCGACGGTTGTGGGTGAAGACGCTATTATAGAATTTCCTGTTGCTAATACATTAGTCAATAACTTTGATTCTGCGGGAGCACTAAGTAATTATAATACCTTATTGCAAAATGAAACTGACATTATTATAGCCTTTGGTGTTATTAATAATGCAGTAATTTCTAAAATTGGGACTTACGAGAAACCAACAATTCTTTTTGGAGCTTTAAGTGAGGAGTTAATAACCGATGAAACTATTGTTTCTAATATCGAAAACTATACTTCTATTATTACGTCACAGTCTTATACTGAAGATTTGAAGTTTCTTAAAAAACTATCTAACCCCAAAACTGTTGGTGTTGTTCTAGAAAAAGCATTTACAGATAATTTGCCAATAGCCGAAACATTTAGTAAGATAGGTTTAGCGTTAGATCTGGAAATACGTCTTATCACATTTGAATCTTTGGATGATATCACTTCAAATCTTGATGACATCGATGCGGTATATTTAGCAGGTGGATTTTACTTTTCTGATGATGAAATAAAAGAACTAGCAAATGTATTGATTGAAAAGAAATTACCATCGTTTTCAGCAAATCCTGTAAAAGATGTGATGAACGGTATTCTTGCAACAAATCATGATCAGTCTCAATTGAATCAGTTTTTTAGGCGTATTGCTTTAACTGTGGAGTCTGTTGTAAATGGCAATGACTTATCTAGTTTGAGTACTAAGTTAGAATCTAAAAGTAACTTAACGGTTAACTATAATACTGCTGATAGAATTGGCTTGCCACTTAAATACAGTCTAATAGCGACCACAAGTTTCGTTGGAAACCCTAAAGAGATTGTTGCTGATAAGACCTATACACTAGTTAGCGTCATGCAAGAAGTTATTACTGAAAATTTAGAGTTGCAAACCAGAGAGCGAGATATAAGCTTAACGCAAAAAGAGGTACAATTTGCAAAAAGCGATTATTTACCTAATGTTACAGCGGGTGCCACAGGGACTTATTTGGATCCAGAATTGGCAGCTGTGAGCAATGGGCAAAATCCAGAATTAGTGACGTCTGGAAATGTGACTTTAGAGCAGACCTTGTTTTCTGAAGCGGTAAATGCAAATATTAGCATACAGAAATCTCTTCGAGATGCTCAACAAGAAAACTATAACAGCGAAACGCTTAACACCGTATTCAATGCAGCAACAGCCTATTTTACTGCTTTAATTTTAAAAGCTAATTTATCTATTCAAAATCAAAATTTAGAGCTCACGAAATACAATTTGAAGATTGCTACTGAAAACTATGAAGCTGGACAATCAGGGAAATCTGATGTGTTGCGTTTTAAGTCTGAAAAGGCTCAGAACACACAACAAATGGTAGAAGCCATTAATCAGTTAGAGCAGGGTTATTACACGCTTAATCAATTACTAAATAATCCTATTGATACTAAGATTGATGTTGAAGAGGCAGAATTGCAAAAAGGCGTTTTTAGTAATTATAAGTATGAGCAACTTGGCCAGTTTTTGGATGATCCTAAATTGCGACAACCGTTTGTGAAATTTTTGGTGCAAGAAGCGTTAGTAAACGCACCTGAACTTAAAGTATTGGATTTTAATTTGAAAGCAACAGAGCGCAGTGAACGATTATTTGGCGCAGGACGTTTTTTGCCAACAGTGGCTTTACAAGCTCAGTATAATTATGAATTTTCAAGAGTTGGAGCAGGGACAGATTTTATTTTTGGTGATTTTCCTCAAGGTTATTATACCGTGGGACTAAATGTATCACTCCCAATATTTAATCAGAATAAGCAAAATATTAATAAACAAATAGCTTCGATTCAAAAAGAACAACTTGAGGTTTCGAAGGAAAATATTGAATTAAGTATAGAGAAAAAGATTAATGACTCGGTACTAGATTTGATAAATCAAATTTCTAATATTGAATTATCGAAAGTGTTCGAAGAAACAGCCAAAGAAGCTTTGGACTTAACACAAACCTCGTATGCAAATGGTGCAGTAAATATTGTGCAATTGCTAGATGCTCAAAACAATTATTTACAAGCACAACAGGCGAGTGCTAACGCGACATATAATTACTTACAAGTCTCAATGCAGTTAGAACGCTCTTTAGGATTATTCTTTTTATTGCAAGACGAAAGTGAACGGGAAGACTTCATTCAGCGTTTTTTAGAATTCACACAAAATAATGACTAACAGTTAACACATATATGATAATGCTATCCAATAGAATCTTTAAAATCAGTAGCCTAGTTATGGTTCTTTTACTCATTAGCTGTGGGGAAAAAGAAGTCCAAGAAGAGGTCGTTTTAAGACCCGTGAAGTATAGTGAGGTTTCGTATTTAGGAGGCGAAAAATCTAGACAATTTAGTGGTACTGCACAAACAAATAAAATTGTAAATCTAAGTTTTAGAAGTAGTGGGATTATTACTAAACTCGATATGAATCTTGGTCAAGATGTTAAAAAAGGGCAGTTGTTAGGAGCCTTAGATAATGTTTCTGCTAGACTAAGTTATGAGTCCTCAATTTCATCTAAAAACAGTTCGGAGTCTCAAATGAATACAGCTAAATTATCGTTAAGTCGTGTGCGCATTTTATATGAAAAAGGAAGTGCGTCCTTAAGTGATTATGAAGCTGCTAAAAACTCATACAGAACTGCGGTTGCTAGTTTTGAATCTTCAAAACGAAGTGTTGCCATTCAGCAAGATCAAATCCAATTTGGATATTTATATGCACCTGAAGATGGTGTTATTGCCTCTGTTACTGTTGAGGTTGACGAAAATGTATCCCCAGGACAGGCCGTTGGTGTTTTAAATGCAGGAACTGCAATTGAAATTTCTTTGGGTTTACCTGAATCTGTCATAAACGCGGTTAAAAAAGACATGAACGTTAAGGTGTCTTTTACCGCAATTGAAGGTCGAATTTTTAAGGCTGTTATTACAGAAGTTGCACCAGCTTTAGACTCTAGTACTTCAACATACCCAATTACTGTGATGGTTACCGATTCAGATGAACGTATTAAAAGTGGTATGGCAGCAAATGTGCTTTTTGAATTTGTTGACGAAGATATAGTAAAAAACACCATTGTTGTGCCTGCAAGCGCAGTTGGAGAAGATGGTAAAGGTAGATTCGTCTTTTTAGTTGAAGGGGATAGAAATAAAGCAACAGTAAAAAAACAAACCATTACTATTGGGGATTTAACACCAGAAGGTTTTGAAGTAGAATCTGGTCTCAAGATTGGGCAAAAGATTGCCATAGCGGGTTTACAAACCTTATTAGACGGACAAGACGTAAAATTAAACTAAATAGCAATGAATTTAGCAGCCTTTTCCATTAATAGAAACCGAATTACGTTTATAGTTCTTTTTACAATAATGATTCTGGGTATGGTGTTTTACCAATCTTTATCACGAGATAGTATGCCACCTTATACTGTAAGAGTTGCAACCATCGTATCTTCATTTCCAGGATCTAGTCCAGAGCGTGTTGAGTTACTGGTTACTGATAAAGTTGAAAAAACTGTACAAGAAATACCAGAGTTAAAAGAAGTTACGAGTACGTCACGTTCAGGTTTGTCTGTGGTTACTGTAGAACTTAAAGAACAGGTTAAGCCAGAAGAACTGCAAGCTGTTTGGGATCGGTTACGACGAAAATTAACTCAGATTAAAGGCTTGCCATCAGGCGTCACACCCAACTTAAATGATGATGGTATTGGAGAGGTCTTTGGTATTGCAGTTGGTTTAGTGATAGATGGCTTTACCTATGCAGAGGCTAAGGATTATATTGATGATATTAAAGATGACTTTATTAAATTGGATTTGGCTGCCAAAGTAGAAGTTGGAGGTGTTCAAGACGAACGTGTATTTATAGAATTTGATAATGCACGACTAAAAGAGTATGGCTTATCAGCTTCTAAATTACAAAGTATTATTAGCTCAACAAACATTTTAAGTTCTGGTGGTCAAGTTAATCTAGGGAATGAACGAATTATTTTGGAACCTACAGGTAATTTTAATTCAGTAAAAGATATTAAGCAAACTTTAATACCTGTTGGCGATGGCTCACAGTTGGTGTATTTAGGTGATATTACAAAGGTGAGACAAGATTATATTGACCCGCCAAAACAACTAGTGACCGTAAATGGACAGCAAGCAATTTCTATGCATGTGAGCTTAAAAGAAGGTGCCAATGTTATTCAATTAGGTGCTGATATGGATGTCGTGATTAACGAGTGGGAAAAACGTTTACCTGTTGGGTTAGAGTTGAAACGTTTATCATCTTTAGATACTTATATTGATGTTAAGATTAGTGCTTTTATCGTTAATTTAATTCAGGCAATTACGATTGTATTGATTGTAATGCTTGTGTTTTTAGGATTGAGAACAGGAGGGATTATAGCCAGTTTAATTCCTATGGTAACGATTATGACATTAATGCTCATGGGCCTCATTGATATGGGTCTAAACCAAGTCACACTTGCAGCTTTAATTATGGCATTAGGGATGATGGTAGATAATGCTATTGTAGTTGCAGAAACTATCATGGTTAAAATGGAAAATGGAATAGAGTCTAAAAAAGCAGCTATTGATTCCTGTGCCGAATTATTTACACCACTATTAATTTCTACCTTGACGACTTCTGCAGCTTTCTTAGCCTTTTACATGGCAGAATCTACAATGGGTGATATTGTTGGTCCTATATTTGTCGTTATTTCTTTAGCCCTATTATCGTCTTGGATTTTAGCCTTGACCGTAATCACATTATTGTGTTATCTGTTTTTGAAAGTGACACCAAAAGCAGAAAAAAAGGAAAGCTTTATTGATGGAATTATTAATAAATTAAAGTTGTACTATAAAGATTTAATCTTATTTGCTCTTGCTTATAAGCGTATGGTGTTAGTAGCCATTGTAGTATGTTTTTTTATATCCTTAAAAGGGTTTAGTTATATTCCATTTGTTTTCTTTCCAGATAGTGATCGTAATATGGTAACTATAGATGTTAATTTGCCTCAAGGCACTCGTATAGAAGCAACTCAAGATGTTATAAAAGGAATTGAGGACTATATTGTTTCAGACTTATTAGTTAATGACAGTAGACCAAACGGTATATCAGATTGGTCATCTTATGTTGGAGCAGGACCAGAGTCTTATGATTTAGGATATACTACAGACGAGCCAGATCCAAGTTATGCTCATATTTTGATTAATACCTCCGATTTTATCTACAATAATGAAATGGTAGAGAAATTGGATAACTATTGTTTTAATAGTTTCCCAAATGCCGATGTTAAAGTTGGGTTACTAGCTTCTGGTGGAGGTGGCACACCAATTGAAGTAAAGATTTCTGGTGATAATCCTGATATCCTTTCTGAGCTTTCAGAACAAACGAAGCAAAAACTAAAAGCGGTTTCAGGAACTAAAAACATCAAAGATGATTGGGGACCGAAAACGAAAAAATTTGTTGTCAATATCGATCAGAATAAAGCACAAATGGCTGGCGTTACAAGTGCAGATATTGCAACATCATTACAAACGGTTTTAGATGGTTTTAAAACTGGTGAATATCGTGAAGATGATAAATCCATTCCAATATTAATGCGAAGTAATGAAAGTCAGCAACAAACACTAGCATCCATTGAAACCTTAAATATTTATTCTCAAAGTTCTGGTAAAAGTGTGCCATTACTTCAAGTGGCGAGTATAGAACCACAATGGCAATATGCAAAAATTAAGCGCTTAGATATAGATAGAACGATTAACGTGAGCAGTGAATTAAATGCGACAGGTAATGCGTCTTCCATTATGAAAGAAATGACACCATATATGGCAGAAATTTCTCAACAATGGCCAGAAGGTTATACGTACAAGTTTGGTGGTGATGCAGAAAATACTGCAGAGAATATGGGAGCAGTCATTAGTTATTTGCCGTTATCTGGATTTATTATTATTCTCCTTTTGATTATTATGTTTAACTCGGTCAGAAAAACAATAATGGTAGCGGCAACTATCCCCTTAGGAATTATAGGAGTAGTTATAGGTTTACTTATTTTTCAAGAACCCTTTGGATTTATGCCATTTTTGGGTGTGATTTCATTAGCGGGAATTGTCATTAATAATGCTATTGTTTTAATTGACCGAATTCAAATTGAAGAATCTGAAATTAAGAGACCTATTCAGGATGCTATTATAGCTGCGTGTTTGCAACGTTTTAGACCAATATTATTGGCAACATTTACTACAGTTTTAGGATTGATCCCTTTATATCTAAGTGGGGGAGAAATGTGGGAAGGTATGGCTGTAAGTATTATGGTTGGTTTATTGTTTGGTACAGTAATTACCTTGCTTTTTATTCCATCATTGTATAGTATCCTGTTTAAAGTTAATTACAAAGACTATGAATTTGACGAATCTATTATGGACGATTAATATTTAAAAATGATAGATAGACTCTACCCATATCGTTTTGAATTATTTCTGTTTACACAGTTGTCTATTTTATTTGGCTCCCTTATCATCCCAGTTGAATGGTTTGAAAATTGGGTAATGCCGGTCTTCTTACTTTGCAATATAGCATCTGGAGTATTATTAGTTGCTAAAAGGAGAACGTTATCTCGTTTTATGTTTTCGTTTCTCGTGATTTCTGTTGTGATGTTTAGTATGGGTTTTATTAATTCAGAAATAGAGCACAGATTTAGTTACATCAAGCTTGGTTCATATTTTATATTCTTTGCTATTGTCACTATTGAAATTATAAAACAAGTATGGAAGGCTAAAATAGTAGGTAAGAATGTTATTTTAGGAGTAATAAGTGGATACATTTCATTAGGATTACTTGCTTTTTTTCTCTGCCTTTCTATTGAAATTATAACTCCAAATTCTTTTTCAGGAATAGTAAGTATACCTGGAGTAAATACGGATACTACAGAACAACTCATGTACTATAGCTATGTTACTTTAATGACTATTGGTTATGGTGATATTTTACCTATCACGCCAATTGCCCAGAAAGCGTCAGTTTTTATTGGTCTGATTGGACAATTTTATTTGGTAATTATAACTGCAGTTGTAGTTGGGAAGTATATTCAGCATAGTAATTATAATATTAAAGATTAAGCTAGTTTAATTTGAATTCATATAAGTTTCCACCTTTATGTTTGGTTTTTTCATCAGTAATTAAAACAGTATTTGAGTCGATAAAATTGATGCCTTCTTTTTGAGAATCGTGATCAAATTCAATGGCTTCAATTGTTCCGTTTAAAAAATCGTCGGAGGTGTAATCAGTAAGTTTCCATAATTTATCATGGTTCAATAAAGCAACTGTTTTGCCATCTTCACTAATATCTGCAGACGTTACTTTTGTGTTTTTTCCTTTTAATTTTACTTCGGAAATGTAACTAGCTTCATGATTACCAATTATATTTGGTACTTTGAAAAGCTTCGTTTCCTTGTGGTCTTTACTGAAAAGATAAAAATTATTATTGTATAGAAAAAAGGATTCAAAATCTTCAGATTTCATTTTCTTCGGAAGTTTAAAACTAATAACACCTGCTGTTGCCTTAGTATTCGTGTTTTCTGGATCTGAAACTTTATATATGGCAAAGTTTTTACGCTCTTTATTGTTATTTCCAAAATCACCAATATAGATATTTCCGGAGTCATCAGACGTTAAATCTTCCCAATCGATATTTTGAATATTGTCAATACTAATATCCTTAATAATATCACCTTTAGCATTTAATCCATATAAATTGTTTTTATTGCCAGCATCTTCAATAACCCAAAACAGATCAGAGGTCACAGTTTTTTCAATAGCTGAAATCTCCTTTAAACTTGAAGGTGAATCGGCAACCACAGTCAGTTTCCCTGTATGACATGATGTAGAAATTAGTATGGTAAATAAGAGTAAATAGATATTCAATTTCATAATATGTATTTCAAAATTAAATAAAAGAAATTTTCTTCGTATTAGAAAGCTTAGACTCTTAAAGATTTGATAAAAATCATAATGTTGATATTTTTATGTTTGAATTTTATACATTTATGCGCTATGAAAAAACCACTTAAAATGGGTCATCGAGGTGCAAAAGCTTACGTTATTGAAAACACTATAGAATCCATTGAAAAAGCACTTGAACTTGGTGTTGACGGTATTGAAGTTGACGTTCATAAATGCGCTTCTGGCGAGCTGGTGGTATTTCATGATTTTACTTTAGATAGAATGACTAATGGCTCTGGGGAATTAGGGAAATGTTCTTTGAGTGAATTAAAAGTCTTAAAAGTCAAGCAGCAATTTTCTATTCCAACACTTGATGAAGTTTTGGCTGTGGTTGATAAAAAGTGCGTTATGAATATTGAGCTTAAAGGTAAGGATACAGCAAGTGGCGTTTGTAAAGTAATCACAAATTTTATAGAAGAAAAAGGATGGAAAAATGAGGACTTTATAATCTCTAGTTTTCAACATCACGAACTTGAAGACGTCTACAATATTAATCCAAATTTTAGATTAGGCGTGTTGACAAAAGCCAGTGTGACAGATGCTTTAGAATTTGCTCAAACCATTAATGCTTATGCTATACATCCTAATTATGCGTTATTATCAAAAGACAATGTGAAGTTAGCTCAAAATGAAGGTTATAAAGTCATTACTTGGACTGTTAATGACCATGAATCTATAAAGCGTATGATCTCTTATGGTGTAGACGCAATAATTTCTGATAATCCAGATAGACTATGAACCATTATGATGTTATAATAGTTGGAGGAGGAGCTGCTGGCTTTTTTGCAGCGATTAATGTCGCTGAACAAAATCCAAAACTAAAAGTTGCCATCTTAGAGCGTGGAAAAAGCGGGCTCCAAAAAGTAAAAATATCTGGCGGTGGACGATGTAATGTTACGCATGCAGAATTTATTCCATCAGAATTAGTACGCAACTACCCAAGGGGTGAAAAAGAATTATTAGGACCCTTTCATCAATTTATGACAGGTGATACTATCCAATGGTTTGAAGACAGAGGTGTCGCTTTAAAAATTGAAGATGATGGTAGAATGTTTCCGGTTACTAATAGTTCACAAACTATCATCGATTGTTTTCTAAAAGAAGCTCAAAAGCATAAGGTTGATATTTTGTATAATCATGCTTTGAAATCTGTAATTCATTCAGGCAAAGATTGGCTTTTAGAAACTTCGCAAGGCGAATTCTCTGCCACTAAATTAATGCTGGCTACAGGAAGCAATCCTAAAATTTGGAAATTGTTAGAACAATTAGGTCACACGATATCACAAGCTGTACCATCATTATTCACCTTTGATATTAAAGATGAACGCATCAAAGATATTCCTGGAGTAGTAGCTCTGGATGTTGAGGTGAAAGTAGTTGGTTCAAATTTATGGAGTGAAGGACCATTGCTTATTACACATGTAGGAATGAGTGCTCCTGCTATTTTGAAATTGTCTGCTTTTGGAGCCATAGAATTGGCCAAACGTGATTATGATTTTGAAATAGAAGTGAATTTTATAAAGCAGTCATTGGATGATTGTATGGAGCAATTAAAAACTTTAAAGCACGATTTAGCAAAGAAAACAGTACTTAAATCTTCTCAATTTGAATTGCCAAAACGACTATGGCAAAAACTGGTTTTAGCATCACAAATGACCACTGAAACACGTTGGGCAGACCTTACCAAATTTCAAGTAGAACAATTAGCCTCTCAGCTTACTAAAGCAGTATTCCATGTGACAGGTAAAAGTACTTTTAAAGAAGAATTTGTAACTGCAGGTGGTGTCAGTTTAAAAGAAGTGAATTTTAAAACCTTTGAAAGTAGGCTTCACGAAAACTTATACTTTGCCGGCGAAATTTTAAATATTGACGCTATAACTGGAGGGTTTAATTTTCAGAATGCATGGTCAGGTGCCTATATTTCGTCACTTGCTATGTCTATTAGTGATGAGGTAGATTAGAGTAGGATTGTATTATATTTCTAAAGTCTTCAAAATTATAGGGTTTTGTAATGACTTGATTGATGCCTGATTTTTGAGCTTTTTCTTCAATTTCATTAGAGTTTAATGCTGTTAAGGCTAAAATAGGAATATCAGGATTAAACATTCTAATATGCTTTGTGACTTCAAAGCCATCCATATCTGGCATATTGATATCCATTAAAATTAAATCAAAATTCTTATCTTTTACAATAGAAATACTTTGACGACCGTTAGAGGTAGTTTCACAGGTATGACCTTTTATTTTTTCAATATTCTTTTTGGTAATAAGTAGATTAATTTTATTATCATCTACAACAAGGATATGTGCTTCTGTGTTGTGTATGGAATTTATAGCGCTTAAATCTTCTTTATAATTGCGCGATATTTCAAATGTTGCTTCAAAAAAGAAAGTAGAGCCTTTCCCTTTTTCTGAAATAAAATCAATATCTGTATTGTGACTTTTCAATAATGTCTTTACAATATAAAGTCCCAATCCAGATCCGCGACTATTTTGATCTAAAAACGTTTTGTTTTCAAAGGCATTAAAAACTAAAGAGCGGTTTTCTTTAGCGATGCCTATTCCTGTATCCTTTACTTCAAATAGAAGCGTTACATGGTTTGCAGTTCTGTTTTTCTCTTTTACACTAATTGAGACAGAGCCTTCTTTGGTGTATCGTATGCCATTATAAGCAAGGTTAATTAGTATTTGACTAAATGCTACTTTATCTATCAATATATACTCATCATCTTTGGATCCTTCAATATCTATATGAAAATTTAAACCTTTGTTTTTAGCTGCTATTTCTACAGTGCTGGTTACATTTTTAATAAGATTATTCATCTTATCAGGCTTTAAACGTAAATTTTTGTCTTCAAATCTTAGTTTAGTGGCTTGTAAAACATTGTCAATTAACAGCGATATATAATTACTTGAAGAAATCAATGAATTTAAATATTCCTGCTTCTTTTCTAAATCATCTTCTTGTTTTATAAGTGTTGCTAGGCCATTAATGCCATAAATTGGGGTTCTAAGTTCATGGCTCAGTATGGAGAAGAATTCTAAACGCTCTTTATCGGTAGCAATAAGTTTATCATTGGTGTCTTGTAGCTCCTTATTAATTATGTTTATATTTTTTTTTGCCTTATAATAGAAAAAGAAAATAATAAGAGATAGAAATAATATAAAGCTTACGGTTATGGTTGAAATTAAATACGTTTTCGAAAGCTGCGCTTCATTTTCCCGAGTTTTTTCTATGAGATCTAATTGCTGTTCAGTGGTTATGATTTTATAAATAAGTTCACTATTTTTTATATTTCTTTTTTCATAATCTCTAAGTGCATCGTATTTGTAAGTATCAGATTTTAGTAAATAGCTGGTTGCGGAATCTAAATTTTTTACATTGTTTTTAAAATACAAAAATTTGTAATAGTTAAATGTCGCAAGTTTTCTGTATTTATCATTCTCTTTGTTTAGTGCCTCTTTGAGCGCATCTTCATCAATTTTTAATAATTGATTAAATCCTTCATTTGCATAATTGTCTGATTTTATTTTTGCTATTGTGTTGTGATATTCAAAGTATGTTTTTAAGTTTTTCTTTAGTATTGGGGATCTGTATTGTTTTGAGAATTTTAAAGTATTAAACTCAGTGGCTTCTAGTTTTGAAATAGCATGCTCAGTTGTCGCTAAAAGACTGTCGTTTTCAACATTGTAGTAGTGTTTTTTTATTTTATTTTCAAGATTTATAAATTGAAGCGCGCTATTAAGTAGTCTTGAATGCTGTTGAGCTATTGGGTAAATACTATCAAATTTTTTATAGTATTTACCGTTTGCATATGCTCTCAATAGACTTCCGAGGACAAGATCTTTTTGTTTACTCAGTTGCAATGAATCAAATATCGATAGTGCTCTGTAGTAATAACTCTCAGCATTGTTGTAATTTCCCATCTCAGCAAATACTTTACCAAGATTATAATAGATTTTAGCTTCAGAGGATTTGAGATTATTTTTTGTAGCAAAAGATAATGATTCGGTTAATAAAACTGTGGCTTCATAAAGACTGTCATTGCTTATCAGTCGATCTAACTCTTGGCTATCAAATGTGAAGGATGATTGTGCTATGGTGTTTTCTGTTTGTGAGAAAAGACCAAAGCTGTATAATAGGAAAAATAAAAGAAAGTAAGCGGTTTGGTTTTTGGATTTTAGTGGCATTATGAGTAGGGAATCAGTACTTAGGGTTGCGTAAATTTAACTATTTTTTGACTAGTAAAGTTTTTCAAGTATAACTTAAGTCGTTTGATTCAGTACAGGTGACTGATAAATAGTTAATTACAAAAAAAATAAACTTCATAAAATGAAAAATTTTATAGTTTTAATCCGAGGAGTTAATGTTGGTGGACATAAAAAGACACCGATGATTGAACTTCGTGAATTGCTTTTAAAAAATGGTTTTGAAGTTATTAGAGTCTATATCCAAAGTGGTCATATTATTGTGCAATCTTCAGGAGATAAATCTAAAATTGAATTAAAACTGAAAGAAGCCCTACACGCTCATTTTGGATTTGATGTTTCAGTTATAGCGAGCACTAGGGTTGAACTAAAGCGAATTTTTGATGCTTGCCCGTTTTCCGAAGAAAAAAAGGAAAATAGTTATTTCGTTTTACTCAGTGGAATCCCAAATGTAGAATTAGTAGAAGAGGTGATAAAAATCACTCATGATAACGAAGTATTTCATATCATTAATGATTGTATTTATTTTTATTCTTCCGTTGGTTATGGTAATTCAAAATTTAATATGAATTCGTTTGAGAAAAAACTAAATGTAAAAGCCACCTCGCGTAACTTTAAAACAATAGCAAAGTTAATTGCAATGTCTTCGGAAAATTAAAAAGACCAATAGATATTGCTTATTTTTGCAAAATATATATTAACAATTTTTAAAAGTCTGTTTTAGACAGTCTTTGTCGTAGAAGTAATATTATACATGACTGAAAAAGATTTCATTTCAAAACCCTATTCAAAAACTCTAGTAAGCGGAAGTTTCACTTGGTCATCACCAAGTAATATAGCTCTCGTAAAATATTGGGGAAAAAAGGAATATCAAATTCCAGAAAACCCGTCGGTTAGCTTTACTCTAGATTATTGTAAAACAACCACGACGCTTAGTTTTTCTGAAAAAGATGAGAATGAAGAGTTCTCTTTCGATGTGTTTTTAGATGGTGAACAGAAGGACGATTTTAAGCCAAAAATAGAAATGTTTTTCAAACGTATTGAAGGATATTTACCGTTTTTAAAAGCGTATCATTTCAAGATTGAAACGTCTAATTCATTTCCGCATAGTTCTGGTATTGCTTCATCAGCATCAGGTATGAGTGCTTTGGCGTTGTGTTTAATGAGTATTGAAAAACAGCTTTCAAATGATGTTTCTGATGCACATTTTAACCAAAAAGCATCATTCCTCTCACGTTTAGGTTCAGGAAGCGCTTGTCGAAGTATTGACGGTGATTTGATTGTTTGGGGAACACATCAAGAGATTGTCGGTAGTTCTGATTTATATGGAATTAAATATCTACATGATGTTCACGAAAATTTTAAAAACTATCAAGACACGATTCTTTTAGTTGATAAAGGCGAAAAGCAGGTAAGTAGTACTGTTGGTCATGATTTGATGCACAATCATCCATATGCTACAAGGCGTTTTGAACAAGCTCATGAGAATATGTCTAAGCTAATTTCAATTTTCAAAACTGGAAATTTAGATGGGTTCATCAAAATAGTTGAAAGTGAGGCATTAACGCTACATTCTATGATGATGACGAGTATGCCTTATTTTATTTTGATGAAACCAAATACCTTAGAAATTATTAATAGCATTTGGGCTTATAGAACTAAAACCAATTCTAAAATCTGTTTTACTTTAGATGCAGGAGCCAATGTTCACGTCTTATATCCTGAAAACGAAAAAGAGACTGTTATGGAATTCATTAAAAAGGAATTAATTACTTATTGTCAAAATGGACATTATATTAGTGACCAAATTGGCTTTGGTGCACAATTAATTTTATAGATTTATAACGCTATTAACTATTGGTTTTAAACCAAATAACAGAATAATACGTATATTTGTTAAAGGTATTGCCCGCAAAATATGAAAGGACCTCTTTTTTACTCTAAAATCTTACTCTTTGGTGAATATGGAATCATCAAAGATTCAAAAGGATTATCTATCCCTTATAATTTTTATAATGGTGCTTTAAAGACCGATGAAAATCCGTCGCAAGAGGCTATAAAGTCAAATGAAAGCCTAGGACGCTTTGTGTCTTACTTACAAAATATTGAGGCGAAATTAGTGGTTTTTGACTTAGGGACTTTAGCTAGTGATGTGGAAGCAGGAATGTATTTTGATTCTTCAATTCCTCAAGGTTATGGTGTAGGGAGCAGTGGTGCCTTGGTTGCTGCTATTTATGACAAATATGCATATGATAAAATAACAGTTTTAGAAAATTTGACGAGAGAAAAACTATTAAAACTGAAAACCATATTTTCTGAAATGGAATCGTTTTTCCATGGAAAATCCTCGGGATTAGACCCATTAAATAGCTATTTGAGTATTCCAATTTTAATTAATTCTCAAGATAATATTGAAGCTACAGGTATTCCAGCTCAACAAGCCGATGGTAAGGGAGCTGTGTTTTTATTAGACTCAGGCATTATTGGAGAAACAGCTCCTATGGTTCATATTTTTATGGAAAACATGAAGCAAGAAGGGTTCAGAAGTATGCTTAAAAATCAGTTTATCAAGCATACAGATGCTTGTGTAGATGATTTCTTAAAAGGTGATGTTAAATCATTATTCAAAAACACAAAGCAATTGTCTAAAGTGGTACTTAATCACTTTAAACCTATGATTCCTCCGCAATTTCATGAGCTTTGGAAAACAGGAATCGAAACCAACGAATACTATCTTAAACTTTGTGGATCAGGAGGAGGAGGTTATATATTGGGCTTTACTGAAGATATCGATACTGCAAGACAAGCTCTAAAAGATTACAAGTTAGAAGTGGTTTATAACTTCTAATGCTCTTTCTTACTTAGCTTTATTCAGGATTTCATCAATTTTTTTTTTATGTTTAATCGAAAACAGAAACACATTCTACTTAAGTTTTTTAGCATGTTTTCTGTTGTTCGTGGTTATAACATTCTTGTTATTGTTATTGCTCAATATTTGACATCTGTCTATATTTTGGCACACGACAAAACACTTAAAGAAGTTCTTTTTGATCTTAATTTGTTGATGCTTGTATTAGCATCTGCAGCAACAATAGCTGCTGGATACATCATCAATAATTTTTATGATTCTGAAAAAGACTTAATAAATCGGCCTAATAAGTCTCAACTTGACCGATTATTGAGTCAAAATACGAAACTCTCATTTTATTTTGTACTCAATTTTTCAGCAGTCATTATGGCGAGTTATGTCTCTTTTGGTGCAGTATTGTTTTTCTCCTTTTATATCTTCGGAATATGGTTTTATTCTCATAAGTTGAAAAAGCTTCCTTTTATTGGGAACCTAACGTCTGCTGTGTTAACAATACTACCGTTTTTTGCTATTTTCTTATATTATAAAAACTTTGAATCGGTGATTTTTGTACACGCAGTTTTCTTGTTTTTAATGATTTCAATGCGTGAATTGACGAAAGATTTAGAGAATCTTAAAGGCGATTTATTACTTAATTATAAAACGATACCTATTGTTTATGGCGAAAACGCGTCAAAAATCATGTTGACGGTTTTGATCACACTAACTAGCATTCCTTTGTATTTAGTGCTCACTTCCTATGATGTAGGTCATATGTATTTGTTTTTTTACCTTTCTATAATCTTGCTATTAGTTTTTCTAATACTACTTTGGATATCAAAAACGAAAACTCACTTTTTGATACTGCATAATATTTTGAAATTTATTATTGTAGCTGGTGTGTTTTGTATTGTCTTAATTAATGTCAATGTTGTTTTAAACCGAATCTAAATGAATCATAAACTTAAAGTTGCTTTAGCTCAAATATCACCAGTGTGGTTGAATAAAAGTGAAACACTCAAAAAGGTTGAAAATGCGATCAATGAAGCCTCAATAGAAAACGCAGAACTCATTGTCTTTGGAGAAGGATTAGTTCCAGGATATCCGTTTTGGTTGTCTTTGACGGGAGGATCAGAGTGGAATACTAAAGTGAACAAAGAGTTACATGCGCATTATGTTAAAAACTCAATTACGATAGAAAAGGGAGATTTAGAGGATGTTTGTAAATTGGCAAAAAAGCATGAAATGGCAATTTATTTGGGTGTCATAGAGCGTCCGGAAGATCGTGGTGGTCATAGTATTTACGCGTCATTAGTATACATTAATCAAGAAGGAATTATTCAATCTGTTCACAGAAAATTGCAACCAACATATGATGAACGTCTTACTTGGTCTCCAGGCGATGGTAATGGTTTGCAGGTGCATCCACTTAAAGATTTTACCGTTGGCGGTTTAAATTGTTGGGAAAATTGGATGCCTTTACCTAGAGCAGCACTTTATGGGTTAGGTGAGGATTTACATATTGCTGTGTGGCCAGGAAGCGATCATAATACTAAAGATATTACGCGTTTTATTGCTAGAGAATCTCGCTCTTATGTGATTTCTGTATCGTGTTTGATGTTTTCGAAAGATTTTCCTGAGTCAACACCACATTTAGATACAATATTAGAAAGGTCACCTAAGGTTCTAGCCAATGGCGGAAGCTGCATTGCAGGACCCGATGGAGAATGGTTGGTAGAACCTGTTTTGCTTAAAGAAGGATTGATTTATCACACTATAGATTTTAACCGTGTGTTAGAAGAACGACAGAATTTTGATCCTGTAGGGCATTATTCAAGACCAGATGTCACACAATTATCGGTTAATAGAGAACGTCAATCTACGATTAAATTTGTAGATTAGTTCAACTAATATGCTACCTTTGCGGAAAATTTACATATCATGAGCAAACAGCAAGGAAAGTCGGGAAAAGGAAGTAATAAGCCTACTAATAAAAAATCAAGTAAAGGGCGTAGTGATGCGAAAGGGAAAAGTTTTGCTCGTGAACAGGCTCCTATTAAGAAAAAGATAGTTACATCTTCGGCACCAAAGAGACCTTCTAATCCTGATGAAATTAGATTAAATAAATACATTGCAAATTCTGGTGTTTGTTCTCGTAGAGACGCAGATATGCATATTGCTGTTGGTAGTGTTACGGTAAACGGTAAGGTTATTAATGAAATGGGCTACAAAGTGAAATTTGAGGACGATGTTCGTTTTGATGGAGCACGTATAAACCCAGAGAAAAAAACATATGTGCTGCTAAATAAACCTAAAGGTTTTGCCACAACAACAAGTGATAGTAAAGGTAAAACAGTGATGGATCTTGTAGCTAATTCGACAACTGCTCGTATAAAACCAATAGGAAGATTAGGTAGAGGTTCAACTGGATTATTGTTGTTTACTAATGATGATTTGATTGTAAAAAAATTCACTAATTCTAAAACTGGTGTATCTCGATTATTTCAAATTGAATTGGATAAAGATTTGAAACATGAGGATTTTAAGAAAATTCAAGAGGGGATTAAGCCGATGGGTAAACTTGTAGCAGTAGAAGAAATTAGTTATATTGATGGCGCTCCTAAAACTCAAATAGGGCTTAAAATTAAAAATACAGGGAACACTATTTTACATACTATTTTTGATTATTTAAAATATGAAATCGTACGTGTCGATTGCGTGCAAATAGGTCACTTGACTAAAAAAGATTTACCTCGTGGTCACTGGAAACATTTAACAACGCAAGAGATCAATACCTTACAGATGTTGTAATAAAAGTTAACAACCTACTTATCAACAGAATATCTTAATACTAAGTGACTTTACTGTCACATAATTACTGATAAACAGATATTTATACCATTTATCGATGTATTTTTGTATATTAGGCCTTCAATTGTATGACCTACTATGAAAATTTCAACTCAGATTGTTTGTCTCCTCTATTTCTTTATGTTTATATCAGTGCATGCTCAATCAGAATATGCAGACGATACCACAACGGATATATCTAATTTTGAAATTTCAAAACAATTACCAAAAATATCTAAAGATTCTACTCAGATTGAGATGATAGCGCGTATCGATTTAGTATTGATTTGGATGAAAAAAGAACACTATAAATTCAATTTTGCATCACCTTTGGTGTACGCTGAGAACGCTTTATTATTGGCAAATAAAATTACTGACAAATCTTATCTACATGAGACAAGGAGTATACTAGGTAACATCATGCTGCGTATTAAGGATACCGCTAATGCAAAAGCGATGTTTTTGAAATCTTTAAAAGATGCTGAAGCCTCCAATGACAGTACCATTATATTGGCTAGTAAGGGGAATTTGGCAAATGCCTACTACTACACAGGTGGTTATAAGCATAAAGCAATTGCTACTTATATTGATGGCTTAGAAATTGCAAAACGTTTGAAGGATACCACCAGGATTTTTATAATGCACCATAATGTATCTAGAATTTTTATTGAAAATGAAGATATAGAAAATAGTCAATATCACATTAGTGAATCAGCTAGGTATTTGGAGTATCTCGATAATCCTTTCTATAAATCTGGACAACTTAGAAATGAAGGCATGTTGTATGTCCTTTTAAATCAGCCAGAAAAGGCTATAGAACGGTTTAAACAGAATATTAAAATTGCTGAGCGTACAGAGGCGATGGATGGTATTATTGAGGGGCATCAAGGCTATATAAAAGCTTTAGAACTTAAAGAAGATTATAAAACACTTTATGAAGTTAGCAAAAAGCTTAAATTTTATACAGATAAGAAGGCGAAAGATGACGACAATCAAACCATTGATGCAGTAAAATCAAGTACTCGTATAGCTCGTTATAAAGAGCAAATACAATCTAAAGAGCTCGAAAAAGAACGATTGGAGCATCAGGCTGAGGATAGGGGTTTCGTACTTTTTGTTGTATTGGGTGCTCTTATATCTATCTCTATCATATTTGCACAGACTTATAAGTCAAATATTAAGCGTAAGGTTTTAATAAAACATTTAGAGGATAAAAACGCTCTATATTTAGAAGCCAAAATGCAAAGTGACGAACTCATAAAGGCAAAAGCCAAGTTTTTCGCGACAGTAAGTCATGAGTTGAGAACCCCATTATATGGCGTTATTGGTCTCAGTTCAATACTATTGGAAAACAAAGATTTAAAAAAACATGAAAACGATTTAAAATCATTAAAATTTTCTGCTAATTATCTTTTAGCGCTTGTAAATGATTTACTGCACATTAATAAAATTGATAACCATAGTTTTACAGATGAGGAAGTTACTTTTAATATAGAAGATCTTTCGGCTACGATTATATCCTCCTTTGAGTATATAAGGCTACAGCATGAAAACAAAATAGAGATTACTATAAGTAAAGATGTCCCTTTATTACTTAAAGGTAACTCCGTTAGGTTGTCTCAAATTTTTATGAATTTAATTGGTAATGCTTGTAAGTTTACTGAAAAAGGAGTGATTAGTTTAGATATAAAAGCTATTGAACACACAGGTAATATGGTAAAGCTTCAATTTATTATTAGTGATACAGGTCCAGGAATTGAGCAGCATAGACTCAAAGAAATTTTTAATGAATTCACTCAAATTGAATCAGAATTAGGTTCAAGAATGTATCAGGGAACAGGCTTAGGATTATCAATTGTAAAAAAATTAGTGGAACAAGGTAAAGGTTCCATTATGGTCACGAGTGAAATTGGAAAGGGCACCACATTTCAATTTGATTTAGAAATCAAAGTAGCGTCTGAATCTGAAAAGAAACCTATACCAATTTTAGATTTCAAACAATTAATAAGTAAACGTATTCTTATCGTTGAGGACAATCGTATTAATCAAACTGTTACAAAAAGGATTCTCGAACAAGCAGATGTTGTCTGTCAAATAGCGCAAAATGGAGAAGAAGCTGTTACCCTAGCAAAACAATTTTCATATGATTTGATTCTAATGGATATTAATATGCCTGTAAAAAATGGAATTGAGGCTACAAAAGAGATTAGAACGTTTAATAAATTCATACCTATAATTGCGCTAACTGCAGTTGAAATAGAGGAACAGAAGTATCAAATTTTTGATTGTGGAATGAATGATATAATTTTGAAGCCTTACGATATAGACCTTTTTAAAAAGACGATTATTGCTAATCTATCACCACAAGTGAAAGATGAATTAAGAAAATTAGCTTAATCAATTAATAGGATTGCTATTTAACACTAAATGTATAAGTAGAAATCAAATCATCACTAATATAGAGATGTAGATCATAAAATCCATTGGAGTTAAATTGATATTCTAATTGAAGTGATTGGTTGTCTATGGTAATAGAGTTGGGCTTTATCTTTTTATTAGTAAATCCATCGTCAATTAAAAAATGAATACTTTTTATATCAATGGTTTTTTTAAGTTGATATATAAATCTTACTACTTCATTTTTATGCAATGATTGATGCATTTGTTTTGGAATTTTGTGTTCGTTTAGGTTTTTGTATGCCTTACCATAGAGAATAGGTGCTGTTAGGAAATCATTAAATGAGTGGACTTCGTTCTCTAAAAGAGTCCATTTTTGGTCTTTTGGAAAGTGATTAATTATAAATAGTTTAGGATTAGATAGAAAGTACCCATCATTATAGTCAAATCTAAAAATATTGGTACTAAGGTCAGGTATACCACTTGCCCATGTTGGGTCACATAAATACCATTTTTTATCCAATTTTACAGCATTCCAGGAATGGTTGGGAGGATCAAGTTTGTCAATATCTGTCATGCTAGTTTTGCCATAACCATGAACAATCTCACAATTTAAATTAGCTAATTTAGAGAGCTCTTGTACAATATAGGCATAGCCTGTGCAAATGGTTCTTTCTTGTTTTAAAAGCTTACGAAAGACCTCTTTTTTAAAGCGATCATTCCAAGTTTTGAGCTTGATACTATCATTTTGATATTTATTTCTTTTGCGTTTGTTTCTTAGGTAAAGAGTATAATCATTTGCAATATTGTGACAAACCCACATATAAATGGCTCTAAAACGCTCAGCATCAGTATCTAAGTGTGATGTTAGGTTGTAAGCGAGCATAGGCATATTATTAAGTCCTTCATTTTTGCATGACAATGCTGCTTGATCTGCTTTTGAAAAATCAATATGATCAAAGTCAGATATTTGAGCATGAGATGGAAATGCAACGATAAAGAGCAAGAGATATCTCATATGTATATAATACGTATAATTAAACTTTAATTTGAACGCTTCGATTTATAGGGTTTGCTGGCATTTGGCGCACCCATCATTTCAACAAGATCAGACGACATTAATAAATTGATATACGTTGTTTTAGCGTCAATTGTAATGTTTTGTTTTTCAAATCCCAAGTAGCTAAATACCAAAATATCGCCAGAGCTTAATGACTCCGGAAATGTGAATTCTCCATTTTTATCTGTAATAATACCAATTTTACTACCTTTAAGTACAATATTAACGCCTAGTAATGGTCCTTTGTCATCACTTACTTTTCCTTTAACAGTTAATTGTTGGTCCGCATTAATAGCGGTAGCAACATTTTGCGATTGTGCATACACAGGATTGGATATAAGTGTAGCAAATATTGCTATAGTCATAAAACTTAAGGCTTGTGCAATGTTTTTAATGGTTAGTGCTTTCATAATTATATATGTTTTGTTTGCATCAAATTTACGCACGCTTAAAACGATTTACTAACTAGATTGAGTTAATAAGACGTTTGACTTAGTGAAAACCGCTTTTAAATGAGTCTACTATAAAATTAAAGATTAAATAATTAATAGACTTAAAAAAAAATTCAAAAAAAAAAGTAAAATGTAAAACATATCAAAAAATAAATTAAATTTGTATTGCTTTTAGAGTAATTAAAGTCTAATAAGCCAGGCACATAGCTGAACAAATTGAACAATGTTTATACGTTTGGGTTTTTGAAAATTAGGAAGTCATATTCAAAAGCAGCTTATAGATTAAGTAACCAAATTTTAGAGCTAACTTCCGCTTACTTTATCGTCATGAGCCAACATCTGTTTGGCTTTATTCCTACGACTCATCCTCAACTGCAGGTATGAGCTTTCTTTTTTATTAAGTTTTTTTGATGCCAAAATGACGATACGTCATTATTATTTTATTAAGTTTTTATTGACTTAATATGGTGTTGACCCTCACAATTTATAGATAACTTTTTTTAAAAATAAAAATGAATACAAAGTATATTGACTTGGTAAATCAAACTTTTGATTTTCCTCAAGAAGAGTTTAAACTTAAAAATAAAACTTTAGAATTCCATGATATTAATCTTATGGAACTAGTAGAGCAATATGGGACACCTTTGAAGTTTACATATTTACCCCAAATTTCTAATAATATCAATCGCGCCAAAAAATGGTTTGCAGATGCCATAGAGAAGAATAACTATAAAGGAAAATACAATTACTGTTATTGCACAAAAAGCTCTCACTTTAAGCACGTGCTTGATGAAGCTTTGACAAATGATATTCATATTGAAACTTCTTCCGCTTTTGATATTGATATTGTAGAACGTTTAAAGGCCGAAGGTAAGATCACAGATAATACATTTATTATAAGCAATGGGTTTAAGCGTGCTCAGTATGTAACTAATATTGCTAGATTAATTAATAATGGTCATAAGAACTCGATTCCTATCATTGATAATTACGAGGAGATAGATTTGCTTTCCGAAGAAATAAAAGGAAATTTCAATGTGGGAATTAGGATAGCCTCAGAAGAAGACCCGAAATTTGAGTTTTATACTTCAAGGTTAGGTATTGGGTATAAGAATATTGTTCCTTTTTATAGAAATCAAATACAGAATAATAAAAAAGTCAAACTTAAAATGCTTCACTTTTTTATCAATACAGGCATTCGTGATAATGCGTACTATTGGAATGAACTTACAAAATGCTTAAAAGTTTATACAAGTCTTAAAAAGATTTGTCCATCATTAGATAGTTTAAATATTGGAGGCGGTTTTCCTATAAAAAACTCATTGGTTTACGATTTTGATTACGCGTATATGGTTGATGAGATTGTCAATCAAATCAAAACAGTTTGTGAAGAGGAAGAGGTCGAGGTACCAAATATTTTTACTGAGTTTGGTAGTTTTACAGTAGGAGAAAGTGGAGGAGCGATTTATGAAATTTTATATCAAAAACAACAAAATGATCGCGAAAAATGGAATATGATTAACTCCTCTTTCATTACAACATTGCCAGATACTTGGGCCATTAATAAACGCTTTATTATGCTGCCAATTAATCGTTGGCATGAGAGTTATGAGCGTGTGCTTTTAGGAGGCTTAACTTGTGATAGTGATGACTACTACAATAGTGAACAGCATATGAATGCTATTTATCTTCCTAAGTACAATAAAGAGAAACCACTCTATATTGGGTTTTTTAATACAGGAGCTTATCAAGAAACTATTGGTGGATTTGGAGGTTTACAACATTGTTTAGTCCCTTCGCCAAAGCATATTTTAATACAAAAGGATGATGACGGAAACATCACCACAAAATTATTTAGTGAACAACAAAAAAGTGAAGATTTACTTAAAATTTTAGGTTATAATGAATAATAAAACTTACGCAGGAATCGAAGAGCATTATGCTAAACTAGACAGTTCTAAGATTGTCTTAATTCCCGTGCCTTATGATGGCACAAGTACATGGCAAAAAGGAGCAGACAAAGGGCCAGAGGCTTTTTTAAATGCTTCGGAAAACATGGAGCTCTATGATATCGAGACTGAAACAGAAGTGTATAAACAAGGTGTATTTCTGGCAGATGCTATTACTGAAAATACTTCGCCAGAAAAAATGGTGGATGAGGTACATCAAATCACTAAAAAATATATCAAGCGTAATAAATTTGTAACGACTTTTGGTGGAGAACATTCTATTTCAATTGGAACGATAAGAGCATTTAATGAGTGTTTTGATGACCTAACCGTTTTGCAAATTGACGCACATGCCGATTTACGTCAGGAATATGAAGGTAGTAAGTACAATCACGCTTGTGCTGTTTATCAAGCTAGCCAAACTACAAATTTAATTCAAGTTGGGATTCGTAGCATGGATGTTATGGAAACGACCGTAATGGATAAGGAAAAAACATATTTTGCTCATGAGATGGCAGAGGATGGTTCTTGGATGGATTCTGCAATAGAACAAATGACAGATAATGTCTATATTACGTTTGATTTAGATGCTTTTGATCCCTCAATTATGCCATCAACAGGTACTCCAGAGCCTGGAGGATTACTTTGGTATGAGACTATTGAGTTTTTGCGTCAAGTATTTGAAGAAAAGAATGTGGTAGGTTTTGATATTGTTGAATTGTGTCCAAACCCAAAAGAAAAATCTTCAGATTTTCTAGCAGCAAAGTTGTATTATAAAATGCTAACTTATAAGTTCTTAAACGAAAATACGGACGACGGTTTCGACAATAATATTAACGAATCAAAAGGGAATTCTAATAAGGTTTCTAAATTTAACAATGACGATGACGATGACAATCAATAAAGGGCCAATCTCACAATTTATAGAAAAGTATTATCTACACTTTAATTCAGCAGCTTTGGTTGATGCAGCAAAGGGATATGAAGATCAGTTAAATTCTGGTGCAAAAATGCTTGTATCGCTTGCTGGTGCCATGAGTACTGCAGAATTAGGTAAGATTTTTGCAGAAATGATTCGTCAAGATAAAGTTCATATCATTTCCTGCACAGGTGCAAACTTAGAAGAGGATATCATGAATCTAGTCGCACATTCACATTATAAACGTGTCCCAAATTATCGTGATCTAACGCCACAAGACGAATGGGATTTGTTGGAGAAAGGCTTAAATCGTGTGACAGATACCTGTATTCCAGAGGAAGAAGCTTTCCGTAGAATTCAAAAACACATTGTTAAGATTTGGATGGATGCCGAAGCTAAAGGCGAACGATACCTTCCGCATGAATACATGTATAAACTTTTGCTTTCAGGTGTATTAGAAGAGCACTATGAAATTGATTTAAAAGATTCATGGATGTACGCAGCTGCAGAAAAAAACTTACCTATTGTTTGCCCAGGTTGGGAGGATAGTACCATGGGTAATATCTTTGCAAGCTACGTACTTAAGGGTGAACTGAAAGCTAGCACTACGAAGTCTGGAATTGAGTACATGACTTTTTTAGCAGATTGGTATACAGATAATTCAAAAAAAGGAATTGGTTTCTTCCAAATTGGAGGCGGTATTGCTGGCGACTTTCCTATTTGTGTTGTGCCAATGTTGTATCAAGATATGGAGCGTCCAGAGACACCATTTTGGAGTTATTTCTGTCAGATTAGTGATTCTACAACAAGTTATGGGTCCTACTCTGGGGCTGTGCCAAACGAAAAAATAACTTGGGGAAAATTAGATATCGATACCCCAAAATTTATAATTGAGAGTGATGCGACTATTGTAGCACCATTAATTTTTGCTTACCTCTTAGATTTATAATGGAAGAGCATAAAATTGAAAATATAGAATTAAAATACTTAACGGTTGATGATTTTGAAGAATTAAAATCGGCAACTCTAGAGTCTTATGGAGGTGTTTTAAATTCGTATTGGAAAAAGCATCATATTGAACGCTTGACTAATATTTTCCCTAAAGGTCAAGTGGTCATTAAAATTGATGGTAACATTGCAGGTTGTGCATTATCACTTATTGTTGATTATGATAAAATTGATGATAATCACACCTATGCAGATATTATTAATGGTGATTCGTTTAATAATCACGATAGTGAAGGTGATGTTCTCTATGGAATAGATGTTTTTATAAAACCTGAATATAGAGGATTACGCTTAGGAAGACGCCTCTATGATTATAGAAAAGAGATTTGTGAAAACTTAAACCTAAAAGGAATCGTTTTTGGCGGTAGAATGCCAAATTATCACAAGCATAAAGAACTGACACCAAAAGAATATATAGAAAAAGTAAAACGTAAGGAAATTCATGATCCCGTTTTAAATTTTCAAATATCTAACGATTTTCATCCAGTTCGAGTTTTAAAAGGCTATCTAGAAGGTGATACTGCATCCAATGAATATGCAGTTTTAATGGAGTGGGATAATATTTATTATACCAAAAAAAGCAAAAAAGCAGGTTCAGTAAAAACAGTTGTTCGATTGGGCTTAATTCAGTGGCAAATGCGGACCTACAATAGCCTAGAAGAACTCATGCAGCAAGTTGAGTATTTCGTAGATAGTGTAGCGGCATATAGATCAGATTTTGCGTTATTTCCAGAGTTTTTTAATGCTCCATTAATGGCGAAGTATAATCACATGCACGAGCCAGACGCGATTAGAGAATTAGCAAAATATACAAAGGTGATCGTTGAAAAAATGCAACAATTATCTATTTCATATAATATAAATATCATAACAGGTAGTATGCCAGAGCTTATCGATGATAAGTTGTTTAATATAGGTTATTTATGTCGTAGAGACGGCAGTTTAGAGCGTTATGAGAAAATTCATGTGACTCCAGATGAAGCTAAAATTTGGGGAATGCAAAGAGGTCATAAATTGCAAACGTTTGAAACAGATGCAGGCAAAATTGGTATTTTGATTTGTTATGACTCAGAATTCCCAGAATTATCAAGGTTATTAGCAGACGAAGGTATGGACATATTATTTGTTCCGTTTTTAACAGATACTCAAAATGGATATTCGCGAGTGCGTTTGTGCGCGCAAGCTAGAGCGATTGAAAATGAATGTTATGTTGCTATTGCTGGTAGTGTCGGTAATCTCCCCAATGTGAATAATATGGATATTCAATATGCGCAGTCGGCTGTATTTACACCTTGTGATTTTTCTTTTCCAAGTAATGGTATAAAGGCAGAAGCGACTACAAATACAGAAATGATATTGGTTGCAGATGTTGATTTGAGTTTGTTAAGAGAATTACACTCTTTTGGTGCGGTTAAAAATTTAAAAGATAGAAGAAAAGATGTTTATGACGTTATAAGAGTAAAAGAATAAGTAGTATATTTAACATAAATTAGCCCCAACTATTAAATTAAGAAATGAAACACAAAGACGCAAACTTAAAACGAGTTATCGTTGATTTTAAAAAATTAACTCCAGAAATTCTAGCTTTATTAGTGCAAAAGTATCCTCACGGATATGATGATGATAATATCATATCATTTAAGAATGCTAAGAATGAACTCGTAGAGGCTGTGGAAGTCATAACAGAAGATACAAAGTATCTTGTCAGAGTGAGTACAAAACTGGAACTCACAATGGAGAATTATGACGTAGAGGATTATGAAGATTTTGAAGAGGATGATTCGGAGGCAGTACAAGATCCAGATATGGAAGCAGCTGAGGAAGATGATTTTGTATGATTAATTTTTAAGATTATTTTTGATTCTACCGCTCACAATATAATTTAAAATGTTTGTTTAAAAACTAATTTGATCTAAGCGACTGTATAAAATATATATAATATTCCACGCGTAATTCATAAGATGAAATTACTAAAAGCACTCTCGGACTTGTAGTGGCTATTTTCCGAAGAAAAAACTCAATTTTCAACGTTTTAATTATTTTAAGATGAAAACAAAATCATTTACAATTGCTAGTTTTTTTATTATTTGCCTTTTTACTTTAACTTCGATGACTGCTGTTCAGGATACACAAATTTTTGAAGGTGTTTATGATGGTAATGAAGATTATGGATATAATTTCATCGGTATGGATGAAGATGGAGAAGAGTTTACAATGACATTTCAAAACATTGATGACGTACTTTTGAAATCATTTAATTTGAATACAGATAAATTAGTAGGTTCGAAATTTACAGTGTCCTACACTTCAAAAACAGAAAAATCAGAAGACGAAGATGGTTATGAAGATGACGTAGAGGTTTATACTATCACAGCCTTAAAAAAATTATAATTTTATAATACCATTTATGATTTAGCCAACTCAATTGAGTTGGCTTTTTTGTTCTTTTGAAATCGACTAGAAAAGAATACTTCCCAGATAAATACACCGTAAACAATCAGGTATTCTAAAGTGACAATCCAGAGATTTTCAGACGTGTTTGCTTTATTGAGATGGCTATAAGCTAGGTAACTTAAAATAATAACGAAACTCCAAACTAAGGGGAATTTATAATTAGTAAATACACTCAAAATTAAAAGTGTTGCAATGTACCAAGGGTGAACTGTTGTGCTTAAAAACAAATAGAAAGAGAATGCAAAAAGCATATTTATAAAAAGCATTTTAGTTTCAATTTTTCTTCGGAAAAGGGACAAACAGAGAACACATAAAAACACCAAAATTGGCAAGATTTTCCCAATCACTGCAATTTCATTATATCCTGTATACCAGTACCCAATTTCACGAGCTAAGTAATAAATGCTCGCATTAAATTCAAAATTAGTGAACCATAATGCAACGGTCTGGGAATAGTTGTTTACAAATTCTAAAGAGAAAAAAGGAGTGAATAATAGGGTTGTAGTGATGCCTATAAGACTATAGAAACCAATTAGTCTTGATAGTCCTTTCTTGGTCGTTGAGCTGTTATAAATGAACCATTTAAACATCAAAGGTAAAAACAAAAGTGGTATCAATTTCACAGAAATGGATAATCCAAAAGCAACAGCTGCTAATTTCCATTGATCTGTATGTAAGAGATATAAACTCCATATCAGAAAGAAAATCATGACACCTTCAAAATGAAGGTTTCCGGTCAATTCTATAATAATAAAAGGATTGAGGATATACCAAAAAATATTCTTAACAGGAATATTAAGTCGTTCTAGCAAGCGCTTTCCGAAGAAAAAAGTTCCAAAATCTGCTGCGACAATAAGTAAACGAAGCATAATTGTAGAACCTAAAATACTATGACTGGAGAATAGAGCACTAATCAAAAAGCAGAGCTGATTGATTGGTGGATAGTTGGTGTAATGACTACCGTTGAGTTCTCCCATACCTGCATAAAGCGCTTTAGCTTCTGCAACAGGAAAACTTCCTCCAGCGTGTATAAATGACTCTGGTGTGTAGAGATAAGGATTTAATCCTTCCAGAATCATACGTCCATCCCAAATAAAACGGTAGAAATCTTGCGATAAATTCGGGATTGCTAAAATAAAAATAGCTCTAGATAAAAATGCAATTGCAGTTAAAAGCTTGATGTTGTTTTTGTAATATTTCAGAAGTAAAAGAAATACCAAAAAAACCGAACAGTATAAGACAATAAGTTTAATAGACTCTGTTCTAACTAAATCATAAGCAAAAAGCCCATAGAGAAAAAAGCTAACTAAAGTGAGTAGTAATGGAACCTTATTAAGTTTCCAAAAGGGTATCAAAACTTAGATGTTATAGATTTGAAAAAGACATAACCAAACCCAATAAACAGCATCAAGTGAAAAGGGAATAACCCAAAGTCACCACCTTGATCACCAACAACAAAAGCGCTATATAAGCCAAATGCAAAATACAACATTAGGATCCCTTCAAGAATGACATGAGGTGATATTTTTTTCTTTAAATATTTGTTATCTTTCCAAGAGTCTTTAAGTGTACTGATATTAAATTTTGGAGTGCGCACAAATTCACTACGCTTACCAGCATGACCTTCTAAGACAGCAATTGAGTTATGAAGTGAAAAACCCATAGCAATTGAGAAAAAAGTAAAGAACATACCGACGTAACTAAAGAATTTTTTGAATCCGCTTCCATAAATTTCTTTATACATAAACCAATAGCAAACAAAGAAAATAACGGTACTCATTACAAAGAAACTCATAAAGTAAAAGTAGAATCTCAAATGTTCATATTCATTTTTGATGTATAACATAGGGATGCTCAAAACAGCGACAAGAAATACATTTAAAAACATCGTACTGTTCAATAAATGAAGTAATCCATGTACTTTAGTTTTAGCAGATATATTATTTGAGAGGATAACGCGAGTACACATTTTTCTAAAGTTTTCGGCACCACCTTTATTCCATCTAAACTGCTGTGAACGCGCAGCACTAATAACCACAGGTAATTCGGCAGGCGTTTCTACATCTTCTAAATATTTGAATTTCCAGTTTTTAAGTTGTGCTCTATAACTCAAATCTAAATCTTCAGTTAAGGTGTCACCTTCCCAGTTTCCAGCATCGATTATGCATTCTTTTCTCCAAACTCCAGCAGTACCATTAAAATTAATAAAATGCCCTTTACTACTGCGTCCTACTTGCTCTAAAGTAAAATGTGCATCTAGTGCAAACGCCTGAATTTTTGTTAGTATAGAGTAATTTCTATTGATATGTCCCCAACGGGTTTGTACAACCCCAATTTGAGGGTCTTTAAAATAAAGTATGGTACGTTTTAACCAATCTTTCTGCGGAAGAAAATCGGCGTCAAAAATAGCAATGTACTCACCTTTAGCAATTTTAAGACCTTCTTTAAGTGCGCCCGCTTTAAATCCACTGCGATCTATTCTAGTAATGTGTGTAATATCTAACCCTGTACTTTGAAGTTTTTCTATGTGCTTACGAGTCGTTATTACAGTTTCATCTGTAGAATCATCAAGCACTTGAATTTCCAATTTGTCTTTTGGGTACTCTATAAGCGCAATATTATCTAACAAACGCTCCATTACATACATCTCATTAAATACAGGGAGCTGAATGGTTACTAGTGGGATTTCGTCTGGATTAGAAAAGTCAAATGTGTCACATTCTATGTTAGCTTTTTTAGAGGATAAATAATTAAAAAGCAAGTTAAGTTGCGCTAGCGCATACATGAAGATGAGTAGGATAGCAATAGTATAAATGACTATAATTGTCGTTTCAAGAATCATTGTTTAAAACTGTATTTAAAAATCCAACCTAAGATTTTTACGCCTGCAAATATAGCACCTTTTACCGTACCTGAAACTTTTGAGACACCTATTCTATTTCTGTAGTTTACAGGCACTTCAATATAGCTAAATTTCTTACGTAATGCCTTGAGCTGCATCTCAACGGTCCAGCCATAAGTTTTGTCTTCCATTTTTAATTCTAGAAGCTTATTATACTTGATGGCTCTAAATGGTCCTAAGTCTGTAAACTTAGCTCTAAATAAAATAGACATCAATGTTGTTGCTAACCAATTTCCGAAGATTTGAGGAATAGTCATCGACCCTTTTTCTCTTAATTCTTTTACTCGTGATCCAATGACAAAATCTATATTCTCGTTTAGAATTGGAGCTACTATTTTTGTTAATTCCTCAGGGTAATCACTGTAATCACCATCTAGAAAGACAATAATATCTGGACGCTCAGCATTCTCTAAGTTAGCGATATAATCCATGCCTTTTAAACAGGCATAACCATAACCTCTCCTGTTTTCAATAAGAACTGTTGCTCCAGCGTTTTTTGCATTGATTTCGGTATCATCGTTAGAGTGGTTACTGACGACAATAATTTCATTAACAATACTTGGAATATTCTTGATGACAAAACCGATAGAATCTGCTTCATTATAAGCTGGGATGATAACTTTTATCTTGGGCATTTAAAGATTTTTACTGTTTTCGGTATTGCAATATTTTATAACAAGCAATATCCGTTTTTATATTATTTTTTTAAAATGATATCTAATTTTTTTTCTTCTGAAATTTTGAAACTTACCAACTTTTTACTTTTGAGGTACTGGTTTGTGCCAAGCATATTTCAGAAATAAACATTGTTTTAAGTCAAGTTAAACCTATGCATCTGAGTACACCTGAAAACTGAAACTGCGACCGAAAACTTATTTTTGATTAACAAGGTCCATTAAGTCTACATCATTACCTAAAAGTATTTCTGTAGGATTAATTCGTCCATCTTCGGGACCATTCTCTAATTTTAAAACACCACGCGGACAAACAGCACTGCAAACACCACAGCCAACACAACTAGAACGCACTATGTTTTCTCCTTTTTGGGCATAAGCTCTCACATCAATTCCCATTTCACAATAAGTAGAACAATTTCCGCAAGAAATACATTGTCCACCATTGGTTGTAATTCTAAATTTTGATTTAAAACGTTGTACAAACCCTAAATATGCAGCAAGTGGACAACCAAAACGACACCAAACGCGATTTCCAAAAATAGGATAGAAACCTGTGCCAATTACTCCAGCAAAAACAGAGCCTATGACTAAACTGTAAATGCTTTGTACAGTGGATGTTTTAATGCCTAAAACAGTGCCTGTATCACTAAAAAAACTATACAGAGTCATAGCAGTCATTACGATAACAAAGACTAAAACGCCATGGACTAAATAACGTTCAACTTTCCATGCAAATAATGATTTGTCTGAGTGCTGCCTATATGGGTCACCAAGTGTTTCTGCCAAGCCACCACAACCACAAACCCAAGAACAGTACCATCGTTTACCAAAGAAATAGACCATTACAGGAACAACAACTAAAGTGAGAACAATTCCCCAAACTAGAATAAAAATTCCTATGCCACCAGTGTTAGTTAGCTCTTTTAAATTCCATTGAAAAAAGAAATCGTAATCTAAAGGGAAGGCATTTTTGAAATCGTAATAGGGCATTTGCAGTCTTACCATAATTTCAGGAATGATAAATGCAAATACAATTTGAAAGAATAAAACCGATGTAGTTCTAAAGACTTGATAAATATTATGACGGTATTTTATATACATTCTTACCGCCATTACTGTCATGACTGTGCAATACATAAAGCCATAAACAAACCAGTGTCCAGCAAGATTTCCACTTAAGGCCTCACTAATTGGATCTACCAAAAGTGTCCAATTGGTCGCATATTCTGATGCAAAATAAAGGACTAAATAAAACGATACTAAAAAGATAAAAACCAGCCAGCCAATCCAACCTCGATTTGTAGCACTTTGATGATAAATACCATCATTTTTTATGCCTTTTTTCCCGAGTAAAATGACGTTTGGTAGTATGAACATTAATGCACCTATGATTCCTAAGCCAAAGGTTAATAACCACATCAATCCTTTATTATTAGCAATAAATCCGTTAGCAGATTTCTTACCAATAAAAGCAGTCATATCGCTAGATTTGGTATATATTTTTTTATCCCATTCCTTGTTTTTTGTGTGCGTCTCATTCGCCTTGTCTAACGCTTTAGAGATTTTAGGAGATAAGGCCTGCATCCCTTTAAAGTCCAGACCTACGATGTTTGATTTTATATCGTTTATAAAAACATCGCTTTCAATTTTCTGTTCTTTAATGATGGTGTTAAAACTGGCTTCCTTTAAGTTGAAGGTTCCTAATAGTGGTAAAGCGGTGAAAATGGCTAATCCTATAAAGAAGATAACCAATCCTGTATTTTTAATTGCTTTCATGTGTTTTTATATATTGTTTTTTTAACGGTCACATGCTGTTCGCAATTGATCATTCTCTTGGGTGATAATGCTCTTAACATGCTCGTTTTGTGCGCTTGTATAATTCGATAAAATTGAAAACGTTTTATTTAGGCCTTACTAAAAATGCGTTTCCAACTCTTTTTTTGTGTTGTAAGATTGGTGTTAAATGTAGTGTTGTATTGTTTTAGAATGTCGCTTTCATAAACTTTATAAAATTCTGGATCAAAATTAGCATCTTTCAAATAACTCATTACATGATTCATATCTCGTTTTTCAGTGAGCCACTTGTCAAAAATTTCGTGACGCATTCTAATTCCGAAAGTGTTTATTCCTAAAAATTCATTAGTGTCTTTATGGAAAGCAGCCGTAATGCAAATATCTTCTTTATGATGTTTCCAATGAAAATGAGTTTCATAATCTTTTGGTTTTGCAAATACCCAGCCATAAGTTTGATATTCTATATCTAAAAATTTAGCAGAGTTAAACCAATGTCCAGGTTTGTATTCTATACGATTACTACAAATAGTTTGAGCTAAAGTCTCTCCCATCATTCGTCCTGTATACCAAACAGCTTCAATAGATCTGCGGTTTCCAATGGCTTCATGTTGCTCAGCACAATCACCAATAGCAAATACATCTTTAATATTGGTTTCTAAAAAACGATTCACTTTTACACCACGTCCCAATTCTATTTTTGAAGATTTTAAGAAATCTATGTTTGGCGTTACACCTGCTGTTAATCCAACAACATTACAAGCGAGTTCTTCTCCAGTTTCTTCTAGGATAACAGATGTAACACGACCATTCTCATCACTTTTTATTTCTTTTAAATTAGTAGATAAACGCAAATCTATATGGTGATTTTTAATATGATTATTAATCATTTGGCTCTCACCTTCGGGTAATACACCATTCCAAAAACTATCTTCTCGCACTAAAAAAGTAACAGGAATTTTTCTGGAATTCAGCATTTCTGCTAGTTCAATGCCAATTAAACCACCACCAACAATGACAGCACGATTACAAACTTTGTTATTTGGAGCCAGAACTTCCAGACGATCTAAATCCTGCTTGTGATACATTCCTATGACACCATCTAAATCTTGTCCAGGCCATCCAAATTTATTCGGTTTACTGCCAGTTGCGATGATGAGTTTATCGTAATTGAGATGTGCACCATCAGCAAATTGTACTACTTTGTTGTCTGTGTCAACCTCTTGAACATAGGCTTTTAGAAGTTCAATTCTATTCTTTTTCCAAAACCAATTTTCATAAGGTTGCGTGTGTTCAAATTTCATATGGCCCATATAAACATACATGATTGCTGTTCTAGAAAAGAAATAATCAGTTTCTGCAGATATGATTGTAATTTTCTTGTCGGAAAGTTTTCTAATGTGTCTTGCTAAGGTGACACCAGAAATTCCGTTTCCTATTATGACGATGTGTTCCATTTTGAATGCCCGAGAAGTCAGGTAACTATTGGTTGTTGTGACGGGTCAGTCGAAGGTTTTGTTAAAACCTTAATAAACCTGTGACATTTTGTTTAAATTTATACATTAAATCTTTGGTATGAGAATAATTTTTGTTTTCTGCGTTTTGTTTTTACTCAATGGCTGTGCAGTGTCGAAAGCGACTTCAGAAAAAATTAATGGAGTTAGCTTTGTAGCTGCTAGAGAAGCTATTGAAGATACACATACAAATCCAGTGGTCAATGTTGGTGCTAATTATGCAGCGATTATGCCTTTTGGTTTTTTAAAAAATCTAGATCATCCCGAAATTATTCATAATACAGACAGACAATGGTTTGGTGAAACCAGATCAGGAGGTAAGCAATATATTGAGGAGTTAAGGAAAAAGGACATTAAAATAATGGTTAAACCTCAAATTTGGGTTTGGAATGGTGAGTTTACAGGTCTCATTAAAATGACCAATGAGGAGAATTGGAAAGCTTTAGAAGGCTCCTACACTAGCTTTATTTTAGAATATGCAGAGTTAGCACAAGAAACCAAAGCCGAAATTTTGTGTATTGGTACAGAATTAGACAATTTCGTTAAGGCACGTCCAGACTATTGGCATAATTTAATTATTAAAATTAAAACTATTTATAAAGGAAAACTAACCTATGCTGCCAATTGGGATGAGTTTAAACGTACGCCATTTTGGGGAGCATTAGATTTTATTGGAGTTGATGCTTATTTCCCAGTCAGCGATAATCAAACACCAAGTGTTGCAAATTGTAAAGCTGGATGGAAAGATCATAAAACGCTGATCAAATCGGTCTCTGAAAAATACGATAGACCTATTTTATTTACTGAATATGGTTATCGAAGTGTAGATTTTACAGGAAAAGAGCCATGGCAAAGTGATCATACCTTAACGTCTTTGAATTTTGAAGGACAATCAAACGCAACACAGGCCTTATTTGAAGAATTTTGGAATGAGGACTGGTTTGCTGGAGGTTTCGTTTGGAAATGGTTTCATGCTCATAACAAAGTAGGAGGCGAGAAAGACAATCAATTTACACCTCAAAACAAACCTGTTGAATTTGTGATTCAATCCTTTTATAAATCTAAATAGTATCCTAAATTTGTATATATAAAAAGGACTATGCGAACATTAGTTATTGGAGATATTCATGGAGGTTTAAAAGCACTCACGCAACTTATAGAGATTGCGAAGGTGACCAAAGACGATAGGCTAATTTTTGTTGGCGATTATGTAGATGGCTGGAGTGAATCTGCTCAAGTAATTCAATATTTAATTGAGTTATCCAAGACTAATGACTGTGTTTTTATTAAAGGTAATCACGATGTTTGGTGTGCAGATTGGTTGCGAACAGGAGATGGTGATTCAGTTTGGCTAGCACATGGAGGAAAAGAAACTGTCGACAGTTATGATGGGTTTTCCGAAGCAGATAAGAAACAACATTTATATTTTTTTGAAGACATGCAACTCTATCATATTGATAACGATAACCGGTTGTTTCTTCATGCAGGATTTACTTCAGGGTATGGCGTGGAAAGAGAAATACATAAAGAGAATTTCTACTTTGACCGTACGCTTTGGGAAATGGCCTTGACTATGGATAAGCATATTGACAAACAGTCTGAGTTGTATCCAAACCGACTCAAACATTACCATGAAATTTACATTGGTCATACACCTACAACCAATTTTAAACAAAGCCAGCCTATGAAAGCTATTAATGTTTGGAATGTGGATACAGGAGCCGCTTTTAAAGGAAAATTATCTGCTATGGATTTAGAAACGAAGGAAATGTTTCAAAGTGAGACTGTTTATACCTTGTATCCAAATGAATTAGGACGTAATAAGTAATAATCAACCAATATACTTCTTATAGTAAGCACACAAATCATCTGCGCTAGCTCCCAACCATTTCTTCACATATATCATCCAAAAGTGGTATTGTAGTTTCCAAATACCATGTTTACGATAGAGTCTTGCTGAGGTTACTATTTTTTTATTGATGACCACAAATTCCTTTCTAGCATAGAGTTCGTTAATTAATACGTTATCTTCATAAATGGTGAAATTCTCATCAAAACCACCAATCTCATCAAAAAGGGCTCTTGTAACAAACTGACTCTGATCACCACCACGACAAGCTCTCCATGAAAATTGTGTAAGCCAACCCGCTAATCGCAACCACCAATGATTGCTGTCGAATTTTAAACGAAAACATCCAGCGTTGTTGCCTTTTTTTACTTCGGAAATAATTAATTTATCAAAATGTAAAGGCGGAAAAGAATCCGCATGCAAGAAGTAAAGAATGTCTCCAGAAGCTGCTTTTGCACCAAGATTCATTTGCTTCGCTCTCCCTTTTGGAGATGAGAGTAGTTTAATCCTTAATCCTAAACGCTTAATAATCTCTTGTGATCCATCAGTACTTTGGCCATCAACGACTATGATTTCTGAAATAGTCTCCAACGACGAATGGTCTATAACATGAAAAAGGAGATCTTCAATTGTTTTAGCTTCGTTTAAAATGGGAATAATAATGCTTATCATATTTTTATCTACGCAAAAATACGGTACCTAGTTTTGTTCATTTAAATTCCAGTTATAATCAATATATTGAACTTTAGTGTCTGCTGAAGTTTTAGTAGTTGCATATCTATTGATATAATCGATTACAGAACCGTTCTCAGTGAAATCACTCTTATACCATTTAAAGATTTCTGAAATTTTTGGAGCGTTTGTAGTGAGTTTGTTTTTATTAACATTATTAATAAATTCTAAGGTTGCTCGTTCCATAAGGTCTTGAACATTGTTTGCTGTATAAGCAGTATTCAATAATTTTGGACAAGAAAAAGACGCACAATTAATAGCAAAATGAATTCTTGGCTCATTCATTTTCCGAAGAATTCCATTTTCAATATCGGCTAAAGAATAATCCTTGTCTCCTATCTTTAGTCTGTTTTTCATCCAAGGATTATTAATGTCTTTTATGCTTTTTGTAGGATAATTATCTGCGATAAGTTTAATCGTGTTAGCATTGTAAACATTTATGAAATAAGCCAACTGCTCGTTTATACTCCAACTTTCAGTAGGTATTTGTGAAGCCAAATAAGTGACATACTTATTTAATTTTTGAATATCGTTTTTAAAACCTTTATAAGCAACATCGCCATTGTCTGCAACATGTTTTTTTAATAAAGCATCCCAGGTTGAATGATCTAAAAGTGGATTAATAGTCACATAATCTGTCTGTACATCATCTTGAATTTCAACGCCTAGTTCGACTGCGCCTTCCGTTTTGCCCTCTATGGATTCCGTGCTGTCTTCAATTTCAGTTTCTATGTCCTCTTTCGTTTCAGTTTGTATTATTGTTTCGCCTTTGACTTCTTTGATAGGAAGTCCTTTTGCAGAAAAACAACTACACAAAAAAGTAGAAATCACAATTGCAATAAAATAATTTGAATACTCCATCTTTTAGTTTTAGGTATTATAAGCACTTATGGTAAACCTTATATTTTGGTTTTAAGCGGATATAATTCTTGGTGTAAAAAATCTTTTGGGAAGTGTTCATCACCTTTAAAGCCAATCTCTATGTCTCGTCCATCATGAGGTACATAGTCTGTTTTAAAGAGATAATCCCAAATACTTAGTGTTAGTCCGTAATTCACACCAAAACTAACATGATTAGGGAGTTCTTTTGCATGATGCCATATATGCATCTTCGGATTATTAAAAATATATTTCAATGGTCCATAGTCCCAACCCAAATTTGCGTGGTTGAGATGACCAATGGCGATAGAAAAGAAATACACAATAGCAACATCTTGTGAGCTGTAATTAGCAATGATTGCGAGAGGAATATATCTAATAGAATTATAAACCACAGGTTCCATCCAATGATAGCGTAAATGGGCAGCAAATCCCATTTCTTTTACGCTGTGATGTACTTTATGGAAATTCCAAAGCCATGGGACACGGTGTAATAAGCGATGTGTGTTCCATTGTACAAAATCATTAATTAGAAAGAAAATGAAAAGACCTAACCACTTCGGTAAATCTGTAGAGTCAAAGAGTTGCAAGCTAGATAATGAAAGCCCTATGCCTTCTAATATATCATTTAAAAATTCTGATACCGTATTTGATAAAGCGATAAGTAGAATTAAATTAAGAATAAAGAAATTGAAGAACATGTAAAAGGTGTCCAACCAAAAGTCTTTTCTGAACACACCTTGGTTTTTTCTCCATGGAAATAATCCTTCCAACAACCAAACAACAATCGAAATTGCGATTAATCCATAAAAATAGTTATCCCAATTATTTTGAAGTAGAATTTCATTCTTCAAATAATTCCAGTAACCCGAATAGGAGTTTTTTATGAGGTCTATATATTTTTCCATCTTTAGCTCCTATGAAAGTAGGAGTCTCTTTTAAATAAAGGATGTTTTTATTTTTAGTTAATGAGATTTATGCCTTTGCAGTAAAGACAATGAACCTAGCAGCATCCACCGCCATCATAGTGAAAGGTTGATTCACTAAAATAGATATCATCTCTTCCCAAAGCTTGTAAGGCTCCAGCAGTTTTATCACATATAGCTAGCGGTTGGTTTTTCAATAGAATATGTCCAGCCTTGTCGTCAAAATAATCTTCATTTCCATAATATATGGCTGCTTTTCCAGTAAAAATGCAAGGACCATCTTCTGGCATTGGATCTTTAATTGCAGCAACTTCAATAGATTCAATATAAATCAATTCGTCTGTCGGATAATTTTTTGGATCTAAGATTCTATAGGGTTTTCTAGCACGAATTTCAATAGTACCAAAACCTGCATCTGTTAATGCTTTGACATATTGGTCAATAGGTAAACTTCCACTAAGACAAAGCGCTCTAAGACGATCATCATTTCGTAACGTGTCATTCATAGGTTGCTCACAAGTAGGATCACTCATTACTAAACGACCATGGGGCTTTAAAATACGATACATTTCATCAATAGCGAGTTTTAAATCTTCGGCTTTAAAGATGTTAAACAAACAATTTTGAGCAGCGACATCAATACTGTTGTCTTCAACAGGTAAATTTAAAGCATCTCCCTTTTTAAGTTCAACAAAATCACTTTTAAACCAATCATTTTGAGCTTCGGCTTCAATAAAGTTTTTGCGTGACGCTTCTAACATTTCATCAACAACATCTACGCCAATAACGCCTCCTTTTTCACGGTTGAAATATGAAAATTGTAATAACTCCATTCCTCCGCCTACACCTACATAAAGCATTTTAGGGTTATTAGTTAAATCTCTAGCATGAACCGTACTGCCACATCCGTAGTTCATTTCTTGCATGATCTTCGGAATTTTTAATCCAGGAAATTCCCAAATTGGATTGGTAGTACAGCATAAGCCAACATCAGGTGTTAACGCAGCGTCTTTATATAAATCGTTTGTAGCATTTAAATAGCTCATAATTATAACATTTTTATTAATTCTATAAATAAAGTGATCATATCAGGTTCAGCTTTTCCAGCCATAGCAATAATCTCACTAATATCTACAGGTTTGAGATTATTTGGGTCGCATTCATCTGTTAAAACTGACACTGCAGCTACTTTTAAATTCAAATGATTTGCAACGATAACTTCTGGAACGGTGCTCATTCCAACAGCATCTGCACCTATAAGTTTTAGCATTTTATACTCTGCCCTGGTTTCTAATTGCGGACCAACAACACTCGCATAAACGCCTTCATGTAATTTTATATGATGCGCTTTTGCAATGGTTTTAAATTTAGCATTGATTTCAAGATCATAGGGAGCACTCATATCTGCAAAACGCTCACCTAATTCTCCAACACCTTTAAAGGCTAGGGGAGAGCCACCTTGTAGATTAATATGATCATCAATCAGCATTAATTCACCTTTTTTAAAGTCTAAATTAATAGCTCCAGAGGCATTGGACACTAATAGGGTTGTGATGCCTAAATGTTTCATAACCCGAACTGGGTATGTCACGTCCTGTAAAGAATACCCTTCATAAACATGAAAACGGCCTTGCATCACAATTACCTTTTTGCCAGCTAAATTTCCATAAATTAATTTACCCTTATGAAATTCTACCGTTGCAGTAGGGAAGTTTGGGATCTGGTTATAGCCCACTTCTGCTATAATCTCAATCTCGTCAGTTAATTGACCTAAACCTGTACCTAAAATAATACCGACTTCTGGATTATCAAAACCTTTAGATTGCAAATATTCAGTAGTTTCTTGTATAAATTTAATCATGCGTAGTATAAAATTGTTTGAGTTGGTTGTAATGTGTCATATCGTCAAAGGTGTCGATATCATTAAGTGGGTTAAGCAAAGATACGGCCTTGTTTTTTAAATCTGTCATCGTATCTTCTCTAACCGTCTCGGTTCCCCAAGCTTTGTTTTTAAAAATAGCTGGATGTAGTTGCTTCATTCCTAATAGATAATAACCTCCGTCTTCTGCAGGGCCTAAAACGACATCATTGTCATCTAACTTTTGAATAGCCTCTTCAATAATTTGTTCGTCCAAATCTAGTAAGTCACTGCCAACAATGATGACTTTTTTATAGTCTAAATTTAATAATTCATCAAATGCATTGTGCATGCGTTCTCCCAAATCATTCCCTTTTTGTAGTTTTTTACTGAAATGTGCCACACTCCAAATATCATCGTTGTTGATGTTTTCAGAATAAAACACATAACGATCTGCCTTTACCTCTTTTGAAATATTTGCTGTATGCTGAAGTAAATATTTATAAATATCGAGAGCAGATTGATCACCTAAAGTTTTAGCTAAACGAGTTTTACATTTGCCTAGTTCTGGATTTCTGGTAAATATTATTAATGCAGTTTTCAATTTTAATTACTTTTTTTAGTCTCGGGATAAACCTTTGTTCCTTTAGTTAACCATTTGCTCCAAGCTTTTGAAAAAGCATGAATGCTATCGGTTTTTTTATCTTCCGAATTATAAACCTTAAAACCCTTGTTTCTCCATTCAAAAATACCACCATATAAGTTTTTGATGTTCGTATAGCCAGCTTTTTTAAGTTGGTTAGCGATGGTTTCAGATCGGATTCCTAATGAGCAATACACAACAATAGTTTGATTTTTGTCCTGAAGTTTTTGTGTCGTTTGTTCTAAACTAAAATGATTATACCCAATAAATATTGCATTTTTAAGATGGCTTATGTCGTACTCAGATCGTTCTCTAGCATCTAAAATAATAGCTTCAGTTTTAGGCATTGCTAATTCTTGTACCGAAATATAAGGGACAGCATTAGTGTTATATTGCTTCAATAAATTGTCTAACGAGTCTTGAGCAGACATCGAGAGCGCCAGTAGAGAGAAAAAAATGAATACTATTAATTTCATTGTTTTATAATTGAATTCCGAAGCCTTGTAAACCACTCTCAACTTCTGGTAAAATTTCGGTATTATCCCAAATACCAGTCACTATTGTTCGAGCGTATTCTTGAGGTAATAATCCGTTATCCATCAATTTACGCGTTAATTTATAATTATAGTCTAAGGTATGATGTTTAAAGGTAAAACTTTCTTGAGCGTCGTCCAAAATAGCATACCATACACTAGGATTTCCGTCATTTGCTGGCATCCCAATCACACCCGGATTTAACCATAACTTGTTTTCGTTTTTATGATTAAAAGGTAACCCACAATGTCCACCAACAATGACATTACTCTTGGTCGTCTCAAAATTAGGTTGCTTACGTTCCCAAGGACTCGATTTGTAGATAAAAGCAGAGGTGTTAAAATAAGATCCATGAACTACAGTAACACGTTGTCCCGCATAATCAAATGTAATATGGTCAGGAAGTGTCTCCATAAAGCTTAAAGAATTTTTAGACAGTTTACTTTGTGCAAACGGATACCATTGTTGCGAAAACCCATCACAGCGAGATCCTTTTTTAAAATCGCAACCGCAATCATCAGCACCTCCGCGCAATTGTATTTCAACGTTACCAGCAATACTTCTTGCCTTCCAAAGTTGAAACAGTTGAACTGTCTCTTCAGGTTGCGCACAATAGCCAACAATATCTCCTGTACAAATGCAATTTTCTGCCGAAATTTGTTCGCGCTCAGCAACTTGCTTCATAGCTTCTAAAGCTTGTAGATTGCTGTAAACACCACCAAAGAGGAGTATTCTTCCCTTTATGGTTCCTAAATCTTCTATTTTTTTATCCATAGCATTTTCCAAACAACAGGAAATCTTATCTTTTAATTACGATAAACTTTGGGATGATATAAATTATAATACAACTTAATATCCCCCAAACATTGACCCAAAGTAAATCGGCATATTTGCCTTCAGTAAACATTAAGGATTCAGGGAATACCCCAAATACTAATACAAACCCAAAAACCAATCCACAAATAACACTCAAGTAAAAACTAATTCGTGGTACTTTCATATTCCAGAATACAAATACCGGAGTTAAACCAATAACCATAGTTCCTGAAATGGTTGTAGCCGATAAAATTTCAACATCTAAAAATACAGGAAGCGTTCCCAAAATAGCAATTATTGCCATTGATATACGACCAAAGGTTAAATCTTTTCCCATTTTTAAATCAATAGCCAATAACTTAGAAAACGATGAGAATGTCGAATCTAGCGTAGATGCAGCAGACGTTATCATAATAAAATTAATGACTAATAAAATGATCACACCAAAGGCTTTCCCTACTTCCACTGCCGCTTGACCTTTCATGCCTTGTGTTTGTGCATAAATGCCAATGACACTAAATAATATGATACAAATTGCACCTAAAATACTAGCTAGTAAAAAGCTTCTTCGTGTTACTTTTGGAGAGGTTATAAATGCGCGATCTGTCAATACAGGATCATGAAACGGATAACTAAATGACTGTATAATCGCTGCAAAAAATAAGTTAAGCCCTAGTTCAAAACTCCATGTTCCAGAGGTTACAATGTCTGTTGTCGCGAAATCTTCCGTAGAAAAAATAGTACCTAAAATTATCATCAACAATACTGAAAACAAGACCATTTGTATTACATCTGTAAATATAGAACTGCTCAATCCACCTTTTGCGGCATAGGCTAAAGTCAATACCGTAAAAACTATTATAGCTAAATAATAAGGCTGACCTCCAGATTTTCCAAAATAACTACCAATAACCATCGTATTACTCCACACCTCGTTGAATAAACGAATAGCAATTAAAATAGAGAAAATGGCCATAGCACCTTTCCCGAATTTTGTGGTTAGGAATTCGTGAATACTTTTAAATCCACCTTTAGTTCGCATTTGGTAAATCAATATACCAGCGACCGCGAATGACAAATAATAACCAGCATAAGCAACACCGCCAACAATCCCGTAATCAAGACCTAGATTTGCAGCATTTGTGATGCTTTTGGCAAAAATCCATGAGATCATTAAGCTCCCGGTCAATACCAAAGTATTTGGTGCTTTGCGGTTACTCACAGCTTTAAAAAACTGATCTCTAGTTTTTGCTAAAGGCGACAAGAAAAACAGTATCAAACTTGATACGATTATTAATGTCCATTGCCAGTGTATTGTTTCCATGTTCTTATCTAAATCCCATCCTAACCTTCCCGAAGGGAAGGAACTCTTACTCGATTGTGTTTCTTCGTGAGGTCTCGTTTCTCATTATTCATCCAGTCTCTAACACGGTTCCCTTTTCTTTGGAAAGGGCTAGGGCTAGGGTTATTCATTCCACCAAACCTTCACATTAATACTATTATCATCGGTTGCTACAGCAGCAATTGTGTAATTCTCATTATTTAAAGCGTCTTCCTCTGCGGGATAAGGCATGCGAACCGGTATTAAATCATTATTAAAACTTGCCGAAATTGTCCCTAATTCAGGGAATCCTGTTCTGCGATACTCTACCCAACCTTCATAGCCATTAATAACATTGGCAATCCATTTTTGGGTAATAATTTGCTGAACAGCTGTGGTTCCTGCGGCATTGAAAGCGGCGTTTCCTATTAAATAATCGACAGGTAACTCGGTATTCCAATAGTTGAAAGCTAATGCGACGCCAGTTTCATATAAATTTTGAGCATCTGCTACAATCAAATTCCTTGCTGCCGCCTCTGCTAAGGCAAATTGAACTTCCCAAGCGGTTATGAAATTTGCATCAAGGCTCGAAGTATCTTCTCTAAAAGGAGTTCCTGCTAGCGAATAATCTGATAAGTTTACAGACGTTTCTGAAGGATCAATACCGTTAATTAATCCATTAAATTCTCCAGTTGATGAATTTGAAAATGGTCTAAAGAAGGTTTTAATTCTTGTATCATTCAACTCTGTTAGGATGTCACCCATTGTTTCAGACAATACAAAATTGTTGAAATCACCAACACGCAATTGTGCTAAACGAAAACTGTTAGGGTCTGTATTTGTAAAATTGAATATTGCGTTTTGAATATTTGATGTGATATAATTACCACCATCAAAAATAGTTTGTAATTCTGCGGAAACATCAACTTGTCCAGAAATGCGTAGCAAATGTTTAATTTTTAGGGAATTTGCAAAACGTACCCAAGCACTTAAATCGCCATTAAATAAAATATCTCCTTCCAATGGAGTCACATCACTGTATGCCTCAATAGCGGCAATGCCCTTGTTTAGATTATCTAGAATTCCATTCTCATTTAAGTAAATATCTTCTTGTAAATCATAAGCAGGTGTTACCGTTCCGTTGACACCATTAAAGGCTTCAAAATAGGGAACGTCGCCAAATAAATCTGTCAAACCAGCAGTCATATAAGCTTTTAGAATTAACGCTGGACCTTCATAAACTGAAAAGGTTTCAACGGTTCTCGACTGATTTAAAATAATCTCATTATCGCGAAGATTTGTGTAAAACACTGGCCAAGGATTTCCTCCTAATTGTGGTGATTTAAGTGCATGACGATCAAAGAGATTAAAATCTAAGGCGGTTCTATGTTGTGATAATAAATCACCAGCTACAAATCCTTCGTAACTCATGTTTTCTCCAAAATCATAAATCACTTGACGTAATAGTAAGCTTGGTTGTACAGCGCTTGGTGAATTTGGGTTAGTATTAATGTCTTCAAAGTCTTTAGTGCAACTCACTAGAGCTAGAAGACCTAAAAATATAAATAGGTATTTTATGTTTTTCATCATAATTAGTTTAGAAATTAAATCCGGCTTTAAATCCGATACTTCGTGTAGCAGCATAACTCATATCTTCAACTCCGCTTACAAAGCTATTGCCTTGCACTGCGAGTTGTTCTGGATCAAAATGCGGATTTTCAGTAATCACAAATAAGTTGTTTCCAATGAGTGCCAGACTTAAATCGGCACCTTCTTTTAATCCTAAAAAGCCACCTTTTAGTTTAAAATCGTAGCCAATAGAAAATTGTCGTAGCTTCAAAAAAGAGGCATCATACACATTGTTTTCTTCATGGTTCCTATCGTAAAATTGTCTGTAATAGCTTTCTGCAGAGATAGAAACTGTATTTGGTTCACCTGTCGTTTGGTTGACGCCTTGAGCTGTGATGCCATTATCTGGTCTAAAAGCAGTTTCTGCTAATTGACCTCCAACATTACCTAAAGCGCGAGTTCGGGATACGATTTCTCCACCCTGCCTCCAGTCAAATAAGAAACTCATAGTCCAATTTTTATAACTGAAGTTGTTATTCCATCCTAATGTAAAATCTGGATTATAATTCCCTATTTTTTGAAGGTTGTTATCTGCTATAAATCGCCCGTTGTCGTCAATTATAAAATCACCATTATCATTTCTCAAATAGCCAGTTCCGTAAATATCACCAATGCGTCCACCTTCTTCTACTTGAAACCAAACCGTTTGGTTCGCACTGTCATAAATCCTGCTGTATGCTAGAGTTAGTCTACCATCTTTTTGTGGTAAATCTTTAATGGTTGCACGACTTGTTGCAAAATTAAAGAGTGTATTCCATCTAAAATTTTGATTCTTAATAGGTGTAGCACCTAAAATGATTTCAACACCTTGCGAGTTTACTTCTCCGCCATTGACGACTTGTTGATTGTATCCAGAAGACACAGCAATTGGTAGGGAGATGATTTGATCTCTTGTGGTTGCGTTATAATATGTCAAATCAAAAGTTAAACGGTCTTTGAAGAAACGTAAATCGGTACCAATCTCAAACGACGTGGTTTGTTCTGGTTTTAAGTTTGAATTCGGGATAAAGTTTTGATCACTAAATGTTGGCTGACCATTAAAAGGGGTTTGAGATACAAACGCTCCAGAGGTTTGATACGCTCCAGTATCATTTCCTACTTGAGCAACACTTGCTCTTAATTTGGCAAAAGAAAATACCTCTGGTAATTCAGTAACATTGGATGCAATAAAACTTGTAGAAACCGAAGGATAAAAGAACGACGTACCATCAACAGAGAAAGGTGTTGCTAGAGCACTAGACCAATCATTACGTCCTGTAATATCTAAGAATAAATAGTCTTTATAACCAAATTTAGCAATTCCGTAAAGTGAGTTGATGCGTTTTCTACTTTCAAACTGAAATGCTTGAATTGGCGATGCGGCATTATTAAGATTGAAAATTCCAGGTTGTGCTAAGTTAACTGTTTGTAATTGTTTAGTTGACGCGTTTTGGTCGAGACGATTTCCGCCTAAAGACACATCAAAAGAGAGATCACCCAATTGATTGTTGTAATTGACTAAAAAATCGGTGTTGACTTCTCTAAAGGTGACATCATGTTCTGCATAACCACCATTTTGAAAACGATTGCTACTAAAGCTACGTCTTAATTGTCTGGTTTCACTACTGTAATCCATTCCAGATCTCAGCGAAATACTTAGATCATTTGTAATCTTATGATGAACTCTAATATTTCCGAAGATACGATCACGCTCAAAGGAGTTTCTGTTTTCATTTAAAATAAAGAACGGATTATCAAAAAACGTATAGTTAAATGAATATTGTTGGACACCTTCCAAACCCGGTTGCCAATAATGTCGCAAACTATTGATGTCTAATGAGCGTGGTCCCCAAGCTACAAGTGAGTAATTCGCATTTTCACTGCCATAACCATTGGAGGGTCTATTATCACTACTAGAATTCACATAGTTTATTGAGGTATTGATTTCGGTTTTATCACTTGGATTGAAATTTAATTTTGCAGCAACCGTTTGTCTGTCGAGATTGACTCCTGGAATGATAGATTCACTTCGTAAATCAGTGAATGACAAACGGTAATTTCCAGTTTCAAATCCGTTAGAAATTGACAAATTATTAATAGTGGTCACTCCCGTTTCGTAGAAATCTTTAAGATTATCAGGGTTAGAATTGAAGGCTGTTGCAGTAATTGGAATCCCAGAATATAGAGAGGTGTCACCACCACGAACAAAAATACCGTTTCCTAAATCTACAGGACTATCAAATTGAGAAATCAATAGTCCAGCATCCAATCGTGGTCCCCAAGAATAGGTGATATTATCGCTAATTCCACCACCAAGACCATCAACATATTCAAATTGACCAGATTGACCTTGACCATATTGATTTTGAAAATCTGGTAAACGAAATGCAGAGTCGACAGTAAGTGATGTATTAAAACTAACGCCTAAGCCTTTTTTGTTGCGACCATCCTTAGTTTTTATTACGATAACGCCATTTGAAGCGCGCGTTCCATAAAGTGCAGCAGCATTAGCTCCTTTTAAAACGGTTACCGATTCTATGTCATCTGGATTGACTTCCATGGCGCCATTACCAAAGTCAATTTCTTGAAAACCAGCAGCAGCTTCATTAGTGAAATTGAAAACCGTTTCATTGTTTATTGGTGTACCATCCACAATAAATAAGGGGTTATTATTAGAAAATGAGGATTCACCGCGAATTGTGATTTTTGATGAAGACCCAACACCTGTAGCACCTTGAGAGACGGTTACACCTGCTAATTTTCCTGCAATATTATCAAGGAAGTTCACTGTTTTGACTTCTGTAAGGGCTTTTTCATCTAAAGCTTGAACAGCGTAACCCAATTCTTTGGATTCACGTTTAAGGCCTAAAGCTGTAATGACTACTTCATCTAAAGAGGAGCTGTCTTCTATCATTTTGATGTCAATAATTGTGTTAGCACCAACAATAGCTATTTGTAAGTCATAACCTAAATACGAGTATCGAATTTGGTCTTCAGAGGAAGATACTTCGATTGCGTATTTTCCGTTTTCATCAGAAATAGTTCCACTTCCAGAGGAAGAACTAATATTAACATAGGCTAATGGTTGATTGTCAATTTCACTTGTAATTGTTCCTGTAACTGTGATTTGTGCATAGCTAAAACTTGTCAGTAATAGCAGAATGCAAACGTAGATTTGCTTCATGAACTGCCCACAAAAGCGGGTATCTTTTTAATTGAATTTTAGATAATCCTATTAGCAGCTCGAGTTAATAGCCTCATTCACCAAAAGAATTTTGAAATTTTTGTTTGCTAAAGATGAAGCAATGCAGGAGAGCCTTTATTAAAAAGAAGCGCTTGTATTGAAGTTTCAATAGAAGAGAAACGAGAGTTTGTAATCTTTTTTTCTACTGAAATATAGGCTAGTAAAAGTTGTTTTATATGCCTTGGAATACGGCTGAAACTGTCAATTATAGTTTCTGTATCCCTAATTGTATCAATATCTGAAAGTATTTCAAGATATGACAATTTAATATGTTTAGAAATTACTAATCGTGAAATGCTTCTGCGTAGTTTCGAAGTTTGCCAAGGTAATTTCAAGAAGGTTTCGCTATTAAAATAAGATTGTTTTAATCCCATTAAGTAGAAACCACCGTCCTTAGAAGGTCCTAATACAATATCGTTTTGCTGTAAATAATGTACAGCTCTTAAAATATGATTTGTTTTTAGTTGAGGTGTATCATTTCCAATGGTAATAACAGTTTCAAAGCCTTTATTGTAAACAGACTGAATGGCATTTGTGAAACGTTCACCAAAGGAATCTCCTGTTTGGTTTTTTTCTGAAGATAAAAAATAAGATAAGCCCGTTTTTTTTACGATGTTTAATGTATGCGAATTAAGGGCATCAAATAAAACCTCTGAAGATTTAAACGGTTTTTGTATCGCTTCAAATTCAGCAGAGTTTGCAAAAATTAATATGGCTGTGTTGTTATTCATATAAATTCTCGGCATAGGCAGAGATCTCATTTTTTATTTTATTACATAAGTCTATTGTGCTGAATTTATTTCAGTATCAAATCTTGTAGGGGCTATTCCAGTTTCTATTTATTTTTTGGCACGAATGAATTTATTATGCTACGACACCTTGACAGCTGCTTCCTGCGCCAGCAGTACAACCATAACAATGTTGTGAAATAACGATATTACGTCCTTCTAATTGTTCTTCGTTAAATTCTGAAATATGCTTAGATTTACTATTTACAGGTAGTTCTAACATTTGATTAAAATCACAATCAAATAAAT
>NZ_JBLIET010000013.1:0-71423 GCF_047633235.1 Psychroserpens sp. | reverse complement strand
GTTCATAAAGGTTTTGGTCATATCGTTGTATTTGCATAACTCTATTGTTCCATTCTATAACCATTTGTTGGTTTCGTGTTTCCATAAAATTTTGAGAATAATAACCTTCTGGTCTGGCAATAGAGGCAAGCCAAAAATTAAAACCAGGTTCAATTATGATAATTTCATATTCAAGGTCATCATTTGCGATGCGCACAATATCTTCTTCAGGTATCTCTGCTTCGATAGTATTGTTAGAAATTATTTTTGATGAACCACAGCTTACAAAGAGCAGCGCTAGAATTAAAAGTTGAGTAATACGTTTCATGGTGTTATTTATAGTTTAAAGTTACAAAAATCAATTTGAAGCAAATCGCTTTCAAAAGTCATTTTCTTATTTTGTTTAACCCAAAAGTATATATGTTGTGTCGCTTAATAAAACGATAATGAGTGAGTGCGACTTATCAATGAGTAAAACCACAAAAAGAAAAGCCAAACATTGTGTTTGGCTTTTATAACTATCTTAAAAACTTAATTTATTTTCCAAAAAGGCCGCCTAATAAACCGCCCAAACCACTCTTTTTATTTGCGTTACCTAACACCATTCCTACAACATCATCAATAATGCTACCATCACCATCACCATCTAATATCTTTTTTAAGAAAATTTGTTCTTCTTGAGCATTACCACTACTAAGTAAGCCTCCTAAAAGTCCGCTGATATCATTTGAGGAACTTACGTTATTTTCTTTCGTTTGTTTTCCTAAAACCCCCATTAAAATAAGAGCTGCTACTTTAAGAATATTTGCGACAGAATCAATATCCACTCCAGATTTCTTAGCAATAATTTTCTCAACACCTTGTTTTTTTGCTTCCAAGGACATGGTTTAAAATTCTATGTCCATCATTTTTTACTTCATCATTAACTCCTTCTCCAAATAAACGCCAAGGTTATCTAAAATATTTCCATCATGCTTACTATTAAGCGCATCCACTAAGCCTTCTGCGCCTTCTGGTGTTGAAACATTTCTCTTCATCGCAGCCATTAAAACTGGCAATGCCATTGTTAATACATCTTGGCTTTTAGTTTGTGGTTGTTTTGTATCGTTTGATACGCCACTAATTATAGATTGACCAAGGTCACTGTTTAATAAGTCTAAGATTCCTGACATGATTTCATTTAAATAAGATTAATAAATGGGTACTTTAGGGTACAAAAAAAAGCCCTAACAATTAGTAGGACCCCTTTTCGACTTAAAAGTCACATTTTATGACGATTTATTTTAAAATACTTATTATTTGATCTGCCAACTCAGTACCAATTCTATCTTGAGCTTCATTAGTTGCAGCCCCAGTATGAGGCGTTAAGGACAGCCCCGAATTCATTAATAATTGAATTTCTGGATTTGGTTCTTTTTCAAAAACATCTAAAGCTGCTCCTAATACTTTGCCACTTTCAATCGCTTTTACTAAAGCAATTTCATTAACAACTCCGCCTCTTGCGGCATTAGCAATAATTACACCATCTTTCATTTGTTTAAAATCTGCTTCGTCAATAACATAATTTTTTTGAGCAGGTACGTGAAGTGTTAAAAAATCTGATTGGTTTAAAACCTCCTCTTTAGAAATCGTGTTAATTTCAAAATTCACTTTTTGACCATCAAAAAAATCAAGCTCCAAATTTACTTTACTTAAGAAAGGATCAAAAGCAATTACTTTCATTCCTGCTCCAAGTGCGACCTTAGCTGTAGCTTGTCCAATACGGCCAAAACCAAGAACACCTAAAGTTTTACCTTTTAATTCTATTCCTTTTGCATAAGCCTTTTTAAGACCTTTAAAGTTAGCATCACCTTCTAAAGGCATGTCACGATTTGAATTATGTAAAAAACGTGCTAACCCATAAAAATGAGCGAAAACTAATTCTGCAACAGAGTGTGAAGACGCTGCAGGTGTATTGATAACTTGTAGTCCTTTGTTACGAGCGTACTCTACATCTATATTATCCATACCAACGCCACCACGCCCAATAATTTTTAGGCTAGGACAGTTGTCAATAATATTTTTTCTTACTGTTGTAGCGCTTCGTACTAATAAAACAGAAATATTATTCTCCTTTATGTAGTTTTCTAGTTGCTCTTGGGCAACAGTGGTAGTGGAGACCTCAAAACCTGCTTTTGTTAACACATCTATTCCGCTTTGTGATACACCGTCGTTTGCTAATACTTTCATATTTAAGTTAAAAGTTAAAAGTTAAAAGCTCAGATAACAATTGAGCAGTCAGCTTAAAATTAAATTTATATTTTTTGAGTCTGAGTAAGCACTGCAAACAGCAAGTACCTAGGGCAAACTTGTTTTACGCTTTGCGTTCTAATTCACTCATGACATCTACGAGCACACCAACACTCTCTAATGGTAATGCGTTATACATAGATGCTCTATAGCCACCAACACTTCTGTGACCACTTAATCCATTGATTCCTGCCTCATTTACCATTGTTTCAAAGGTTTCTTTTAAATCTCCATTGATTAATGTAAATGTAGCATTCATTGTAGAGCGATCTGTCTTTGCTGAAAACCCTTTAAATAATGGATTGAGATCAATTTCAGAATAAATTAATTGTGCTTTTTTATTGTTTTCTTTTTCAATCGCTGCAATGCCTCCTAAGTCCTTTAACCATTCTAGAGTTAGCATTGATGTATAAACCGCAAATACTGGAGGCGTGTTAAACATGCTACCCTTGCTGATCTGCGCTTTGTAATCCATCATTGACGGTATTTGACGAGATACTTTTCCTAAAACGTCTTCTTTGACAACAACTAAAGTCGCTCCTGCAGGACCCATGTTTTTTTGAGCTCCCGCATATATAAGATCAAATTTTGAAAAATCGATTTCACGAGAAAAAATATCACTACTCATATCACAAACCATAGGTGCAGAGGAGTTCGGGAATTCTTTCATTTGAGTCCCAAAAATCGTATTGTTAGAGGTGCAGTGAAAATAATCGGAGTCTGTAGGAATATCATATCCTTTCGGAATGTAATTATAGTTAGCCTCTTTAGAAGAAGCAACTTCAAAAACATCACCATAAATCTTTGCTTGTTTAATAGCATTATCACTCCATGTCCCAGTATTTAAGTAACTAGCACGGTTTTCTAACATATTAAAAGCTACCATTAAAAATTGAGTACTCGCACCTCCTTGTAAGAATAGTGCTTTATATCCTTTTCCTTCTAGGCCTAATAATTCTAATGCTAAAATTCTCGCATTTTCCATAACATCTACAAAAGGCTTGCTTCTGTGTGAAATTTCTAGTAGAGATAAGCCGTTATCAAAATTTATTACAGCTTCAGAAGCTTTTTGTAGAACGCTTCCTGGCAAAATACAAGGTCCAGCGCTAAAATTATGTCTTTTCATGGAAATATTATGTTTCATTTCCGAGAAATCGGAAACCTATTTTATTAATTTTTACAAAGGTCGTAAATTCTATAAAAAAATGTATTAAGAATATGATAATTTATTAACAGATTGTCAACGAAAACGCAATAGTATCAACGTTATCTGCATAATCCCATAAATTTGGTAATTGTGTTTGTCCAAATTTAATTTCGTTGTCTAAAAACCCGCTAGAAACTACACACTGTATGGCATCGCTTTTATCTTTTAAAGTTGCTTTTAATGTTTCTTCGGTCTCATAGTACTCGTAAAACATTGTTGCGATAGGAGAGGACAAGCTTTCGTCTTCTTTAATCATTAGAAACCCGTTTTCTAGCATCTCAAACTGACTCATTAAATATACAGCCTTATTGTAGTCGTAGTTATTAGCGTATTTATTTTCATGGATTATTGGATTCCAATGATACATCGCTTTAAAGAATTTTTGGAAATCATAGTCTTTTGGTACAAATAGTTTTGAAACATTTCTACAACCTAAACCATAATATCTAAATATGTCTTCAGAAAGGGCTATGAGCTCGTCATCACTCTCTTTTCCGGTTAAAATGGCTAAAGAATTTCGATTCTTTCTAATCACCGAAGGTTTATCCTTAAAGTAGTATTCAAAATAGCGTGCTGTATTATTACTTCCTGTGGCAATTACTGCATCATAATTTTCTATTCTGCCTTCTGTAAAAGAGATGCGGCCTTTAAATTTTGGTTCAATATACTCTAAGTATTTTGCTAAAAACGGAAGTAGTTGTTTGTCATTTGAAGATTGCTTTATTAAAACCTTCTGACCAGAAATTAAAACTGACAAAAAATCATGAAAGCCAACTAGAGGAATATTTCCTGCCATTATAATAGCGATTGTCTTTAGATTTTCTGTATCAAAGTTATGCTTTTCTATCCATTTGTTAATATTCTTGTCAGTCAATTGGTTAGACCAACCGTTTAAAGAGAAAAGCACATTCTCTTTTGAAAACCAACCGTTGTGCTCTTGAGCTAATTTTACTTGGTGTTTAAAACCGTCAAAAAACAAATCATTATGTTCAATGTGGTCTTTTTTTTCAAATCCTTCCGAAGAAAACTGGCTTAAAAATTTTCCTAATTTTACAAATGCGTTAATTCTTTGTTGTAAATCCATGTTGGGTTTGGTTATACGATGTTTTGGCTTTATTTTTGCAATTGCAAATTTACGCAAACAAAAAAGATAAATTACTATGGCAATTATTATAACAGACGAATGTATTAACTGTGGCGCATGTGAACCAGAATGTCCAAACACAGCGATATATGAAGGTGCAGATGATTGGAGATATAACGATGGTACGAGCTTAAAAGGAAGTGTTGTTTTGCCAAATGGAAAACAGGTTGATGCAGATGAGGCTCAAGAGCCCATTAGTGACGAAATTTACTATATTTCACCAGATAAGTGTACAGAGTGTGTAGGCTTCCATGACGAGCCACAATGTGCTGCAGTTTGTCCTGTAGATTGCTGTGTTCCTGATGATGATCATGTGGAAACTGAAGAGGTCTTGTTGGGTAAGCAGAAGTTTATGCATCCTGATGGATAGGAAGCTACTGAAATTAATTTAGTATAAATAGTGAAACCCTAAGCTTTGGCTTAGGTTTTTTTTTGTTTCAATATGTAGTTGTGTGTTTTGATATTCTGTTTTAAAAAAAACTAAATTGCTTATTGAGTAGTGTACTGTATTCTTTTGGAGATGCTGATTTTTTAAGCATACTAACTAATGGTCAGGCACCCGCAGTATTTACTTTGAGGTATATAGCATCTGATTTATTCGCGAATTATCAATTAAAAGAAAAGGATTATGTCTCTATTGAATATCCTGCCAATCAATTCGCATGGGCATCCTCTTATTTTACAGTAGATGTTTTATACGGTAGAGTGAATGAGATGGGTTTTTCTCCCTATTCGAAAGTGCTTATCTTAAAATAATAGTAACTAAAGAATGGAAGGTCTTCGAAATTGATATTGAGCAATTTTTAACTGCAGATATGAATAGAAGAATGGTGCTTCTAGCATTTGTTCTTGTGGGAGCTGTTGACAAGATGGTACATGTGCACTCGGTGCAATTTAAAAAAGAGTAGCGCAGATAAGAGTCGAGCGTCTAGATACTAAAGGAGTTTTATTGTCGAAATTGGGATTAATAGCTTCATGAGTAATATAATTTAGAGACACAAGTACAGCGAAATTTACTTAACAATCATTTCAAAAAATATAATCCAATTATTCCACTAATTAACTACATTTGCAGTCGCAAAAAAGAGTTTTCCGTAACTACGGAAACAACCAAATAAATTTACTCGATGAAAGCTGGAATTGTAGGATTACCAAACGTAGGAAAATCAACATTATTTAACTGTTTATCTAATGCCAAGGCGCAAAGTGCAAACTTTCCGTTTTGTACTATAGAACCTAATATTGGCGTAGTTAATGTGCCGGACGCAAGACTTCAAAAATTAGAAGCTTTGGTCAATCCAGAACGTGTATTGCCAGCAACTGTAGAAATCGTAGATATCGCAGGATTAGTAAAAGGCGCAAGTAAGGGGGAAGGTTTAGGAAATCAATTCTTAGGAAATATTCGTGAGACAGATGCTATTCTTCATGTATTGCGTTGTTTTGACAATGATAATATCATTCACGTTGACGGCAATGTAGATCCTATTAGAGATAAGGAAACTATCGATATGGAGTTACAGCTTAAAGATTTAGAGACTGTTGATAAAAAATTAGATAAAGTAAAGCGTGCTGCAAAAACAGGTAATAAAGAAGCTCAGAAAGAAGAAGCCGTTTTATTAAAACTGAAAGCAGGATTAGAGGCTGGAATATCAGTTCGAGCTTTAGAGTTTAGTGATGAAGATCAAGAAGAGTTCGTGAAACCAGCACAATTAATTACTGCTAAACCTGTCATGTACGTTTGTAACGTAGATGAAGAGAGTGCAGTGTCCGGAAATGCTTATGTGGATTTAGTACGTGAAAACGTTAAAGATGAAAATGCTGAAGTTTTAGTATTAGCAGTAGGTACAGAAGCAGATATTACAGAATTAGACGATTACGAAGAGCGCCAAATGTTTTTAGCAGATATAGGTTTAGACGAACCAGGATCTGCAAAATTAATTCGCTCAGCTTATAAATTACTAAATCAGCAAACCTATTTTACAGCAGGTGTGAAAGAAGTTCGTGCTTGGACTGTTAATGTCGGTGCAACTGGACCTCAAGCGGCGGGAGTCATTCATACCGATTTTGAAAAAGGTTTTATCAGAGCAGAAGTTATTGCTTATGAAGATTACGTTGCTTTTGGTAGCGAAGCTAAAGTAAAAGAAGCGGGTAAAATGCGTGTAGAAGGTAAGAACTATATTGTTAAAGATGGTGATGTGATGCATTTCCTGTTCAATGTATAATTAAATTTATTTTAAAAAATATTTTAAAGCCAACGTTTTTGAAAACGTTGGCTTTTGTGTTTTACAAAAAGAATTTCATTGCAATTATTAGAATTGATACAATTGTCAAAGCAAGCATCTAGACCTGTTTTTATTTATCTCGTAATATGGGTTTCCACTAATTTTTAGAATATGAATATTTCAAAATCTCCAACCCATAAATTACTTACTTTTTAATTCAGGTGAAAATAGGAATCTTTAAGTGGTTTTACTTTCTTTTAAAATCATGTATGTCATCTCTAAAAGTCAGTATCATCATAATCCGTATATATGTCAGTTAATTTGGTAGTTATGTTTAATTTAATAGCGATTACTATTTTTTTTATTCTAGAGATATATCCCGAAAAACCTAAAAACAGAGTAGGAGAATTTTAAATTATTTAATTACGGCAAAGTAGTATTCCTTTTTTCATAACTTGTTAATTACTTTGTGTCATCTCTATTCTATTTTTTATAGGGTTATCTTATCTTAGCATTCTATCTAAACTTTTTTCCTATTTTATGTCGCAAGAAACCAAATATACTGAAGATAATATACGCTCGCTTGATTGGAAAGAACATATCCGAATGCGACCAGGAATGTATATTGGTAAATTGGGTGATGGATCGTCTCCAGATGATGGGATTTATATTTTAGTCAAAGAGGTTTTAGACAACTCTATTGATGAATATGTCATGGGAGCTGGCAAGACGATAGAGATTTCCATCCAAGGTAATAAAGTAATTGTTAGAGATTATGGTCGTGGGATTCCGTTAGGTAAAGTCGTTGATGTGGTATCAAAAATGAATACTGGTGGTAAGTACGATTCTCGTGCGTTTAAAAAGTCGGTAGGGTTAAATGGTGTGGGTACCAAAGCGGTAAATGCGTTATCTAATTATTTTAAAGTAGAATCTACTAGAGATGGTAAATCGGCTTCTGCAGAGTTTTCACAAGGTAACCTCGTTAATCAAGATTTGTTAGATGACACTTCTCGACGTAAAGGGACTAAAGTGTCGTTTGTACCCGATGAGGCTATCTTTAAAAACTACAAGTATCGTAATGAGTATGTCTCCAAAATGCTCAAGTACTATGTGTATTTAAATCCAGGATTAACCATTGTTTTTAATGGCGAAAAATATTATAGTGAAAACGGACTTAAAGATTTATTATCAGATAATATTGCCGAAACAGATAGGCTTTATGATATCATCCATCTAAAAGGGGAAGATATTGAGTTGGCGTTAACACACAGTAAAACGCAATACAGTGAAGAATATCACAGTTTTGTTAATGGTCAAAATACAACCCAAGGAGGAACACATTTGGCAGCATATAGAGAAGCTTTGGTGAAAACTATTCGTGATTTCTACGGAAAAAACTACGAAGCGTCAGATATTAGGAAATCTGTAGTGTCTGCCATTTCCATTAAAGTGATGGAACCTATTTTTGAGAGTCAGACTAAAACGAAATTGGGGTCAACAGATATGGGAGGTGATTTACCAACAGTAAGAACTCATATTAATGACTTCTTAAAGCGTTACCTTGACAATTACCTGCACAAAAACCCAGATACTGCGGAAAAGATTCAACGTAAAATCTTACAAGCAGAGCGAGAACGTAAAGAGTTGTCTGGAATTAGAAAACTAGCTAAGGATAGAGCAAAGAAGTCTAACCTTCACAATAAAAAATTAAGAGATTGTCGTGTGCACTTTGGCGATGTAAAGAATCCTAGAAACTTAGAAACGACTTTATTTATAACTGAGGGAGATTCAGCGTCTGGTAGTATTACAAAATCGAGAGATGTGAATACGCAAGCAGTTTTCAGTTTAAAAGGAAAACCATTGAATAGTTACGGTTTGAGTAAAAAAATCGTTTATGAAAATGAAGAGTTTAATCTCTTGCAAGCGGCACTTAATATTGAAGAGTCTTTAGAGGATTTACGTTATAATAATGTTGTTATCGCAACAGATGCAGACGTCGATGGGATGCACATTAGATTATTATTGATTACATTCTTTTTGCAATTCTTTCCAGAAATTATTAAAGAAGATCATTTATATATTTTGCAAACACCGTTGTTTAGAGTTCGTAATAAAAAGAAAACTATTTACTGTTATTCCGAAGAAGAAAAACGCAATGCCTTAGAAGAATTGAAACCAAAACCAGAAATCACTCGATTTAAGGGTCTGGGAGAGATTTCTCCAGATGAGTTTGTGCATTTTATTGGTGATGATATACGATTAGATCCTGTGATGTTAGATAAAGATATGTCAATAGAAGACTTATTGTCTTTTTATATGGGAAAGAACACGCCAACACGTCAAGAATTTATAATCAAGAATTTAAAAGTTGAATTAGATATTATAGACGATTAATGAGAATCAATAATTCAAAAGTTAAAAACACTATCGTATCTGTTTATTTTATTTTAATAGTTTTAGCTATTGTATTTGCAACGATTTTTAAGGCTTTTAGTGATCTAACGTCTAACCCATCGTTAACGTTTATAATAATAACATCTGGTTTTGGTTTACTATTTTTACTCGTTCATTTTATTTCAAAGTATTTCGAATATGATAGTGACGGGGTTAAAGTTGTTGTAAAAAACAGTGGCTTGTTGCTATCAGATAGTTTTAATTATAGAGAAAAGGTATTAGAGTTTGAAAAAATTGATTTATATGCTTATAAATTCAATAATTATTTAGTTTATAGAACTTTGACTTTTTATTTTAAGGACAGTCGAAATAAAAGAAAAGGCGAAACATTTAACGTAACGTTAGTTCCAGGAAAAAAAAGACGATATATTAGACAGTCATTGAGTAAAATGATTAAGACAAACAAAAACTCCCAGAAAATTAATGAGTGAAGATAATAACGATATTATAGACAATCAAGACGAACCACAAGAGAGCATTACTAGAGTTACAGGGATGTATAAGGACTGGTTTCTTGATTATGCGTCATATGTGATTCTTGAGCGTGCAGTGCCGGCTATCGAAGATGGTTTTAAGCCAGTACAGCGACGTATTATGCATTCTATGAAAGATTTAGATGACGGTCGTTATAATAAGGTTGCAAATATAGTTGGTCACACGATGCAATATCATCCTCACGGAGATGCCAGTATTGCAGACGCTATGGTGCAGATTGGTCAAAAAGATTTATTGATTGACACACAAGGAAACTGGGGGAATATTCTCACGGGTGACAGAGCAGCGGCAGCGCGTTATATTGAAGCGCGGATTTCTAAATTTGGCTTAGATGTTGTTTACAATCCTAAAATTACACAATGGCAATCTAGCTATGATGGTCGTCGTAAAGAGCCTATTAATCTCCCTGTGATGTTTCCTCTATTACTCGCTCAAGGAGGAGAAGGAATTGCTGTAGGTTTATCTACTAAAATATTACCTCATAATTTTATTGAGCTCATCGATGCTTCTATAAAGCATTTAAACGGGAAACGCTTTACAATTTATCCTGATTTTACAACAGCTGGTATTGCTGATATATCTAATTATAATGACGGACTGAGAGGCGGAAAAGTGAGAGTACGTGCAAAAATTTCACAATTAGAAAAAAACACCTTAGTAATTACTGAAATTCCTTTTGGCACAAACACTTCGTCGTTGATAGATTCAATTTTGAAAGCTAATGACAAAGGAAAAATTAAGATTAAGAAAATTGAAGATAATACAGCTGCAAATGTTGAGATTTTAGTGCATTTACCTGGTGGGATATCACCAGATAAAACCATAGACGCTTTGTATGCATTTACTAATTGTGAATATTCTATATCACCATTAGGATGTGTAATTGAAGATAATAAACCCTTATTTGTTGGAGTTACTGAAATGTTGAGGAGATCAACGGATAATACAGTACAACTTTTAAAAAGCGAATTAGAAATTAAGCTTAGTGAATTTGAAGAGCAATGGCATTTTGCATCTTTAGAGCGTATTTTTATTGAAAAACGTATCTATCGTGATATTGAAGAAGAAGAAACTTGGGATGGCGTTATTAATGCTATTGATAAAGGTTTGCAACCACATATAAAACATTTGAAACGTGCTATCACAGTGGAGGATATTACACGTTTAACAGAAATTAGAATTAAGCGTATCTCTAAGTTTGATATTGATAAAGCACAACAAAAGATAGATGCATTAGAGGATCAAATTGCTGAAGTGAAACATCATTTAGCAAATCTAATTGCTTATGCTATTGCCTATTTTGAACGTCTCAAAAAAGAGTATGGTGAGGGAAGAGAGCGTAAAACAGAATTGAGGGCTTTTGAAGATGTTGACGCGACTAAGGTTGTTATTCGTAATACAAAATTGTACGTAAATAAATCTGAAGGGTTTATCGGTACCTCACTACGTAAAGATGAATATGTGTGCGACTGTAGTGATATTGATGATATTATCGTATTTACCAATGATGGTAAAATGATGGTTACGAAAGTTGATAGTAAAACTTTTATAGGTAAAGATATTATTCATGTTGCAGTCTTTAAAAAGAAAGACAAGCGAACCATTTATAATATGATCTATCGTGATGGTGCTAAAGGAGCAACGTTTGTCAAACGTTTTGCTGTGACATCAATCACTAGAGATAAAGATTACGATTTAACTAATGGAGCAAAAAACTCTAAACTTTGGTATTTCTCTGCAAATCCAAACGGAGAAGCTGAGGTGATTACAATATTCTTAAGACAAGTTGGTAGTATCAAAAAATTAAAATGGGATCTAGATTTTGCAGAAGTACTTATAAAAGGTAGAGCCTCTAAAGGGAATACTGTGACTAAGTATCCTATTAAAAAAATAGAATTAAAAGAAAAAGGGGTGTCTACGTTAAAACCTCGTAAAATATGGTTTGATGATACGGTTCAACGTCTTAATGTTGACGATAGAGGTGATCTTATTGGAGAATTTAGAGGTGAAGATCGACTATTGATTATCACACAATCAGGAAACGTAAAAACGATTCTTCCTGAGTTAAGTACACATTTTGATGATGATATGATTGTTTTGGAAAAATGGATTCCGAAGAAACCTATATCTGTCGTTTATTATAATGGTGAAAAAGAAATGTATTATGTAAAGCGTTTCTTAATAGATAATGAAGGGAAAGAAGAATCATTTATATCAGAACATCCAGATTCTCAGCTAGAAATTGTTTCTACAGATTGGAAGCCAATGGCAGAGATTGAATATAAAAAAGAACGAGGAAAAGATAGAAAGGACAATGAGACCATTAACCTAGAAGCGTTTATTTCTATTAAAGGTATTACAGCGTTAGGTAATCAATTAACAAAAGAGAAGATCAATCTAGTTAGTTTATTAGAGCCTTTACCTTATGATGCTCCAGAAGAGATTTCTGCGGAAGATATTGAAGTTATTGATGAGACTATAGAAAGTTCTTCTGACCATTTTGATCGTCCTTCAATTTCCGAAGAAAAACCGAGCGCGTCATCAAAAAGTAAAAATAAAGATGATGATGCAGGTGATAAAGGGCAGGCGACTTTGTTTTAACCACTATTATGACTACAAAAGAGTTATTAAATAACTAGTATAGTTTCAATAATCAAGATCTTTTTTTTGAATTACCAGACGCCATTTGTAACGTTATTAAATCAAATATGGTTACTATTTGTTTTAAAGCAGGTCAGCCAATTTTTATAGCAGCAGAAAAGGCTAAGGGCGTTTATAGAGTAAAAAACGGGAAAGTAAAGAAGTCTGCGTTAACAAGCTTTGGAGCACAACATATTTTTTATATCTGTAAGGAAAATGAATATCTAGGTTATCACGCTGTTTTAAGCCAAGAGTTATATGCAGATTGCGCAATAGCCCTTTCAGATTGTGAAGTTGATTTTATTGCAGAAAAAGATTTTCTTAAAGCAGTAAACACATCACATCTATTATCGCGACGTCTTTTAAAGAACTTGAGCCATGAGTTTAGTGTGTTTCTAAATGCTACAAAATTTTTAGCTAAACATACTGTAAGAGAACGTTCAGCATTAAACTTGTTGATTCTAGAGAGTAAATTTCAAAACGAGATTGAAACTGAAACTGAAATTATAATTAATAGAAATGATTTAGCTAGCATGGTAGGCACAGCAAAGGAGTCTATCGTAAGAATGCTGAAAGATTTTAAAGAAGAGCAGCTCATTACAACAAAACGAAGTCGTATTTATATAAAAGATTATGAAGGTTTGATAAAAATAGCAAATTTCAAATAAGCTTAGGTATAGAGGTTGATAAATATCAATGTAAGGTTACGTAAAGTATTACGTTTAATGATTTAATTTTGAACCTTATTATGAAATATGAAAAAAATGATATGTATTGTATTGTTGTTTTTTGAAACACATACAATTGTTAACGCTCAAAGCTGGCTCACGGATTTTGAAAAGGCAAAATCTTCTGCAAAGGTCACTAGCAAAAAAATAGTATTGGTCTTTCAAGGTTCAGACTGGTGTGCGCCTTGTATCAAATTAGATAAAGATATTTGGGATACAGAAGTATTTAAAGCCTATTCAAAAGATCACTCTGTGATGTTAAAAGCTTATTTTCCTAAGCGAAGTAAAAACGCCTTAGCTAAAGAACAGCAAGAACATAACGGTAAATTAGCTGAAACTTATAATAAAAATGGGTGTTTCCCTTTTGTTGTAGTATTAGATGAGAACGGTAAAGTTTTAGGGTCTACAGGGTATAAAAAACGTCACCTTCAGAATATATTAAGATTTTAGAATCTTTTAAATCGTAATGATTTTGAAACATTTTTCAATAATTTTACGATATATCCATCATACCGTTTTTATAACCAAATAGTATCAGATTATTTTGATATATATGAAGGACATTTATCTATTGATGAATCTTATACATCAGATTTTGATTTATCTAAATACAGCGCAAATCAATTTAGCTTCGGAGCCTTTTATAAAGATATATTTACGAAGTTTCATATTTAGAAACTGGGCTTAAAAAGTATTGATTTAAAATATACCGAGTATGATAGAGATAATACTTTAAGTGCTAATATCATCACTGCAGGGTTTAAATTTGTGATGGATTAGTGCGTTCTCAAGATTTCTTCTTATTATTTTTATTTATTCTGGAATTCAACACTTCTATAAATAACGAAAAAGCAATAGCAAAATAGAGATAGCCCTTTGGTATGGAACCCACTTTATTGCCAAAGAACTCTGTGTTTGATAGATGAGCAGCTTCTGTAATTAGCATAAAACCTATTAAAATTAAGAACGCGAGCCCTAGCATTTGAATACTTGGATTGGTATCAATAAATTTTCTAATTGGATTAGCGAAACCTATCATTATTCCAATAGAAATCACAACCGCAATAATCATTAGCACCAATGTGTAATTATGATTAGGGTGCAAGCCATTGGTTAGTCCTACAGCTGTTAAGATAGAGTCTATTGAAAAAATAAAATCAATAATTAGTATTTGTACTATAGCGTTTGACAATGATTTTATCTTTTTACCTTTTATTTCGTCTTTATCGTGTTCTGGATAGGTTACTTTTTCTCTAATTTCAGACGTGCTTTTGTAGATTAAAAAAAGTCCACCAGCAAATAGAATAATGGCTTGCCAGCTTATGTGGAGTTCAAGCCAGCTTGTTTCTAAATTATAAAAAGGTGTTGATAGGCCTACTAGAAATGATACGAAAAACAATAAGATAATGCGTTGTACCATTGCTAAGAGTAAGCCAATGTTTGTCGCTTTATTTCGTTGGTGCTCGGGCAGCTTGTTTGCAGCAATAGAAATAAAAATAATATTATCGATACCTAAGATGATTTCTAAAAACGTCAATGTTAATAATGCCATTATAGCATCACTGGTGACTAGAAAATCTAACATATTATTTTATTTTTTTTGCGCTTCCTTTCTCAACACGCTTCTTTTTATAAGGATCTTTTACTGCTAATTGGTATTCAAATGTGTACGAGTCTTTAGCCGTAGTAAGGATTTTAATATGAATCGCTTTTTCTTCGTTTTTGTTTCTAGGATTTATTTTCTTCTGAATAAACTCACAATCATTAATCCATCGTATGGAAGCAGAATCTATTTTGTTTTCAAAAAAATCAATATTTAAAGTCTCTGTACGAACAAAACTTCCTGTTTTTTCAATACCATCAACAACGTATTCAAATTCAAAAGTGCCTGTTTTAAAGTCAGAGCAATTCCTTTCTGTTTGAAAACAACTTAAACATAAAAGGGATAAGAGAAGAAGTAGACTTTTTTGCATTTTTACAATTTTCAACAAAATTACAAAACAGATTGTGATTAATGTGAGTAACGTATTTGAAAATTTTTATAAATTTAATATGATTCCTCAAAATTTTTAAATGTACCATCTTTATAAAAAATAACAATACGTTCAATTGTTTTGTCTTCAGATATAAGAGTACTCGAAATTTGTGAGGTGGATTTTAGATTTGAAGTAGGACTATTTTTTTCTTCGGAAACTTTGAGTTTCTGATTCTGATTTGGTAGAGCTGGAAATTTTCCTTTACCGTTCATCAGCCAATACAATTCAACTTCAGGAAATGAAGAAAGCACCTTTAAAACAAAATCTAAACTTGGCTTGTTTCTGCCTGATAATATGTGCGAAATACTAGAGCGCTGAACACTTATTTTTTCGGCAAATGAAGATGCTGATTCGCCGTAGAAATCTATAACTTTTTGGAGTCGTTTTGTAAATTCTTCGTTGTTTATCATTGTAAACTATAAAGTTTAATATTGTAACGTTACAAATGTAAACATATTACTCTTGATTCTCTAATAGAACTAAGACTATTGTGTTTTTAATTAAATATAAGGTTTATATATGTATAGTTAATGTTCTGAATAAATGATATTTAAATTAAAAAAAATTATATCTTATGTTATTTAAAATTATTAATCGCATTTGGTGATGGTTTTGTGAATTTTTGATCTCTGTTAAGTGAAATATTTAGAACAATACGTGTTTACAATTGTAAAACATCAAATGTTTATATTTGTATTTGATATACCAAAAGAATGGAAAATAAAACACTGAAAACACTATTTGAAATACATAAAGAATTATCCCTTTTTGGGCGATATATTCATAGTCAAAACATAGCTCCTCTTCTTGATAAATTGAAAGATAAAATGCGCGTAATCGAAGTTGGTGCTTCTGTAAATGGACTGCCAATTCATAGTATTACTTTTGGCTCTGGCGAAAAAAAAATATTAATGTGGTCCCAAATGCACGGTAATGAAAGCACAACAACGAAGGCTGTTTTTGATATGCTTAATATTTTTTTAGAAGAAAATCATGAGATGGAGCATATTTTAGCGAGTTGTTCAATTTGCATAATTCCGATACTTAATCCAGATGGTGCTGAATTATATACACGGCTTAATGCAAATAAAATTGATTTAAATAGAGATGCTCAGGATTTGTCGCAACCAGAAAGTATTGTCTTGCGTAAGGTTTTTGAGGATTTTGCACCAGACTTTTGCTATAATCTACATGGTCAACGCACGATTTTTAGTGCTGGAAATACTAATAAATCTGCTACAGTGTCATTTTTATCGCCTTCCCAAAATCCTGAACGAACAATAACAACAACGAGAAAGAAGGCTATGGAGGTTATTTCTGTTATGAATGTAAATCTTCAGCAGCACATAGAAAATCAAGTTGGCATATATGACGATATCTTTAATGTCAATTGCGTAGGAGATGCGTTTCAGGCTTCTAATGTCCCTACGATGCTGTTTGAGGCAGGACATTACGCAAATGACTATTATAGGGAGCGCACTAGAGAGTTTATCTTTCAATCTCTAATAGTCTCTTTAGATTATATAGCTTCACATACAATTACGGGTGATTATTGTGGCGCTTATTTTAACATACCTCAAAACGAAAAACGATTCTATGATATTATAATTAGAAATGTAAAAGGTGGCGACGTAGCGCTACAATATTTTGAGTCTTTAGTAGATAGCGTCCTGGTTTTTGTGCCGAAAATTGAGAGAATTTCAGATTTGAGTGGTTTTTTTGGGCATAAAGAGATTGATGCTAATGGTTCTGGTGCTTTTGGAGAGAGTTATGCGACTTTAAAAGTGGGTGACGAAATCGATTTCGTAATGATAAATGATGAAAAATTCTCATTTAAAGTGTAAAATAATTGGTTTTATATGCGATATCATTAAAGAAAATGCATTATTTTTGCTTAAAATTTAACAAAAAGTAAAAATGGCAAAATTCAAATTAGATGAAGTAGATCATCAAATTTTAGACATGTTAATTGATAATACAAGAATTCCTTTTACTGATATTGCTAAAAAATTAGTGATTTCTGCAGGAACTGTTCATGTTAGAGTAAAGAAAATGGAAGAGGCAGGGATTATTCGTGGGTCCTCGCTGACTTTAGATTATTTGAAACTTGGCTATTCATTTATTGCTTATGTTGGTGTGTTTTTGAATAACACCTCTCAGACAAAATTTGTTTTAGAGCGTATTCAAGAGATTCCATATGTAACCGTTGCGCATATTACTACTGGTAAATTTAATATTTTCTGCAAAGTAAGAGCAAGAAACACATCTCATGCTAAAGATATTATTTTCATGTTAGATGATATTGATGGAATTTATAGAACAGAGACTATGATTAGTCTTGAGGAGAGTATTAATGATAAAAAGCGTTTAATGCATACCATTTTTAACGAATTATAATGCGTTAAGTATTTATAAAATCAGCTCTTCATTACCTTTGTATTGAAGGGTTTTTTATTACTTTTATTTTAAAGAGTTTAGCTATGACAAAAGAAGATTTATCTATAAATGAGTACAATCCTTATTACCAGCAGTATATTCAAAAAGCAGGAGATGTATCAATTTCAGTAGGCTTAAAAGATAATGGGGATGCAACTGTTCTTTTTTTGGAGTCAATTCCTGAAGAAAAATTAGAATCCCGCTATCAGGAAGGGAAGTGGACGATAAAAGAAATTATTCAACACCTTATTGATACAGAGCGCGTGTTTGCTTACAGGGCATTGTGTATTGCGAGAAAGGATAAAACATTGTTTCCTGGTTATGATCAAGACGCATACGTTGTATCATGTGAAGCCAATAAGAGATCTATGTCTAGTTTAATGAATGAATATAAGACTGTTAGATTAGCAAGTATTATTATGTTTGAGAGTTTTTCTTATGGTATGCTTACGCGAATTGGTGTTGCTAGTAATAGTCATTTGTCACCTCGTGCTGTCGCTTTTATTACTATTGGTCATGAAAATCATCATTGCGAAATAATTAAAGAACGTTATTTGTAAAAAAAAAAGCTACTTCAAACGAAGTGGCTTTTTTTTGATTTCTTTTTTAGCTATAAATTAGAATCGATATCTCACACCTAATGCGATATCAAAATCTAAATCATCTCTAAAATCACCAAATCCAAATTCTGGTCTAGCATCAAGAGATAACTGTAAAGGGAAATCGAAATTATATTCTATCCCAATATTACCTGCAGCAAATAAAAATGTTTCACTGTCATCATTGTTATCATTGAAAGGTCTGTCAAAGCTATAAGATCCTATTCCACCACCAACGCCGGCGTACCAATTAAAGTCGCCTTCAAGTACCCAAACCCATTGGTAAATCCCAGCAAGTTTAAAACCATCATATCCATTTCCGCTTCTAAGCCCAAGATCAATTTCTACCCGATTATTATCTCTAAGTCCTCTTTGGTAAGAAATCTCAGCGCCAAAACCATCACTATCGCCTAATCTTAAACCGATGGCATTTTCTGATATGTCTTGAGCATTTACTGTTGTAAAGCACGTTAAAGCTAATACGACTAAAAATAATTTTTTCATAAAATTTGAGTTTATATTGGTATTAATTACTAAAAAGACCTCTATATAGGTCAATTGTTACAGTTTCATATTAACTTAGCAAATATAACGCCAAAATAGCTGTTTTATTATGTTTATTTTTAGCTTTATAAGAACACTTATGTCTCTATGATTAGCACTTCAGAACTTCATGCTTTGGCCTCTCAAATAGAAGGCGAATTATATTTTGATGACTTAATGAAAACACTTTACGCTACAGACGCGTCTGTATATCGTATGTTGCCATTAGCGGTTGCTTTACCAAAAAACAGTAAGGATATTATAGCTCTTATTAATTTTGCTAAGCATTATAATACCTCGTTAATTCCGAGAACTGCTGGCACCTCGCTTGCGGGACAATGTGTGGGAGAAGGTATAGTTGTTGATGTCTCTAAGTATTTTAATAAGATTCTTAATATTAGCGAGAAGGAGCAGACTGTTACTGTGCAGCCAGGAGTTGTAAGGGATGAGTTAAACAGGTATTTGAGACCTTTTGGGTTGTTTTTTGGTCCTAACACATCAACGTCAAATAGATGTATGATTGGTGGTATGGTTGGAAATAATTCCTCTGGTTCAACATCTATTAAATATGGCGTAACACGAGATAAAGTTTTAGAGTTACAGACCATATTGAGTGATGGAAGTTGTGTTGTTTTTAAAGATTTAACTTCGGAAGAGTTTGATCAAAAACAAACATTAAACACTTTAGAAGGTGATATTTACCGAACGGTAAAATTTGAATTATCATCTAGAGAGGTTCAAAAACAAATAGAGTCCAACTTCCCTAAGCCTGAAATACATCGCAGAAACACAGGATATGCAATAGATGAATTGATTAAAACCGAAGTGTTTTCTGATTCGTATTTAGGTATAACAGAGAAAAAAAAACCATTTAATTTTTGTAAGCTTTTGTCAGGAAGCGAAGGCACGTTGGCATTCACAACACAAATCACATTAAAATTAGACGTCTTACCTCCAGTAAATAGTGTAATGGTTGCTGCGCATTTTGATGCGATTGATAAGTGCATGGATGCTGTAACTATTGTGATGAAGCATAATCTTTTTGCTTGTGAAATGATGGATAAAATCATTTTAGATCTTACAAAGCATAATAAAACACAGCAAGAGAATAGGAAATTTATTAAGGGAGATCCAAAAGCAGTTTTAATTTGTGAGCTTAGAGAGGATGCTCTTAAAACATTAGATGAGAAATCTCAGGAGTTAGTTAACGCTTTAGAAAATTCAGGATTGAGTTACGCAAACCCTCTGCTTAAGGGCGATGATGTAGATAAAGCAAATGAGTTACGGAAAGCAGGACTAGGTTTATTAGGTAATATGATTGGGGATGAAAAGGCTGCCGCATGTATTGAAGATACAGCAGTTGCACTTGATGATTTATCTAGTTATATCAAGGATTTTTCAAAATTAATGGAAACCTATAATCAGAAACCAGTGTATTATGCGCACGCTGGAGCTGGAGAGTTGCATTTGCGTCCGATTTTAAATTTAAAAAAGAAAAAGGATGTTGAATTATTTAGAAGTATTACAACAGATGTAGCGCATTTAGTGAAGCGTTATCAGGGCTCTATGAGCGGAGAGCATGGAGATGGTATTGTTCGTGCAGAGTTTATTCCTTTGATGATTGGAGATGAAAATTATAATATTTTAAAACGAATTAAATCTGTTTTTGATCCACAAAATATATTTAATCCAGGAAAGATTGTCAATGCCTATCCAATGGATAAGTCATTGCGTTATGAGATCAACAGGATAGAACCAGAAATAGAAACCTTTTTAGATTTTTCGTCGTCTAAGGGGATTCTTCGAGAAGCTGAGAAATGTAACGGTTCTGGGGACTGTAGAAAGTTACCTGAGTTTGGAGGAACAATGTGTCCTAGTTATCGGGCGACTCGAAACGAGAAAGACACAACTAGAGCAAGAGCAAATGCTTTGCGTGAGTTTTTGACACATTCTGAAAAACCAAATAAGTTTAATCAGAAAGAGTTAAAAGATGTTTTTGACTTGTGTTTGAGTTGTAAGGCGTGTGCTAGCGAATGTCCAAGTAGTGTAGATGTCGCAAGTTTAAAAGCAGAGTTTCAATACCAATATCAGAGAGCAAATGGCGTCAGTTTGCGCACAAAATTGTTTGCTTATAACAATCAACTCAATGGTCTCGGAAGTCTATTTCCTAGGGTGACGAATTTTGTGTTTTCAAACAAATGGACCTCTTTTTTATTAAAAAAAATGGCTGGAGTTGCTCTAGAAAGGTCACTTCCTTTAATTTCAAATAAAAGTTTAAGTAATGTTATTCAAGTATCTAAAAATAAAATAGATACTATAAAATATATTAAAGAAATTTATCTCTTTAATGATGAATTCACCAATCACTTAGATACATCAATAGGTATAGATGCCATAGACCTTTTAAAAGCCTTAAATTATAAAGTAACGCTTGTCGAACATTCCGAATCTGGACGTTCATTTTTATCAAAGGGGTTGTTAGAACAAGCTAAAGAATTTGCAAATAAAAACGTATCTATTTTTAAAGATTTAGTCTCAGAAAGCACACCATTAATAGGCATAGAGCCTTCGGCAATTTTAACTTTTAAAGATGAATACTTGAGGTTGGTAGATGATAAGACTTCCGCAGAAAAAATAGCAAAGCATACGTATTTGATAGAAGAATTTATTCAAAATGAAATAGAATTAGGTCATATCAATTCAGCACAATTCACTTCCGAAGAAAAAACAATAAAATTTCATGGACATTGTCATCAAAAGGCATTGTTAAATCAGTCGTCAAGTTTTACGGTATTAAATCTGCCAAAAAATTACAAAGTAACTATTATTCCCAGTGGTTGTTGTGGTATGGCTGGAAGTTTTGGTTATGAAAAAGAACATTATGATGTGAGTATGCGAATTGGCGAGCAGACCTTGTTTCCGGTAGTTCGAAAAGCTAATGATGATGTTCTAATTTCAGCAAATGGGACGAGTTGCAGGCATCAAATTAAAGATGGCACGCAACGTGAAGCTTTACATCCCATTACTATTCTTAGGCGATCACTTATTTAGAGGTTTAGTTGTCTTCTTTTTTTGTTCTATTATAGTAATAGCTGCAATTAAATCTTTAACTTCCATCTCTTTTACATCTTGATCTGCATAAAATGCTCTTAATTTATCAGTATTGTAAGTATAGAGTTTCCAGCGCTTAAACTGATATTCTAGGGCTGTAAAGTTTTCTACCCAATCACCAGAGTTTAGATACGTGGTTTTGCCATGTTTGTTTTCTATGGTGATCATTTTTGGTTGATGTATATGTCCGCAAATAACATAGTCATAACCCTTTTCGATAGCTAAATCTGTAACGACTTTTTCAAAATCATTTATATATTTTATGGCACCTTTGACACTGTTTTTTATTTTCTTGGATAGCGAGTATCTTTCTTTCCCCATTTTTTCTAAGCACCAATTAATGAATTGATTAAGAAGAATGAGCAAATCGTAGCCATAACCGCCTAATTTTGCTAACCATTTAGCATTTTGAATAGACACGTCAAAAATGTCACCATGAAAAACCCAAGCACTTTTTCCATCAAGTTTTAATATAGCTTTATCAACAATTGATATATTGCCTATAGAAGTATCACTAAATTTTCTTAGCATTTCATCATGATTACCAGTGACATAAATGATTTCAACTCCATCTGCAGCCATATCCATGATTTTTTTAATAACTCTTAAATGTGACTTGGGGAAATACCGTTTTTTAAATTGCCAGATATCAATAATGTCGCCATTTAAAATGAGTTGTTTTGGGGAGATGCTGCTGAGATACGTTAATAATTGTTTCGCATGACATCCATAAGTCCCTAGATGCACGTCAGAAATAACAACAACTTCTACTTTACGCTTCGTTTTCAAGATGTACTATTAATTTATAATACAAAGAAATTAATTTGATTTTTAATGAAAGAATTTCCGTAATTAACAAACAATCAGCAAATTGTTAACTAATTGTTACGTGATTTCACTTTGGAAATAGGACGCTTTATGGGATTCTGTTTTTGTTTCTCTATTTTTACAAGTACTTTAGCGTAAAATCTTAGTTTATGGCAGGAAATTCCTTCGGAAATATTTTTAAACTCACCACATTTGGTGAGTCTCATGGTGTAGCAATTGGTGGGATAATTGATGGCTGTCCTCCAGGAATACAACTAGATTTTGATGCCATTCAAAATGAAATGAATAGACGTAAACCTGGACAATCTAATATTGTTACGCAGCGAAAAGAGCCAGATACTGTTGAGTTTTTATCAGGAATTTTTGAAGGTCAAACCACAGGCACTCCCATTGGTTTTGTAATTAAGAATACCAACCAAAAGTCAAAAGACTATTCACACATAAAGGATGTTTATCGACCAAGCCATGCAGATTATACTTATGAGAAAAAGTATGGTGTGCGTGATTATAGAGGAGGTGGACGGAGTTCTGCACGTGAAACTGCGTCGAGAGTTGTTGCTGGAGCGATTGCTAAGCAGTTTTTGAGTTCGATACAAATTAATGCGTATACATCATCTGTAGGAGACATATTTCTAGAGAAACCGTATCAAGAGTTAGACTTTTCTAAGACTGAAAGTAATGCTGTTCGTTGTCCAGATGACGCAACTGCAGAACAAATGATTACCAAAATTAAAGAAATTAAAAAAGAAGGTAACACCATTGGAGGTACAGTAACTTGTGTATTGCAAAATGTGCCTATAGGATTAGGTGAACCAGTATTTGATAAACTCCATGCAGAATTAGGAAAAGCAATGCTCTCTATAAATGCAGTTAAAGGTTTTGAATATGGCAGCGGATTTTGTGGTTCTCGAATGAAAGGAACTGAGCATAACGATTTATTCAATGAAGATGGTACAACGAAAACTAATCTGTCTGGAGGTATCCAAGGCGGTATTAGTAATGGGATGGATATCTATTTTAGAGTAGCGTTTAAGCCCGTTGCAACTGTGATTCAAAAGCAAGATACGCTAAATAGTTCTGGTGATATTATAGAAATGCAAGGTAAGGGCCGTCATGATCCTTGTGTTGTACCAAGAGCAATACCAATTGTAGAAGCCATGGCAGCATTGGTTATTGCAGATTTTTATTTACTTAATAAAATGTACAATTAATTCCTGCGAAGGCAGGAATCTCCTAATAAAACGAAGCGTTGACTTAGCAATACAAGAATACAGAAAAACGTAAATAGGAACCGCTAACAGATAGCGAAATTTTTATATTTATTTTTTTCCTAGTTCAGGTCATAAGAGTCGATTTTGAGAATGATGAGCTTAATAAAGTTGAATATGCTCAATTTATTCAATATGTGTTTTAAAAAAAGTTGGAGCACGCAGGAGTAGTAGGACGATACGGTAAAATTTTATATTTCGTACTAATAGTTATTATTTAGTTCATTATTGAAAATTATAGATAGAATAAAAGATTATAAATCTTAAAATATATATGAAAAAACTAGCATTACACTGGAAAATTTTAATTGGAATGACTCTAGGTGTCATGTGGGCATTAGTATCAAGCTCAATGGGATGGAGTCAATTTACAATCAATTGGATTGATCCTTTTGGAACCATTTTTATCAATCTTTTAAAATTAATTGCAGTTCCTTTAGTTTTGTTTTCTATTATAAGCGGTGTTGCTAATATTGGTGATCCAGCAAGTTTAGGTCGCATGGGCGGAAAGACGCTTGGTATTTATTTAGTAACTACGGTTATGGCGATTTCATTGGGACTATTACTCGTAAATGTCGTGAAACCAGGGAAGCTTATTGATGAGCAAAGTAGAATTGATAATCGAATTAGCTATGAAATCTGGGCTGATTCCCAAGGCTATGAAATTAAGGATGGTATAAATTATCTTCAAGATCCAGCGTTTTTTAAGCGTGCACAAGAAATTTCGAAATTATCTAATAGTGAGCTCAAGGAAGCTGCAGTAGCAGATAAAATGGAAAGTGTGAACAATAAAAAAGATAGCACACCTTTACAACCTTTAGTGGATATAGTACCTAGTAATTTTTTCTATTCATTATCTAGTAACGGTCTAATGCTTCAAATTATATTTTTTGCAGTGTTCTTTGGTGTTTGTTTACTTTTTATTCCTTCAGAGAAGTCTAAACCTGTTCTAAATCTTGTTGACGGAGTTAATGAAGTTTTTTTAAAAATGGTAGATGTTGTGATGCAAGCTGCTCCGTTTTTCGTTTTCGCATTGTTGGCAGGAGTAGTTTCTAAAATGGCAGGAGACGATATTGGTAAGGTCGTAGAAATTTTCAAAGGGTTGAGTTGGTACTCACTTACCGTTTTGGCAGGATTATTATTAATGATTTTTGTAATTTATCCAGTCATCTTAAAGCTGTTTGTTAAAAAAATCCCGTACTCTGGGTTTTTTAAGTCAATGGGGCCAGCGCAGACATTGGCGTTTTCAACATCTAGTAGCGCCGCAACGCTTCCTGTGACCATGGAGTGTGTGGAGCAAAATTTAGGTGTCAACAAGAAAGTAAGTAGTTTTGTGCTTCCAATTGGAGCTACGGTTAATATGGATGGAACAAGTTTATACCAAGCTATAGCTGTTATTTTTCTTGCCCAAATGCACATGATTGATCTTACAATTGCACAACAAGTTACTGTTGTCTTAACTGCAACTCTTGCGTCTATAGGCTCTGCAGCTGTTCCAAGCGCAGGTTTAGTTATGCTTATTATTGTTTTGGATTCTGTTGGGTTAAATCCAGCCTGGATTGCTATAATATTTCCAGTAGATAGAATATTGGACATGTTTAGAACCGTTGTGAATGTAACTGGAGATGCAACAGTATGTTCAATAATTGCTGATGGTGAGGGTATGTTAGATTATAAAGAGGATACTAATCCTACTGAAACTTTTGATTTAGATTCATAATCTGTTTTAGAAACTGTCAATTATTCTTTTTAAATTTATAGAAATCAATAAAAAATAACCGACTATGAATGTTTGTTTTATAATGTATCCTTGGGAAGACATTGATCCCGAAAATGATACAAGTTTAGCTTTAATCAAAGAATGTGTTAAACGAGGTCATGGTGTTGCCATGTGTACGCCGGCTAACTTGACTATTAGAGACAGTGTAACTAATGCATTTTGCATGTTTATTAGTAGTATGGATAAAGTCCCTAAAACCTTAAAAGCATTTTATAATAAAGTAAAGCTTAGAGAGGAAATGTTACCACTTGCTGGTTTTGACTCCATTTTCTTTAGAGCAAATCCACCTTTAGACCCAATTATGTTGAATTTTTTGGATTCTGTAAAAGATGATGTATTTATTATAAACTCTCTTCAAGGGATGCGAGAAGCAAATAATAAGCTGTATACAGCTGCTTTTGGAGATGCACACAGTAATATTATTCCAAACACACATGTGTCCAAAAATAAAGAGTATTTAGTGCAGCAAATAAGAGAGTCTAAGGCAGATAAAATGATATTAAAACCATTAAATGGTTTTGGAGGTTCGGGTGTGATTTTAATAGAAAAATCTGCTATGAACAATATCAAGTCTTTGTTAGATTTTTATATCACTAGTGGTGATGGCTCATCTAATTATGTGATACTTCAAGATTATATAGAAGGTGCAGATGAAGGAGATGTTAGAATTTTATTGCTTAATGGAGAACCTGTAGGAGCAATGAAACGCGTTCCAGGAAAAGATGATCATCGTTCTAATTTAAGTGCAGGAGGATCGATACAAAAACACACATTAACTAAAGTAGAAAAAGCACTTTGTAAACAAATTGGACCTAAGTTGGTGAAAGACGGACTTTACTTTGTAGGTATTGATGTTATTGGAGGGAAATTGGTTGAAGTTAATGTCATGTCACCAGGAGGAATCACTTACATTAATAAAGTATATAAATCTAAAGTGAGAGTAGAAGAACATGTGATTGACTTTTTAGAAAGTAAAGTAGAGGATCAAATGCAAGCTTTTGATAGACGTACACGATTGCGTAAAACAGTTCAGGATGCTTAATGATTATTCTCAGGCCGTTAGTGTAAGCTGGCTTCATGAAAACATTGATAATGAAAAGCTAATTGTTTTGGATGCAACGATTATAAAAGTATCAGATTCTACTATTCTTTCTTCGGAAGATTGGATTCCCAAGACTCGGCATTTTGACTTACAGGGTAGATTTAGTGATTTAGAAGCTGAATTTCCAACAACCTTGCCTCGAGAGGAACAATTTGAGAGAGAAGCTAGAGCTTTAGGTATTAATCAAGATTCTATTATTGTTGTTTATGATTCTAAAGGTATTTACTCTAGTGCTAGAGTATGGTGGCTGTTTAGAGCTTTTGGGTTTGAAAACATCGCTGTTTTAGATGGCGGACTTCCAGAATGGAAACTATTAAATTATAACACAGTAACGTCATTAAAGGATCCAAATTGGATTGTTGGAGACTTTTCGGCGGTATACAAACCACAAAAGATATGTTTTTTCAATGATATTTCTAAAATATCAACGGATAAAGAATGTTTGATTTTAGATGCGCGATCTACTGACCGTTTTAAAGGCATGGTGCCAGAGCCAAGATTAGGATTACGACGTGGAACTATTCCAAATTCTCAAAATTTACCCTATACAAACTTGCTCAACGGGAATTGTCTAAAATCTAAGGAAGACTTAAAATCCATTTTTAATACTTTTAATATAGAAAATAAATCACTAACTTTTTCCTGTGGTTCTGGAATTACAGCTTGTGTTTTAGCATTGGCTGCAGATATTTTAGGCTTTAAAAAATTATCTGTTTATGATGGCTCATGGACAGAATATGGGACACTAACAACATAACTATGGTAAACAAGAACTGGACAAAGCAAGAATTGGTAGCTTACATTTTATTATATGTAGCGCATTCTGATTTAAAAGAAACAAGACAAGAGCATGAGTATATTTTGTCTCGTGTCAACTTAGAAACTTATAATCATATTAAACGAGAGTTTGATGGTGACAATGATTACCAGAGTATTACAAAAATAGTGAGCGCTGTAAATTCATCAGAATCTTATAAGAGTAATCCAGACGAGTTATTTGCTGATATCAAACTTATGGCTTTTGCAGACGGGAAAATGGATCAAATGGAACATGCGATTTATAATAGTTTGAAAAAGATATTAAGTTAATAGTATGGAGCGCTTATCAATAAAGGAAATCATTTTTAAAATTCAGAATGAAGAGCTTTTTCATGCAGTAGCGGATGATTACTCATTAACTATTAAGATTGATGCTTATGTTCATTATGCTTGTGCAGCAGTGCACGACGGACATCAATTTAGAAAAGAACTTTGGGACAATTGTATTCATACGGAATATGAACGTTGGTATGAAGAAGATCCTGAAACGAAAAATATGGTCATTTCTCACCCTATAGTTCTCGCTGGTTGCGATTCTCGATTTGAGTATGATTTAAATCGTGATCCTGAAAATGCAGTTTTTGAAACAGCGTGGGGTAAAGCCTTGTGGCGTGGGCCACTTTCCGAAGAAAGTAATAAAAAAAGTCTAGAGAAACATGCGAATTTCTATAAAGTAACGCATGCCTTAATTTTAAAACTTGAAGAAAAATTTGGTGTTGTAGTTGTGTATGATATACATAGTTACAATTGGAAACGTTGGGATAGGGAAGTGCCAACATGGAATTTAGGTACATCTAACGTTGATAACAATAGATTTGGTGATGATATTGAAACATGGCGCCAAAGTTTGTCTCAACTAAAATTCCCGAAGAAGATCAAATCAACAGCATTAGTAAATGACACCTTTCAAGGCAATGGATATTTCTTGAAATATATTACTCACAACTTTAAAAACACATTAATTTTGGCAACTGAAATTGCAAAGGTGTATTGTGATGAATATGATTATATTATTTATCCAGAAGTTGTTGCTGCAGTTGAGCAGCAGCTAAAAATAAGATTACCTGAACACGCCTTCAATTTTTATAATAAGCACGTTAAATAATGTCCCAAATTACAAGTACAGAAGAATATCAAGAGTTGTTCGATATTGATGCTAATCTTAATAGATTGGTTAAGAAAATTGAAGTATTAAATTATATTAATCCTTTAAATATTGAGAGAGAAAAAAAGCAGTTCTTCTCCTCCAAATACACATATAATCCTGATTTTAAGTATCCTAAATTAAAATTTAATGGCTATAAATTACAGCGTTTATTTTTTTCTCAACGTTTAGAGCGTATTGAGGATGACGATATTAGACAGTTGTATGAAGATGTCATTTACGAATATTCTGCTTTAATTGAGTGTCTTGGAACGATTAACCAAGGCAGAAAATTTTATTTCAATAGCTTAAAGAGTTTTGGTACACCAACAGAAAAGGAGATAGATAATGCTAAGTTTATTTTACGTTTTGATGATAGTGATTTTGATGAAGAAATGGTGCCAACGTACACTGCTGCTGAGGCGGTAGATTATTTTAATACATATTCAAAGCGCTATGATTTTAAATATAACATAAAGCTATCTACAAATTTATCTGCAGCTGCGATGGTGTTGAATAACATACAAACATTGGTGCTACGTAAAAATCATAAATTCAGTAAAAATCAATTGAAAGTGTTGACCAATCACGAGATAGGAGTGCACATGGTTACGACGTTTAATGGTTTAGCGCAACCTTTAAAAATATTTTCAAATGGATTTCCTAATAACGTGGAAACTCAGGAAGGCTTGGCTGTATATTCAGAATATATGTCTGGATGCCTAACGATGGAGCGCTTAAAGGAATTAGCCTTTAGAGTTATCGCTGTAGATACATTAAATAAAGGTTATAGTTTTGCCGATACTTTTGATTTGCTGTTTAGTCAATATAAACTCAATAGGGACAAAGCTTTTGCGATTACTTTACGTGTACATAGAGGAGGAGGCTTTACCAAAGATCATCAATATTTGTGCGGTATAAACAAGGTTTATAAGTATGCTCAAAATGGTGGGGATTTGGATGTTTTACTTACGGGGAAAGTAACATTAGATTATAAGGATACAATTGAGAAGTTACAACATTTAGGTTTAGCAATACCTTCTAAATATTATACAGACTCTTATTTGTCTAATGATAATTCTAATAAAAATTTGGACTTTATATTAAAGAGTTTAAAATAAGAAAGCCTTAAAACTCAAGTATTCTAATCAGACGTTTTACGTCTGAGACTCATTTGTTGTTAGACTAATGCAACAAACGAGAACTTAATATATTCCTAACTAACAGAAGTTGGGCTCAAGTTAAATATATTGCTTTAAGGCTTTCGCTTATTTAATTCACGAATTTACGCGTTTGTATCTAGGATATTTAAGTGAATATGAAAATTTATAGTTTTTTTTAACATTTGTATCGAGTTTTAGTGTCCCTTTTAGAATTCCTTTTTTATCATCATAGTTTGAGGTCCCAGTTTCTGTGTCGTCGATTTTAATATCTTTATTCTAGCTTATCGGTATGCGATCATATAAAACTAAATCAATTGCAGATGATTTATTGTTTTTCAATTCTATCTCATAGTGTTTTGAAATAATTTTATTACTTCCAATAAACGCATTCTTTTTGTAGTCTTTAAGTTGCGTTCGTTTGAGGATAACATTAAGATCAACACCCTAATGAAATTGTTAACTTTTCGGTGGTACTCTGTGGGTTGCTATTAGTCTTGAGTAACTACCTTCAAAATATACGTTAGCTTCTGTAGGTAAGAGGTTATATTGTTCCCCGTTTTCAATTTCCGCAGTTAAATATACATTTTCATTTAATACAGGAGCAGCGAAGTAGGAGTAGGTTGCAGGCACTTCGTGATTTTCAATTTCTATAACCGTAAAGTCGCCATTTGATGTGAAATCCTCTTTTTTTGTTGAAATGAGAATTACGCCTCCAGCACCACGATTGCCATATAAACGTATGGCCTTGGTGTCTTTTAAAATTGAAATATTTGCAATTTCATTCTTATTAAGATTTAGAATTTTTTCTTCGGAAACAGGAACACCGTCAATAATGTAAAGTGGTTCAATATCTCTATGTAATGAATTTCTACCACATATTATTACACCTGCGTTTTGAGCAGATTGTCCATTTGCGTCTAATATGGACGCCTGCCACTTGATCTTATAATAATTTATCTATACTTATAGTTGAAATAGCACCAGTGGTTTTACTATTGTAATGACTACTGCTATATCCTGTAATAACAACAGTTTCTAATTCATTTAAATCTTTCAACATCGTTACATTCATAATACTAGCGTGAATTGGTAAGATTTCACTTTGCATTCCAACAAATGAATATTGTAAATCTTTACCACCTTCGGTTTTTAAAGAATAGTTACCGTCAAAATCAGATTGGGTGTCATTGCTTGTTCCTTTTTCAATGATGCTAACTCTTGGAAGTGGCAAACCCTCGCTTGAGGATGTAATCACTCCAGATATCGTTTTAACTAAAGAGTTATATTTATAGTGATAACTTTTAATAGCTCTATTGCTATCGTAATTACTGTATTTACTTATAAAATTCAAATATTTAGGAGCAACGTTTGGCTTGGCATTGTTCGTGTTTGGATCGTCTCGTAGACAGTGTTAATTTTATATCGTTCCAATCGGTACCTGTGTTTTGATAGACCTGTGCTTTATACGATAATTGCAAAGGTTCGTTGATTTTATCGGCTTTAATATCATATATAGGAAACCAACCAGCCTCGCTAACGTTGCATTTTATGATTAAATTTAAGTCTGTTGTAATCTTTGTGTTTAGCCTAATTTTAATTTCTCCAGTTTGGACTTTTTAGTCTACGTTAAGCTCCTTTAATTGTTTTCTTAAATCGGAAACCTGATCACTGATATCATTTTTGATATTAGTAGCATCTTGGATTCTCTCTTTAATCTCAGTTATTCGTGTTCTAAAATATGTCGAAAATTTTTGAAGCTTCTCTAGGCCTACAACCTCTGTTGTGTTGCCGAGAGTTCTATTTTGTTGTATAAGTTAAAGCTCCTCGTTATAACCTGTAATGACATTGTCTTGAGACTTACAGTTGTTGTTGTTTAATTCTTCCATTTGTTTTTGGATAGTCGCCGCCACCTCTTCAGATTTATCTTATTTTGACAAATAGTTAATTCCGAAATTAATAAACAGAATAGTCGCGCTTTTGAGTCCAGAAATTTGTATGCTGCTTTCTTGGATATTTGGAGAAAGTTTATGGAATACAAACTCTATTGTACCTTTTGATAGCCTGATAGTTGCTATTCTCTCAATTTGTGCTCCACTTAAGTAAACAGGGACTTCTTTAAGGGTTGAAGCTGTATTTACAATAGGGTTTTTTGTATGACTTTGCAAAGCAAAATGTGGATAGGAATAAAAGGATTATAGTGAAATTTCTCATTATAGTTGGTTTTAAGTTTAATGTAAAACTATTGTAGAGTCGATAAGATTAAAACTAGTTATGAGTAAAGCTTTGCTTTGAATTAGGGGAACCTATAGTCTGGGTGAGTCTTAAATAAAAATGAGATAACATAGGTATCTCATAGATGTTTTTTACACGTCGCGCTTATTGAACATTTTTTTTCGGTTCTATACCGATGTTTTTGTTTGACAAGTAAGATATAATGTAAATTTACGTTATAAATAATGTGCTATTAATCAAAATATTGTTAGATAATCCCTCTTGATTAAAAATTATTTTATAATTAAATTTAGTTTAATTAGTTGTTAATTATTGAAGTCCTTTTTTCCCGAAAGGACTTTTTTTTGTTTAATAATTATAAAAATTTAGATTTTAACTCTTGTGTAGGAATCATACACGATTCTTTTTTACCATACCAATTATAGCGATTTTTTGCAATAAAATCATACACCCAATCTCTAATAAATGTTGGGACAATAAAAAAGATAGTCATTAAGTTTAAAGGAAAATTAAGATGTTTAGCTATTTTTAAGGCGGCTGAAGATTTTACTGATAATCCGTTAGTATTCGAATAGAGTAAAATAGAGTCTGTTTTTTTAGTATCTATTTTATAAGATTTTATAACTGTTTGACCAACATCACTCTCTAAAGGCGCAAACATAAATAGATTTTTTTCATCATATTTAATTACATATTGAATGGATGAATTGCAAAGATTGCAAACACCATCAAAAAGAATTAATTGTTTATTTTTTGGTAAGGACTCTATCACATCGTAAAGATAAGACAACCCGTTATAACGTGTTTAAAAATTAAGTTAAAACAATTATAATTATAGGAATAGCAACTAGAGCTCGCAATTGATTATTTTTTTACAGCTTCAACCAATTCTAGTTGATCCATACTTACATTGGTCGTAAATATCCCATAGTTGACAACTGCTTTATTTTTTTCTATTTTATCAATAGTTCCAACAGCACGACCATCGTGCATTCTTACTCTATCTCCAATTTTAAGAATAGGTTTAGGCTTTTCTACTGGTTTAGCTTTTTCTTTAGCCGTTTTTTTATTTTTGCGAATAATAGCAACTTTTTGTTCTGCTTCTTTTTTGACTTGCGTCTCCTTAACCTTTTCTACTCTTTTTTGTTTGGCGGAAACTTTCTTACGTTTAGAATTTTCAATTTGAACTAATTTAAAGAGTTCTGCTAATAATTCACGTTTCTTATTGTCGTCAAAATATCTCTCTGAAATATCATTTACTTTTTGGCCTAAATAGATGAGACGCTGATTAGAATCGTATAACTCTTGAAAACTCTCTAGCTTCTTTTGAACCTTAGCATTTACTTCTTCTAGCTTATCTGCTTCATATTGTTTTTTCTTTTCGTTTTCTTTAAGAGAACGCTCTGTTTTTTCGAGTTTACTTCGTTCTTTTTGAAGTTTTGCTATGGTCGCGTCAAATCTCACCTTACCACGTTCTATTTTCTTTTTGGCACGATTGACGAGGCTATATGGGATTCCGTTTTTTTGTGCGACTTCAAAAGTAAATGAACTACCTGCTTGACCTAGTGCCAATTTAAACATAGGCTCCAAACTTTTTTCATCAAACATCATATTTGCGTTTTGCATATATGGTAATTCGTTGGCTAAAACTTTAAGATTGGAATAGTGGGTTGTTATGATGCCATAGGCTTCCCGATGATAAAATTCTTCAAGAAAGGTTTCAGCTAAAGCACCTCCAAGTTCTGGGTCACTTCCAGTACCAAATTCATCTATTAAGAACAGTGTATTTTGGTTGCATTTCCGAAGAAAAAAGTTCATCTGTTTTAATCGATAACTATATGTGCTTAAATGATTTTCAATAGATTGATTGTCTCCAATATCACTTATGATACGGTCAAAAAGGCAAATATTACTTTTCTCATGAACAGGGATTAACATACCGCTTTGTAACATTACCTGCATCAATCCTATGGTTTTAAGCGTGATACTTTTTCCTCCTGCGTTAGGTCCAGATATAACAATAATTCTATTCTCTGGATGTAACACAATAGATTGAGAATAGGTTTTCTTTCCTTCTGCTTTATTAGATAAATAGAGCAAAGGATGATAAGCATCTTGAGCGCTATATATTTTTTCGTCGTTAATTGTAGGTAGAATTCCATTAATAGATTGTGCATGTTTTGCTTTGGCATAGATGACATCTAATTTTAATAGAAACTCTTGGTATCTATTCAATAGAGAAACATAAGGGCGTATATACTCTGTTAAATTTCTTAAGATGTTATCTACTTCTTCGCCTTCGTCAAACTCCAAATTATTGAGTTCTCGCGCATATTGAAAGGTTTGTTCTGGTTGGATATAAACGATGCTACCCGTTCTACTGCCACCCATAATACTTCCTTTAACTTTGCGCCTATACATAGCTTTAACAGCGAGTACACGTTTGTTTTCAACAACAGATTCTCTTATGTCATCGAGGTAATCAAGATTGTGATATTGAGTAAGTGCTGCATTAAAACTGATATTAATTTTCCCTCTAATTGAGTTTATAGATTGACGTAATTTATACAATGCATCTGTAGCATTGTCCTTAATATCTCCAAAACGATCTATGATAGCATCAATTTCTGTTACAACATGGGCAATAACTTCTAGCTTTGCAGATGATGCATATAATGATGGATAATATTCTTCAAACTTTTTTAAGAACTTGAGTATATCGCTTATTGTAAGCGTGATAGATGCAATTTTTTTGAAACTCTTAGTATCTAAATAAGAATTTTCGATTTTTAAAAGCTTAATTTCTTGCGTGATCGGTTCAAATCCATGATTAGGAATCCTATTGTCATTATAAAAAGAGGATACAAATTCATTAGTGTAATCTAGAGATTGGAGAACATTTTCTTTCGTTGTTAGTGGTTTGATTTCTAATGATTCAACGCGCCCTAAATCTGTAATACATAAATCTGATACTTGCTTTAAAACAGATTTGAATTCTATGTCTTGTAATGTTTTTTCGTGAATATTAATCATTAATAGCGTCCTCTAATAGTTAAGGATTGCAAAGATAACTATTAATGATTTATTAATAAAATGTTTAATCTAATTAGTATTTATCGTCTCATACGTTTACCATTATCATCAATATAATGGCACACACAATCCTTACCATAAAGACGATACTTGTGTAGTAAAATTTTCCAATTACTTTTTAATTTGCCTTCAATAAAAGCATAATTTGTACACGACATGCAATTTACACTAATTGAAGGATTTGTAGAATATATACAATGCCACCAGTTTTTTGGATTAAATAACATTTCTCCGCGACCTAGAACTGCATAATATATATCTGCATTTTGAATTAATGGGTGTTTCTCCCTGTCATAGTTGTCAAAATCTATTTCACTCAGTTCTAATTCAGGTTCAGATTTTTTACTGAGATGCATGTATTTTGTTTCCTTTAGAAATAGAAGTTTATTGTTTCAATTAGTTTCTTTAAATTAATCGAGAGGTTGTTTTTTATCGTTTCCAAATCTTATATCAAACTGGTTCTTGTTACAGGTTTGTTTTTCATAGTATAATTATTAAGAAATACAGTCATGATTTATTTGGTCTATTGTTTCAAGGTTAAGTTTGTGAAATATACTTTGTATTCCTTTTCTTAATTGTTGTGACATTTTGGTGTAATTTAGATTATATTGAAACACTTATAAACAGGAACAAAATATATCTCAAATTACAAATTTATGACATATTTTATATTTCAGATAACAAGAATGTTTTTTAGATAAGATGAAGATATATATACCCCAAAGTTGGAAGAACGAACTAAAATATGACATTCAAAAATCCTACTTTAAAGATCTAACCACGTTTGTAAAACAAGAGTATAACTCTGCCAAATGTTTTCCACCAGAACAGAATATATTCTCGGCCTTTACCTTGTGTACTTTTGATGCTGTTAAAGTTGTTATCATTGGGCAAGATCCTTACCACGGAGAAGGACAAGCTAATGGTTTATGTTTTTCTGTGGCAGATAAGGTTAAACACCCACCATCATTGAAGAATATATTTATAGAAATGGAAGCTGATCTAGAGATTCCATATCCAATATCTGGAAATTTGGAATATTTGGCAAAGCAAGGTGTTTTACTGTTAAATGCAACATTAACAGTAAGGGCACATCAAGCTGGTAGTCATCAAAATAAAGGATGGGAACAGTTTACCGATACAGTAATAGACAAAATAAGTAAAGAGAAAAAAGAGGTTATATTTTTACTTTGGGGGGGATTTGCAAAAAAGAAGATTAAATTAATTGATCAAACAAAACATACAGTGTTCACCTCAGGACATCCATCACCATTAAGTGCTAATAGAGGTTTTTGGTTTGGAAATAAACATTTTAGCAAAACAAATACGGTGTTAAAATCAAAAAACAAAAAAGAAATTATTTGGTAAAAATTAACTTCCAGTAGGAGCTAAATGACTGGTTGTAAGCCTTTCTGTTCTAATTTCTTTAGTATTGGTTTTAATAAGAGTAGGTTCTGTCTGAGAAACTTTTTTGGTGATTTTATTACAACTAAATATTAAAAGCATAAAATTTAGTGCAACTAATATAGAAAGGGTTAGAGTTATTGTTATAGTCATCTGTAATCAATTTTGTTAAGTTGTTTGAAGTATTTGGTGTCACAAATGTAATAAAATTTTGATAAATAGAAAGTTATAGAAAATAACAGGTACATATACCCACATTTAATAAGTGCCTTTTCTGTAAATAAAACAATGTAAAAGACTTTTTTCCTACCTCTAAATTGTCATAATTGCTTAACTAATTTATCGTAGCTTACCTTTTTTGGAATGATGTCTAAGTATAACAACTTATCTTGGATAGTATTTATCATACTTTCATCTATGACCTTTTGTGACCATTCAGTAAGAGATAACCATTCTTGAACGTCTTCTAATTTTTGATCGTATCTATTAGCGATTGTTTTATCAATGCTCGGGATGTTTTTAAATTCTTCTGTCGTGTTATTAATGATGTTTAAAATCGTTTTCACAGCTTCTAAATTAGACTCCAAAAAGGCTTCTCTCACAGCTATTACGAAACAAGGCCACGGTGAAGGGCAATTGTCAATGCGTCTAAAAACACCCTCATCGACTATTGGTTTGGTGGTGAATTTTTCCCACATAAAATAATCTGCATCACCATTTGTTAATCCTTCGATTGCACCATCAAGATTTTTAATAACCTCAAAGTTTAGATCCTTTTCTATATTCCATTGGTGATTTTCGGCATTTATATAAGCCATTAAATGAGAGCCAGAGCCATATCTACTAATAGCTGCTCTAGTACCCTTTAAATCTTCTACGGTTTTAAATTTAGAGTCGTGAGCAACATGGATTCCCCAAATTAATGGAGATTGCACAAAAGTTTGTACTATTTTACTTGGATTACCATCAATAATATCTTTAATCACACCTTCAGTAAGAATAACGGCCATATCAATTTCACCTTCGCGTAATGCCTTATTCATTGCACCAGTGCCACTAAAATAATTTTTCCAACGTAAATTAATACCTTCATCCTTATATTCTCCATTTTTAAGGGTCATATACCATGCAAGATTAAAATGTTCAGGAACACCTCCAATATTTATTTGTTTCAATGTATTTGTCTTAAAATTAACCTTAGTCTACTATTTTGTCTAAAGTGTATTTGATGAGCGTATCAACGATTCCTTTAGGATCATCACTAAACTCTCCAGTTGCTCTATTGGCTATAATTGCATTCATAGAGACAGAATTATGTCCTAATAAGTTAGAAATCCCGTAGATTCCAGCGGTTTCCATTTCGAGATTTGTAATAGTCTTACCTTCATAATTAAAATTTGCAAGCTTATCATTTAACCCATTGTCTTGAATTGCTAATCTTAGAATTCGGCCTTGTGGTCCATAAAACCCTACGTTAGTTGCAGTAAAACCGATTACAGTTTGATCACTAGATAGTTTTTTTAATAAACGATCACTACATTTTACAACATAAGGATCAGATTTTTTGTCAAACCAGTTCGTTTGTGCCTTTATTGCTTCGGAAATTTTAAAATACTGCACATGCTCGCTGTCATAAAAATGCAACAAGCTATCAAAACCTGCGGCATATTCACTAATTAAAAATGAATCAATAGGAATTTCTTTTTGAATAGAGCCTGATGTACCAATTCTAATAATGTCTAAAGAGGTCAATTTTGATTTTATTTCTCTTTTTTCTAAATCAATATTCACTAAAGCATCCAATTCATTGAATACTATATCAATATTATCTGTCCCTATTCCTGTTGAAATTACAGTTATCTTTTTTCTTTTATAAGTCCCTGTTTGGGTATGAAATTCTCGTTTATGTGTTGTGAAATCAACACTGTCAAAATGCTTGGTCACACTGCTAACACGATCAGGATCACCTACCGTAATAATTGTAGTTGCAAGATGTTCTGGAAGTAAATTTAAGTGATAAACACTACCGTCTGGATTCAATATTAACTCAGATGCTTTAATTGGCATATACCATAGTTTTAATGAGTTTGTTTTGTTTTTTATCAAATTTATAATCTAAACTTCTTACACCTCCAAAACAAATAGTGTTATTCATTTCAGTTTGATAATTATGTTGATGTTCAAGAGCTAAATGCCCTTTTCTATTTAATAATAATAAATGTTCTGTTTCAGTAAAAAATAAGTATAATAGGTTTACAACACGTTCTAACTGTAAGTCTCCATATCCGTAATAACCTTGATAATGAAGCGCATAGCCTACTAAATGATGTCTCGAAGTGATTGTGTTTTCTTTGACAAGTTTAAGAATATTATATTCTAAAGTGCTTAGTCCACTGCGAACATCTGAAAAACGTTTAATATGAGCTTTTAAACAGTTACTCATATATTTAAATGAAGAGGATCTAGTAATTAGAGGCAACAAAAGGTTATGATCATTACCGCAATAAATCTTCCAAACTTTTGTTGCTAGTGATATGTCATCAACATTAAGTTTTACTCTATCTTCATAATGAGAATGCAATTGCTCCGGATTTAATTGCGCTAATCCTTTAAGATCTTTTTCACCTTCAACGCGACCGCTGCACACCAAATACATAGGGATATAAATTCCTTTTTGGACTAATAAACTTATTACAGCGACCATATTTATATGACAGAATAAATCATATTCAAACCATAAAGTAACGTCATTAAAGTCACCAATATTATCTAGTTTTTGAAGCTCCGTTGCTATTTCTTCTTGATTTAAAGTAATATCGTAAAATGACTTGAAAAAAACGGTTCTATCGTCTAAAAATTCTTTGGAAGCTACGTTTTCTAGTGTGGGACCAACACAGAGCGTTTCTTGCCAAGTGATTACATTCGCATCTGTTACAACGTTTAATTTAAGCAAGTAATCGGTTAGAGAATTTCCGTTTGTGATATGTAATGTTTTAGAACTCATCCACCAACACGTTTTACATTAAAACCTTTATCCTTTAAAATCTGCATGATTTTATCTCTATAATCACCTTGAATGATGATTTTATCATCTTTAAAACTTCCTCCAACACTTAATTGTTGCTTTAGTTCTTTAGCCAATTTCTTGAAATCTTCTATAGCTCCAGTATAGCCCTCGAGAATTGTGATAGGCTTTCCTTTTCGCTTTTCATATTTGCAAATTATAGGGTCGTCTTGTAACCAGATACTTTTTTCTTTCGAAATTTTTTCTTCGGAAACATCTGCTTCCACATGTTCTGGAAAGAGGTTTTTTAATTGATCTTGTAAATCCATTTTTTCAGTCTTCAGTCTTCAGTCTTCAGTCTTCAGTTTTCAGTAGTGCTTTTGAGTAAAACTTTTGACTGAATAAGCACAACTGCTCACTACTTCTTTAATCCAAGTTCAATTAAACGTTCATTTAAAAATTCTCCAGCAGTAATATCCTCAAATTGCTTTGGATTTTCATCATCAATACAACTGTCTAAAACGTCTAATTTCATTTCGCTTATTGGATGCATAAAAAATGGAATCGAGTAACGCGATGTTCCCCAAAGTTCTCTTTGCGGATTTACAACGCGATGAATTGTTGATTTTAGTTTGTTATTGGTGTGTCTAGATAACATATCACCAACATTGATCATTACTTCATTCGGCTCTGCTATTGCATCGATCCATTCTCCATCGTTGTTCTGTACTTGTAGACCACGACCTTGAGCACCCATTAATAATGTGATTAAATTAATATCTCCATGAGCGGCAGCACGAACTGCATTTTCTGGTTCCTCTAAAATAGGAGGATAATGAATAGGTCTTAATATAGAGTTACCATTATGGATATAATTATCAAAATAAGTTTCTTCTAAATTTAAGTATAAAGCTAAAGCTCTTAGCACATATTTTGCTGTTTTCTCTAACATTTGGTAAGTCTCCTTTCCAATTTTATTAAATTCTGAAAGCTCCTTAACCTCTACATTTTCAGGATATTCCTTAGCACGTTCTATATCATCTTCTACATATTGTCCAAAATGCCAAAACTCCTTTAAATCGCCTTCTTTTTTGCCTTTAGCACTTTCTTTTCCGAAGGAAATATAACCGCGTTGACCGCCAATATCTTCAATTTCATAACTGCGTTTTGTGTCTACAGGTAGTTCAAAAAAACTCTTAACTTCTTTATATAAATTATCAACGAGTTGATCATCTAAAAAATGACCTTTCAATGCTACGAAACCAATTTCTTCGTAAGCCTTGCCAATTTCATCAATAAATTTTTGTTTTCTATTTGCATCTCCAGAAATAAAATCCTGAAGGTTTACACTTGGTATTCTGTTCATTGTATAATTGATTTATTTGCGCTTCAATATAACAAAAATAAGGAAAATAGTACTAAAATCACTGATTTCAATTCTACTTAAAAAAAACCGCCATAGGCTTTTTAAAACTCAATTTTTATTTACATTTGATATACTAACGAAATAACTCAAATAATGTTGACCTCCACTAAGAGTTTAATTACCTACGACAAGAAAAATCTAGATGATAAAACGCTTTTAAGTCTTTATAAAAACATGCTTAAACCTCGCATGATAGAAGAGAAAATGCTCATTCTATTGCGTCAAGGTAAAATATCAAAATGGTTCTCAGGTATCGGACAAGAAGCGATTTCTGTAGGGGTCACTATGGCCATGCAAAAAGACGAATATATTTTACCGATGCATAGAAATTTAGGTGTTTTTACAACACGAGAGATTCCTTTATATCGTTTGTTTAGTCAATGGCAAGGAAAAGCTAATGGGTTTACAAAAGGTCGCGATCGTTCGTTTCATTTCGGTAGTCAGGAGTTTAATCTCATTGGAATGATTTCACATTTAGGTCCGCAATTAGGTGTTGCAGATGGTATCGCCCTAGCGAGTTTATTAAAAAACAAAAAGACTGTCACTGCTGTTTTTACAGGAGAAGGCGGAACGAGTGAAGGGGATTTTCATGAAGCATTGAACGTGGCTTCTGTTTGGCAATTGCCGGTGTTATTCTGTATTGAAAATAATGGCTACGGATTATCAACACCAACAAGTGAACAATATAATTGTAAAGATTTAGCAGATAGAGGTAAAGGTTACGGAATAGAATCTTTTATTCTCGATGGAAATAATATACTAGAAGTGTATGCTACTATTAAAAAATTAGCTGAAAGCATTCGTAAACATCCAAGACCAATTTTAATTGAATTTAAAACCTTTAGAATGAGAGGTCATGAAGAGGCAAGTGGTACAAAATATGTTCCCGAAAAATTAATGAAAGAGTGGTCTAAAAAAGACCCTGTTGATAATTTTAGAGCGTATTTGATGGAGAATCGTTTACTCAATGAAAAAGAAGATCAAGGTTTTAGAGAAGTGATACTTGACGAAATTAATGAGCATTTACAACTGGCCTATGATGAGGATGATATTATTGCTGATGAGGCAACAGAGTTAAATGATGTATATAAACCGTTTCAGTATACAGAATCAACACCAAGCACAAAAACTGAGGAGTTACGATTAATAGATGCTATTTCTCAAGGCTTAAAACAATCTATGGAAAAACATAATGATTTGGTCATTATGGGACAAGACGTCGCAGAGTATGGAGGTGTTTTTAAAATCACCGAAGGTTTTGTCGAAGCGTTTGGGAAAGAACGAGTAAGAAATACGCCAATTTGTGAATCTGCAATCGTAGAAGCAGCAATGGGATTATCAATTGCAGGTGTAAAATCGATAGTTGAAATGCAGTTTGCAGATTTTGTAACGTCTGGTTTTAATCCAGTCGTTAATTATTTAGCAAAATCTCATTACCGTTGGGGTCAAGAAGCAGATGTTGTGATAAGAATGCCATGTGGTGGCGGTGTTGCTGCAGGACCATTTCATTCTCAAACTAATGAAGCTTGGTTTACAAAGACACCAGGTTTAAAAGTAGTATATCCAGCGTTTCCTTATGATGCCAAAGGGTTATTAGCAACTGCTATTGAAGATCCAAATCCAGTCTTATTTTTTGAGCATAAAGCTTTGTATAGACGTATTCGTCAAGAGGTACCCATCAATTATTTTACGATTCCTTTAGGAAAGGCAGCTTTGCTTAAAGAAGGAAACGACGTGACCATCATAACGTATGGCGCAGGAGTACATTGGGCTTTAGAAACTTTGGATAATAATCCAGATATTTCTGCCGATCTTATAGATTTAAGAAGTTTACAACCGCTAGATAAAGATGCTATTTTTGAATCGGTAAAGAAAACAAGCAGAGCCATCATTTTACAAGAAGATTCTCTTTTTGGAGGTATTGCTAGTGATATTTCTTCATTAATAATGGAACACTGTTTTGAGCAATTAGATGCACCTGTAAAACGTGTGGCTAGTATGGAAACACCAATTCCTTTCATAGAACAATTGGAAGAGCAGTATATGGCTAAGGGAGGTTTTGAACAGGCTTTGAAGCAGTTGTTGGCTTATTAAACTAGATTGATTACAGTCATGAAAACAAAACATTTTATATTATTAATTATTTTTTTCTTCGGAAATATTTATTTGAATAAAGCTTTTTCTCAAGAAGAAAATTTGAAAGATGTAGAATTTAAAATAATAGCAGAAGGAACAGATTCACCAATCCCTAATTTACAAATAGCGTAGTTTACTGATATTGATTATTTAATAGTTTCGTTTAAATACTTTAATCTAATAGAATTATTAAAAGTGCATAGCGCAAAACAATGAACCCAAACAAAAACTCAAACAAATCCTTTCAATTCGCAATCCTTACTATTGTGTGTTTTGGGATGTGTATTGTGTTTCAAGTGCTCGCTGTGCGTGATAACATTTCCGAAGACACTTATACCTATGTCAGTAGCTTTTTTGTGTCTTTGGTTTTTGTAGCAGCAATAGCGAGTTTTGTATTTAGCATAAAAGGGTTAAAAGAGCCAATTTCAGTAAAAAAAATAATTGGATTATCGGTGAATGCTCTTCTAATTCTGTTGTTAATAGCTGTTATTGTTGCTAACGTGATAAATTTTTAAAAGCACATTTTTTTTAAGATTGCGTGTTAGCCAAAGCCTGAACGTCATCAAGAACTCTTAATAAATTCCCACTCCAAAGCATTTCGATTTCGGTTTCGGTGTATCCACGCTTAACCAATTCTAAGGTTACATTAAAGGTTTCTGAAGCATCACTCCAGCCTTCAACACCTCCGCCACCGTCAAAATCACTACTAATTCCAACATGTTTAATTCCGATCTTTTTAACCAGATAATCAATATGGTCTACAAAATCTGATACATTTACTTTAGCAGGAAACTCAGTCATTTTAGTCGCTTTTTCATCAGCTAGTGTTATGATTTCACCTCGAATATCATAGAAGGCTTCTTTATCTTCATCAGATAATATTATCATGTCTCCCCAATCATACCATGTTGTTCCTAATGATGCAGCAACATCTTCTCGAATTGATTTTATAGCGTCATTTCTGGCATCGTTTTTTTCAGTATTAATATAGGTTTGAAATGCGACAGTTTGCACGACACCACCATTGTCTTTCATCCATTCTAATTGTTCATCATCCAAATTTCTGCTATGATTACATAGGGCTCTAGCCGAAGAGTGCGATGCAATAATTGGCGCTTTACTCAGTTCTATCATCTGTTTCATTGACTCTTTTGAAGGATGGGACACGTCTATCATCATACCTAAACGGTTCATTTCTTTAACCACGTCTTTTCCTAAATCACTTAATCCATTATGAAGCCAAACATCGTCTTCTTCACCAGTATTACTATCACATAATTGACTATGACCATTGTGAGATAATGACATATAACGTGCGCCAAGATTATAAAATTTCTCTACATTAGAGATGTCTGTTCCTACAGGATAACCATTTTCTATCCCTATCATCGCCACTTTTTTACCGCTTTTTGAGATGCGACGCACATCCTCAGAGTTTAAAGCCAATTCAATTTGGTGTGGAGCAATATCTTCGACTAATTTATGAATGGCATCAAACTTAGACATGGCATTTTTGTATGCTTTTTCATAGCCCTCATTGGTTAGCGTATCTTGCCCAGTGTATACAATAAACCAAGCAACATCTAGTCCTCCAAGTTTCATTTTTGGTAAATTAACCTGAGATTCTAAGTTTTGAGTATAATTGATAGAATCTGTAAAATTTTTTATATTTATATCACAATGTGTATCCAAAGTGATCACACGCTTATGAATACCTTTAGCCCGCTCTATAAGAGCTATAGAATCATTATTTGATGTATCATTGTTTGATTTAGTATCATTTTTACAAGAGGTAGCCATAATTAAAATGAATAAGAAAAAAAAGATAGATTTCATAAAAGTTAGATTTCGTTTTGATTGTGAATTTACAAAATCTTATATTTAATATATGAATTCAAGGACTACAAATATATGTTTTGCAATATTCATACTAGGTTTCGTTGTTTTTAGTTGCCAGAAAACAGAACGAAATCCTTATGAATGGAAAACAATTAAGGTGACTGCTACTGCTTTTAATTCTCTAGAATATCAAACGAGTTCTAATCCGCATATAACAGCTTTTGGTGATAGTCTAAAATCAGGACTAAAATACATTGCAGTCTCTAGAGATTTACTAAAAAACGGACTAGGCCATAATACCTTGGTGAAAGTTGAGGGCTTGGATGGTACGTATTTGGTCAAAGATAAAATGAACAAGAGATTTAGAAATAAGATTGACGTTTACATGGGCACTGATGTTAAGTCGGCAAATAAATGGGGTAGACGCAAAGTTAACATCAGTTATAGAATTGAAATTAAGATCGAAAAGGATTCGATTTAATCCCAATAATTTTAGTCCTTAATTTCTGCTTCAGACAAAATAAAGGGATACGCTTTTTTTACCGTTTGTAGTTCTTCTATAGTCAGTTTATGAGATGGTTTTTTTAAAGTAGTTGTTGCATAATCACTTCGTAATTCATAATAGGCTTTAGTTATTTCATCTTGTACTTTAATATAGAAATCATATGACGTTTCTTGACTGTTTGCTAAAGAGACTACCGCTTTTTTAGGGTTGTCAGATAGATTCTTATTTTTTAAACCCACACAATAATCACAAGAGCCATCACCATTATTATTTAAGAATACTTTTGTAATGTCTTTAAGTTCGTCGATAGAAATAGACTCATTTTCTACGAGTAATTCGTCTTTAGCATTGATTTTGACTTCTAGAATGTTACGTTGACTAATTGGGGCACCTGTACAATTTGTATTTGGTGCACACGGAGGCGGTAATTTTCTATTAATCCCTTTATCATCCGGTATAACAGCTGTTACTAAAAAAAAAATAAGGAGTAAAAATGCGATGTCTGCCATGGATCCAGCATTGACTTCTGGGTAATCTCGTCTTGAACTTTTCATAATAGTGAGTGTTTATATCCCAAATACTTTTCAGCACGAAAGATGGTTAATAATAGAATTCCAAACTCAAAAACAATACCACAAAATAGTATAAACGCAAAAAGACCAGCATACTAAATGTTTGCTGGTCTTTTTGGATTATGTATTGAAATGAATTTCAATACAGATTTTGATTGGTGACTAATTTACTTTTACTGATTACGTAACGTGTCTAAATCGTCGCTAGTTGTGTGTGATGTGTTGATAATTCTAGTTAATACCCTCATGGTAGATTGATTTTTAGATTGAAAAATTGAAATAGATTTATGATCTATAGCGTCTTTTTTGGTTCCAAGTAAAAATTCGTGTTTCGATTGATCTACTTGTTAATTGATTACTGTTTAGTGTTCTCATGATTTTTAATTTTTTGATACCGAAATAAGTTCAGTACAGATTGATAAATGATTGATGTCTATTTAGTCGTTATAGATAATTATCTATAACGTCTCTTTTTATTCCAAGTATAAATTCTTGATTCAGTTATTGTACTTGTTATTTGATTCCTGTTTAAAGTTCTCATACTAATTGGTTTTAATACTAAAATTAATTTAGCATATATGATTGATGTTATACTTACAAGACGATGGATAAGTAGATTTGTTACAGTACTATGCATTACAGAGTACTTATTTAACAAATTTTAACACAAATAGGGGCATATTTCTTTTCAATTGTTGTGAACATTATGCCTTGATAACCTTGTAATAACGTAATTTTGTGAGAATTTTTTTTTCAGAAGCTATTAATTGTATGTCCGAAAGTCTCCAAGTATCGTCAAAAAAAGAAACGAAAAAGCGTCTCTATGACTATCAAATTGCCGATTTAAAGCGCATTTTTGAAGTATTTGATGCGGCACCCAATAATTATAACTTATTATATCAATTGCCGACAGGTGGCGGTAAAACCGTTATTTTTTCTGAAATAGTTAGACAATATATAAAAAAGCACAAAAAGAAGGTTGTTATTTTAACGCATCGTATAGAGTTGTGCAAGCAAACGTCTAAGGTTTTAAATAATTTTGGCGTCAATAACAAAATCATCAATAGTAAAGTAAAGGAGTTACCAGACCAAGATCAGTACAAATGTTTTGTGGCAATGGTAGAAACGCTTAATAATCGGCTTAATGACGGAAAGTTAAATCTTGAGGATATTGGTTTAGTAATTATTGATGAAGCGCATTATAACTCATTTAGAAAGTTATTTGGGTTTTTCGAAAACTGCTTTATATTAGGGGTTACTGCAACACCTTTGAGTAGTAATATTAAGCTACCCATGAAAGACAATTACAAAGAATTAATTGTTGGTGATAATATTTCGACCTTAATAAAAAATGGTTTTTTAGCATCTGCGGAAATATACAACTACGATGTATCGCTTAATTCATTAAAGATTGGTATTAACGGAGATTATACCGTAAAATCTTCTGAAGCATTATATACGAATTCAGCAATGCAAGGCAAATTATTATTTGCCTATGAGGAACTCTGTAAAGGAAAAAAAACGCTTATATTTAATAACGGGATTAACACCTCTAAAGAAGTCTACTATACATTTCAACGTGCTGGATATGACGTACGACATTTGGATAATACATGCAACAAACAAGAACGCAAGGATATTTTAAAATGGTTTAAAAATACACCAGGCGGAATTTTATCGTCTGTAAGTATTTTAACTACAGGTTTTGATGAGCCTTCTGTAGAATCTATAATCCTAAATCGTGCTACGCGATCACTGACGCTATATTTTCAGATGATTGGAAGAGGGTCAAGGGTTCGTGGTGATAAAAACACATTTAAAGTTATAGATTTAGGAAATAATGCAATTCGATTCGGGCCGTGGAGTCAGCCGGTAGATTGGCAACATATTTTTAAGAATCCAGATTTTTACTTAGAGAATCTTCGTCATGACGAAGACATTGAACGTGAATTTGTATACGCAATGCCAGACTCACTTAAAAAACGTTTTAAGAAAAATCCAAATGATGATTTTGATATTAAAGTAGAGTATAAAAAGGTCACTCGAGAAGGTAAAAAGTCAATGCAAGCTATAGAAAATAGTATTGCTCAACACTCTAAACTTGTTATTGCAAATAGTGAAGATGTATTTGAAGCTAGAGCACTTTCTAAGCTATTACACGATGATATTTGTTACCGCATCAAACAGTATTGTTATTGTATCATGAACAGCACTAAAAATTATAAGGAGTGGTTGTTAGAGGAGTATACCCGAAAACTTCGTTTGAGTTTCAACGGAAAGTTTTAACGTATTATTTAAATAATAAAGCTTTAAACACGTTACTTTTGAAACTAGGTATAGTTTTTGAATTGACCATGTCAAACTATTTTAATGATGAAACACAAGATCATCCTATTACTTTTTTCTTTTTTCGCGTTGCAAACCTTTGGGCAACCAGACAACAGTGAAAAAAAATCAATAAAAATTCCCGCAAAAGAAACAGAAAAAAAGGATACGACTTCTGTAAAACTAGATATCAAGCCTAACTCTAAAATAGGTATTACCCAAATCAAAAAAAATATTTCAGGGATTACTATTCCTAACGAAAGTAACGTTTCAATAACGAAGCCTAAGAAAGAATTTTCTATGATTGATGACAACGGATTACTAAATCCTGGAGAAATGTTTGAGAAACGTTTTAATAAAGTCGCAGTAGAACAAGGACTCAAAATTGAGACTATGGCAGATGTCTTTCTAGGCGAAATAAGAAGTAATGGCGCCTTTGTTAGAATTGTTTGTCGAGATCATGAATTTCCAGATGGAGATATAGTTCAAGTTAAAGTAAATGATGATATTATTATTCCAAGATTAGTTTTAACAGGAGGCTATAAAGGGTTTAATGTGAATTTAAGTGTAGGTAGTAATAAAATTGAATTTCTCGCTTTGAATCAAGGGGACTCTGGACCTAATACTGCAGAGTTTATTGTCTATGATGATAACGGGAATTTAGTGTCTTCAAAAAAATGGAATCTTCTTACAGGTGTGAAAGCCACAGTAATGGTTCTTAAAGATGCCAATCCAATTACTGAAAAAATTCCAAAACAAAATTAAAGGTTTTCTAAATCTCTAGACAGGCTATTAAATAGTTTTGCTTTTGCTTTCAAATATTTATTTTGAAGTTCTATAGCTTTCAATTGGTTATCAATTAAACTCTTCTCTCTAGAATTAATTAGAAATAACGAGCTTTCACCAAAACTAAATTTGCGTTCTTCAGCATTAAGCATTGTTGCATAATCTTTAACAATATCTTCTATAAGATCATTTTGAGTTTCAAAAGATTCTAATTCTCTATAAATTGCTAATACTTTATTTTGGATCGTAATTTTAGCATTACTAATATCAAAACGTGCATCTTGAAGTTTAAACTTAGCGAGTCTTAAATCACCGCGTTCTTTTCGAAGAAAAAGTGGAAAGGCAATACTAAACCCACCTTTATATTGATTCGTATTAAACGATCGTGCAATATCTGCCTCTTGGGTTAAAAAATTATACTGTATGTCTATCTTAGGAAGTAATTTGTTAGCTTTCAGTTGCTTGTCAACTTCTAAGCCTTGAAATTTATAATTTAGAGAGCGTAGTTTTGGGTGGTTTTCTAAAACAAAAGCGACAAGCGGTACTCCTGAAATCTCCAACACGTCATCAACAGAGTCTTCAATAAAAGCATCGGGAATGACGTTGGGTTGCAATTCTATAGGAATCTCATCATTAAGCCACAAATAGGTTGACAATTCTAATGTCGCTTTCATTACTTTTACTCTAGCTTGTTCTAAGCCTAGCGTTCTATTTTTTACTGTAATTCCCGCTTCAATAGAGTCAATTGCTGCTTTATCACCATTCTCTGCACTTAATTTAACGCCTTTAAATCTGATTTTTGAATTCTCTAAAAACTGCTCGTAAATTCTAGTTTCGTTATAAGCTTGTAGCCAATTAAAGTAGGCGAGAGAAGCGTCAAATAATATTTGATTGACAAGGATTTCTCGATCTGCAACGGTTTGCTCTCTAAAAAACTTGGCTTTTCTTAAATCCGCCATGCGCTGATTAATAAAGAAACCTTGCCCTAAGGATGCCGAAATTCCTGCACTATACAATCCGTCATTAGGAACATCTGCCTGCGGATTTAAAAAAACACCCTCATTTTGCTCAAAGTTTCCTTTAAGCTCAATGCCATACCAAGTTGGGACTTTAAATGTCGCATTTAATTGGTCAAAATATTCTATATTTTTAAACTTTTTACGTTCGTTATCTACTTCAATATTAGGGTCAAATGCACCACGAGCTTTCATCAAATTTGCTTGACCAATTTGTATTGTCAATTCTGCTTGCTTAGCTATGGGGTGAAATTTTTTCACATATCCTAAATACTCACTAAAACTTAACGTTATTGAATCCTGTGTTTGCGCAAATGACAACGACGTGATAAATACAACGATTAATGTTATATATGTATTCATTTTTATTGATCTTTTTTGGTTGTAGTGCCATCTTCTGGCTGATAATAATTTGGTGGAAATCCGTTAAGGTTTCTCCATAATTCAAACCATATTGGCACATCTTCCAAAAGTGCAATTGTTTTTGCGCCAGAGCCCACTCGTATTGCTTCAGGCCATTCATGATCTGTTTCATCTGGTGCTAATAGGATTCTAAATTTCCCGTTTTCACTAATAAAATTTTCTATGGCAACGACTTTTGCGCCATACGTTCCGTAGGAAACATTAGGCCAGCCACTAAAAATAATTGCAGGCCAGCCATCAAACTGAACACGTACTTTTTCATTGAGATGAATAAGAGGTAAATCTATAGGATTAACAAAGGTTTCTACAGCTAAATCGTAATCTGAAGGCATAATACCAACTAAACGTTGACCTTCTTTAAAGGTCTCTCCAATACCGCCTATTATAGCTTTATTGATGTAACCATTTTGTGGTGCTTTGATGTAGTACATATCATTGCGAATTTCATAGCTTGTAAAGTCACTTTCTAACTTTGTGACTTGAGCTTCGGCATCAAAACCGTTAGACTCTGCTGTAAATTTATCACTTTGTGCTTTTGATATTTTCTCTGCATATTCCGCTCTCACTCGATTAATCTCAACTTTAGCATTAATCACTTCATTTTTAGCAACTAAAAATTTATTCTCTTGTGATATACGTTTAGCTTGTTTCTCTTGAAATTTTGAACGCTTTTCTTCTAATTCTGTTAAAGATTTTAAATCTTCGTCATACAGATTTTGTATGGCTCCAATTTGTCTTTCAGCAATACTTAAATCAATTATGACTGCTACCAAATCATTACTATCGCTTTGTACTTTTAATTTAGATTGTAATAATTTATTTTCAGCTTGCTCTAATTTTAATTGACGCTCTCTGCTTAATGCACCTATTTGGTTATTAAGCGCATTAACTTTAAATCCATAGGAATTCACAGAGGCCTCTTTTGCTTTTATTTGTTGACCTGTTCTATTCACAAGATCAGGATCAAAGTATTCGTTTTTCACTTCGGAAATGAATAATATCGTATCTCCCTTCTTTACAAAATCACCTTCTCTAACATGCCATTTTTCTATTCGTCCTGGAATAGGGGATTGTATGGTTTGTGGTCTTTGATCTGGTGTTAATGTTGTCACTCTGCCGCGACTATTTATGTTTTGCGTCCAAGGTAAAAACATAGTTATAAAAACAACTATAGCAAAGGCCTTTAAGAAACGATTAAAATGCTTAAAATGCCTTTTATGAAATACTTTTTGTGCTGATTTATATTTTGATAAATCAATTTTTGTATTTAATTTATTATTTGAAATGTTTAACATAATCTTAAAGGTTTGATACTATTTTACCTTGTTCTAAATTCACAATTCTTGTACAATTCGTTTTCCAATCCATATTGTAGCTCACTACAACTAAAGACCAAGGATTGTTTTTATGTGTCAAAAATTCCATAATACTTTTAGCTTCTAATTTTTCAAACTGATCTAAAGGATCTTTAAGTAATAATAATTTAGGTTTTTTAAGTATGCTTCTTGCTAATATTATTTTTTTAGATACCGTAGAAGACAGTCTTTTGCCTTCGGGAGATAGTATAGTGTTCAAACCTTTGGCTTGAGATTTTACAAAATTCACCAGTTTTATTTTTTCTAAAACATAATCAATTTCGTCATCAGTAATAGTTAGATTTCCAAAGGTTAAGTTCTCTCTAATAGTACCTTCAAAAGGGGATTCCTCTGGCAAGGATTGTCCAATAAGTGCTCTGTAATTATTTAATTTAATACCTTGTATTGCAACTTCATTAACATAAATCACACCAGAAGTAGGTTGGTTTATACCAGCTATTAATTTTAATAATGTTGTTTTTCCGGAGCCATGAGATCCATGAATCATAATGCGATCTTGAGCGTCAATTTTTAAGGATATGCCATTAATTATTGGTCTCATTATATTAGGAACTTTGTAACTCAAATCCTCGAGTTCTACTTTAAACGGCTTTGTTTCATTTATGCTTCCGCCATCTTGTGATTCTAATTCTTTATCAACGACTTGTCCTAGTTTTTCAATAGATGTTAAAACATCATAAAATGATTCTAGACCTAAGATTAATTTTTCAACAGAATTAATAACCAAAAGTATAATAATTTCCGCAGCTACAAATTGACCAATGTTCATTTCTTGACTCAATACTAGAAAACCACCAATAACCAACAATCCTGCTGTTACTAAGATTTTGAAACCTATGAGTTTAATAAATTGTTGCACTAAGACTCTAAAATGACTTTCACGAGCATCAAGATAATTAGATACAAGCTCATCATTTTTTTGAAGGGCTAAATTGGTTCTGCCAGACAATTTAAAGCTTAAGATAGATCTTGCGACCTCTTGAATCCAGTGCGCTACTTTATATTTTTGCTTTGACTCATCTAAACTAGTATCTAAACCCTTTTGAGCAGAATATTTGAATACGATGTAAATTAAAAGGATGAGCAAAATTCCATAGATAATAAAAAATGGGTGATATAAAGAAAGGAGCATCAATCCAAAAATGATTTGCAGCAGAGCAGCAGGAAAATCAATTAATATTTTTGATAATCCTTTTTGTACCGTTAGTGTGTCAAAAAAACGGTTTGCTAATTCTGGTGGATAATAATTACGTAATTCGCTCATTTTCATCTTAGGAAATCGATAAGTAAATTCAAAAGATGATCTTGTAAATATTTTTTGCTGAACATTCTCAATAATACGCATTTGCATGAGTTGAAGTACACCAACAAATGCAACTCCAATCGTTACTAAAATAACGAGTACGATCCAAGAACTACTTATTTGAGCACCTTGGATAAGATTGATAATTGCTTGAATACCTAAAGGAAGTGATAAGTTCACTACGCCTGCAAAAATGGCATAATAAAACACCTGTCTGATGTCTTTTCTATCTAATTTTAAAAGCCCAACTAGGCGTTGCCAAGAAGTTAAAATTGTTTTCGTCATTAGTTGTTGTTTAAGGCATTAGAAACTAAATGTTTAAAATAATCTGAAGGTTGCGTCTGCTCATCACAATCTGTTAATGACTTGAAATGATCTATCAAGAAATGTTGATGAAGTGCGCCTTCAATAACAGTACTAGCTAGGCTATGTGGATATTTATACGAAGCATCTACCTCAATAATCAAATCATGTAATCGGCTTACCAAGCGTTTATAAATTGAAAAATAACCATCCTTATTTTCATCGTCAACTTCTTTGGTTAAATACGATTTAGAATATTCATTGATAACAACACGACTTAAAATGACTTCATCTATGTGATAAAATGTTGAATCAGACTCAATAGTTCTCGTTAAAATATTAATAGCTTTTTCTAGTTTTACATTAGCATCAGATATATTTATGATAGAAAAAACCAACTGATATTCTAGCCAAGCCCAATACCAAGATGTTAAATAAAGTAGGAGTTTATGTTTGCTGTCAAAATATCTATAAATTGAGCTTTCATTAGATCCAATAATGGTTCCTAGTTTTTTAAATGTGAAGCTATCAAAACCAATTTCATTAATAAGTTTGATACTATGCTCAATAATACGTTTGCCTAAATCTGAAGATTGAGGGTCTTTTAAATAGATCTTATAATTGATATCAATTTTAAGGTTTGATAGTAAATTGTTCATGTCAAAATTATTTACACGCAAATATAATAGTAAGACTATTAAAAAAAAATATTTTAACGTTTGTTAACTATATTATTTAATGATTTTGATAAATTCACAGATATAGCGTATCTTTGACAAACAAATTTTTAAACACTACATTTAAAAACAACACAGAATATAAAGAATGGCAAAGTCGCAACAGACATTTAGTAAAAGTGAAAAAGAAAAGAAACGCTTAAAAAAGCGTGAGGATAAGCGTAAAAAGATGGATGCGCGTAAGAATGAGAAAGATGAAAATGGAGGAGCAGGTAGCATCCCATTTGCTTACGTCGATCAGTTTGGGAATCTAACAGATACTCCACCAGATCCAGCTGACAAAGTTAAAGTAAAGGCAAAAAACATCGTTCTAGGTGTGCCTAAGAAAGAAGATATCGAAGAAGAAGAATACGATCCAATTAGAAAAGGAAAAGTATCTTTCTTTGATCACTCCAAAGGTTTTGGTTTCATTATTGATACTGATGACCAAGAAAAATACTTTTGTCACGTTAGTGGTTTAATAGACGAGATAAACGAAAACGACAAAGTACAGTTTGAATTAGAGAAAGGGAATCGCGGAATGAATGCGGTTCGTGTGAAAGTAATTTAAATGCTGTATTAAACATATGTTTACATATATGTAATTAATATTACAAAAAGTCAAGATTGATAATTTTCAATGTTGACTTTTTTTATACAATAGCTTCTAATTCTGTAACGGTTCCCATTTTTAAACCGTCTAAAGTGATTTTTCCAATCCGAATCCTCACTAATCGCAAGGTTGGAAAACCAACCGCAGCAGTCATTTTTCTGACTTGTCTAAATTTACCTTCATTAATCGTTAATGAGATCCACGTAGTTCTTCCATGGCGTTCGTCACGAATTTTTTTAGCACGCTCCGGGAAATCTGGAATAGATTGTAATTTAAAAGCTGTGCAAGGTTTCGTGAGATAGGTTTCGCTTTGGTGACTAATTTCAATACCGTTTTGTAATAGAATTATAGCCTCTGGTGTAATTTCACCATCTACTTGTACATAATACTCTTTATCAGTTTTTGAGCTGGTAATTTCATAACTCACCTTACCATTTGTTGTGACTAAGAGTAGACCCTCTGAGTCTTTGTCTAGCCTACCAATCGCCATCGCGCCTTCTGGAAAATCATGTAATTCTCCTAAAAATTTCTTGTTTATTTCATGTTTGGCATTGGTTTGAAACTGACTCAAATACCCATAAGGTTTAAAGAGTTTGAAATGATGATGCTCCATACTAGTTCCCGCCTTTTAAGATAGAATAAACCAATTCCTTAGTGAGTTTTCTGTCTTTTGCTTTTTCTCTAATTGTATCAAATGTCATCTTGAAATCACAACCTGTTTTATAATGACTGCAACCATAAGCTGTTTTGCCTTTAATAATGTTTCCTTTGCTACATTTCGGGCAATTAATCGCATCTGATTTTTGTGCTTGTTTATTGTCTTCGGAAATTTTAGTCTTTCCTTTTTTCGCTTCTAAAACCAGTTTAAAGCTATCATCAAAACGCAACAAACCTTCGGTAGTTCCCGTTTCCGAAGTAAAACCCTTTAAATTTACGGTTGATCCTTTTTGTAATAGTCTGATGAATTGCTTTTCAGATATTTTTTTTCCAAAGTTTTCAAAAGGCAACACAAAATGACATCCAGTTTTAAAGGCGCTACAACCATAAGCCGATTTCCCTTTTAAAATAGATCCTTTTTTACATTTAGGGCACATTTCCGATGTAATACCAGTAGTAACTTTAGTTTTAGTTTGTCGTTGCTTTACAACTGTAGCTTGTGATATATTGGCACGCTTGGTTTCACTACGAACTTCATAGACCAATTCATCTACCATTTTTTTCATATTCTTTATGAAGAGACTTGCGCTATATTTACCTTTTTCTATGTCTTTAAGTTGTTTTTCCCAACGACCTGTAAGCTCAGCAGATTTCAATAATTCACTCTGTATTGTATCAATTAGCGCAATACCTGTAACGGTGGGAATGAGTTGCTTTTTGTTGCGCTTAATGTACTGACGCTTAAATAAGGTTTCTATTATATTTGCTCGTGTTGACGGTCTCCCAATTCCGTTTTCTTTCATTAAATCTCTGAGTTCGTCATCATCAACTTGCTTGCCTGCAGTTTCCATTGCACGTAGGAGTGAGGCTTCTGTAAATTGATTTGGTGGTTTCGTTTGTTTCTCCAAAAACGAAGGTTGGTGAGGTCCTTTTTCATTTGCTATAAATGTGGGTAAGGTATCTTTATCAAAAGCATTTGATGATAGCGACTTTCCGAATTTAAAAACAACTTTCCAACCGTTTTTTAAAATCTCTTTCCCAGTGGTTTTAAAATTGACATCTGCAGCTTTTCCAATAACAGTTGTATTTGAAACATCGCAATCTGGATAGAAAACAGCTATAAAGCGTTTGACGATAATATCATAAACCTGCTGTTGGTTGTATTGCAGGTTGATCTCCATTCCTGTTGGGATAATGGCATGGTGATCGGTTACTTTTTTGTCATTAAATACTTTGGCCGATTTCTTTATTTTTTTACCTAAAAGAGGTTGTGTTAACTCCGCATAACTTGTGAGTTTAGCAAGAATACCTTGAACTTTAGGATAGACATCATTTGGTAAAAACGTGGTATCAACTCTTGGGTAGGTTACTGCTTTTTGCTCGTATAATTTCTGAACAATTTTTAGAGTTTCATCTGCAGAAAACCCGAACTTTGTATTACAATACACTTGTAAACCTGTAAGATCAAAAAGTTTTGGAGCGTATTCTTTTCCCTTCTTTTTTGTGGTAGAAACTATCTCAAAATCATCTTCTTTAACTTTATTAGCTAGAATTGCTCCATCTTCCATCTTGAGAAAACGACCGTCTTCATAAGTAAATAGGGTATCACGATACATGGTTTGTAATTCCCAATACGGTTGAGGCTTAAAGTTTTCAATGTCTTTAAAACGGCTGACAACCATCGCCAATGTTGGTGTTTGTACACGACCAACCGAAAGCACTTGCTTATAACCACCGTGTTTCACAGTGTATAAACGCGTTGCATTCATGCCTAAAAGCCAATCGCCAATTGCACGAGAATAGCCTGCATAGTAGAGGTTGTCGTAATCTTTAGAATCCTTGAGATTATTAAAACCTTCTTTAATAGCTTCTGTTGTTAAGGAAGAAATCCAAAGGCGTTGTACCTTTCCTTTGTAATTAGCTTGATCTAAAACCCAACGCTGTATGAGTTCTCCTTCTGTTCCAGCATCACCACAATTGATGACCAAATCAGCCTTATCAAACAGTGATTTGACAATTTTGAACTGCTTTTGAATTCCGGAATTATTAGTGACTTTAATCTTAAACTTTTCTGGAAGCATCGGTAAATTATTAAGATCCCAACTTTTCCAATACGGTCTGTAGTCGCTGGGTTCCATAAGTGTGCATAGGTGACCAAAGGTATAGGTCACTGCATAGCCGTTGCCTTCATAGTAGCCGTCACGTTTTGTGGTGGCACCAAGAACTTGCGCGATTTCTCGAGCTACGCTAGGTTTTTCGGCAATGCAGACTTTCATTTATGCAATAAATTTTGACTTATAAATAGTACTGCAAAATAGTAAATTACAGGTGTTTTTTTAGTGAGAATTGTTGCGAGTTATTAACGGTTTTTAGATTATGCAAGGTCTTAATAATTAATTACATACGTGTTTCTATCACATTACTCTTCTAGTCGATTGTATTTCTTTAAGATTTTAATCAGTAATTCATGCGGTAGAGCATATACCTTATTTTGGTTAATGCCTTCCATAGTCTCAGCTGCTATCATGGCATTGATAATTGCTTCTTCAACGACTTGAACAGTTGCCTCAAAAACCGGCATTAGTAGATCGTTGGGCATTGATTGTACGGTTGTTGTTTCATCTCTATTAAAGGCATTTTCATTAGCTGTAGAGAAGGCTAAAAAAATATCTCCTGAACCATTGCTTCCTCGTCCGCCTACAATGCCGACTCCTAGAGGAATTCTTTGTGCAATTCTTTTTAGTTGATGGGGTAAAAGGGGTACATCTGTTGCTATAATTACTATAATAGATCCATCTCCTTCTTGTCTTCTTGATTTTGGTGGCGCATTAAATTCATAATTCAAGCTGTCTTTTAATTCAATTCCAATGGGAACACCTGCGATTGATAAGTTTCTTTTGGCCCCAAAATTAGATTGAACAATAGCTCCAACAGTATAGGTTGAATCTTTTATTTTAAAAACTCTTGAAGACGTTCCTGTACCTCCTTTATAGCCTAAGCACATCATTCCTGTCCCTCCACCAACATTTCCTTCGGCAATTTTACCACTCGTTGAATTTTCTATGGCTTCTAAAACGTGTTCTTCTTTAACATGAAAACCATAGATATCATTAAGGAAGCCATCATAAGTTTCGGCAACTACAGGATAAGTGTACCACCAATCTTCTCCACTATACCAGTCTGTATCTACGTACCATTTTAATACTGCATCTCTAACAACTCCAACACTATTAGTGTTCGTAATCATAATGGGCGTTTCTAAAAAACCAGATTCTGTAACCCAAGTCGTACCGGTCATTTCTCCATTGCCATTAAGACTATACCAGTTGGCATAAACTGGGCTAAATTTTTTGGCTTTTCCTCTCGGAAATATGGCAGTAACTCCAGTTCTAATAGGTCCTTTGCCAACTGTATTTTCTCCTGTTCCTGAAATAATAGTACTGTATCCTACTTCAACGTCTTTAACATCTGTAATAGCATTGAATTCTCCTGTTGTACCAACAAAGGGAATACCCAAGTCTCTAGCTCGTGGTTTTTGTGCGTAAGACTGTGAGAAAATGAGTAGTACTATAAAAATTACAGATATTCTTTTCATGGTAGTTGTTTTTTAATGATTTAAAACTAATTTACGTATAGTTAGTTACGTTGGCTAGGTCTAAATTAGCAAAAGAAAACGAGTCTTAGGAAAATCTGTATGATTTTACGAGCATGCATAGACATAACAATTTACTCTCCATTTTTTAATTTCGTGCTGGCTCTTAGTCTTTTATCCAAATTTCACTCTTAAAGAACATTATATTTCCGAGTAATGCGCCAAAGGCGAGTAAGACATAAATAGGCGATTTTGGAATACACAAATAAGTATCCTTAATATCAATGTTTAAGCAATTTATTGGCTGAGATTCGGACATTGAATTAAACAATAAAAGAGCTAATATTAAATATTATAATTCACACGAGTATTGAATAAAATAGAGTGTTGTTCATATATTAGCTTATGAACCTATAAACATCATGTAAGATGTGTGTTCTGTCCAGTAGATGTTTCGTATTACTATATCTTGTAGTACTCAAAACTTTTAACAATCAATTCGTTATCCACTAAGCAATCAATTTTAGGTTTCCCGATGCCGTCTAGTAATACAAAATTGATATTCCCATGCTCGTTTTTCTTATCGTATTTCAGCAAGTCAATGATTGCGTCATAATCTGATGAGTTAATCGTCACAGGTTTATAGATGCTTTTTATAGCTTTAGTAATGTATTCTAGATCTTGTTTTGGTAGGTTTAGAATTTCCGCAGAAATAAAACATTCTAAGATCATCCCAATAGCAATAGCTTCTCCATGTAATAATTCTTCCTTTTCGGGATGACTTAAAAAATAAGATTCTATAGCATGACCTAAAGTGTGACCAAAATTAAGATGTTTGCGCTCGTTTTGCTCCAATGGGTCTTTGGTAACGACGGTTTTCTTGATTTCTATAGACTCGTGAATTAGTTCGTCTAGATCGTTGAGTGTGAGTTTGGATAAATCAATCAGTTTATCAAAATAGTTTTTATCGACGATGAGACCGTGTTTTAGCATTTCAGCTAAACCAGATTTCATTTGATTTTGAGGTAGCGTATCCAAATAAGAGGTGTCAATGATGACCATATCACCTGAGCTTATTACACCAACTTGGTTTTTTATAGCACCAAGATCTACACCAGTTTTTCCGCCAACAGATGCGTCAACCATCGCCAATAATGAGGTTGGGATATTAATGTATTTGATACCTCTTTTAAAGGTACAAGCGACGAAGCCTCCAAGATCTGTTACGACACCACCACCAAGATTAAGTATAAGACTTTTACGGTCTGCACCTAAATCTGACAACGCATTCCAAACACCAACACAAGTGTCTATAGTTTTGTTTTGCTCGCCAGCATCAATCTCTATAATTTCTATGATGATTTTAGTTTGTAATTGTGCCATGAATTTAGCCAAACAATTGTCATGTGTATTGGTGTCTACTAAAATAAAAATTTTAGAGAACTTGTTGTGTTCTAAATAGTTATTAAGCTCTGTGTATGCTTTTGTATTAAAATGAACGGTGTATGTTTTGGTTGCAATCGAATTCATGCTGAAAATTAGCAACTTTTAATAACATATTACCTACTGAATAATATATTTTTGCAATATATTTTTAATGTATGAATACAACCACACTTTTTGATGATACTAATGTCGCTTTTGCACTCAAAACCGATTCACAGTTACAACGTGCTTATTTCTTATTTAAGATGATTTCTTATCAACCATTGGTGAGAATAGGTGCTGCAGCTACAAATTTTGCACTGAAGGCAAACTTACCAGTTGAGGGATTGATACGCGCTACGGTTTTTGATCACTTTTGTGGAGGAGTGAATGAGGAAGATTGTGGACCTATTATTGATATTATGTTTACGAAAGGCGTAAGTTCTGTTTTGGATTACTCGGTAGAAGGGAAGGAAGAGGAATCTGCATTTGACGACTGTAGAGATAAAATTCTAAAGATTATTAGGTTTGCAGATGAAAAAGAAGCAATGCCAATTGTTGTTTTTAAACCAACGGGTTTTGGACGTTTTCATTTGTATCAAAAAATAGGGGAAGGAAACGTTTTGACTATCGATGAGCAGAAGGAATGGGATAGAGTTGTGGCCCGTTTTGATAGCGTGTGTAAGCTTGCAAAAGAGAACGATATTGAAGTTTTAATTGATGGCGAAGAAAGTTGGATGCAAGATGCTGCAGACAATCTTTGTGAAGAGATGATGCGTAAATACAATACGACAAAGCCTATTGTTTATAATACCTTACAGACTTATCGTTGGGACAGATTAGACTATTTGAAGTCGCTTCATGAGCGTGCCAAGGCAGGTAGCTTTAAAATTGGTTTTAAAATCGTACGTGGTGCTTACATGGAAAAAGAGCGTAATAGGGCAGAAAAGATGGGATATAAATCACCTATTTGTGATAATAAACAAGTTACAGATGAGAATTTTGATGCGTGTATGACGTACATATTAAATAATTTAAATGACATTTCCCTTTTTATAGGCACCCATAACGAACAGAGTTGTTATCTCGCTATGAAAATGATGGCAGATATGGGAATTGAGAAAACAGATAATAATGTTTGGTTTGGACAGCTCTATGGGATGAGTGATAATATAAGCTTCAATCTTGCAGCGCAAGGTTATAACGTTGCTAAATATGTCCCTTTTGGCCCTGTAAAGGATGTGATGCCTTACTTGATTAGACGAGCAGAAGAAAACACGTCTGTCGCAGGACAAACCAGTAGAGAACTAAATCTCATAAAACAGGAAAACAGACGACGCAAATAATAGGTATAAAAAAATCCGCAAAGTTAACATTACGGATTTCTATTTAAGTGTTTCTAATTTTTGAATGGGTTATACCATTTTTTCTTACGTCCTGGATTGTTTCCATAGCCATAACCATAGCCTTTTTTTGTAATGCTACTATTTAAAAGTGTAACCATATTATGTAGACGCTTTTCTTCATACATGGTTTGTGCAATGTGTAATTGGCGCTTGTCAATATTATTAGCGCTAACGACATAAACAAACATATCTGCATGATCACTTATAATAAGCGTATCTGTTACTAAACCAACAGCAGCAGTATCAACGATGATGTAATCGTAGTTCTTTTTTATATTTTCAAAAAGATAATTTATCCGATCACTCATTAGTAATTCGGCAGGATTTGGTGGTATTGTTCCCGAAGGTATGACATCTAAGAATTCATTATCAGGTGCTTTTATAGTAACATCTTTAATAGAAAGACTTTTGTCTGAGATAAAATCTGTAAGTCCGTTTTTTGGCGATATTTTCAAATAATCGTTAACTTTAGGTACACGTATATCTGTTTCTACAAGTAATACTTTTTTTCCTGAAAACGAAAATGAACTAGCTAGGTTGGTTGATGTATGTGATTTGCCTTCTTGAGCTACTGTGGATGTCACAAAAATAGTTTTACAAGGACTATCATTTTTTTGAAGCATAAAATTAATATTACTTCTAATGATTCTAAAGGCTTCTGCTTTTGGAGAGTAATCTACTTTTTTTACGACTTGAAGTTTACTTTCCCCTTTAGGAATATCTCCAATAAACGGAGCTTTAATAAAGCGTTGCACATCTTCTTTAGTGTGTACTTTATTATCAACTAAATCCCTTACATAAATAAGTGCAACAGGAATAAAAAGTCCTATGAGCATAGCAGCCAGATAAATGATTTGTTTATTTGGCGAAATAGGATTATCATTTGTGTAGGCAAGATCTATGACTTTTGCGTTAGCAGAAGACATACCCAATGTAATGGCGGTCTCTTCGCGCTTTTCTAATAAATACAGATACAATGATTCTTTAATATCTTGCTGACGCTTGATGTCTCTAAACTGTCTTTCTTTAGTAGGAGCAGAGTAAATTTGACCACGAATTATAGAATTCTCTCTATTTAAATTATCAAGTGTAATTTGATTAGTAGATATAATGTTTTCTATACTTTGATTAAGATTAACTTTTAGAGCATCAATCTGATTGTTCAAATTAACTACGGTTGGATTTTTTTCACTTGAATTTTTTAGAATTTGATCACGTCTTAACACCAATTCGTTATAACTCTTTGTGATTTGTGAGACATTACTATCGGTAATACCAACGTCTGCGGGCAATAAATCAGTATCACTTTCATTGTTATTAATATGATCACTCATATATTGAGCCAACTGTAATTGATTACTAGTTTGGCTTATTTTAGATCCAGTTTCGCGCTCGCTTTCTAAAAAGATATTAGATTGTGATCCTAAAGCAGTAAGTCTATTGTTTTTTTGAAGGTTTTCTGCAGTAAAATCAACTTGTTCTAATTCATTAGATACAACGTTTAATCGATTGGTTATAAAATCGGAAGTAATTTGAACAATTTTCTCTTTATCTTTTATAACATCTTCATTATATTTTTCAATGACTTTATTGAGTATGAGACGTGCTTTTTCCTTTATACTCTCGTTAAGCGATAATTTTATGACGTTTGATTTTTCTGTAGTACTAATTTTTATGCTAGAAAGATAAGATTCAACAACGCTGTGAACCGGACTCATATTAAGTTCAATAAAAGAACCAGGACTTGATCCATATGTACCTATATTTGGTGTTATAACGAATTCTCCGAATGATAAACTTACTTTATCACCAAAACTATATGTTGTTGTTTCACCTTCATCAAATTCTAAAAAGTTATGTGTATCTACATTTGATAACTCATATTTTTGAGCGGACACAATTTGAATAAACAGTGATTTGTTGATGTTTTCAATTATAGAATCATTCATGAAAAAATTAATATTCACTGGCGGATTTGAATAAATCTCCGCTTTTTTGACCATACCAGTCACATAACATCGTGTATTTAACTTAAGATCTTTTACCACCTCTGTAATAATAGATCTTGATTTAATAATTTCTATTTCGTCTATGACGTTTGGTAGAGGGCTTCCAAAACCACCATTTTGTAGTGAAGAAATTTCAGATAAACTTCGTGAGTTCTCGTCTTCTTTTAATTTTATAGTAGCATTTGCTTGGTATAGAAAGGTACTGTACCTAATCTTTACAAAAGCAATAGCCATAGCAATTAACAAACAAACTAGAATGATTTTCCATTTTGAGACGTATAACTCCATTAAATTTATAATGGTATCTTTATTTTTAAGTGGGCTTTGCGACATGATGAGTTTTAAACTTTATTAGTTTCTAAATAAAAAGATTGCGGCAATTGTAGCTAGAGTTGATACTGCAGAGATTAATAAACCTGTATTTGGATTATAGGTTGATGTTTTAATTCTTGCGCTGTTCGGTTCAACATAAATAAGGTCATTTTGGGACAAATAATAAACGGGAGAGTTGACCACATTAATTGAGGTTAAATCATATTTTGCATATTTCTTTTTTCCATCAATTTCACGAACTAAAAATACATTATTTCTTTTTCCATAAATTGTTAAATCTCCTGCTAAACCCAAGGCTTGTGTTAGAGATATACGTTCACCTTGAACCGTATAAGCACCAGGTCTATTGACTTCACCTAAAACAGTTATAGTGAAATTTATAAGACGTATATTAACAATAAATTCTTTAACATATATACCAATTTTTTCTTTAAGCATAGAAGTTGCTTCTTGCCTTGAAAGACCACCCATTTTAATGGTTCCAATTACAGGGAATTCAATATTGCCTTGTACATCTATAAGATAAGTTTGCCTTAACATTGTAGGCTGGTTCAGAGCACCACCAGCAGTGTTGTATGCTACAGCGGGAAGGTTAAATGCAGCTATAGACGCAATGTTTTCAGCAGAGACATCTATAGTTAATATATCATTTGGTTTATATTGTATTTCAGAATTATTGTCTAACTGACTTAGATTTTGATTTGTTACAGGTTCATCCTGAAAGTATACCAAGTCTTTTCTAGAACCACATGATGATAATAGTATCATGCAGTAAAAAATAATTAGTGATTTAGATAGGTCTTTTAAATATTGATGTGTCATATTTAGTTTGATTTGGTTGTATTTATTTTTTAGAGTCTAAGACTTCGTATTTAGAGTTGTTAGAAATATATTCTGGAATAATATCCTTAATTAAGGCTACTATTTCTAGATTTTGTGATTTTGAACTTACCGTGCACAAATTAGATATTTTATCACTAATACTCAGTACGTCAATCTGTTTTGTTCTGGCTATCATGATTTTTTCGTGATATGTAGGTCTCGTGTTTTCACCATCTGCTAATAACTCTTCGTATATTTTTTCTCCGGGTCTTAAGCCGCAAATTTGAATATCAATATCTTCTGGAAATCTTAGTCCAGATAGTATAATCATGTTTTTAGCCAAATCATATATTTTTACAGATTCACCCATGTCAAATACAAATATTTCTCCACCGTGACCCATGGTTGCAGCTTCTAGTACAAGTTGACATGCTTCGGATATGGTCATAAAATAACGCGTAATGTCTTTATGAGTTACGGTTAATGGACCACCATTGTCAATTTGTCTTTTGAATAATGGAATTACAGAACCATTTGACCCTAATACATTTCCAAAACGTGTTGTTATAAACTTTGTTTTACCCTCTCCTTGTAAACAATTTACATACAGTTCTGCAATGCGCTTAGTTGCGCCCATTACATTAGTTGGGTTAACGGCCTTATCTGTAGAAATTAGAACAAATTTATCTACACCATGCTTTACAGATAAACTTGCCATATGACGAGTTCCACTAATATTAACACTTACGGCTTCAAAAGGATTATTTTCCATTAATGGAACATGCTTATAAGCCGCCGCATGAAAAACTATATTAGGTTTGTATTGTTGAAAAAGTTTCTCCATTCGTCTAAAATCTCTTATATCTGAGACTATAGCAATAAAGTTTTTTACACCATTTTGAAAAAATTCCTGCTGTAATTCATATAGAGGTGACTCTGCGGTATCAACAAGTATTAACTTCTTGTAATTAAAACCTGTAGTTTTTCTAGCAATTTCACTACCTATAGAACCTGCAGCACCAGTAATTAGAATAACTTGGTTGTCATATTCATGTAAAAGGGCAGGATTGACAATAGAAATTGGATCTCTGCCTAAAAGATCTTCTATATTAACTTCTTTAATTTGACCAACACTTAAATCGCCATCTATCCAATTTTGGACAGGAGGGACTATTTTGACTTTTAGGCCGAGTTCAAAAAGGAATCCTGATATTTGAAGCAATCTTGCGGAGTCAATATTTTGAACTGAAATAATAACCTCTTCAATACTATATTTATTAATAAGGTCAAGTGTTACGTTATCTAGGCTATAAACTGTTAATGTGTTTATTTTTTTTCCAACTTTTTTTTCGTTGTCATCAATAAAGCCGATAACTTTATGGCTATTTGTAGGGTCGTTCGATATCGCGTCATACGTTATCATTCCTGCATTTCCCGCTCCAAATATTAATACTCGTTTTTGAGTTTTAATATCTTGCATTAATTTATTATAAACAGATTTTATAAAGAGCTTAGATCCAACTAAGAAAAGAATATTAAGTAGTAAATGAATATATATTATAGAACCAGAGATATTAAAAATAGTTTCATAGTTCAATCTTCTACTAAAAAAAGTAGATATAATAAGAATCGTAGCCAGAATATTAACACCAATGATAATATTGATTACATCTTTAAAACCTGTAAATCGAACAACACCTTTATATGAACCAACGACAATAAAACTGATTAGTGCAGCTAAAAACACAAATGGAATTTGCTTAAACATAATAATTAAATCGAAGTCAATGATGAAATTATAACGTATGATATAAGCAGCCATAAACGTAAAAGCCACAATGCTTAAATCAAAAAGCATTACTACCCACTTTGAGGCATATTTACTTGATATGTCTTGAAGTAATTTTTTAATCATGCTCTAAAATACGTTTTTATTGCAGATGTTACTCTATTTAATTCATTCTCAGTTAAGTTAGAACCACTAGGCAAACATAAGCCTTTTTCAAACAAATTATCTGAAACACCATTAAGATATTGAGGTGCGTCCTTAAAAATGGGTTGTTGATGCAACGGCTTCCAAAGCGGTCTAGTTTCGATATTCAATGCCTCCAAACTTGTTCTAATTCCTTCTCTAATTTCTGCGGAAGGTGTAAGCATACAAGACAACCAGCGATTAGAAAAATAACCATCTGGCTCGTCAATAAATTGTAATTCGTTGATGTTCTTGAAACTCTCTTTATAATGATTGTAGTTTCCTCTTCTAGCAGATACGCGATCATCAAGAACTTCCATTTGTCCTCTGCCTATGCCGGCTAAAACGTTTGATAATCTGTAATTATATCCAATTGAAGAATGTAAATATTCGACCGCTTGATCTCTAGCCTGAGTTGCTAGAAAAACAGCTTTCTCTTTCAGTTTAATATCTTTAGAAACTAAAGCACCACCTCCAGACGTTGTGATAATCTTATTGCCATTAAATGATAATACTGAGAGATCTCCAAACGTACCACATTTTATAGATTTGTAAGAGCTTCCTAAAGCTTCTGCGCTATCTTCTAATACAGGGATATTGTAAGCCTTAGCAATATTATGAATTTCATCAACTTTATATGGCATTCCATAAAGGTGAACAGAAATTATAGCTTTTGGTTTTTTTCCTTTACTAATGCGATCTTTAATTGCTATTTCCAATTGTTCTGGACAAATATTCCAAGTATCTTTTTCACTATCAATAAAAACAGGAGTAGCACCTTGATATGCTATAGGGTTAGCCGATGCTGAAAATGTTTTACTTTGACAAATGACCTCATCTCCTAAACCAACATCTAACAAAATAAGACCTAAATGAATAGCAGCAGTACCTGAGCTCAGAGCGGCAACGTGTGTACCTTGGCTTAGGTAGTTTTGTATGTCGAACTCAAAACCATTAACATGTGGGCCCAAAGGAGCGATCCAGTTCGTTTCAAAAGCATTGGTTACATAAGATTGTTCCTTTCCACCCATATGAGGGGATGACAACCAGATTTTTGATTCCATAATCAAAGTATTAAGTAAGTTTATTACTTTACAATTATTATCGTTAAGTGAGGGGTTTGGATTCGGATTTTATCTGACTCAATTTAAAATTATAGGTGAATCGATACAAATTATGCATAAATATGCATCAATACCATGAGACCAACCAAATAAACACGATAAAAAACAATTTTTGACGTTGTTTTTAATTGTCTTGAGAAGGAGTAAAACCTAATTCACAACTTTACTTATTTGATTTTGCTTGATAGTCCAGTCATTGTTTCACTTTGAAAACCATACGTTTTGTTTAATTTCTTATAGGTTTTAAAGATGTTTTCAAGGTTTTCAAAGTTTTTATCCATGTTAACTCCAAAATTATGTGGATGCCACCAAAGATGATAGGTCTCATTGTGCTTAGCAGCATGCTTCATGGCCTTTTTTATTCTTCTTAGTTTAAGAGGTTCAAGAAATTTGAGTTTCGTATTGTATGGTCTTAAAAAACGACTTGAAGGTATGTTGCATATAATACTATTCTTGTTAATTTCTTTAATGTTATAAGTATTACTACCTGTCAAGCTGAAATAGGCATCTAAAGGCTTTAATAATCTAATAATAAGTAGATTGCGATATTTTTTTGTGCTATGAATATTGTAAATAAATGACTTCTCTTTTCCTCTAAAACTAGTAATTCCATGTTTTTTGCAGGCTTCTAAATAAGGCTTGTCAAAATTTTGATCTGGATTTATTTGATTTTTAGGAAACACAATGCTCTTGATGTCTATGTCTAATGTTTTTGCAATATCGACAGAAGCCTTTATGTCGTCATCAAATTGCTCAAATGTTTGCCCGTGAGCATGACAATAAAAATGGGAAAATGTGTGTGTTCCTATTTCGTGATTTCCATTATTTTTTATCTCTTTAATTTTAGAAAGTGCATAATGAAAGGGGTCGTCATTTTCGTTATGACCTATATGCTCTAGTAGAGTGTAGGGATTAACGTTTTCAATTTTATATGTTGGTTTGTTTTTTGGGATATAACGAAACAAATCGACTTTGTCTTTAGCAAATAAAAATCCAACTGTAGAAAAAGTTAGACGTATGTTGTACGTGTCACTTAACTCTATAAGTCTGTCAACAACCTTACTTACATTAATAAGGTTCTCTCTATAGTCATCAACGGTTTTTTTATCAAAAACTCCCCAATGAATTTCGTAATCTAACGATATAATAAAATGACCGTTCACAGGCAGCTATGATTTATAAAGATTGATATTAAAAAACGGATTATCTTTTTTGTCTTTTACCATTGTCGTCATAGTAATGGCAAACACAGTTTTTCCCATAAAGTCCTAAACTATGTAATTGTCGTTTAGCTACTTCAGAAGATTTCATTCTAAAATGATCTATACCCGTATGACCAAAATTATTTGAACTAATAGAAATATCGATTCCATAAACACAGTGCCACCAATTTTTTGGAATAAACAACATACTATGGGGCTCTAATAAGGCATATTTGACTTTCACGTCTTTAAATGTTTTGTGATTGTTTTCATCAAAATCTTCCATAGAAACAGCACAAAGCTTAGAGCCTGGTTCATATTTATCACTTAATGGCATTTTTGAATTTTGATCTGGAGACACTAAAAACACTAACTTTTTCCCATAAACTTGAGCGAGTATATTATCGTTTAACCTATCTGTGTGCCATCCTGTAATAGTTCCCGGTGGACCAATCCAAAACGATGTAGAATTGTACTTTTTGTATTTTGAGACTAAAGAAAAATCAACATCATTAGCCAATTCTGGAAATAATTTTAGCAATGATAAATTTGAGAGGTAAGCGTTAGACTTATTAATTTTATAATCTTTAATTTCTTGTATATAGCTTAAAAAATCTCCAAATTCCCAATTGGTAGTTCCTTGACGTATGTTTCCTTTTGATATAAATGCTTGTTTATCTTTTCCTATTTTTTCAAAGAAGTCTAAATCCCATTTCGTCTTTGCTGGCCAATTCTCCATCATTTCTGTCATGACTACAGGAGAATTACTCTTTGTGTAGGTATTATGAAAATTTTGATGCGTAATCGTATCAATTTCCTTAATCTCCTCTACAGGATTATTTAGTATGTCTTGAACGTAAGATCGTATTGTATTGTGCATGACTAATTTTTGGTAAAATAAATTATAAAATTTTAAATAAAACTAGATTATATTTTAATTTAGGTAATTGGATGATTTTTTTAGTTAAAGTGTTCTAATATGCCATGTTTTTAGCGTAATATATTATTTGAAATCAATTTCTGTAGCGTTGTTGGTTCCTCGAATAATAAATTTTTGAGTATTCAATTCTTTGTATACTTTGATATTATTAAAACTTTCTGGATTAGTAAACAAGAAGCTATAAACATGATTTAAAATATATACATAATTATCATTCTTTAAATCTACTAATTTAAAGTCCTCTGGAATTATGATCTCAGATAACTGTATGGTTTCAAAATTGAAGTGATTCTCTTTTTTTAGTTTTTGACCTTTAATTTTGTATAGCAACTTTCTGTATGAATGATTCACGTTCTTTTTTCTTAAAAAAGATTTTAAATTAAAAAAATATTTGATCGTCTTTGCCGTCAAAACAGCTTTTACAGATTTTTTATCATACAATAAGTGATAGTTAAAATCATATTTGGTATTACCCCAAATTTCTTTGTAATCAAAATATCCTTTTGAAAAGTCTGAAAATCTATAGTTATGCTCAAAACACCAATCAATAAGTTTCAAAACAGATAACTTGCCAATGCTAAATTTGTAATAATTTGCATCAAATACTGTTATAGCTTTAAATAATGTGTTTTCAGAATGATAGTTTAAATTAATTCCTATTGGGATTCCGTCATTATAAATAACTAAAAATGATGCTTGGTTAGTTTTTATAAGAGGCAAAATTACATCTTTATAAAATTGCCGTTTTTTATTTTTCAAATGATGGTAATCTGTGTGTTTACCTTTAAACCTTGCATGTAATAATTTATAGAAATGCTCGAAAATGAATTCATATTGATCATCAGATACTTCACCATATATAAATTCATAAGAAATATCAAA
>NZ_JBLIET010000012.1:0-73557 GCF_047633235.1 Psychroserpens sp. | reverse complement strand
TTTGCAGACCAAATTAAAGCAGTAAAAGAATTACAAGAAAATAATACACAAAAATAATGAATACGTTTACTATCTTTTTAATCTTAATCATACTAGTTTCATTTTTACTAGTTGTAGTCGTTATGGTCCAAAACCCTAAAGGAGGAGGATTATCTTCTTCATTTGGTGGTGGTGGCACACAGCAATTAGGAGGTGTTAAAAAAACTACAGACTTTTTAGACAAAAGTACTTGGGCTTTAGCTACCTTACTGTTGGCATTAATTTTAGCATCTAATTTTGCTATTCCTGGTGCAGGAGGTTCTCAAGAATCAAAAGTAATTAACGGTAGCGAAACAACGACAACTGTTCCAGTAAACACTCCAACTGATAATGCTGCAGACAACATTGCAAATCCTGGAGATTCTTTATAGAATAAGCACTGTTCAAATCATATAAAAGGCCAACTTACTAGTTGGCCTTTTTTTTTGCTTTTTACTTCGGAAATTGACACTACTGAAAGTTTGTCAGTTATATAGTATTGGCACATTTTTAGTAGTCATATAAGGGTTGATTATAATTAACAGATAACTATTTAATTAAAAAACTTATATAACAATGAGCTTAAACATTAAACCATTAGCAGATAGAGTTCTTATAGAACCTGTGCAGGCTGAAACAAAAACGGCTTCAGGAATAATTATTCCAGACAACGCTAAAGAAAAACCACAAAAAGGAACAGTTGTCGCTGTTGGTAAAGGGACAAAAGACGAGCCAATGACAGTAAAATCTGGCAACACTGTTCTCTACGGAAAATATGCAGGTACAGAATTAAAACTAGAAGGTAAAGATTACTTAATCATGCGTGAAAGTGATATACTAGCGATTATTTAATCACAAATTCAAAAAAAACAAAATTCAAAAAAGCTTTCTAACAACTGTAATTCGAACATTTAGAGTTTAATTTTTGAATATTGAAAGTTTAAAACAAATAGATTTCCACTGTCGTGGAAACCATAAAATACATTTTAACAATGGCAAAAGATATAAAATTTGATATTGAAGCACGTGACGGATTAAAGCGTGGTGTGGATGCATTAGCAAATGCAGTAAAAGTAACATTGGGACCAAAAGGTCGTAACGTTATTATTGGGCGTTCATTTGGAGCACCTCAAGTAACAAAAGATGGTGTTTCTGTAGCAAAAGAAATTGAATTAGAGAACGAGCTTGAAAACATGGGAGCTCAAATGGTAAAAGAAGTCGCTTCTAAAACTAATGATTTAGCTGGTGATGGTACTACAACTGCAACCGTATTAGCGCAAGCCATCGTAAAAGAAGGTATTAAAAATGTTGCTGCTGGTGCAAATCCAATGGATTTAAAACGTGGGATTGACAAAGCTGTAAAAGCTATTGTGAAAGATCTTGAAAAGCAAGCTAAAAAAGTAGGAAGCGACTCAGCAATGATAAAGCAAGTGGCTGCAATATCTGCTAATAATGATGATACTATTGGTGAGCTAATAGCTACAGCTTTTAGTAAAGTAGGTAAAGAAGGTGTGATCACCGTGGAAGAAGCTAAAGGTATGGAAACATACGTTGATGTTGTAGAAGGTATGCAGTTTGACAGAGGCTATTTATCTCCTTACTTCGTAACAGATTCAGATAAAATGATTGCTGATTTAGAAAATCCTTATATACTATTATTTGATAAAAAGATTTCAAACTTACAAGAAATCCTTCCAATATTAGAGCCAGTAGCTCAATCTGGTCGTCCATTATTAATTATTGCAGAAGATGTAGAAGGTCAAGCTTTAGCAACTTTAGTAGTCAATAAATTACGTGGTGGATTAAAAATTGCTGCTGTAAAAGCACCAGGATTTGGAGATCGTCGTAAAGCAATGCTTGAGGATATCGCTATTTTAACTGGAGGTATTGTGATCTCTGAAGAGAGAGGATTTTCTTTAGAAAATGCAGACTTAACGATGTTAGGTACAGCAGAGTCAGTAATGATTGATAAAGACAATACAACTATTGTTAATGGTTCTGGAAAGTCTTCTGACATCAAGGCTAGAGTCAATCAAATCAAGGCGCAAATAGAAACAACTACGAGTGACTATGATAAAGAAAAACTACAAGAACGTTTAGCTAAGTTAGCTGGCGGAGTTGCAGTCCTTTATGTTGGTGCAGCGAGTGAAGTTGAAATGAAAGAGAAAAAAGACCGCGTAGATGATGCTTTAAATGCAACAAGAGCTGCTGTAGAAGAAGGTATCGTTGCAGGTGGTGGAGTTGCTTTAGTAAGAGCAAAAGCTGCTTTAGAGAAAATCACGACAGAGAATATTGATGAAGCAACAGGAATTCAAATTGTAGCGAAAGCTATAGAGTCTCCTTTAAGAACCATTGTAGAAAATGCAGGTGGTGAAGCTTCAGTAGTTATCAATAAAGTATTAGAAGGTAAAAAAGATTTTGGTTTTGATGCTAAAACTGAGACGTATGTTGATATGCTTAAAGCAGGAATCATTGATCCTAAAAAAGTAACACGTATCGCATTAGAAAATGCGGCTTCTGTTGCAGGAATGATTTTAACGACTGAATGTGCTTTAGTGGATATCAAAGAAGATGCTGCTGGTGGAATGCCAGGAGGAATGGGTGGAGGTATGCCAGGAATGATGTAGTCGAAAGCCGAGACACGCAAGCAATGACTAATATTAGTCATACACAAAAAGAGCCTTTGATAATTATCAAAGGCTCTTTTTTTTAAGACCTCATATCAAGAAAAAGGACCAGATAGGAAGACACGATTAAAAAGTTGTAATGTTTTGAATATATAAAATTGATGAGGCCTTTAATTAAAGAGAAATCAATTAAAAATAAAAAAGCTCAAACTTAAGTTTGAGCTTTTTTATTTTTAATTTTTATGATCCTCTTGGACCTCATCGTCTCGATATTTACAACAAGGGTGCACAGTTGCATATGCTTCATCTGATGCTTTCAGTTTTTTGGTGTCATGTCCAACAGAAGCTATTTTTTCGCTAATAGAATCTAAGTTTGTTTTACGCGCGTCGTAAATTAATTTAAGCTCATGAGTGTCTACATTCCAAATTGCAGATTTTACACCTTTAGTTCTAATCGCTGCTTTTTCAATACGGTCTTTACACATTAAACAAACCCCATCGACTTCCATGGAAGCTCTTTCATTTTTGTTTTGAGCGAAGGTTATTGTAGTTATTAATAACACTAATACTGTAATTACTTTTTTCATAATATTTCTATTTTTGCCTTGAGATCCCTGCTTTACTAATTGATTGTTATTTTCTTTTATCGAAATCCTGAATCTTCGATTTCGCAGTAATTTTTTATTTTATTTTAAATCGTAAACCTGCATAATACATACTTCCAAAAATTGGTCCGTAGACAAAGGTAGTATCAAAATTTGAACCAAAAGGGTCATCTGCTCCCAAAATAGGATTATTTTGTCTCACGTTTGTGACATTTTCTCCTCCTAAATATACTTCAAATTTTGGAGAAAACACTTTAGTGACTTGAACGTTCAAGGTCCCTACAGTTGGTGATTTTTCTGGCAATCTATATGCTATTGGATTAGATGCAGTAGAAGAAAAACGTTGTTCACTCAACCAATTATAGGTCAAATCAAATTTCCATTGTGAAGCCTCCCCTTCATCCACTCGCGTTTCATAAGATGCATTTGCAAAAAAACGATGTGCTGGTATTAATGGTTTTGTTAATCTTCCAGATTGATATTGTGTTTGTACATCATAATACTTATAAGCCGTTCTAAAATCGAAATTATCAAATACATTATAATTCAATTCTAATTGAAAACTGTTTGCGAAACTATCTCCATCTAGATTATAAAAATTGACTTCTTGTGGGTTTTCCCAATCAATAACGACTTGATTTTGAAAATCTGTTCTGTAGAAGTCAACAATCACATCTCCTTTTCTTCCGAAGAGATTAAAACCCTGAAGATACGAGAGCCCATAATTCCATGCAATTTCTGGATCTAACCCGTAGATATTTCCGTTGACATTAAAAATATTTATTGTTCTAGATGTCGCAAAAACGCTTTGATTTTCAGCAAAAATATTAGCACTTCGTTTCCCTCTACCTATGGATGCTCTAAAAGCAGATTTCTCCCAAGGTGTATATCGTGCATGCAAACGAGGTGTCATAAATTCGCCCAATAAATTGTGCGTATCAAAACGTAAACCTGCGGTTAAAGTAAACTTATCTAAATTGTCATAGGCGTACTCAACGAAGGCACCTGCAGAACGCTCTGTACGTTCAAAATCAGCTCCAATAGCAAACTCGTCATAATTATCGTAAGTAAAACCAAGACCTGTTTTTATTTTATGTCTTGAATCACTAATAATAGAATTATAAATCACATTAGAATAGACACTGTTATGATTAATAACATATTGATTCAATCCAAAATATGAATCTTGTTTATGATTACTATAGGCAAATTGGACTCCTAAACTTTGCCAAGGGATTTCTGGATTAACATAACCCGTCTTTGCTGAAATTTCAAAACGTTCTGTATTGATTTCACTTCCCCAAGCATTCATTGTTAAACGATCGGTATCTGGGTCAAAATTTAATTGACCAGATTGATTGACATCCTTTAAATAACGCACATTAATAAAACTCAGAAAGCCTTTTTCTAGATTTGTATATTGCCAACGATTCATGACATTAATTTGCTTTTTAAGTGGCACATCCAAAAACGTATCATCATTATTATCAAACTTTTGATCTCTTATATTTCCGTGAATATAAAGCCCGGTGCTCCACTTATCACTCACTCTAGTATTAAGATGCGTATTAAGCTCTAAGCGACCATTAACAGACCCGTATAGATTAACAAATAAACGCGCATCAGTTGTTGGTTTATATAACTCTGCATTGATCTGCCCTGCAATACTCTCAAAACCATTAACAACGCTTCCCGCTCCTTTAGTGATTTGAATACTTTCAACCCAAGTCCCTGGGATAAAACTTAACCCATAGGCTTGAGAGGCGCCTCTAATGGATGGTATATTTTCAGTAGTAATTAATATATACTTACTTGTTAGACCAAGCATTTTAATTTGACGTGTACCTGTAACAGCGTCAGAAAAATTGACATCAATAGATGGATTGGTTTCAAAACTTTCAGACAAGTTACAGCACGCTGCTTTTAGGAGTTCATCACTACTTACGGTCATTATATTTTGAGCACTCATATAAGACCTTGAAGTAGCTTGCTTTCTAGCAGTCAAGACTATTTGATCTAAATCTCCCGTAGCCTCCAATAGATGTTTAATGAATCTAGGTTTTGTTATCGTCAATGTATCCGTTTTAAAACCAACAAAACTAATGACTAGTTTTATGTAACTCGATTGGTACGGAAGACTAAACTTACCATCAATATCTGTGACTGCGCCAATCGATGTATCGAGCCAAAACACATTAGCTCCTGCCAATGGGAATGTCTTGTTTCCATCTGTTTTTTCTGTCACAATACCTTCAATTTTCTCTTGCGAAAATGCTGAAGTAGGTAGCAAAAAAATAAAAAATAAAATCTTTTTCAACTATACTATTTTTGGGTTAGTGTAAAATTCTAAATTTTATAATTCAGGCATAAAATTATGCCTGAATTTAAATTTCAAATGGAATACCGTCTTATTCTATATTCATCTCCATTTCGTGGTCATATTTACAACAACCAGGTAAATCTTTGTAAGCCTGCTCGCTTCCTGCTACTTCTTCAGTATCATAACCTGACGCTGCAATGGCATTATGAATTGATAATACATCTGTTTTAGTATCATCAAAAGACACCTCAACATTCTTTTTATCTACGTCCCAAGTTGCTTTAAACACACCTTCAACACCATTAGCTGCTTTTTCGATTGTGCTTTTACACATCCCACAGTTCCCTCTTACTCCAAAAGCTACATCTACCATAGCCATTTCTTTAGAGACTTCATTAGATGTCGTCACTGTTTCTTCTTTGGCTTCATTTTTACAACTTGTAAAACCCATTGCAGCTAATATAGCTACACTTAAAATTACTTTCTTCATTTTTTTAAAATTTAATTGTTATTATTCTATTACTTGTTTCACTTCTCCACAGGTGAGCATTGTGTCGCCAAAATAAGGGTTGATTACTTTTTCTTCTTTACTCAACCAGTACGCACCATTATTATCATCTGCCATTGGACAAAATTGATGGTATACCTTTTCATTGATACCAAATACTTCAATTGCATTAGTTAGGTACGATGAAAGGTTCTTAAAATATATTCTTTGCGCTGCAATTTTAGAGGTTTTTGACATTGAAGTTACTGCTATTTTTATCTCTTTTTCTAATGACATCCAATGGTTATGAGCTTCGTTATTTTCTAATTGTTTCATATCAACTATGGACAAATTAGCTAATAAACGTTTTGATTCTGATTGCACCTTTTTTGAATCATCTTTTACTAATGCATCTTTCAAATGGATATAATCATTAAAAACTAATTTTAATTGATTTTGAAAGTCTTTTGAGATGTTCACTCTTTCATTCGTATTGAAAGGCTTCTCATTATTTACTGAAGTAGTTGTTTCCATCCCAAGAGGTCCTTCATGACCAGTTATGCCTTTTCTACCATCTCTATTCATCATAGATTTTTTTCCCTGTAATTGAGCTGCTGCATCAACTGTAAAGGTTCCATTGGTTACAATTTCGTCACCATTATTTAGACCCTCTAAAACCTCATAATTATCTCCAATCTTATGACCTAATATAATGTCTCGCATTTGAAAAACAGATTCCTTAGAATCTAGTTTTATATACACTACAGAGCGTTTTCCTGTCCATAAAACAGCAGAGGAAGGTATTGCTAATACGTGTTCATTATTTGATATGATTCCTTTAATTTTTGCTTCAACAAACATTCCTGGTTTAAATGCTTCCTCTTTATTATTAAGCACAACTCTTAATTTCACAGTTCTTGTGCTAGTATCCAGAACAGGATCTATAAAATCTACGATCCCTTTTAATTTTTTGTTGTCATATGCGTTGGTCGTTATAGAAACTTCTTGTCCTTTTTTAAACAAATCAATTTGATTTTCGTACACATCAAAATTTGCCCAAACAGTACTAAGATTTGCAATCTTAAACAATGGTTGACCTTGTTTAATATAATCACCTTGTTCAACTAATTTTTCTGAAACGGTACCTGAAACGGTAGCATACACCGGAACGTTTTCTTTTACTTTACCAGAGGTTTCAATTTGATTGATTTGGCTTTCAGAAAGTTTCCATAATTTCAATTTATTACGTACTGCTCTGTATAATGCAGGTTGTGAATCTTTTATGGAAGCTGCTGTAATTAATTCTTGTTGTGCTGCATATAGTTCTGGTGAATAAATAGTGGCCAATAGTTGTCCTTTTCTCACTTTTTCTCCTGTAAAACTCACATTAAGAAGTTCAAGTCGTCCTGAGAAATAACTCACTTGAACTGCATTAGCTTCTTCATTTTCAGCAATCTTTCCAGATAACTTAATAGTATTATCTTCTGATTTACCGTTTCCTACAATAGACGTTTGTATGTTGGCTAATGCCATAGCGTTTTCAGAAAGCTTAAATTGATCTGCTAATAAACCTTCCGAACTGCTTTCAACAGGAATTAAATCCATTCCACAAATTGGACAATCACCTGTTTCTGGTTGCATGATTTGTGGATGCATTGAACAGGTCCACATTTGATTGGTTTCTGTTATTGTTTCATGATTGTGCGCTATTTCTTTATTTGACGAATTACCAAAAAATAACCATCCTAATAATAAACCAGCAGCTAATATCCCTATATAGATTATATATTTTTTCATTTTATTAATTTTTTCGTTTTATCAATTTTCTTATAGTTGGTGATGATGTAAACCAAAGTAAAAATCCGCTTAATACAGTAATTAAGCCTAATAGAGAAAAGGTTCTTAACACAATGGTATTAAAGTTATCTCTCCCTTCATAATCCATTGTATGCGTCATCCATAAAAAATCGAACCAACGCCAACTTCTATGTCTAACGGTTTGAAATTTTCCATCATTAATAGATATATAGGCTTTAAGAGCTTCATCAGTTTTATACGATATTACAAAAGCTGGCAACAGTTTTTCTCTATACTCGTGATGATTTCCTGTTTCATTAATCTGTTCAATAGCTTCTACTTCTAAACCGCTTTTCATACTGAGTTTTGCTATATACAAAGCCTCTTCTTTGGTGATATTAGTTTTTAAACCTCCATCGATAGCATTGTATAACTGTTCTTTGTTTATCCAATAGTATGGTGAATTATTAATGTCCCTCAATTCAATAGTACTGATACCCTTTGAAATATTAAGCTGAGATGGACTAATGAGGTCACTAAATGCTTTAGGCTGATAGTTCATGTTTTTAAAATGGTCACCATGAATATCATCAATATCTGTCCAACTAAAATATAACCCACTAATGGTCCAAAACAGAAATTGAATTCCTAAAAACAAGCCTAAATAGCGATGTATTTTTCTTATTTTTAATGCTGTTTGTCTGTTTACCATCTTAGTGCTTTATTTTGAATGGAAAGCTAATGGTCACCTTTTCCCAAGCAAGAGAAATAACACCTTTTGTTTCATTTGTCTTTTCAACTTTATAAACTAATTGCTCTGTAATTTCTTCTGAAATTTGTGGTGTAACATTAAAACGAATGACATCATCTTTTTCGTTGTATTCATCTTTACCATGTTGATCCCAGTTTTTATTGATCATCACTGTCCAATCGGCTTTTGAAGGAATTGTAAAAAATCCATATTTCCCTTTAGGAAGCACTTGATCATTAATCACTACATCTTTATTAGTTTCTATCCAAGTGGCATTATGCGCACCTGCTTGCCATACGTTATCATATCCAACTAAACCACCAAAAATGATTCGTCCTCTAACGCCTGGTGATGAATAATCGATATGAACATGTGCGTCTCCAATCATTGCCATAGCAGATGTATGCGGACTTAATGGTTTTTTCTTTGGTTCTTCCATTTTTTCAGGCACCACATGATTATCATGTTCACTTTTATCGATCTGTTTTGATTTGTTTTTACAACTCAAAAGCGAAAGTATTAATACAAGTACTACTATTAAATTTTTCATCTTTAAATAATTTATATGTTGACTGTTCTTAATCTCAAAGCATTAACTATTACTGATACTGAACTAAAACTCATGGCCAAAGCAGCAATCATTGGCGAAAGTAATATTCCAAAGAAAGGGAACAATACGCCTGCTGCTATTGGGACACCAAGTGTATTATAAACCACTGCAAAAAATAAATTTTGCTTAATATTTCGCATCACCTTATGGCTCAAATTACGTGCTTTTACAATGCCATGTAAATCTCCTTTTACCAAAGTAATCATCGCACTTTCTATAGCGACATCCGTTCCTGTTCCCATAGCAATACCTACGTCACTTTTTGCCAAGGCTGGTGCATCGTTGATGCCATCACCTGCCATAGCGACAACTTTTCCTTCTTTTTGGAGTTTTTCGACTACTTTTAGTTTGTCTTCTGGCGACATGCTTGCTTTAAAATCGGCAAGGTTCAACTCTGACGCCACTGCTTGTGCTGTATCATGATTGTCTCCTGTTAGCATTATAACATCAATTCCTTTGTTTTGAAGTGCTTTGATTGCTTTAGCACTTGTTTGTTTGATTTTATCGCCTATTACCACATAACCGCTCACTTTACCATCCATAGCTAAAAACGAGACCGTTTTACCTTGTTTTTGATAAGTTTTAGCTTCTTCCTCCATTTCTGAAGATATTTCTGCTTTGGCATAAATCATCATTTCTGGATTGCCTAAGGCTATGCTCTTACCATTTACGTGTCCTTCAACACCTTTTCCTGTAACAGCTCTAAATCCATTCGATTTTAAAACTTTAGTTTTCTGTTCTTTTCCATATTTGACAGTCGCTTCCGCTAACGGATGTTCACTATTAGAATTAAGTGATACGATATATTGTAGGATATTATCGTTAGTAAAATTATCATCAAAAGTTCCAACCGTTTCTACCGTTGGTTTTCCTTCTGTAATGGTTCCTGTTTTATCAATTATAAGCGTGTCTACTTTGTCTAATTTCTCTAAAGCTTCTGCATTTTTGATGAGCACACCATTCTGAGCACCTTTACCAACCCCTACCATAACCGACATTGGTGTGGCTAGACCTAATGCACAAGGACATGCAATAATTAACACTGCAATCGCATTGACCAAAGCATAGACATAAGCAGGCTCTGGTCCCCAAATGACCCACACGGTAAAGGTTGTTAATGAAATAATGACCACCACAGGCACGAAATAACCCGATACTTTATCCGTTAAATTTTGAATAGGTGCGCGGCTTCTACTGGCATTATTAACCATGTGAATAATTTGTGATAACAAAGTATCACTACCCACTTTTTCAGCTTTCATTAAAAAAGATTGATTACCGTTTATGGTTCCACTGCTCACTTTATCATCAACTGATTTGTTAACAGGAATAGGTTCTCCTGTAATCATGGATTCATCAATAGTGGTTTCGCCTTCAGTTATTACTCCATCCACAGGAATCTTTTCTCCCGGTTTTACTTTTAAAATATCATTTAGCTCTATCTTGTCGATACTAACTTCGATGGCTTCACCATCCGCTATTTTTACAGCTTTGTTTGGTGCCAACTTTAATAATTCTTTTACTGCTGAATTGGTTTTACTATGTGCACGAGCTTCTAATAATTGACCTAGAAGTACCAATGTGAGAATTACTGTTGCGGCTTCAAAATACACATAAACAGCACCTGATTCGGTTTTAAATTGGTTTGGAAAAAAGTCTGGAAAAAACATCCCAAATACACTAAATAGCCAAGCCACGCCTGCTCCAATACCAATAAGAGTAAACATATTTAGATTCCATGTTTTTATACTTCTGTAGGCACGTTCAAAAAACATCCAAGTGGCATAAAAAACAACCGGAATGGATAATGCAAATTGAATCCAATTCCACTGTTTTTGCTCCATGATGTCGTACAATGGATTGTTCGTTAGCATTTCACTCATAGCTATTAAGAAAATAGGCAACGTGAATGCAGTGGCAATCCAAAACTTTTTAGACAACTGATTATAAGCCTTTTCTTCTGAGGAAATATCAGCATCCATTGGAACTAAATCCATGCCGCAGATAGGACAATCACCAGCTTCGTCTTTTATAATTTCTGGATGCATTGGACACGTCCATTGCTCTGATGAAGTTGTGGATAGGTTTTGTTCTTCTACTAAATCCATTCCACAAACGGGACAATCAACTAGTTTGTCATAGGTTTTATCTCCTTCGCAATGCATAGGGCAATAAAATGTACCTGTGCCTTTTCCCATAGGTGGCTTTTCCTTTTTAACTTCGGAATGAAGATGATGATGATGTTCACCTTGTTTATGAATACTATATCTATCACCATCGTTTTTTAAGGCTTCCTGAAATATTTCTAAAGGAATATGGGATTCCATTTCAATAGAAGCTTCAGCCTTTTCCAAATTGACTGTTGCTTTCGAAACACCTTCCACTTTAGAAAGTATTTCCTCTACGTGACTTCGACAACCTTTACAGGTCATTCCATGTATGTGATATGTGTGTTTCATTATTGCTGAGTTAAATAATTAATAAGCGTTGTTTGTAAATAGTACATTTTCACTGCTTCTATTTGGTTCATTTGAAACTTCAATTGTAATTCTTGAATATCCAAAACATCATTAAAATCAATCGTTCCTGTTTCGTAACTTTTAATTAAAATTTCTTCTGCATCTTTAGCTTGCTTTAAGTTTTTGGTTTGAGTTACATGACTAATTCTTGCAGCAATTCTGTCGTTTATTGCTTTGTCTAAAAGCGTTTCTAATGTATTTAAGCGGTCTTGTTTTTGAGCTAAAACTTCCTTTTGTTGCAATTCATTTTGCTTGGTTTGTGATTTATATGTCTTATTGAATATTGGAATTGACACCGATACCGTTGGCATCACAATATCTTTTCCGTTATCACTAAAATTCATATTAGGACGTTCTGAGACTGCTATGTAATCTAATCCAAAACCAATCATCGGATTACTTTCTTTTTGGTTTAATAATTCGGATTGTTCTACGGATTGATACAGTTTATCATATTTCAACAATTCAGGATGTAATGCTAGATTTTCAGTATTGATTTCAAAATCTTCCGAAGGTAAATCCAATTCGTCTATAACATTAACTGTAATCGTCTTATCTCTATTTAAAAGTTTATTAAAATTAGTTTGTTCCGATAAAAATTGTTGATTCAAAACAGCTTGTAATTGTTGTATTTCGTTTTGACGCATTTGCAATCGCAACACATCCACAGCCGAAGCTTTTCCAACTTCAACAGATGTTAATGCTAGGGTTTCATAAGTCTCCAATAGTTTGATGTTTTCTGCAAACACCTCTTGTTTTGCTTTATTAGCATAAAGATTATAATAGGATTGCGACACTGAAGCCATTAGTTTTCTTTTTGCAATCACGATATCTTCGTATTTAGTGTCTGCTAAAGCACTGATATAATTTTCTTTGGCAGTAATCGCTCCAAAAGCTGGCAACATTTGTTTAGCTGACACTTTAAAACGTTGTGCTCCAGTTCTAGTTTCGGGTTCGCTGACGAAATAGCCAACACCAAATTCCGTATTTGGTAGTGTGTTGGCTTCGTTCACTTTTTCGGAAGCAATACGATACTGTAATTCGAATTTTTTAATTTCAGGATTGTTGTTTAATGCCTCTCCAATAAGTGTTTCTAACTCTTGTGCATTAAAAGCACTACAGTTTAACAGACCTATAATTATAAAAAATATGCTTTTCATTTGTTTGCTCTTTTTAATTTAAACTCTTCTCTCCAACTGTATAAAATGGGTACAATAAAGTAGGATGTAATATCAATCACCATTCCTCCAAAAATCGGAATTGCCATTGGGATCATAATATCACTTCCTTTTCCTGTAGAAGTCAATACAGGCAACAATGCTAAAATGGTGGTTACTGTAGTCATCAAACATGGACGAATACGTTTTTCGGCAGCATGTAAAGCCGAAGCTCTAATGCTTTTTTTATCGGAAGGTTTATCTCTATCAAAAGTTTGTGTGAGATAGGTTGCCATCACGACACCGTCATCTGTTGCTATTCCGAAGAGCGCAATAAAACCTACCCAAACGGCCACACTTAAATTAATGGTTTTCATATTGAAAAGGTCTCGCATATTCTCACCAAAGATGTTAAAATTGAAAAACCAATCTTGACCATATAACCAAATCATAATAAAACCACCTGCAAATGCCACTGTAATTCCAGTAAATACCATTAATGACGTTGTTACAGATTTAAACTGAAAATAAAGAATTAAAAAGATGATAGCTAGTGCCAACGGAACCACAACAGACAATGTTTTCTCTGCTCTCAACTGATTCTCGTAAGTCCCTGTGAATTTATAACTGATGCCTTTAGGAACAATTAATTCACCCGAATCTATTTTCTGCTGAAACAAGCCTTGTGCATTTTCTACAACATCCACTTCTGCAAAACCATCAATTTTATCAAACAATACATATCCCACTAAAAAGGTGTCTTCACTTTTAATAACTTGTGGTCCTTGCTCATAACGAATCGTTGCCAATTCACTTAATGGCACAGGGTTTCCTTTTTCTACAGGAATATAGATGTCTTTTATATCTTCTGGATTACCACGTAACTCTCTTGGATAGCGTACACGAACAGCATAGCGTTCTCTTCCTTCAACGGTTTGCGTTAGTGACATACCACCAATGGCAACTTTTAGCACACTTTGAACATCTTCTATAGAGATACCATAACGTGCAATTTTTTCTCTATCAATATCAATGAGCAAATACGGTTTACCAACAATTCTATCGGCAAAAACGGCTTCCACTTTAACACCCTCAGCTTGTTTTAAAAGACTTTCTAACTGCAATCCAAAAGCTTCAATTTGTTTTAAATCTTGTCCTTTTACTTTAATTCCCATTGGTGCTCGCATACCTGTTTGTAGCATGACCAATCTGGTTTCTATGGGTTGTAGTTTTGGTGCAGAAGTAACACCTGGTAACCGGGTGACTCTTACAATTTCATTCCAAATATCATCTGGATTATTAATTTCTGGTCGCCAATTTCGGTAAAATTCACCATCATTATCTTCAATTAACTGAGAATGGTTAACCTTAGTGAGGTCTGTGTTTTCTGAATTATTAGGATTTGCGAGAAAACGTCCATCTTTCAATTGAAACAAACCATCAGCATTCACTTTATAACGTTGCCTTTTTCCTTCAGAATTTCGCATGTATTCCGATTTATACTGAATCAAATTTTCGTACATCGATAAAGGCGCAGGATCTAACGCAGATTCTGTTCTACCGGCTTTACCTACGACAGTTTCAATTTCTGGAATGGTAGCAACAGCCATATCTAGTTGCTGTAATACGCGTTTATTTTCTTCAATACCAGAATGTGGTAAAGAGGTTGGCATAAGTAAAAAAGAACCTTCATTTAATGAGGGCATAAATTCTTTTCCTGTGTTATTCATAATCCATGCTCCAGAAATAAGAACGGTTATTGGAATCACTAAAAACAAAAGCTTGTTGGCCAAGGCCCATTTCAAAATTTGTCCGTAATAGTGTCTCAAAACAGAGAATATTCCTAAAATTCCGAAGCAAATAATAGCCACAAAAACTAAGTTGATTAAGATACTACGATCAAAACCTAAGGGTCTCCAATAGTCTGCAAGTAGGAATACGATAGCTGCTGAAGAAATAATGATGTTTATAAGGTTGACCTTTTTCTTATCTAGTTTCTCTAAAACACCAAGTAATCCAGTAATTCCGAAAGCAACGACAATAATTCCTAACCAATAGCCACTTATCATAATTGCAATTCCAGCAACTATTAGCACGCTATTTATGATAGGTCTAAACGAATTTTTTAATGTTGTTTTTCTAAATAAATAGGCTGCTAGTGGCGGAATTATAAACAACGCAATCACTAAAGATGCTGATAAGGCCATCGTTTTGGTGAATGCTAAAGGTCTAAACAATTTTCCTTCGGCACCAATCATTGTAAAAACAGGTATAAAACTTATAATTGTTGTTAATACAGCAGTTAAAATAGCTCCAGAAACTTCAGCAGTTGCGTTGTAAACAACTTCGTTCATAGTAAATGTAGTTCCATCCTCTCGAAGTCGTAATTTTTCATCATCGATATGCCTAATCATATTTTCAGCTAATATGACGCCTACATCAACCATGGTTCCTATGGCAATTGCAATACCAGACAATGCAACGATATTTGCATCGACGTTAAAGAGTTTCATTGTCACAAAAACCATTAGAATCGCAACAGGTAATAATCCAGAGATTAATAATGACGCTCTTAAATTAAAAACCATCACAATAATGACCAAAATGGTAATTAATATTTCGAGAGTCAATGCTTCGCTAAGTGTGTCAAGGGTTTCTTCTATAAGTTCTGTACGATCATAAAAAGGAACGATTGTTAACTGAGAGATGCGTCCATCCTTCAATACTTTAGATGGTAAACCACCTTTCAATTCCTCTATTTGTGCTTTTACATTGGTTATAACTTCCATAGGGTTAGCACCATATCTAGCAACGACAACACCACCAACAACTTCAGCACCTTCTTTATCCAACAAACCTCTTCGCGGAGCAGGTCCTAGGGAGACTTTAGCAATATCTTTAATCTTAATGGCTGTAAAATCTTCCGAAGTAACCACCGCGTTTTCAATATCTTCAACCGATTTCACATAACCTAAACCTCGCACTAAATATTCAACTTGATTGATTTCTAAAGTTTGCGCTCCAATGTCTTTATTACTTTCCTTAACTGCTTTTACAACTTGGTTGAGACCTATATTGTATTGACGCATCAACTCCGGATTCACATCCACCTGATATTCCTGAACATAACCACCAATTGAAGCCACTTCAGAAACACCACTTGCAGAGGATAACCCATATTTCACATAGTAATCCTGTATACTTCTTAACTCTTGTAAATCCCAACCACCAGTAACGTTTCCGTTTTCATCACGACCTTCTAATGTGTACCAAAATATCTGACCTAATCCTGTAGCATCTGGACCCAAAGCAGGATTAATGCCTTCTGGTAATAATCCACTTGGGAGCGAATTTAGTTTTTCTAAAATCCGACTTCTGCTCCAGTAAAACTCAATATCTTCTTCAAAAATGATATAAATACTTGAAAAGCCAAACATAGACGAACTACGAATAGTTTTTACTCCAGGAATTCCCAATAAGGAAGTGGTTAAAGGATACGTAATTTGGTCTTCAATATCTTGTGGTGAACGACCATCCCATTTCGTAAATACGATTTGTTGGTTTTCACCAATATCTGGAATGGCATCTACAGCGACAGGATTGCTTGGCAGAAAACCCGTATCCCAATTAAAAGGTGCATTTATAGTTCCCCAACCTACAAAAAGAACGAGTAGGAGTACTGCAATGAGTTTATTCTCTATTAAAAATTTGATGCTTTTATTTAGCATTAGTTCGGATTATTAAACAGTTAGACATAGGTGATATTCCAAATAGGAAAGCACCGAATACACGAAATCATCCTAATGACATAAATCACTGGATAACACAGTCTATTGTTTAAAAATCAAATTAAATAGGTCTCGTCAAGCTTGAAGATTTGCCTTATGACGAGTGGTGGTTTATACTCTTCAAATGAAGATGCGTTATTATTTACACCTTCAAAAAGGTTAATAGAAGTATAAACAAACGAAGATATAAATAAGTGCTGTTCAACAAAAATAGTATCAACTTGGAGTTGTAATTCGTCTTGACCATCCACAACTACTTGCCTGTCGTTACAGCAATTCTTTTTGGTCATAGTACAACCTTCCGCCGAAGGCGTTTGCATTTCCATTCCACAGCCTTTTGCTTTATGGAACAGAGCAGTTTCTACCAAAGTATCACCACAATAATGCATATTAACTGTGAATGACATCGTAGAGAATAACACTACAAAAGACATAAACAGCGACATTATTTTATGTGATAGTTGCTTCATAATAATAACAAAGTTAAAACAAAAGATATTAGCATTACTATAATTACCGTTTGATTAACAGTTTAACTCTTGAACTTATAGTAATAAAACGCAGGAATAAGAAGTATTAAGCATATAGGCTGAATGAGAAATCGCCTAAAATTAAAAAACAAATAATAGTCTTCTTGCCTTGGATGAATAACGAAATACAAAAAAAACCCAATCAGTATCATATATGAGATTACATATATGAATAGCGAGAACTTCACAATAGATTTATCTTGAAAAAACAGATAAATAATACCCAAAGATATAACCGTATTTAAAACAAATCGTAATGTTGTAAAGACTGTTAGTTTGAAAATTTCTCGACGAGGATAATCCATATGCAAATAATCACTCTTAAAAAATAAGAGATAAGGATCATAAAATAAATCTTGTTCAAACGCTCTAATTAAAATGAGTAATCCAAATAAAAAGAAAAGCAATAAATAAGTTATCAGACTACGCATATAATTTTCTGTTTTTTGAAAATCGATTGACCCAAAACATCCAGAGAACAAAAACCATCCCGTAGATTATCATTGGAAATATAACCGTATGCAAAATATCTTTTCGCCAAGGATAATTATATAATCCTATAGATAAAATAGCAATTCGTATGAGGTTTACAATATAAATTAGCGTACTTCCAGTTAAAATATAAACAAACGTCGCTTTAAACTTACCAGCAAATGCAATTATAAATGAGACAAATAAAATAATAACACTAATAGAATTACAACCCTCTACTACTCTGGCTACAAATTTTGAATTCACCAATAATTTCATAGATGGCTCATCTGGATGTGCAACTACCTTAGCTTCATAGCCTAATGTATTTATGAGAGACTCACTCTGTTTCGCTACAAGATTAGTAAAATAGTCTGGGTAAAATCTTGAACCATTTGAGAAATCAAGATACAGTTTATACCCTATTGTAAGGACCACATAAACCATAAGAAAGGTCAATATGAATTTTAAGACAGATTTATACTTAAGGAGAAGTGCTTTCAAAAATTATAGATTACTTTCAGTTAAAATTATACAAAATGAATCTAGAAATTGCACTTTTTAAATACTTTTACCAAAATTTATGAAACCTATGATTTTTGAATCCCTAAAGCCTAAAGTTGAAACGATAGTAGCCGATACTTCTAAAACAGTGGAGGAACGCTTATTATCAATATGTCAACTACTTGAAAACAAGATAGACTGCTACAATTGGGTCGGTTTCTATTTTAAAAATGGAGATAAAAACGAACTAAAATTAGGACCTTATGTTGGTGAACCTACAGATCATACGATTATTCCGTTTGGAAAAGGTATTTGCGGACAAGTGGCAGTATCTAATAAAAATTTCGTCGTACCAGATGTTGCTGCTCAGGATAATTATATCGCCTGCAGTATTACGGTAAAAGCAGAAATTGTGATTCCTGTTTTTGTGAATGGAGAAAATATGGGGCAAATTGACATTGACTCAAATACTCCAGACCCTTTTTCTGTTGAAGATGAGCGCTTTTTGGAGTTCGTTTGTGAGCAAGTTTCGAAAATCATCTAAAACATTCTCTCTCGAAGGCTAAAAGGCACAAAATTTACTAGGCTGAATACAGGTGGTCTTTCTTAGGTTTAAGTAAGCTCTGAAAACTAGATATTGAAACGGTTAATTAATCTACATCCCAGTCCTAATAGCCTCGACAGGATCTAATTTAGAGGCAGAAATTGCTGGTATTATTCCAGAAATTAAGCCGATAAACGTTGAAAGCCCAAAACCAAGAAAAATATTGAAGAACGACAAAACAAATTCAAAGTCTAATGCAGCATTAGCACCTAAAGACACCAGCCAAACCAAAATTATCCCAATGACACCTCCAAGAACAGATAAAATTACAGCCTCAAACAAAAACTGAAACAAAATAAATTTATTCTTAGCACCTAAGGATTTTTGAATTCCGATGAGGCTAGTTCGCTCACGGACACTAACAAACATAATATTAGCAATTCCAAATCCTCCAACTAATAATGAAAACCCACTTATTAGCCAACCTACACCATTTAAAGTCGAAATAATTCCATCAACAAAGTCAGTTAAACCAGACAACTTGTTTATAAAGAAATTATCTGGCTCTCCAGCTTTAAGTCCTCTATAAACCCTATATTTTTGTTTTAAAAGGGCTTCAAAAGCACCAATGTCGGCACTTTTTTCAGGTTTTATAATAACTGCTCCAGGCAAACCACTTGCACCTCCATTTTGGAAACGTCTAACAAAATTTGCTGGAACAAAAGCTTTTTCATCAGGAGAATCACCTAAACCACTACCCGTTTTTTTTAGTACACCAATAACTGTTAATTTCCTACCGTAGGCTCTAACCGTTTTTCCAACTGGATTTACATTTCCGAAGAGATTATCAGCAGTACTGCTTCCAACAACCATAACATTTGATCCAGAAATAGATTCAGATTCATTATAAAAACGTCCAACAGCTAATTTTAAATTTTCAATATCATAAATACCGTTAGACACAGGCGTTATATTGACTCCAGATACCGTATTACCCTCAAATTTAATGTTTTCATTTCCGCCAAAAATCACATATGCAATTGCGTCAATATTTGGCACGTTGCGCTGTATAAACTCAAAATCATCATAATCTGTCTGTGGGAAATTGTCTCGTTGCCAACGAGGCACTTCTGTTGGCCCAAAAGAAAACTTAGTTAAGTACATTGTATTCTTATCCAAACCACTTAATTGATCCTTAATGCTTTTATCTAAAGAATCAACCGCTGCTAAAACCGCAATGATGGAAAAAATACCAATTGTAATTCCCAAAAGCGACAAGAATGTACGCAGTTTATTATTACGTAATGCATTAGTTGCAAACGAAAAACTTTCTTTAAATAACCTTAAATAAACAAGCATGTGATTGGTTTGAATTCCCAGTTTGAATCTGGAAATATAAAGATAGGACGTTTTCAACAATTTATTGTTACAAAAAACTGAAACAAACTGTATTTTCAATTTAAATAAAGGTTTGATATTATGTATTTTTACGCTTTAATTTTCACAACGACGACGTATAATCACAACACAAGGACAACAACTTTAAAATGAGCAACAAAAAAACAATTAAATCTGCATTAATTTCGGTTTTTAGTAAAGACGGATTAGCACCCATTGTTAAACAACTAGATGAACAAAATGTAACCATTTACTCCACAGGAGGAACAGAAAAATTCATCAAAGATTTAGGTATTAAAGTCGTTCCTGTTGAGGACGTGACGTCTTATCCTTCTATTCTAGGCGGACGCGTAAAAACATTACATCCAAAAGTTTTTGGTGGCATTTTAAATCGTCAAAACCATGAAGGCGATGTCGCAGAAATGATTGATTTTGATATTCCGCAGATAGACGTGGTCATCGTAGATTTATATCCTTTTGAAAAAACAGTAGCCTCTGGAGCGGCAAATCAAGATATTATTGAAAAAATTGATATTGGGGGTATTTCGCTTATTCGCGCTGCAGCAAAAAATTATGCAGATGTGATTTGCGTATCGTCAGTAGAGGATTATTCAGAATTTTTAGAACTTCTAAAATCAAAAAACGGTGAGACTTCCGAAGATGATAGAAGACGATTTGCTGCGAAAGCCTTTAATGTATCGTCGCATTATGATTCTGCGATTTTTAATTATTTCAATGTAGATCATAGCATCCCTTCACTTAAAATTAGCGAAACTAACGGTCAAGTATTGCGTTATGGAGAAAACCCTCATCAACGTGGTTTTTTCTTCGGAAATTTCGATGATTTATTCACGAAGCTCCACGGAAAAGAATTAAGCTACAACAACCTCTTAGACGTGGATGCAGCTGTAAACTTAATGAATGAATTCAAGAACGAAGCTCCAACTTTCGCAATCTTAAAACATAATAATGCCTGCGGATTTGCACAGCGCAACAACATTCACCAAGCTTATGTAGATGCACTAGCTGGAGATCCAGTTTCTGCTTTTGGAGGTGTTTTAATCGCTAATACCGAAATTGATAAAGCCACTGCCGAAGAAATCCATAAATTATTCTGTGAAGTGGTCATAGCTCCTTCGTTTTCAGAAGAAGCATTAGACATTTTAAAAGGTAAAAAGAATCGTATTCTCTTAATATTACATGATGTTGAATTCCCACAAACTACCGTAAGGACATGCCTTAATGGAGTTCTAGTTCAAGATAGAAATAGTAAGACAGATAGTATTGCAGATTTAACCCATGCAACGAACACTAAACCAACTCAAAGCGAGCTAGATGATTTAATATTTGCTTCAAAAATTTGTAAGCATACAAAATCTAACACGATTGTTTTAGTAAAAGACAAACAACTGTTTGCCAGCGGAACAGGACAAACTAGTCGTGTAGACGCACTTAACCAAGCCATCCATAAAGCACAATCTTTCAACTTCGATTTAAAAGGTTCAGTGATGGCTAGTGATGCATTTTTCCCCTTTCCAGATTGTGTAGAGATTGCAGACAATGCAGGAATTACAGCTGTAATACAACCTGGAGGATCAATTAAAGACCAGTTAACAATTGATTATTGTAACACACACGATGTAGCAATGGTGACAACTGGAACTCGTCATTTTAAGCATTAAACTGATCCTCTAAAAAAAGAGATTTTAGAAATTAATTTTTTACTCACTTTTAAACATCTAAAACCGAAAAGTAAACGTTTAACCATAAAAAGTTAAACACTTAATTTTCATATGAATTGAAATAGAAATAAACCGTAAATATTTCGTAAGTTTTATTACTTTTACAACACGCCAAAAACTGAACACAATAACACCCTCATAATACTTATAATAACATATGGGATTTTTTGATTTCTTAACCGAAGAAATAGCCATAGATTTAGGAACTGCAAACACGCTTATCATTCACAACGATAAGGTTGTTGTTGACAGCCCGTCTATAGTAGCAAGAGATAGAATTTCTGGAAAAATAATTGCAGTTGGAAAAGAAGCCAACTTAATGCAAGGTAAAACACACGAAAACATCAAGACGATTAGACCTTTGAAAGATGGTGTTATCGCAGATTTTGATGCCTCTGAGCAAATGATAAGCATGTTTATCAAGAATATTCCTGCTTTAAAAAAGAAACTATTTACACCTGCATTACGTATGGTCGTTTGTATTCCTTCTGGTATTACCGAAGTTGAAATGCGAGCGGTAAAAGAATCATGTGAACGTGTCAATGGTAAAGAAGTCTACCTAATTCATGAACCAATGGCAGCAGCAATTGGTATTGGCATTGATATCATGCAACCAAAAGGAAACATGATTGTTGATATAGGAGGTGGTACGACAGAAATCGCAGTTATTGCACTTGGCGGAATCGTTTGTGACAAATCTGTAAAAGTAGCAGGTGATGTATTTACTAACGATATTATTTACTACATGCGTACGCAACACAACTTGTATGTTGGTGATCGTACTGCGGAAAAGATAAAAATCCAAATTGGTGCAGCTACAGAAGATTTAGATATGCCACCAGAAGAAATGAGTGTTCAAGGTCGTGATTTATTAACTGGAAAACCTAAACAAGTTCAGATTTCTTATCGTGAAATTGCGAAAGCACTGGACAAATCGATCTTAAGAATTGAAGATTCTGTAATGGAAACTTTATCACAAACACCTCCAGAATTAGCAGCAGATATTTACAACACAGGAATATATCTTGCAGGAGGAGGATCTATGTTACGAGGTTTAGATAAACGTTTATCTCAAAAAACAGACTTACCTGTTTATATCGCAGAAGACCCCTTGAGAGCGGTTGTTCGTGGCACAGGAATTGCACTAAAAAATCTAGCTAAATTTAAAAGTGTATTGATAAAATAAGAATAACAATACCAACTTAGCATGCAACAAATTTTAAACTTTGTCATTAGAAACAAAACCTTCCTTTTGTTTTTTTTGCTGTTTGTCATCTCTTTGGGATTAACCATACAATCACATTCTTATCATAAAAGTAAATTTATAAATTCTGCTAATTTTTTAACTGGTGGCATTTATGAAAGCGCAAGTAGTGTTTCAGATTATTTTGATTTGAATGATCAGAATGAAATTCTTGTTCTAGAAAATAATAGATTGCGTTCTCAAATTTTTAATAGTAGTGATTCCATATTAACAACAACGGCATATATTGATAGTGTTTCTTTTAATGGCCGATATAGAGTTCAATCGGCAAAAATCATCAACAATAATTATTCGTCATCCAAAAATTATTTGACAATAAATAAGGGCGAGAAAGATGCTATTAAAGAAGATTTTGGTGTTATCACGTCAAAAGGAATTGTTGGCATTATTGATAATACATCTAATGGTTATGCGAGAGTGTTATCTATATTAAACATGAAAAGCAGAATTAATGCGCAATTAAAGGCATCTAATCATATAGGCTCTTTAAAATGGGATGGTAAATCTTCTGCAACAACAGTTCAATTAGCAGATATATCAAAATTCGCACCTGTTAAAAAGGGTGATTCTATTATGACTGGTGGACAATCCACGATATTTCCCAAAGGGATTCCAATTGGCACCATTGAGTCCTATACTTTAGATAGTAGTGGAGACACGTACACCATCCAAGTGAAACTATTTAATGATATGACAAACATTTCGCATGTCTACGTCATTGAAAATTTAGATTCTGAAGAAATTAAGCTTTTAGAAAATCCAATTGATGAATAGCGTTAACATAAATAGCATCATTAGATTTGTGGTATTAATACTAGCGCAAGTACTTGTATTCAATAATATTAACTTTTTGGGTAATATTAATCCATATCCATATCTCTTATTTATTTTATTATTTCCAATTAATAATAACCGCACGCTCTTTATATTTTTAAGTTTTATGTTGGGACTGTTTGTAGATTTATTTTCAGATTCTGGAGGAATTCACGCCGCAGCTTGCGTCACTATAGCATTTATAAGACCACCTGTTTTAAAATTTGCCTTTGGAATGATTTATGAACACCAAACCATCAAATTCAATAACACCGAATTTAGCAACAGAATCGTATATTTTTCCATATTGGTTGTCATCCATCATCTTATTATGTTTTTACTAGAAATCTTTAACATTTCCAACATCATTTTTGTTTTACAAAAGACCTTGTTTTCTAGTATTTTCACTATTTTAATCTGTGCACTAATTTCTATACTTTTCAGTAACAAACAGCGATGAGAAAAATTCTACTTTTATTAACCGTTATTATCGTAGGACTCTTATTTATTTCTCGTTTGTTTTATCTACAGGTCTATAAACAAGAAGCGTATAGTTTGTATGAAGATACGGCCATTAGAAAAGTCTTTGACTATCCAAAACGAGGTTACGTCTATGATAGAAACGGAAAACTATTAGTGGCCAATCAACCCTCATACGATGTGATGATTATCCCTAGAGAGGTTGAGTCTTTAGACACTTTAGAGTTTTGTCAACTCTTAAAGATTACTAAAGAAGATTTCTTAAAAAAATTTAACAGAGCTAAAAACTACTCACCAAGATTACCGTCACCTTTTGTGCCGCAATTATCAAAAAAAGATTATGCAGTACTTCAAGAAAAAATGCGAAAGTTTGATGGGTTCTATATTCAGAAAAGATCATTACGTGATTATCAAACCTCCATTGGCGCAAATGTTTTAGGGGATTTAGGAGAAGTTAATCAACGTACTATAGAAAAACAACCTTACTATGGCTTAGGAGATCTCATTGGTAAACAGGGGATAGAACTCTCTTATGAAGATGTTCTTAAAGGTGTAAAAGGTATTAAATTCATTCAAAAAGATAGATTTAACAAAAATATTGGCCCTTACAAAGAAGGACAATTTGATACCTTACCTCGACCAGGAAAAGACATTAAAATTACAATTGATGCAGAGCTTCAAAAATACGGTGAGCTTTTAATGACCAATAAACGGGGTGGTATTGTTGCAATTGACCCCTCAAATGGAGAAATTCTAGCCTTAGTTTCTGGACCTAGCTACAATCCAAATTTATTAGTGGGACGAAGTCGTTCTAAGAATTTCACAGAATTGTATCGTGATAGTATTGCCAAACCTTTATTTGATAGAGGGCTTCAAGCACAATACCCTCCAGGGTCTCCTTTTAAGGTTATCAATGCACTCATTGCACTTCAAGAAGGTGTCATGACGCCTACCGAAAACGTATCTTGCAGAATGGGGTACTATTATGGAAGCAGAAAACTTACTGGCTGTCACCACCACAGGAGCCCTGTAGACATGAATTCAGGAATAGCACTATCCTGCAACGCCTATTTTGTCACTGCCTATCGTAAAATAATCGATAACCATCCAGATACTGGAAAAGGCATGAATATTTGGGCTGCTCATGCTAAAAGTTTCGGACTAGGAGATTATTTAGGATATGATTTACCTGTTGGTCAAAAAGGCAGGATTCCAGATGGTGATTATTACGACAGAGCGTATGGTGCCAATCGTTGGGGTTCAACATATGTCGTTTCTAACGCCATTGGCCAAGGAGAAGTTGAAGCAACTCCAATACAGCTTGCTAATATGGTTGCCGCCATTGGAAATCGTGGTTATTATTACACCCCTCATATCATAAAAGAAATTGAAGGTGATACCATTCCAAGTAAATTCACAACTCGAAGACAGACAACCATAGATAAGCAACATTTTGAACCAGTAGTTCAAGGTATGTTGGATGTTTATAACCTAGGAACTGCCGCCTCACTTCGTGTTCCTGGAATTGATATCTGCGGAAAAACTGGAACAGCAGAAAACTTTATTAATATTGATAGTGTAAAAACGCAATTAACAGACCATTCCATTTTTGTGGCTTTTGCTCCAAAAGATAACCCGAAAATTGCCATCGCAGTTTTTGTAGAAAACGGATATTGGGGAAGCCGGTTTGCCGGACGAATGGCCAGTTTAATGATTGAGAAATATATCAATGGTACTATTACCAGAACAGATATGGAAAATTGGATTTTAACACATAGTCTAGAAAATGAATATGCAAAACCATATTCTGGAAAACCTTTTAGAATTAATGGAGAAACGACACTTCAAGTTATTGATAAAATACAACCACCAAAAGATGATGATATTAACAATTCTATAAATATCATTACGAATAGATCTAAATTATAAACATGCATAGTAGAGAGCATCAAAGAAAATTTGGGTTTGACTGGATAATTATTGTATTATTCCTACTGCTTGTAGTGTTTGGCTGGCTTAACATTATGTCAGCTTCTCACGAAGGTGAGATAGGAAGCTATTTTGACATGAGTCAATTGTATGGCAAGCATGCCGTATTTGTTGGTCTTACGTTTGTTCTTATCATTTTAATTTTATCGGTTGAAGCCAAATTTTATGAGCGGTTTGCCAGTGTCATTTATATTGTCGCCATGTTGGCGCTTGTTGGTTTATTTATCTTCGGAAAAGATGTTAATGGAGCGCGCTCTTGGTACGGAATTGGAAGTATGACCATACAACCAAGTGAGTTTGCCAAGTTTGCTACCGCTTTAGCTGTTGCAAAATACATGAGCGATCTTCAAACTAATATGTCCACTATTCTAGATCAATTAAAGGCGGTTGCCCTAATTATTCTGCCAGCAGTTTTAATACTATTACAAAATGATGCAGGAAGCACTATTGTGTATGCATCATTCTTCTTTGTGTTCTATCGCGAGGGACTTCAGCAAATATATCTAGCGATTGCAATATCTGCCATCTTATTAGCAATTCTAGCGTTAAAGTTTGGGATCTTAATTACTGGTGTCATAGCAACTATAGGGGTTTTTAGTAGTTACTTTTTCCGAAGAAAAAAACGCGCATCACTACTCCAATCTGTAGTTATATTATTGGTTTGCATTTCATTTTCTGCAGGCGTTCGTTTATTCTATGAACATGCTTTAAAACCTCATCAACAAAATAGAATTAGCCTTTGGTTACGTTTAGAGAAAGATCCAGCCAAATTAGAGAGAATGAAAAAAGAAGAAGCCTATAACCTCATCCAATCTGAGCAAGCTATTAGTTCTGGTGGATGGGCAGGAAAAGGATTTCTTCAAGGCACAAGAACTACAGGTAAATTTGTACCAGAGCAACATACCGATTATATTTTTAGCACAGTTGGAGAAGAATGGGGATTTTTAGGAAGCACTTTTGTTGTCATCCTATTTATGGCTTTAATCATTAGAGTGCTCTATCTTGCAGAATCCCAAAAATCCGTATTCAGTCGTGTTTATGGCTATGGAGTCGCTTCCATTCTATTTATTCACTTTACAATTAATACTGGTATGGTGATGGGATTAATTCCTACAGTTGGAATACCGCTACCCTTTTTTAGTTATGGTGGCTCTGGGCTTTGGGGCTTCACTATTTTACTATTTATATTCGTGAAGTTAGATAGTAATAAAATTAATGAGTGGTAATAAAAAAACTGCCCATATGACAGAGGCAGTTTATATTAAATTCAACTAAACGCTAAAATTATAAACGTTTTACTTATTCTCAATTAAATTAAAAAGACACGAAGTAATATAAAAATTAGTCTCACATTACTTAGTGTCTTGAAGGCTATTAGTATTTAAAAATTAAAACTCTTTAAAAATTAATTTTAAAACTAATGCTGCTATTGAAAGATAATGTAGTCGAAATTGGCTAATTCAAACTAATTTAAATTTTCAATACATTTCTTTTACAATTTTTCTCTTTTCAATTAATCCATTGTTTCAGTGTAAATATAAATAGATTTTTACATATATTTTTATATATGTTCTTTATAATATGTATAAGTAATAATTATATAAAAAAAGGAGCTATAGTGTTTAGAGCTCCTTTCATATAGTTTATTCTTTAGTTTTATTTTAAACTAGCCAAACTACTTTTTATAGTCTCAATCATAGCCAAAGCATCTGCTTCTTTTTTCTTTTCTGACGTAACAACTTGCTCTGGAGCCCCAGCGACAAAACGCTCGTTTGAGAGTTTCTTTTGTACCGATTTTAAAAATCCTTCGGTATAATTCAACTCGTCAGTTAGTTTCTTAATCTCTGCCTCTACATCAATACTCCCTTCCATTGGGATAAAGTACTCATTAGATTTTACACGATACGTTAGCGCACCTTCAACAGCCTCTGTAACATATTCAAAACTATCTAAGTGACCTAGTTTAGAAATCACTTCATCAAACGTTGAAGCCACATTCTCATTATTTACTGCGGAAAAACCTATTGCATCCTTAAATGCAATATTCTTCTGTTTTCTAATATTACGTATTCCTGAAATAACGTCTGAAGCAAAATCAAATTCTAAAATTAACGCCTCATTTATTGGTTTAGCTTTAGGCCACTCTGCAATAATCAAAGCCTCTTCTGGAGAACGCTCTTTTAAATAATGCCAAATTTCTTCAGTTAAGAAAGGCATAAATGGATGCAATATTTTAAGAATATCTTCAAAAATTAAGTTTACACTTTCTAGAGTTTTGGAATCAATTGGCTGCTGATAAGATGGCTTAATTATTTCTAATAACCAAGAAGCAAAATCATCCCAAATCAACTTATAAGTAGCCATCAACGCATCACTTAATCTATATTTACTAAAGTGATCTTCAATTTCTGCCAGCGTTTGTTGAAACTTAGACTCAAACCACTCTATAGCTATTGCGCTAGAGTTTGGTTGGCTGATAGTCTCATCTACTTCCCAGCCTTGAACTAATCTAAAGGCATTCCATATCTTATTCGCAAATTGTTTTCCTTGCTGACATAAATCTTCATCAAACATTAAGTCATTTCCTGCTGCAGAACTTAATAATAAACCCACTCTAACTCCGTCGGCGCCATACTCTTCAATAAGCTTTAAAGCATCTGGCGAATTACCTAAAGACTTAGACATTTTACGTCGTTGCTTATCTCTTACTAATCCTGTAAGATAGACATTTTCAAACGGTCTTTCGTCTCTATACTCGTAACCCGCAACAATCATTCGTGCTACCCAAAAAAACAAAATGTCTGGTCCCGTTACTAAATCATTGGTTGGATAGTAGTATTTTATTTCCTCATTTTCTGGATTTCTAATTCCGTCAAAAACACTTATTGGCCATAACCATGAACTAAACCAAGTATCTAGTGCATCTGTGTCTTGACGCAAGCTATCTGCTGTAAGCTCCCGACTTTTAGACGCGACTCTTGCGAGCTTAACAGCTTCCTCAATATTTTCTGCAACGACGTAATCTTCTTTTCCGTCACCATAGAAATAAGCAGGAATTTGTTGCCCCCAAAGTAACTGTCTTGAAATATTCCAATCGCGAATATTCTCCATCCAGTGTCTATAAGTGTTTTCAAATTTCTTCGGAAACAGCTTCACTTCACCATTTTTTAAAACAGCATCAATAGCAGGCTTTGCTAAATCTTCCATCTTAAGGAACCATTGGTCGCTTAATCGAGGTTCTATGATTGCCTTTGTACGTTCAGACGTCCCCACTTTATTGACATGGTTTTCCGTTTTTATCAAAACACCAGAAGCTTCCAATTCTTTGGTCACTGCCTTTCTAACGACAAAGCGATCTTGTCCTTCAAAGTGCATTCCGAAACTATTCAAAGTTGCATCATCATTAAAAATATCAATCACCTCTAATTTGTGCTTATCTCCTAAAACCTTATCGTTTTCGTCGTGAGCCGGCGTAACTTTTAGGCAACCTGTTCCAAATTCAATATCAACATACTCATCTTCTATAATAGGAATAACCCTTCCGCAGATAGGAACAATCACTTTTTCACCTTTTAAATGTGTAAAACGTTCATCTGTTGGATTGATACAAATTGCAGTATCTCCAAAAATAGTCTCAGGACGGGTCGTCGCTATTGTTAATTTCTCATCACTCCCTTCTATTTTATATTCTAAGTAATAGAGCAATCCTTGTTTTTCAACATGAATAACCTCTTCATCAGACAAGGTAGTCTTAGCTTCTGGATCCCAATTAACCATGCGATACCCTCTGTAGATCAAACCCTTATTGTGCAAATCAACAAATACTTTTATTACAGCTTCACTCATATCTTCATCCATCGTAAACTTTGTACGATCCCAATCACATGAGCAACCTAACTTTTTTAGTTGTTCCAAAATGACACCTCCATACTCCTCTGTCCATTCCCAAGCATGTTTTAAAAATTCTTCACGAGATAAATCATTTTTATCAATGCCCAGAGCTTTTAACTTAGCCACAACTTTAGCCTCTGTAGCGATAGAAGCGTGGTCAGTTCCAGGAACCCAACATGCATTCTTTCCTTGCAAACGTGCACGACGAATAAGAACATCTTGAATAGTGTTGTTCAACATGTGCCCCATATGTAGTATACCTGTCACGTTTGGTGGCGGAATTACAATAGTATAAGGCTCTCTCTTATCTGGAGTAGAATGAAAATAATTATGGGACATCCAGTAGTTGTACCATTTACCTTCTACTGCTTGTGCTGAATATTTTGATGGAATTTCCATACTTTGGTATTGTTTTTGCTTTTAATTGACAAAAGTACTTATATTTCTTTTTTAGCGAAATGAATACTAGAAATAATGACCACTTAATTCGTAATTAATGTTAATTAAAAGGTTATACATCTAATTTATTTTGCCATATGCCAAAAAGTAAGTAATTTTGATCTTATCAATTTAAAACTTTAAATGATGAAAAAATTAGTAGCCATTTTATGTGTAGCTTTTATAAGCTTTGGGGTATTAGCTCAAGAGAAAGTAGCCAAAATAGAATTTAAAACAGACGTAATAGATTACGGAACAATAGAAAAAGGTTCTGATGGTGTGAGAATATTTGAATTCACCAATACAGGAAATGCACCTTTAATTATATCTAATGTAAAGTCAACCTGTGGTTGTACCGTGCCTAAAAAACCAGACGGCCCTATTTTACCGGGAGAAACTGGAAAGATTGAAGTTAAGTATGATACTAACAGAGTTAACCCAATTAGAAAAACAATTACAGTAACTTCTAATGCAGACACTCCTAATGTAGCTTTAAAGATTAAAGGTTTGGTTATAGATTCAAGCAAGACTAATGTTTTGGACAAAACTGAGAAAAGCGTAATGGAGCAGTAAAAATATTACACTTATATTACAAAGAACTCTCTAATTTGGGAGTTCTTTTTTTTTGAATACATCTTCTAATTGAAACTCTACATTTATAACTGTGTTACCTCGTTCTATTTTAAGCCTAATAGTTTTTCCAACTTTACCTCTAAAATAATGTGTTACCTCTTGTAATTTCAATTCATAGGCCTGCTTCCCGTTTATAGAAAGAAGGACATCACCTTCGAGTAAACCTGCTTTTTGAGCTGGTGAATTTTGTCTAACTTCAATAATAGTATATGCAGGTTTTAGACCTATACGATAAGATTTAACTGTAGAAATAGTGATGTTGTCTTCGTTTGATCGACCATAATTATCTACACTCTTATTTTTAACAGATTCTTTTACTAATCTAAAACCGTGTTGCTCCAAAACAATACCACTTCTATTATATTGAAATTCGGCATTGAAATTACCATTCTTTTTTAGAGTTAGCTTAGCACTCTTGTAATCAAAAATAACATTAAAACGCCTCAAAATTTCAGCAGACAAACTTCCATTTCTATCTTCTATTCTTTTAGCATGTTTAATTGCTGACGAGTCTGGAAAAGCTGCATTCACATTCTTTAATGTAAAATCTTTGAGCCTAAAAGCACTAATCTTAGAGCGCTTACCGTGAACATTACCACTCAACCCTCTTCCTAAAAAATCCTGAAAATAGTTATTGTTTTCAGCAGTAATACCAAGCTTATCGTCTTCAAAAAGCCATAAGGCGTCACTACTTCCCGTATCTATTAACAATTTCACAGGCAATATATCTTCACCTAAGGTGACTTCCCCATCAATATACGGTTTGTTATTATGAAAAGAGAGTCCAAACGTTTCACACTTCCTGCAAGATTTATAAGTGTAGCCTTCTCTCTTATTTAACTTAATGACTTTAGACTTGTAATTAATCTCTACTATAAAATCTTTAAATAAACTATAGCCAATAATACCATGAACAGGAATACCTAACCTAGGTGTGAAATTTATCTCTTGATCAAATACGACATAGACCTCCTGATTAACATTAACAGCATCACCAATTTTAAAAAAATTGTTTTTTGACCTTAAGGCTCTAACAGTTTCGCCTTCTCCAAGACCACGCAAAAATATAGTCTCCACATTGTTCATTTGAAGAGAATCTGTATTGGTGATATTAAATAATATTGGTTTACTTACACCTGTATCTAACAAAAAAGATAATTCGATACCATTAATTTCTATGGGCAACACAATAAGATTATTTATGAGTTTAAATTTAATCTTATCTCTTTGTTTTCCCGGTAAATTAAATTCACCTTGCGCAAAAGAAAAGGACATGCTCAAAAGCATAATCCAACTAAAGGAGCCTATTTTTCTAGTATTATTCATAAGTATAAATACCAAGTTACAACTCTTTATTTCATAGTTTGTTTTTTACCTTTGTTTTAAATAAACTTTAAGATTATTTTCAGAACTTTACATTCTTAAATCACAATTATGCCAAGAATTTCTAATAAGGGAGTTTCAATGCCAGAATCTCCAATACGTAAGCTAGTCCCTTTTGCTGAACAAGCATATAAAGAAGGAAAAACAGTTTATCATTTAAATATAGGTCAACCAGATATCAAAACACCTCAAGTCGCATTGGATGCCGTTAGAGTGCATTCATTAGATATTTTAGCTTACACGAGATCGGAAGGATCAGAGGGTTACCGTATTAAAATAGCAGATTACTACGCGAAAAACGATATTCATGTTAAACATGATGACATTATTGTAACCACAGGTGGTAGCGAAGCGCTTTTATTTGCCTTTGGTACCGTTATGGATGTAGATGATGAAGTTATAATTCCAGAACCGTTCTATGCAAATTATAACGGGTTCTCAACGGCCTCTGGTGTAAAAGTTGTTCCAGTAATTTCTAAAATTGAAGATAATTTCGCATTACCTCCTATTGAAGAGTTTGAAAAATTAATTACACCTAAAACGAAGGCTATTCTAATTTGCAATCCTGGGAATCCAACGGGTTATTTATATTCTAAAGAAGAAATAAAGAAATTAGCGCGTATCGTAAAAAAACATGATTTATTTTTAATTGCTGACGAAGTCTATAGAGAATTTACCTATGATGGAGCTACCCATTACTCAATTCTTCAAGAAGAAGGATTAGAAGATTATGCCATTATCATTGACTCCGTATCAAAAAGGTACAGCATGTGTGGGGCTCGTATTGGTTGCTTAGTATCAAAGAACAAAGAGGTTATTAAAACGGCTTTAAAATTTGCACAAGCGCGATTGAGCCCACCAACATTAGCACAAATAGCTAGTGAAGCAGCATTAGAAACTCCTCAAAGTTATTTTGATGATGTTATTGTAGAATATGAAGAAAGGCGTAACGTTTTAATTGAAGAGTTAAATAAAATTGAAGGCGTTCAAGTAGGTAACCCTAAAGGTGCTTTTTATTGTATCGCACAGTTACCAATTAAAAACAGTGATGCTTTTGCACAATGGCTATTAGAATCATTTCATTTGAATGGAGAAACAGTAATGGTAGCTCCTGCAGCAGGTTTTTATAGCACTCCTGGTGTTGGTTTAAACCAAATTAGAATCGCTTATGTTTTAAATGTAGACAGTTTAAGAAAGGCAGTAAATATTTTGAAAGAAGCATTAAAAGCATATAAAGACTAGTGCAAATTCAAAACGACATATCTTTAAAATCTTACAATACCTTTGGGATTGATGTCAAGGCAAAACACTTTGTATCGGTCAACTCGGTAGATGATCTAAAATCTATTTTCTCTTCGGAAAAATTTACACAGAAATTTATTTTAGGAGGAGGTAGCAATATGTTACTTACTAAAGATATAGCTGCGTTAGTAATTCATTTAAATATAAAAGGTAAAACTGTATTAGAGCAAACTGAAAATGACGTATTTATTAAATGTCAAGCTGGCGAAAACTGGCACGAGTTTGTCCTTTGGACCTTAAATCATAATTTTGGAGGATTAGAAAATTTATCATTAATTCCTGGAAATGTTGGCACCAGTCCAATTCAAAATATAGGTGCTTATGGTGTTGAATTAAAAGATACTTTTCACTCTTGTGACGCTCTAAATTTAAATACTTTAGACGTAGAAACATTCTCTAATATTGAATGTGAGTTTGGGTATCGAAATTCGATTTTTAAGCAACAAGTCAAGGACAGCTACATTATCTTGAATGTCACCTTTAAATTAACTACAAATAAGCATAAACTTTATACTAATTATGGAGCGATTACTTCAGAATTAGAAAACATGAATATCGATCAACCAACAATTCAAGATGTATCTAAAGCAGTAATTGCGATTAGAGAAAGTAAACTTCCAAACCCCAAAGAGATTGGGAATTGTGGAAGTTTTTTTAAAAATCCGGTAATTACAAAAAAAGAATTTTTGAAACTTCAGAAAAACTTCCCTGATGTACCTCATTATATAATTTCAAAAACCGAAACAAAAGTTCCTGCAGGTTGGCTTATAGAACAAGCTGGCTTTAAGGGGAAAACATTTGATACTTATGGTGTTCATAAAAAACAGGCTTTAGTACTCGTCAATTATGGTGGTGCAAGCGGAAAGGACATTCTAGAACTTTCAAAATTAATTCAAAAAACTATTCTAAGAATTTTTGGAATTCATATTGAAGCTGAAGTAAATATTTTATAAGAAAAAGTCTCAAGTTGATGAGGCTAATATTTACTATAGAATAGTATTGAGAATACCATTAATCAATTTTCCTTTTGGAAGAAAAAAATTCTATTCCATAAAAATTGTATGGTAATGGATTAAATTTTATTTTAGTATTATTTTACTAATTTTACCGTCTTAACACATAAACGATTGAAACCAAATTTTAAACGTTTCAAAATCTATTTTTAAAAAAAAATTAACTTATAATTTTTGAGCACTTCGTTAGAACAACAAATAGTAGAATTACTCGCAAATGGCGATAAAAAAGCACTTAATCTTCTTTATGAAAATTATTCAGACAGTCTATATGGTGTAATTTTAAAAGTAACTATTAACGAAGAATTAGCTCAAGATGCCCTTCAAGAAACATTTATCAAAGTCTGGAAAAATGCTAAAAAGTATGATTCAAAAAAAGCTAAATTATTTACGTGGCTATACAGAATAGCAAAAAATACTGCCATTGATAAATTAAGAAGTTTCAATAATAGATTTGAAAAAGAAGTCCAAATTAATAAATCAAACGTATATATTTTACCAACAGCAAATTTAAATCAAGATGTGATAGATCTAAAAGAGCATGTTGCCCGACTAGACATGAAATATCAAATCGTTTTGAAAGCCTTGTTTTTTGAAGGGATGACCCAACAAGAAGCTAGTGATGAGTTAGACATCCCATTAGGCACTATTAAGTCTAGATTAAAAATTGGACTGCGAGAACTTAAAAAAGTTTACGATCCAGAAAAAAAATAAAAATGGAAAAAAAATTACATACATTTTTTAAATCTGGTTTACTAGATAAATACATACTAGATGACATTTCTGCTTCAGATCGTCTAAAAGTAGAACATTATATTGACACTTACCAAGAAGTTAAAAGTGAGTATCTAAAACTGCAAGATCATCTTCAAATTTTGGCACAAGTTGATGCCGTAGAAACTCCTAAATTTATTTTAGACCAAATACTAAATGAAGTTAATGAAGATGCTACTGCTATAATTCAAATGGAGACTTTACATCGCAAAACCCCTTGGTATAGTATTGCTGCAAGCATTATAGCTTTACTTTTCGCTGGTGCTTCATATATGATGTATCAACAAAATAACGAGTTACGTAATGAAAATCAAGTTGTTGTAGATGAAATATTTGACTTACGAAGTGATATAGAAATCAACAATCAAAAACTTGATGATGTGATGCGTCAGTTTATGAAACTGAATAATCCTGAAACCGAAAAATATGTGTTCAGAGGAAATGCTCGCGCTAAAAACTTAAAAACTGTTGCCTACATCAATGCTGTTGAAAAGACATCCATGATTGATGTTGTGTCTTTACCACAATTAGGAGAAGATCAATTTTATGAAGTTTGGGCTCAAATGGAAGAAGATCTAGTTAGTCTTGGAGTTATAGATCCATCTGAAAGAAAGATGCAAAATTTACCTTATTTGGAAAATGCGCTTGGTTTAAGTATTAGAATTGGATCTAAGAAGGATAATAAAACAAATATAAACGACGAACCGGTTGCAGAAATTGAACTTAAAAGCAGGAATAATTAATAACAGTAAAAAAAAGCCACTTTTGAATTATTAAAAGTGGCTTTTTTAATTGTAATAACTTCAACTTGTTAATCTCTATGATAAAACATAGATAATCTTTACCTTTACAGAAATAAGTATACATAAATGAAACTCCTATTAATTACATTCATTCTTTTAAGTCTTGGTGTCGCAGGTATTGCAATTAAAATTTGGGCTAAAAAAGACGGAAAATTTGCTGGCACATGTGCTAGCCAAAACCCTATGCTCAATCAAGGAGGTGAAGCTTGTGGTTTCTGTGGGAAATCTGCTGACCAATTTGAAAACTGCGACGAACCTCAACACTCGTAATAGTTAATGATCATTTTTGAGGTTCTATTATACGCCTTTATTGTTATTGTTGTCGTCCAACTAGTGTTCTACGGCTTTATCTTCGGGAAATTTGCTGCGGCAAAACAAAGGAACGTCTCTAATTCCCACCAACCTGTTTCTATTATTATTTGTGCTAAAAATGAGGCTAAAAATTTAAAAAAAAACTTACCTCTTATACTATCTCAGTCTTATCCAACTTTTGAAGTTGTCCTTATAAATGATAGTTCTTCTGATAAAACTTTGAAAGTTATGGAAACTTTCAAAGACGATAATGAGCACATAAAAATTGTTAATGTACAACCGCTAGAAAAATTTTGGGGTAACAAAAAATATGCTTTAACATTAGGCATCAAAGCAGCAAAATATAATACTTTATTATTTACAGATGCCGATTGTAAACCAATGTCCAAACATTGGATCAATGAAATGAGTGCAAGGTTTGACCCTGAAAAAACCCTTGTTTTGGGTTATGGACCTTATCAAAAAGTAAAAGGATCGCTCCTTAATTTACTTATTAGGTTTGAAACATTCATGACAGCAGTTCAATATTTTTCATATACAAATATTGGATTGCCATATATGGCTGTAGGAAGAAATTTGGCCTACAGAAAAGAGCTATTTTTTGAAGCCAACGGTTTTATGAACCATATGAATATAAAATCTGGAGATGATGACTTATTCGTCAACCAAACAGCTACTCCAAAAAATACCGTAATTTGTATTTCAAAAAATAGTTTTACAGAGTCTATTCCGAAGAAAACATTCAAATCTTGGTTACTACAAAAAAGAAGACATATTAGCACAGCATCTCACTACAAGCTAAAACATAAAATACTGCTCTCTTTATTCTATTGTTCACAATTTCTCTTTTGGGCCTTGGCTATAATTATAATAAGTTTCTGCTATAAATGGGAATTAGTTTTAGGTTTAATATTCTTGCGCTTCATTATTCAATATACAACGCTATATTTTGCATCTGCAAAACTTGACGAAAAAAACTTACTCATTTACGCTCCAATCTTAGAATTCTTATTAGTTATTCTTCAATTCTTTATATTTATGCAAAATCTCTCATCAAAACCAAAACATTGGAAGTAAAAGACGCGATAGTAAAAGCTAAAAAGAATGACCAAGTTGCTTTTAATTTCTTATTAGATAGGTTTTGGAATACAGTTTTCGGGTTTCAATTAAAACGTACCGAAAACGAAAATGATGCAGAAGATATTACCATACAAACATTTTCAAAAGCGTTTGATAAAATTCATACTTATAATGAGGATTATGAGTTTAAAACATGGCTGGTTGCCATTTCCAAAAACATTCATATTGATTTAGTAAGAAAACAAAAATCAACTATTTCTAGTCAGTCTAATACAGATAAAGACAATGAGTATTACAGTATTATTGATAAATCGCCGTCACCTGAAGACAAACTCATCACCGAGCAGAATTTAGCTAAATTACTTCGTGATATCAAAAAACTAAAACCTCACTATCAAGAGGTTATTAATTTGAGATACTTTCAAGAATTAAGCTACAAAGAAATATCTGAGCAATTAGATGAGCCAATAAATAATGTAAAAGTGAAGCTTCTACGTGCGAAAAAGCTATTGGCAGCGATTATCAAGAAGGAATAATGACTTTTAATCTCAAAAAAATAGGTCCAGGTTTATTATTTGCAGGTGCTGCAATAGGTGTTTCGCATCTCGTGCAATCTACAAGAGCTGGGGCAGACTTTGGTTTTGGACTAATTTGGGCTCTAGTGCTAGTCAATATTTTTAAATATCCTTTTTTTCAATTTGGTCCTCGTTATGCCATGGCAACTGGAGAAACACTTCTCGAGGGTTATAAAAAACTAGGTAAAGGCATCTTAATTATTTACTTTATTCTCACATTTGCCACCATGTTTACAATCCAAACTGCAGTAACAATAGTGACTGCTGGATTAGCAACTTCTATTTTTGGCGATTTCATCTCTACAGAAATTTGGACAGTCATCATCCTGTCTATCTGTTTCTTTATACTAATTATAGGTAAGTACAGTTTTTTAGATAAACTCATCAAGTTTATTATTATCACATTAACAATTAGTACTGTCGCAGCCGTATTTTTTGCTTTTAAAAATTCAAACCAGACGTTATCTTTAACTCAGGTATTCCCAAGCACTTTGGAGTTTGGGTTCTTAATAGCATTCATGGGCTGGATGCCCGCACCTTTAGATATTTCAATTTGGCACTCTATTTGGGCTATAGAGAAACAAAAAACTGAAACAGATTATACGGTCAAATCAACACTTTTCGATTTTAACGTTGGCTACTTTACAACGATAGTCCTAGGTTTAGGCTTTTTAAGCTTAGGGGCTTTAGTTATGTATAATAGTGAAGAAGTTTTTAGTGGGAAAGCCGGCGAATTTTCTAATCAGTTAATTTCAATGTATACGAAAAGTTTAGGTAATTGGTCCTATGTTTTTATAGCTATTGCTGCGTTCACAACAATGTTTAGCACAACACTTACGACTCTTGACGCCTCGCCAAGAGCAATGGCAAAAACCACAGAACTTCTTTTTGGGAAAGTATTGAGACAACCCTATTTATTATGGATTTTAATCTTGATTTCAGGAACCATTCTAATATTCTTTTTCTTTAAGTCTGATATGATTTTTCTTATTAAATTAGCGACAGTTTTATCCTTCTTAACCGCACCTTTTTATGCGATAATTAATTACAGATTAATTAGTAGTAGGCATACGCCAAAAGAATCACAACCAAGCACTGCACTTCATATATTGAGTTGGTTAGGAATTCTTTTTTTAATAGGTTTTAGTATCTGGTATCTCACCACCCTAAATACATCTAATTAACTTTATACTTTGTATCTTTGCAATGCAATCTATAAATAGTGTAAATGGATACAAAAATCTTATCAAAGCCTATTGTCGAACGTCAACCAAAACCAAAATGGTTGCGAGTCAAATTACCTACAGGAAAAAAATATACAGAATTAAGAAGTCTTGTTGACAAGTACAAATTGAATACCATATGTACTTCTGGAAGTTGCCCTAACATGGGTGAATGTTGGGGAGAAGGGACAGCAACGTTTATGATTTTAGGAAATGTTTGTACCCGTTCTTGCGGATTTTGTGGAGTTAAAACTGGACGACCAGAAACCGTAGATTGGGACGAACCAGAAAAAGTAGCACGATCTATTAAGATTATGGGTATCAAACACGCTGTTTTAACAAGCGTAGATAGAGACGACCTCAAAGATATGGGAAGTATTATGTGGAGCGAAACTGTAAAAGCAGTGAGACGAATGAACCCAAATATAACAATAGAAACATTAATTCCGGACTTTCAAGGTATAGAACAGCATATAGATAGAGTTATTGATGTCGCCCCAGAAGTCGTGTCACATAATATTGAAACCGTAAGACGTTTAACACGTGAGGTTCGCATACAGGCTAAATACGACAAAAGTCTAGGTGTGCTTAAATATTTAAAGCAACAAGGTCAGCGTAGAACGAAATCTGGAATCATGCTAGGCTTAGGGGAAAAGCGAGAAGAAGTCATTGAAACCCTTCACGATTTAAGAGCTAATGATGTTGATGTAGTGACTATAGGTCAATATTTACAGCCTAGTAAAAAGCATTTACCAGTAAAACTATTTATTGAACCAGATCAATTTGACGAATATAGAGCGATTGGCCTTGACTTAGGATTTCGACATGTAGAAAGTAGTGCTTTAGTAAGATCATCATACAAGGCTCAAAAACATATCAATTAATGATTCGTGTTGCAATTAATGGTTTTGGACGCATAGGTCGTCGTGTTTTCAGACTAATTCAAGATAGAAATGACATTCAAGTTGTGGCCATTAATGATCTTGCAGATGCTAGGACACTAAGTCACCTATTAAAGTATGATAGCATTCATGGTGTTTCAAAACATGAGATTTCTTATTTGGAAGACGCTATCATTCTAAATAGCAGATCAATTAAACTTCTCAATCAAGACCATCCAAGTTTAATTGATTGGTCTCCTTATGATGTAGATTTTGTTATTGAATCTACCGGGAAATTTAAAACGTCTGAAGTCCTCAAACATCATATCACAAATGGAGCTAAAAGGGTTATTCTATCAGTTCCGCCTATTGAAGATGATATTAAAACAGTTGTTCTAGGAGTTAATGATAAAGATATTGATGCTACCGAATTAATTATATCTAATGCGTCGTGCACCACTAACAATGCCGCACCAATGATTTCTGTTATAAACAATTTGTGTGGCGTAAAACAAGCCTATATTACAACCATCCATTCTTATACAACAGATCAAAGTTTGCATGACCAACCTCACCATGACTTACGACGCGCGAGAGCTGCAGGACAATCTATTGTGCCAACGACTACTGGGGCTGCAAAAGCACTAACTAAAATTTTCCCTGAATTATCTGAGGTCATTGGTGGTTGTGGCATTAGAGTTCCCGTTGCTAATGGCTCATTAACCGATATTACGTTTAATGTAGAAAAAACAGTCACCATAGAGGAGATTAACCAAGCATTTAAAGAAGCTGCAGATACATACTTAAAAAATATTCTTGAATATACAGAAGATCCAATCGTATCCATTGATATTGTTGGTAACACACACTCTTGCATCTTTGATTCTCAAATGACATCTGTCATTGGTAACATGGTAAAAATTGTTGGTTGGTATGACAATGAAACTGGCTACTCTAGTAGAATTTTAGATTTAATATGCAATTTAACGGTAAAATAGTGTCTTTTGTCGAATAAATATTTATATTTGTCCAAATTGAAGAGGTCTAATATGTCCCAAATAAAATACTATATAGTTACTGTTCTATTATTATTTTCTTGTGCAATAACTGCTCAAAATAATGATATAGAAGATATCGATGTTTCAAAACTTCGCATAACAAATATAATAACACAGTCTGAATTTGATTTAAAAAGAGGAGATTTCTTCAATTCTAAAGAGAATCTTGACATGGCTCTAGAGCTTTCTATCAAAGTTGAAGACAAGAAAAGTCAAGGTATCATATTAGCTAAAATTGGTGAATTACAATTTATAACTAACAAATTTGATAAATCATTAGCTTCACTTATCAAAGCTGCGGAGATTCAAAGAGAAATAGAAGATATAGAAAATCTTGCTATTACATACAGTATCAAAGGAGCTCTTCATGCAGGAAAAGAAGAATATAAAGATGCTCTAGAATATTTAAATTCTGCTAAGACGCTCTTCGAAGAAAAAAATTTAAACACCAAGATACCAGAGGTTACGCTTACCCAAGGAAAGGTACATTTCAAATTAAAAGAGTACAAGACAGCTAAATCTTTATTTGAAAACACAATTGTTTTAGCTAAAAAGAACAATCAAGCAGACATATTATCTAAAGCGCTGATTTACAACAGTAAAACCCTACTTAACCTAGGTAATGAGAAGCAAAGTATTCAATCTGCTCTTGAAGGTTTAAATGTAGCTAAATCAAACAACCAAATACATAATATTGACGAAGCTTTTTTAAGTCTCAGCGAAATTTATGAAAAGAATAGAGATTTTGAACAAGCTCACAATTATCTACTAAAGCATTCAAAAATTTCAGATTCTATATTAACTGTTGAACGAGCAAATTTATCACCTACAGGATCGACAGATTATATTGAAGCATTTAATGCTGATGAATTTAAGAAATTAAAGAAACAAATTGAAGATCAAGAATCTGAAAGTAACTTAGCCAAAGTTACAACAATACTTAGTATTGCATTGATTACAATTTTATCCCTCTTAACACTTTCATTATACAAGAATAATAACATTAGACTCAAGTCTAATAACATGCTTCAAGAGAAAAATGATGACTTAATAGAGGCCATGAAAAGAGCTGAATTGGCATCAAAAACTAAAGCAAACTTTTTATCAACAGTAACACACGAATTAAGAACACCTCTTTATGCTGTTACAGGTTTAACCAATATGCTCTTAGAAGAAGAACCTAGTGAAAATCAAATACCTCATTTGAAATCTTTAAAATTCTCTGGTGATTATTTACTAACATTCATTAACGATATTCTTCAAATCAATAAAATAGAAGCGAACAAAGTAGAGTTGGACCCTGTACTCTTTAACCTTAAAACGAAGGTAGAAAATGTATGTTCTGCACTTAATAACCAGGCATCAAATAATAACACTAAGATGCATTATGATTATCAATCTAACTTGCCTGAAACGTTCATTGGTGACAACCTTAAAATATCTCAAATACTCATCAATCTCATAGGTAACTCTATTAAGTTCACAAAAGATGGTGACATCTGGGTTAGAGTAAATAGTATCAGTAACACTGGAAGTGACCATACCTTGCGTTTTGAAATTGAAGACAATGGTATTGGTATCTCTAAAGAGAAACAAGATAATATGTTTGAAAGCTTCTCCCAAGGCTCTATACAAATTAATAGAAAATATGGTGGTACAGGCTTAGGTCTATCTATAGTAAAAGGACTTATTGAAATATTAAAAGGAAAAATCTACTTAAAAAGTGAACTTGGAAAAGGAACAACCTTCTTTTTCGAAATCCCACTTACCTACGCCCCAGAAACTATTGAAATTAAAACAGAAGACTACTCTAAAAACATTAGCAAATTAGACATTAGCAATATTAAAATCTTAATTGTAGAAGACAATAAGATCAACCAAATGATTACTAAAAAAATTCTTAGTAAGATGAACCTGCAATGTGATATCGTGGATAATGGTGAAGCAGCTATAGAAAAGGTTAAAGAAAATAAGTACAACGTTGTTCTAATGGATATTCATATGCCAGGAATTAGCGGATTAGAAGCTACTAAAATCATTAGAACCTTTGATAAAAAGCTAACTATCTTTGCTCTTACTGCTGTTACGTTAGAAGATAAAATGCATGAGTTTGATGAAGCTGGTTTTAACGATATTATATCTAAACCGTTCAAGCAAAAAGACTTTGAGAAAAAATTATACGAAGTTTTATCTGATAACCAATAATAAACCACTTCTCTTTAGTAAGAGTTGAATGAATTAACAAACGCTAGTATTTGATTATCAAACATATCAGTATTATTAATTTTAAATGATATTGGCAAATACCACAATTGTGATGGCTTAGAATTAAAGTTCTCTTTTAATCTCACATAATCCTTTTCAGTCGTTAAAATTACCTCCTTCTGTTTTAAAAAATCTATTTCCGAAGAAGAAAACTCATGATGATCTTTATACTCTAAGTGTTCGAAGTCTAGAGATTTTGATTTTAAATACTCCAAAAATGGCACTGGATTAGCAATCCCTGTAACCACAGTTATTTTTTTACCTTCAAATTGTTTAAGCGTTATTTCCTCTTTTTCACCATAGACAGTTTCCGAATATGAAATTAAACTAAAATAGACCTGTTGGTGCTCTAAAGGTTTTAGCTTATTTTTAAGGTGTTCCTTTTCTGAAGCAGATAATTTCTCTGGACATTTAGTAACCACCACAATGTTTGCGCGTTTAGCACCAGCTCTTGGCTCTCTTAGATTACCTGTAGGTAAGACAATATCATTAAAATAAAGATCGCTAAAACTCGTCAATAAAATATTAAAACCTGCTTTAACTTTTCTATGCTGAAAAGCGTCATCCAAGAGGATCACATCTGGCTGCTTTAACTTTAAAAGTTCTTCAATCCCATGTTGTCTATCTGTATCTACGCTAACACTAATATCCTTAAACTTCCTATAAAACTGGAATGGTTCATCACCAATAGATTTAGGTGTTGCTTTATCATCTGCCAAAATAAAACCAACTGTTTCTCGCTTATACCCGCGACTCAATGTTGCGACTTTATGTTGATCTTTCAATAAACGAATCAAATATTCTATTGTAGGCGTTTTCCCTGTACCTCCAGTACTCAAATTACCAACACAAATAATAGGATGAGAATAATACGTTGAAGATTTCCAACCTAAATCATAGAATTTATTACGCAACCAAGTCACCATAAAATAAATAGGAACGATAGGAAAAAGTATTTTTCTAAGTAGTTTCATTAGAACGAAGTTAATATTTTATATTTGTTTTTAAACTCAACACAAAAAAATATGATCGTTCAAGACATCATGAACCAACTAGAAGAACTAGCTCCTTTGGCTTATGCTGAAGATTTTGATAACGTCGGACTTCTAGTAGGTAATAAAAATTCAGAGGTATCTGGAGTACTAATCACTTTAGACACCCTGGAAACTGTCGTTGATGAAGCTATAAAGAAAAACTGCAACCTCATTGTGAGTTTTCATCCCATCATTTTCAAAGGATTAAAAGCCCTTACTGGTAAAGATTATGTTGAAAGAACAGTCTTAAAAGCAATTAAAAATGACATCGCAATTTATGCAATCCACACAGCACTCGATAATTCAATTAGAGGTGTAAATGATATTATTTGCAATACCCTTGGCTTAGAAAACAAGAAAATCTTAATTCCACAGAGAGGCACTATAAAAAAGCTGACAACGTATGTTCCCCTCGGAAATGCAAATACTCTAAGAGCTCAACTTTTTAAAGCTGGTGCTGGTAACATTGGAAATTATGACAACTGTAGTTTTAATGCACAAGGCCAAGGAACTTACAGAGGGAATGAAAACTCTAATCCAACACTTGGCAAAAGAGGCGAATTACACGAAGAAGCCGAAGTCCAAATCTCAGTAACCTTCAACAAACATGTTGAATCGAAATTACTTAGAGTTTTATTTGAACATCATCCTTACGAAGAAGTTGCATTTGAAGTAGCCACATTAGATAATTATGATCAACATATTGGGATAGGTATGGTTGGAGAGCTCAAAGAAACTCAAGAAACCAAAGCCTTTTTGAAATTTGTAAAAGAAAAAATGAATGTTTCTTGTATTAAACATTCTGAAATATCAAAAGAAAAAATAAAAAAAATAGCGGTATTAGGAGGATCAGGAAGTTTTGCAATAACGGCAGCTCAAAGAGCTGGAGCCGACATTTTAATCACTTCAGATTTGAAATATCATGATTTCTTTTCCGCAGAAAAAAAGATAATTGTAGTAGATATTGGACATTATGAAAGTGAACAGTTCACAAAAACATTTTTAGTTGACTATCTCTCGCAAAAAAACACTAGTTTTGCAGTCGTTTTATCAACGACGAATACAAATCCGGTAAAGTATTTATAATTATGGCAAAAAAAGCTGAAGCATCTGTTGAAGATAGGTTAAGAGCATTGTATGATTTACAATTAATCGATTCTAGAGTAGATGAAATAAGAAATGTTAGAGGAGAACTTCCTTTAGAGGTTCAAGATTTAGAAGATGAAGTTGAAGGTTTAAATACAAGACTTGAAAATCTAGGTATCAATCTTGATTTAATTGACGATCAAATTAAATCAAAAAAGAACTTAATGGAAGAAGCGAAAGCTCTTATCAAAAAGTACTCTGAACAGCAAGAGAATGTTAGAAATAACAGAGAATATAATTCTTTAACCAAAGAAGTTGAATTTCAAGAATTAGAAATTCAATTGGCTGAAAAGCACATTAAAGAATTTAAAGTTCAAATTGATCAAAAGAAAGTAGTTATAGATGAGAATAAATCTCGTTTAAAGGATCGCAAAACCCACTTAAAGCACAAGCGTAGTGAGTTAGATTCAATACTAGCTGAAACTCAAAAAGAAGAGGAAGCGCTAACTAAAAAATCTGAAGATTTCCAAAAGAAATTAGATGATCGTTTAGTGAAAGCTTATTTCCGTATTAGAAATAACGTAAAAAACGGATTGGCAGTTGTACCGATTGAAAGAGGTGCATCTGGAGGTTCTTTCTTTACAATTCCACCACAAATTCAAGTTGAAATTGCGTCTCGTAAAAAAGTTATTACAGATGAGCATAGTGGTAGAATTTTGGTTGACGCAGAACTAGCAAAAGAAGAAAAAGAAAAAATGGAGAAGATGTTTGCAAAACTGTAACCCATTATTAAGTTATATTAAAAAGCCTTTATCTTTTAGATAGAGGCTTTTTTCATTTTAATAAAACTTTCACATACTTAACTATAAGGTTTCTTAACTTTATGCGACTTATTCAAAAAGAAAAAATAAAAACATGAAAAAAATTTTATCAACTTTAGTTATCGCTCTTTTATTTAGTTGTCAAAACAGTGCACAAGTCAATGCCAAACAACAAGCAGTAATTGATGCAGAGCCCATAGAAGTTCCTTTAAAAAACGGAAAAGCCAAAGCGTATTTTGCAAGTGGTTGCTTCTGGTGTGTTGAAGCTGTTTTTGAAAGTGTAAAAGGTGTTGATGAATCTGTTAGTGGTTATGCTGGAGGACATACAAAAAACCCAACCTATGAAAGCAACAGTTATGGACGCATAAAAGATCATGCAGAAGCAGTAGAAATCATTTACGACCCTAACATCGTAAGTTTTGAAACGCTTGTAGATGTTTATTTTGCATCTCAAAACCCAACACAACTTAATGGACAAGGTCCTGATAAAGGCTACCAATATAGATCCATAATTTTTTATCAAAATAACACTCAAAAGAAAATAATTGAAGAAAAAAAAGCTGCCTTAGCCAAAAAAATAAAGGCCACTATAGCTGCAGAAGTTTATCCATTTCAAAAATTTTGGGTTGGTGAAGATTATCATCAAAATTATGAACGATTACATCCAAACCAAAGTTACATTACAAACGTATCTGTCCCAAGACTAAATAGGTTTAAAATTGAAATGCCAGAAGTTTTGAAAGGTAATTCTCACTAATTAATACTATTCATCGAATAAATTAGTTTATTTGTCGTTAATTGACGTATTTTAGAGGACAATCAATTCTAGATTGATCAAATCTAAAATACAGTTAACATGAAAAAAATTACTTATCTGCTTTGTTTTACTCTAATTGTTAGTATTGCAAAAGCCCAAACTCCTGGCGTATCAATTTTTAGTAGTTACAATAACGAGTATATAGAATATATTCCTGGTAACTTACCAATCATTATATCTGCACCACACGGTGGTGTTCTTCAATCTGGAGAAACTATTGGAGGTGTTTTTTATCCTGATGATGATAACAATTTACCAGATAGAAGTTGTGGGATCAATGAACGAGATGACAATACAGAAATACTTGTAAGACGAATACAAGACGAGATATTTGCTCAAACAGGCGGATATGCTCATATTATCATTAACAATCTACACCGTTCTAAAATGGATCCTAACAGGATGGTTAGTCAAGGCGCTTGCGGAAATAGTCACGCAGCATCTTATTGGATTGATTTTCAAAATTTTATAAATGACGCGAGCCAAGAGATTGAAGCAGAATGGGGAAAAGGCCTGTATATAGATTTACACGGACAAAGCCATACGGTTCCAAGAATTGAAATTGGATACAATATTACAGCAACAGAGCTTAACGCTTCAGATTTAAATAGTGCGACAATCATAGATAAATCAACAATCAAAAATTTAGTGAGTTCAAATCTAAATGGATTAACTCATGAAGAATTAGTTAGAGGAGAAAACAGTCTCGGACAATTATTTCAAGATGCACCAGGCACCTATTATAATTCAATTGACCCATCAGGTTCAAATACAAGTTATCCTGGATGTGGAGTAAGCTCGGGATATAGAGCAATACCTAGTTATTCAAATTATGGTTCAGACAGCTGCGATGACACACAACCTCTTAGCCATGATTATTTTGATGGAAACTATTACAATAACAGAAGACATGGTTCTGGTAATGGAACCGGAGGACCTGCAAGTGTAGGTGGTGACGGAAATATAGATGGTATGACGACAAAAGTTAATAGTCGTGTAAGAGATTTAGGCGCACCTTACGACGCATTCCCCAATACGCTAGAACCTTTTGCTATAGATTATGCCAATGTTGTTTTAGAATACTTAAGCATCCACTACAATGATTATTCAGCTTTTGATTACACTGCCTCTACTTACGATCTTACAGATACAGACGCGACACCTTCACTAACTAACGGCATAGCTGGTGGTGTGTTTTTAAGTTCACCTGCAGGCTTGGTGATAGACCAAAACACAGGAACTATTGACACCTCGAACTCGATACCTGGAAATTACATAGTAACCTATTCTGTTGGTCCAGAATCTCCATCTACTGCCCCATACAGATTATACAATACCACTATATCTATAGAGATTACAGATAATAATTTAAGTGTCATAGATCAAAATAACCTTTCAGTCAAGATCTATCCAAACCCAACATCAGGACGATTAACTATTGAGTCTAATTCTCAAATTTCCGGAGTAAATATATACAGCATACTTGGCCAACGTGTCAAAACGATAGAACTCAATAACAATGAATCTACAATTGATCTTTCTAATTTAAGAGTAGGGACATATGTCGTTACTTTCTATGTTAATCATCAATCTATAGGTTCAAAATTAATAGTAAAAAATTAAAATTTAGTCGCTTTAATTTCAAAAATTAAAGGATATAATTTATCCTTAGTAACGTAATTGCCAGGTTTAGTTTCTACGAGGTCTGGCAGTACGTTATATGGACTTTCGTCATACTCATTTAAATATTCAATACGCAATCCAGCACTAACAAGTGCATTTACAACCTCACTCATACCGTGATTCCATCCATATTCCTTGCTAATCATTTTTGAATGTTCATCTGCATAAGTACCTTCATACTCTTCATAAATAGCATCTTCTTGCATGTATGCATATTTCATAACAGATTTACCTTCTAGATAATCAAACATCCAAACTATGGGATGAAATTCTACCATATAAAACACACCGCCTTTATGTAATCGTTCGGCAATCATTTGTCCCCAAGGTTTCAAATCTGGTAACCATCCAATAACACCGTACGAGGTAAACACAATATCGAAAGTATCTTTAATATATTTTGATGTTTCTAAAACATTGCAACGAACAAAATTCGCATCCAAATCCAACTCTATATTTAAAGATTTCGCTAAAGCAATGCCGTCATCACTTAAATCTACTCCTACGCATTTTGCTCCCATCCTACTCCAACTCAACGTATCTTGTCCAAAATGACATTGCAAATGCAAAAGAGACTTCCCGTTCACATCACCAAGAGCAAGAAGTTCATATGGCATCAAAGAGGATTTCCCATTCTTGAAAGCATCTAAATCGTACATCTTACTTTTAGAATGAATTTTCACCTTTTCATTCCAAGTTTTTCGATTGACTTCAAAATAATCTTTACGCATAGCCTCTATTTAAAACTCTAAAATAATAATAACTTCGGAAATATAAAGACTTTCATACCTTTGCAAAAAACAAATGACACGATTACTTACCATCTTATGTATGATTAGCCTTCTAGTATCATGCAAAGCTGAAACAAAAGAGGAAAATACGACAACTGAAATGATTTCCGAAGAACAAAAGGAATTAACAGTGGCCGAAAAGATTGCACAAGCTTATGGCATTGATAACTGGAAAAATGTCAACGAAATACAATTTACATTTAATGTTGATAGAGGTGATAGCCATTTTGAACGTTCTTGGACGTGGAGCCCAAAAACTGACAACGTTGGTTTAATTTCCAATGAAGGAGACACAAACTATAATAGAAAATCTCTTGATAGTTTATCACTAGATGCCGATAGAGCATTTGTCAATGATAAATATTGGTTACTATCACCATTTCAACTTATATGGGATCAAGGAACCACTATTTCGGAATCCACCAAAGAAACAGCTCCAATGTGTAAAACCAAACTCAATAAAATCACAATAACATACTCTAATGAAGGGGGTTATACACCTGGTGACGCCTATGATTTTTATTTTAATGATGAGTATCTCATAAAAGAGTGGGTATTTAGAAAAGGTAATTCCGTAGCCCCCTCAATGATAACCTCTTTTGAAAATTACTCAGAATTTAACGGAATTAAAATTGCAAAAGACCATGTCAAATCGGAAGGCGACTGGAAACTTTATTTTACTGATATTACGATAAGATAGTTCATACCAAATAAACTTTAAAATTAGGGGTTTTCTTTTTGTGGTTACAACATCCAACTATAGATTAAAGGACGTATATAAAGTATATAAATATTCCACATATGTGTCTATATATAATCAAAGCGCTTCATCTTCTTAGTTGAAGCGCTTTATTATTTTCTGTTTATTCATGAAAAATGGAGCTTTCATCGCTTTAATTCCTCATTAATAATCCTTATTTTTATACACATATTCTAAATTTTAGAGTATTTAAAGTTACCACTGCATAAAATTAAATTTTTTTAATAAAGCAGGATGTACATATAAAGCATAGCCTTCGTTGTGGTTTCTTTTTCTATTTAAGTATAAAAAGACGTTTTATTTCTGTTATTTTAAAAAAGAAGTAGTGTAGAATACATCAATCAATTAAAACCACAAGACATTGTCCAACTATAAATTAGGTCCCGAATTTGCAGAACAATTAGACCATAATGACAAACTTTCAACGTATAGATCTCAATTTCACATGCCTAAAGATGCCGATGGAAACGAACTCATATATATGACAGGAAACTCTTTAGGATTGCAACCTAAAATCACTAAAGGTTATATAAATCAAGAATTAGAAGACTGGGCAAAGCTTGGAGTAGATGGCCACACCCATGGTAAAAACCCTTGGTTAAATTACCATGAGTTTTTAACCAAAATCATGGCTGATATTGTCGGTGCAAAACCATTGGAAGTGGTTGTCATGAATTCTTTGACAGCAAATCTTCATTTCATGATGGTGAGCTTTTACAAACCAACACCTAAACGCTATAAAATCCTTATAGAAGCAGATGCTTTTCCAAGTGATAAATACGCTGTAGAATCTCAATTACGTCATCATGGATATGATGATAAAGAAGGATTAATCCTTTGGAAAGCTCGTGAAGGTGAAGAATTAGCTAATTATGAAGATTTAGAAAATATCCTAAAAGAGCATGGTGATGAGATTGCTCTTGTTATGATTGGTGGCGTAAACTATTACACAGGACAGTTTTTTGATTTAAAACGTATAGCAAAACTTGGTCATTCTCATGGGTGCATTGTTGGTTTTGATTGTGCGCATGGAGCCGGAAATGTAAAATTAGAACTTCACGATAGTGGCGCAGATTTTGCAGTTTGGTGTAGTTATAAATATTTGAATTCAGGACCAGGAAGTTTATCTGGGGCTTTTGTGCATGAACGCCATGCACATAATAAAGAGCTTAACCGTTTTACGGGATGGTGGTCCCATAACAAACAAACACGTTTTAGAATGCGTGACGACTTTGATCAATTACCAGGAGCAGAAGGATGGCAACTCAGCAATCCACCAATACTGTCAATGGCAGCAATTCGAGCATCGTTAGATGTATTTGAAAAAGCAGGATTTGATAAGCTTTGTGAAAAATCCAAACAATTAACAGGCTACTTTGAGTTTTTATTGAATGAATTAAATAATTCTAATATTAAAATCATAACACCAAACGATCCAGACCAACGTGGATGTCAACTCTCAATACAAGTTAAAAACGCAGACAAAGATTTGCATGATAAACTCACTCAGGCAGGAATTATAACAGATTGGAGAGAACCAGATGTCATTAGATGCGCTCCTGTCCCACTCTATAATTCATTTATGGATGTCTATGGATTTGTTGAGCGATTGAAAACAGTGATTTAAGTAAGTAGTAAACAAAAATAAAACTTAGCAAAAGTTCAAGTCTCAATCTCCGACACCGCCGGAATCTTGAAATACAGCAATAATGAGTGAAAGAATGGAGATGCAAAGCGAAACTTTAAGCAGATAATTCTAAAAGTGAATGTTTCGCAAAAATTCCTGACTTCAAAATGATCTTTTGGTTCGTTTTGCATCCAGGCAGAATGAACGAGAAAACATAAAAAAGAAAAAAAGCAAATGAAAACACAACAAAACATATTAGTAATTGGCGCAGGACTCTGCGGAAGCCTACTCGCATTAAGACTAGGCCAAAGAGGTTATAATGTCACTGTATATGAAATGCGTACCGATTTACGTAAAACAGATATTTCAGCAGGACGCTCAATAAACTTAGCTTTTTCAAACCGTGGTAATAAGGCTATAAAATTAGTTGGTTTAGAGGATCAAGTCAAAGAGTTGTGTATTCCCATGAATGGAAGAATGCTTCATGACAAAGAAAGCAATACGTTTCTTTCAAACTATAGCGGTCGTGATTATGAATACATCAATTCGATTTCTAGAGAAAAACTCAATAGTTTGTTATTGACTGAAGCAGAAAAATACGATAATGTCGCCATTCACTTTAATAAAAAATGTAATTCTGTAGATTTTGAAAATACAACAGCACATTTTCAAGATTATATAACCAAAGAAGAATTCATAGAAGATGCCGATTGCATTATTGCTACTGATGGTGCAGGGTCTGCTTTACGAAAAAGCTACTATCTAGAACGTAAATTCTTATTTAGTTTTTCACAAAATTATCTCACACATGGCTATAAGGAATTATCTATTCTTCCTTCGGAAACTGGAGATTACAAAACCTATAAAAATGCATTACACATTTGGCCCAGAGGTGATTTTATGGTCATTGCGCTTCCTAACCTAGATGGTAGCTTTACCGTTACCTTATTTTTGAGTTATGCTGAAGGTGAATACAATTTCAACAATCTAACGACTCCAGAAATTGTCACCGAATTCTTTCAGAAAGAATTCCCAGATGCTTTAGAATTGATGCCAAATCTAGTTAAAGATTTCTTTGAAAACCCAACAGCTCCCTTAGGAACTGTAAAGTGTTCACCTTGGCATTACAAAGGAAACACCTTATTAATGGGAGACTCAGCTCACGCTATTGTTCCGTTTTACGGACAAGGGATGAATGCATCTTTTGAAGATGTTGTAGAATTTGATCAAGTTTTGGAGGCGAATAAAGATGCAGATTGGGAAACAATTTTCACAGCCTACGAAAAAACGAGAAAGAAAGATACAGACGCTATTGCAGACTTAGCAATTGATAATTTTCATGAAATGAAAGACCATGTTGGTCAGGCTATATTTCAAGAAAAACGAAAAATTGAAATGGCTTTAGAAAAAGAATTTCCTGAAGACTATTCATCAAAATATAGTTTAGTTACCTTTAATGAAAACATAGGTTATCGAGAAGCTATGTTGAAAGGACGAGCGCAAGACAAAGCCATATTAAAAATGTTAGCTGATGGAGTAATTTCAGCTTCAGATGATATTAAAGATATTTTAGACAAGGTGAAAATAGAAACTGAAGCCATTTTAGATGATCATAAAGTTGCTGGACTAGGATAGAAATTAACGCTTGAAGGGACAACACATAGTAAGCGTTAATGGTCAAAATCAATTCAAAGAATTGAATCTTAAAATGCAGAAATAATGAGAGAAGGAATGAACATGGATTGTAACGCCTTAGGCACGTAATTCTGAAAGCGAATGTTCCATAGGAATTTCCTAATTTCAAAATGATTTTTTAGTTCCGTTTATTCGTCCATTTTTATTTTCGCGAACCTCATGATGTGGTGCGCAGTTTGCACCAAGGCAAAATGAACGTAAAAAAAATTAGAGAAGAAATAAAATAGAAAACTAAACAAACAGATTGCCACGATTTTTTAAAATAAAAAAAAACTAGCAATGACAGATAAAAGTATAACATGAGTGATAAAAACAATGAAATTCCCGCTTCCGCAGGAACTGTAGTAACGCCAAGAGGAGCCTATCCACATGTAAAACAAGTTGGCGATTTCATTTTCGTTTCTGGCACCAGTTCACGCAGACCAGACAACACCATCGCAGGTGTTGACATTATAGACGAAATGGGAACCAAACGCTTAAACGCAGAAGTTCAAACACGAGAAGTTCTAAAAAATATTGAAAACAATTTAGCCAAAGTAGGAGCATCACTTAAAGATGTTGTTGATGTCACATCATTTTTAGTCAATATGAATGATTTCGCAGGCTACAACAAAGCCTATGGAGAATTCTTTGATAAAGCAACTGGACCAACAAGAACTACCGTAGCTGTTCACCAGTTGCCACATCCAGATTTGGTAATAGAAATTAAAGTGATGGCTTATAAGAAGTAATGACAACTGTTAAATCCTCACCGGCTTCAAAACCTGTAAAGACTTTTAAACGTAAACTCAAGTATTCGTGACCACAATAAAAAACTACATCAACGGAGATTTCCAAAACCCAATTAAAGGCAATTGGATAGATAACTACAATCCATCAAATGGTGAGATTTACGGACAATTACCAGACTCCACAAAAGAAGACGTTGAAAACGCCTATATCTCAGCAAAATCTGCGTTTCCTAGTTGGTCACAAACCAGTCTAGAAGAACGCAGTAGGATTCTTATTAAAATTTCAGAATTACTAGAAACCAATCTTCAACGTTTTGCAGAGGCTGAAAGTAAAGACAATGGAAAACCTGTGTCTTTAGCAAAAGCTGTCGATATCCCAAGAGCAGCAAGTAATTTTAGATTCTTCGGAAATGCGATCACTCAATTTGCTAGCGAAAGCCATGAAAGCATTGGCCAGCAAGCCGTCAATTATACCTTACGTCAACCCATAGGAGTTGTAGGATGCATTTCACCGTGGAATCTTCCCCTTTATTTATTTACATGGAAAATTGCTCCGGCATTGGCTGCAGGAAATTGCGTCGTGGCGAAACCAAGTGAAGTCACGCCACTAACCGCTTTTCTATTAGGGGACATCTGTAATGAAGCTGGTTTACCTAAAGGCGTTTTAAATATTGTTCATGGTCTTGGAGGTTCAACAGGTCAAGCCATTGTAGAACACCCAGATATTAAAGCTATTTCATTTACAGGAGGCACTACAACAGGAGCTCATATCGCAAGAGTAGCGGCACCTATGTTTAAAAAACTATCTCTTGAATTGGGAGGAAAAAACCCAAACATCATTTTTGCAGATTGCGATTATGAAGATATGCTCAGTACTACGGTTCGTTCATCATTTGCTAATCAAGGTCAGATTTGTCTCTGCGGAAGTCGGATTTTTATAGAAGCCTCTATCTATGAAAAATTTAAAACAGATTTTATCAAGAAAGTAAAAGCTTTAAAAGTAGGACATCCATCAGAAAGTGATACCAATATTGGAGCATTAGTCTCTAAATCACATTTAGACAAAGTAAAAGAATACATTCAAATCGCAAAAGACGAAAACGGAATCGTTTTATGTGGTGGCAATGAAGTCAAAGTAAAAGGTTATGAAAACGGCTATTACTTAGAACCAACGGTTATAGAAGTACAAAGCGATGACTGTAGAGTTAACCAAGAAGAAATTTTTGGACCAGTCGTTACTATGATGCCCTTTCAGAACGAAGACGACGTTTTACAAATGGCAAACAAAGTAAAATACGGACTTTCAGCAACTCTATGGACTAACAATTTAAAGCGAACTATGCATTTGACCAACCAATTACAAGCAGGAATTGTTTGGGTCAATACTTGGATGTTGCGAGATTTACGCACACCCTTTGGTGGTGTAAAAGCAAGTGGTGTTGGTCGTGAAGGTGGGTTTGAAGCATTACGTTTTTTTACTGAGGCCAAGAATGTTTGCATAAAGTATTGATCCTATCTGACTCTTCCCGTAGGGAAGACACTCAAACGAAAAAGACTCTTATTGTAATTGTTGTGTTGCAAATAATTTGAGAGTGCAGCATACAATTTAAAATATTAACACGACTTAACTCACGTTCCTTTGACCAAAGGAACGTGAGTTAAATTTCAGTAAGGAAATTGAAAACCGGAGGGTCAATAATAAAAACTATTAATTAAAAAAGATTCCTGCCTTAGCAGTAATGAAAATATGGATTTACAACTCAACAACAAGTATGCATTAGTCTGCGGGAGTACCGCAGGAATTGGAAAAGCAACAGCAATGGCATTAGCAGCAGAAGGTGTTCAAATAACCTTAATAGCGAGAAACGAAGACAAACTAAAGGTAACTTTAGCAGAATTACCCCAACATAGAAATCACGATTATATTGTCGCAGACTTTTCAAACCCTATAGAATTGAAAGCAAAAGTGGATGCTTATGTGAATCAAAATCATGGGTTTCATGTATTAGTTAATAATACAGGAGGACCAAAAGGAGGACCCGTTTTTTCTGCGGAAATCGATGAATTTGAAAGTGCTTTTACACAGCATTTAAAATGTAACCATGTATTAGCCCAAGCCGTTGTTCCCTTTATGAAAAGTAAAGGTTATGGTCGTATAATTAATGTGATTTCAACATCTGTGAAGCAACCATTAGACGGTTTAGGTGTGAGTAACACTATTCGTGGCGCTGTAGCGAATTGGAGTAAGACTTTAGCTAACGAATTAGGACAATATGGAATTACTGTAAACAATGTGCTTCCTGGAGCTACGGGAACAGAACGATTAACTGAAATCATAAAAAACAAATCGGCAAAAACTGGTAATACTGAAGAAGAAGCAGCAAATGCTATGAAAAATGCTGTGCCTGCAAAACGATTTGCAAGGCCTCAAGAGTTAGCAGATGCCATTACATTTTTAGCTAGTGAACGTGCTGGATATATAAATGGTATTAACCTTCCAGTTGATGGCGGAAGAACAAAGTCATTATAAGTCAAAAAATCCATTTATTATTACTAATTTTATTGAATAGATGAATCTGCGTTAGGGATTACTCACAACTTAATATTTTAGCATATTGAGTTAGTGAACCTAAAGGTTTAAAAGGTGTGTTTGAGCTCCTCGCAGAGAGTAAGCCTTGAAAGCCAAACTCTATGTCGCCTTAGCGTAATGGAGAAACGCCAAAAATGTAAAATTATGAGCAAATTATTTCCGCCAATAAATTTCAAAGCTTGGATTGAAGAAAATCGCCATTTATTAAAGCCACCTGTTGGCAATAAAGTAGTCTGGAAAGACGGTGATTTTATAATTATGGTCGTTGGTGGACCAAATAATAGAAAAGATTATCACTATAATGAAACACCCGAATTTTTCTATCAAGTGGAAGGAGATATTATTTTGAAAGTCATTGACGAAGGTGTACCAAAAGACATCCATATACGAGAAGGGGATATATTTTTACTACCTCCTAAAGTTCCACATTCGCCACAACGTGGTGCGAATACTGTTGGTTTAGTTATTGAATACCCAAGAGACAAAGGAGTACAAGATGCGCTATTATGGTTTTGTGAAAGTTGCACGACTAAACTGTACGAAGAGGATTTTACTGTAGAAAATATTGAAACAGATATGCCTAAAATATTTGACAATTATTACAGTGACAAAGACAAACGTAGCTGTCCCAACTGTGGCGAAATTATGCAACCTCCAACGAAAATAAAGATCGATTAGTATTGTCATTTCTACAGAAGTAGGAATCCATGATACAAGAAAAAAGTAACCTAAAACAGATTCCGGCCTTAGCGGGAATAATAAGAAATGAGCAAACGCAAACTAAGAATTAACGGTCATTCCCACTTACTTCCCTATCCTGAGGAAATCCCTCAATTCATGCAAGATAAAGGGATATTTTGGGTTGATAAAGATCGAAAATTCATGCTTCAAAAAGATTGGAATCGTCCTATTACAGATTCCAGTTTCTTCTTAAATGAAAAATTGGAGTGGATGGAAAAATACAAAATTGACCATGCTGTTGTGCTCAATTTATCTCAACTCTACGGAAACGGTTTGCGCGTTGAAGAAATGAAGCAAGCTTTACGTTTTCAAAATGATTTTAATGCAAAAGTGCAACGAGAAAACCCAAGTAAGTTTACTTGTGGCTTTGTAGTACATCCTGGCTTCGTGAGAGGCGCTTGTTGGGAAATGGAAAGATGCGTTGAAGAATTAGGGATGCAACTTCTATGCTTACCGACGCATTATATGGATACTATTGGAACGTGGCGTTGTATTTTTGATGCAGAAAATGAACCGATATTTGAATTAGCCAATAAGTATAATTTAGCAGTAGAGATTCATCCTTATGATGGTGAAAAATTCATTAAATTAGAAAACACATCCTGGCGTTTTCATTTAATTTGGATGCTAGCACAATGTGCTGACGCCTATCACTTTTTAACTTTAAATGGTTATCAAGATAAGTTTCCAAATATGCGTACCTGCTTTGCTCACGGCGGACAGCTAGCACAAATAAATTTAGGACGACGCATTCAAGGTTTTGATGGTAGGCCTGATTTATTTGAAGGCAAAAGCCACCCAAGAAAAGCAGTAGGCCATAAAAACATATTTTTTGACACTTTAGTTCACGATACTGGCGGCTTAGAATTACTTATAAGAAACCAAGGCTCAAAACAAGTATTGATGGGACTCGATGACCCTTATCCGTTAGGAGAAATGGAAAGCGAAAAACAGTCTTCTTATCCTGGTAAAATTTTAGATTTAGCCATTGAACGTAAAATCATCACAGAGGTTGAGCAAGATGCCATTTGGGAAGACAATGTAATACAATGGCTATGCGGTGACAACCAAGCATCTAAAGATAAATTAGTTAAACGTATTTTAGGATAATGTATTTTTTACCTGAAAAGTTAGATGACTATATCGTTTCTCATTCTGAAGAAGAACCAGAATTACTGCAACAACTCACTAGAGAAACGTATCAAAAAATATTACAACCTATCATGCTCAGCGGACCTTATCAAGGTCGTGTATTGAGTATGATTTCTAAGTTAATACGCCCTAAAACGATATTAGAATTAGGCACATTTACGGGTTATGCAACCTTATGCCTAGCAGAAGGATTACAAGGCGAAGGAGAAATTGACACTATTGATGTGAATGAAGAATTGGTTGATTTTCAACGCAAATATTTCAATAAGTCTAATTATGGCAAACAAATATTTCAGCATTTAGGTAATGCTTTAGATATCATACCTACTCTAGACAAAACTTTTGATTTAGTATTTATTGATGCCGATAAACCTAATTATGTCAACTATTTTAATTTAATAATTGATAAATTAAACTCAGGTGGCATTATTTTATCAGACAATGTATTATGGCATGGAAAAGTCATTGAACCAATAAACGAGAAAGACAACTCAACAAAAGCAGTACTAGAATTTAATACACTCTTAAAAAATGATAAACGAATTGAAACAGTTCTTCTGCCCATAAGAGATGGTCTTACAATTAGTAGAAAAATATAAAGCGAGTTAGGTTTAAGAACTATGACTAAAGCTTTCTTTTCACAGAACCCGTAAAGTCTTCTAGATCGTCTTTTACTTTATTAATTTCCTCTGTAATATTTTTGGTAACATTGGCGTCTATACCTTGCTTGTCGACACTTTTTGTAATTTCAGACTTGATATCAGTCGTAGCATCTCTTAGCATACGCATCCCTTTACCCATACCACGAGCAATCTCTGGGATTTTATCTGCACCAAATACCATAACTACAATTAGAAGTATAAATATTACCTCTGGCGCTCCAATGAATAAAAATGTTGCTAGTTGTATCACGATGCAAATATAATGAGATGTTTACTATAAGTGAATATATTTTCTTTTTTATAATAAAAAGAGCCGATATTTCTACCGGCTCTTTTTGTGTCTCGCATTAGAGCGTATACTACCCCTTTACTTTATTTTTAAATTTATCGAAATCACTATCTTTAACTTCTTTAGGCCAAGAGTTGTTAGAGGTATCAATATCTGCAGTTTCTAGTTTAGGATCTAATTTTATAGATACTATTTCCTTTTCTGAAGCGATCGCTTTACTTACTTCATTATCATTAAGTCTCCAAATTTGAGCAGGATAAGTTTCTGTTTTCGTCGTACCATCTGCATATGTAAACTCAACGATTATTGGCATTACTAATCCACCCGGCTTTTCAAATGTAATATCATAAAAATACTTAGGCTGTTTGATTGTTTTGCGCTCTTCTGCAGTAAAATTATCCATCATATACTCCTTTAAGCTAGGAGAATTATCTGCAGATGTTCCTTTACGCAAACGCTCATCAAACTCGTCGCTACCCTCTTCAACTAGGTATACCAATTTGAGTTCATCTAAATTTAGATTTCTACTTTGAGCATAGTTTTTAGCATACTGATTTGGTTCTGACGATACATAATATTTTTTGACCTCTTTTAATCCAATATCTACCCAATCTGTAGAATAAAACCATCCTCTCCAGTACCAATCTAAATCAAATGCTGAAGCATCTTCCATCGTACGGAAAAAATCTTCTGGTGTTGGGTGTTTAAACATCCAACGATGTGTATATTCCTTAAACGCATAATCAAATAACTCACGTCCCATCACTGTTTCTCTCAATATATTTAAAGAAGTAGCTGGTTTTCCGTAGGCATTATTACCAAATTGGTATGTATTTAAACCTTTAGTCATTATTGGCGCAATATAATCTTGGTTTCCGCCCATATAACCCGTGATATTTTTAGCTGGTCCACGACGTGATGGATATGCTGCATCTCCAGATGACAATGCTTTTGGATACCACTCTCCAAAATCTTGCTCTGCAACGTACTGCATAAACGTATTTAAACCCTCATCCATCCATGTCCATTGACGCTCATCACTATTCACGATCATCGGGAAAAAATTGTGTCCAACTTCGTGAATAATAACACTCATCATACCATATTTAGTACGATCGTCATACTTTCCATTTTCGTCTGGTCTTCCATAGTTCCAACAAATCATTGGATACTCCATTCCTTGACGTTTTGCGTGCACAGATATCGCTTTATGGTAAGGATAATCAAATGTCATGCGAGAGTACGATTTCAATGTACTCGCAACTGCTTTAGTAGACCATTGTTCCCATAATGGGTTTCCTTCTTTAGAATATAACGACACAGCCATAACATCTCTTTCTCCAAGCTTAACAGCCATCATATCCCATATATATTTTCTAGAGGTAGCAAATCCAAAATCTCTTACATTCTCTGCATAAAGCGTCCATGTGTTTTTCTTTTTAGAACGTCCTTTTTCTCTCGCTTCTGCCTCATCCTGTGTTGAGATTACTACAGGCTCATCATATGATTTTTTTGCTTTTTCATAACGTTTCATCATATCGCTAGAAAACAAATCTTCTCTGTTCATTAACTTTCCTGTACCATCTAAAAGGTGATCTGCAGGAACAGTAATATTTACTTCAAAATTACCGAATGGTAATGCAAACTCATCACGTCCCCAAAACTGTGAGTTTTGCCAACCTTCTACGTCATTGTATACTGCCATTCTTGGATAAAACTGAGCAATCACATAATTTCTGTTTCCATCAGGAAATAATTCGTAACCCGAACGTCCACCATCTGTAACATGATTATTTATTTGGTACCACCATTTGATATTAAAAGAGAATGTATCTCCAGTTTTCATAGCTGTAGGCAACTCAACACGCATCATCGTCTGATTGATCATGTGAGTTAATGCATTACCATCTGTACTGGTAACACTTTCTATGTTAAAACCTCCATCAAAACTTTCACTCATGTAAGATGAAGCAAATCTAGATGCAGATTGTGCTGGTGTCACATTACTTGAATTAATATCATTAGAAGGTGAATCTTTTGATCTCACATTTTGATCTAATTGAATCCATAAGTATGTCAATTCATCTGGGGAATTGTTAGTATACGTAATAGTTTCATAGCCGCTTAATACCGCAGTTTCATCATTGATTTCTAAATCTATTTTATAGTCTGCTTGTTGCTGATAATAGGCTGGACCCGGTGCTCCAGACCCTGTTCTAAACATATTTGGTGTGGCAAATTCATCATAGAGCTGCTTAAACTTATTTTGGTTAGTATGACCAGGTTTTCGAGCTTCTTCTTGGTTTTGTTCTTGAGCCATCACATTTAATGAGATAAAGGCAATTGACAAACAAAGGAATTTTAGTATTCTCATAGTAATTATTAAAGGGTTGATTTATTTAAAATTTAAGTATTGTTTTATATCTTCTTTGGTGAATATTAAGTTATTTACTTTAGAATTTATTTTTGATTTAACGATATTTTTTTGCTTCGGAAATAAATCAAAAAGAACAGTATTGCTTATTTCAATAGTATTTATATCCTCCACATTTTCAATTTCCAAATAACATACAACTTGATCGTTTTCATAGTCCTTACCTACAAAAGTTAAGACAACTTCTTTAGTATTAATTTTAATTTCGAACTTTTGCTTTAAATACTTTTTGATATATTCATCCACCGTCGCTATTTCATCCATCGTTGTCAAATTGATAGTCTTATCAAAGCGCTCTTGTAAAGTAAGTTCTAGATCATCAACATCAATTCTTGTAATTATCTGAAGAGATTTTTTCTCTTTAACGTATTCTATCTGCGTTACACTCACATAATATTTATGTGCGACAGATAAAAAAAAGGGAAAAATAACAGCTAATAAAATGACTTTTATAGAATTCATATCAATCAATAAGATGTAAATGTAACAATTTTATAAAAATTTTTATTCTTAAAAAGTGTTAATAAACTCTAAGCCAATTAATCTCTAGATTCTAAATTCTCTATATTAGTTAAATAGAGTTTTTGAAGCAGAAACTCATAGGTTTCAAAATCATTATCAGATTTGCAAAGGCTTTCAAATTTAGGATCTTCGGCTACGTAGTAGAAAAACTCCAATTTCAAATAGTTTTCAAGTTCATAGTTAGCAAAGAGTAATTTTGAAAATTTAGATTTAACTTTATCCATACAATTAAATTGCTCTTCTAACTTCACCGCATTTGTAAGCTTTTTGGTACGTCCAGAAATTTTATTCAAAATTTTATGGACATTAATCGCTATAAACAATGGTGCAATTATAACAGATTTCCCAGCATCTGCTTCATAGAGTCTTCTCTCTTTCTGTGTTTTAGGTTTACCCCTATAACCAGGAATCCCAACATCATAAAAATTAATATCTCGTTTAGCATCACTATTTCCAACATCTAAAAGCAAATCTCCTGTAAGCACTTTACCTACAACAACTTCATCTAATTCATTTACACGATCATCAAGTGTAATAGAAAGGAATTCTAGTTTTAAAATGGTTTCTGTGATAACAATGTTTTGAGGAATATACTGTATACTCGAAATAAGAATAGTATCATTTAATCTTGTAAGTATAATAAATTTGCCTCTGTCGTTAGTAATCGTAAATTCTTGAGCCGTTATATTGAGTATATGAACACCTCCCACCTCTGAACTTGCTAAAACTTCACCTTTTACATTAATAGACTGTGCAACACTATACGAGTACGTCAATAGCGTAAGAAGAATAGCTAATATATTATTAATCGTTTTCAATGTGAATTTTAAAAGCTTCTAATTTGTCTTTCAAAAATTGCAAGGTCATAATGTCATTACCTAAATCACTCAATTCTTTAAAAGATGGATCATCGCCACAAAAATAAAAATACTCAGTTTGTATCGTTTCACTAAATGTACCCTCTTTAAAAATTAGCTGAGAGAATTTTGCTTTAGCCTCTTCAATGGCTAGCCCTAACTCTTCACGCTCAATTTGCTCTTTTAAACGTTTGGTACGACCAGATATCCAATTAATCAGTGGATTTAAAGGCACAATCCCCCCTCCTGTTTGTGCTTCAAACAAACGCCTTTCGCTTTGTGTTTTCTTAGGCCCTGAGTAACCAGGAATACCCAAATCATAGAAATTTAGTTCTCGTCTAGCGTCACTATTCTCAATATCTGTCATTAAACTTCCGGTTAAAATCTTACCAACGACAACTTCGTCTAATAGGGTGACATTATCTTCAAGATTAACATTAACCGCTTTAGTTTGCATTATGATATCTGTTATCAAAATTTCTTTTAGCACATATTGCACACCCGAAACCATTAATGTATCGTTTAATTTTGCTGGTATCACAAACTCGCCTTGATTATTTGTTATTGCAAACTTACTCGCTGTTTTGTTTATTATATGAATACCAACCAAGTCACCACTAGCAATAACCTTACCCTTGATGTCTTTTGTTTGAGCAGCTATTTCCGCAGAACATAAAATAAGTAATAAAAAAATAAAGGGGTTACTCTTTATCACTATTAATTTTTAAAAATTCTTGACTTTTCTTATAAAGAACCTCTAAAAACTCTAACTCCTTTCCATAATTTAGGAGTGTAAAATCAAATCCTTCATCGTTTTCAACATATTGAATAAACTCTTCAACACGATGCGCAGGAATTTTAAAGTTATCAATAATAAATTCTGATCCAAAGTAATATTTCACAGAACTCACTGGTACATCTGGCACTCCTGATGTCTCTTTATCTTTTACTTTAGACCTAAATAATGGCAGTAATAGTTGGTCCACGACATTCACAATATTTAACCCATTAACCATAGTTGTAGATTGTGAATGCATTGCTTCATTTTCAATACCAGAACGAGGATCGTCTAAAAACTCGTACTCGTCGCTGTTTTTTATCCCAAAGTAAAGTGCATCTAATTTAGGATTAAACGTCTTTACTGTAGACACATCGTTTGGTAAATCTCCCGATAACCCTTTAGTGAGTACTAAAATCTCATCCAATTTATTTATTTCTTCAATTAAAAAAACACGTATACGCTTAGAGTTTATAATAGCTTCGCTAACACGTAAATCAAAATTTTGATATTGTAATGCCCTAAATTCTATTAAATCGTTTAAGCCGACTTCTATTGTAAACTTTCCATTTTCGTCTGTAATCACGCCTTTTTTTGTAGCAATATTGAATACCGTAATGGCATCAACATCTTGACCTTCAACAATAATTTTCCCATCAACAATGACGCGTTTTGATATTTGTGATGTCACGGTAAATGATACAGCGAGTAAGAGTACTAGTAGTAGTTTTTTCATAGCATATGGTTTAGTTACGTAAAGAACGTATTTGAAAGCTTAAATAATTAATAAAATGCAACTAAACTTTTGTTAAATTAACACTTTATATAAATTTACAAAAAAATGTAATTAATGAGAAATATAATTATCGCAAGCACGTCAACTCTACATGGAGGGAAACCTTTAGAGTACCTATTAGAAGAACTGAGTATTTTTTTTAAAAACACTTCTGAAATTTTATTCATACCATACGCAAGACCTGGCGGAATAACACACGATGACTATACAGAAAATGTCCGTTTAGCTTTTAATAAGATTGACAAAACAGTCAAAGGCATTCATGAATGTGCCAACCCAAAAGAAGCTATTAAAGAGGCTAAAGGAATTTTTACTGGTGGAGGCAATACCTTTGTTTTAGTGAATCAATTATATAAAAATGGTCTTATTGATACAATAAAAAAAGAAGTAAAGAACGGAACGCCTTATCTGGGCACTAGTGCTGGAAGTAATATTTGCGGACTCACAATAAACACGACTAATGATATGCCAATTGTATATCCACCAAGTTTTAAAACCTTTGGTTTTGTTCCTTTTAATATCAATCCGCATTATTTAGACCCAGACCCAACCAGTAAGCATATGGGAGAAACACGCGAAACCAGAATTAAGGAGTTTCACAAATTCAATACACAGCCTGTTGTTGGTATTAGAGAAGGTAGTTGGCTAGAAGTCAAAGGAGACACAATTAGCTTAAAAGGCACATTAGACGCGCGTATTTTTGAGTATGGCAAAGCACCTTATGAGATTGAGACTGGGAGTGAATTGCATGGACTGAAATAATAGTTTTGAAATAAATTATTCATGCACTCGTGGCAAACAAAAAAATCCTCGTCGTATTGACAAGGATTTTAGAGCGAGAGACCAGGTTCGAACTGGCGACATTCAGCTTGGAAGGCTGACGCTCTACCAACTGAGCTACTCTCGCATTCCTTGCGCAAATATATAATAACTTTACTTTTTTGCAAGTACAAAATCAAAACTTCTTTAAAAAATGATAACCTAAAATCTCAAAGCCTTCATTATAATAAAATTTATGAGATGGGTAATTTTGCACATACGTGTTTAGCTCTGCAGTATTGCAGCCTTTCGTTTGCACGTACTCATAAACCCAATTCAAAAACACTTTCCCAAGACCTTTGTTTCGATATGTATCGTCTATATAAATGTGATCAATTTCAACAGTTTTACCTGCATAATGTCGCGTAGAAAACCACATTCCGCTTACTCCAATTACATTATTACCATCAAAAACAACAGCGCACTCATAGTTTTGAGTTACCATTTCTGCAAAACGTTCTTTAAGGAGTTCTTCGGAAACTTTAAAACTCGTAAGCTTTTGCATCAAAGGAATGATCTCATTTATACGAGATTTTTCTAGGATTTCAAATCGGAAAGACATGGCTATAAATTTCGAGTGAAGATAAATAATTTTGATTAAGTTTGATTCTGAGAGATACTAAAACTTCATGACGACAAACAATTATACTAACGAATTTTATATTCGAGAAGTTTCAGCCAAAGAAACCTACACCATAAGACATGCAGTGTTGCGAAAGGGACGACCAATTGAGGATTGCCAATTCAGAGATGATGATTTAAAAACAACCATCCACATTGGCATATATATCGATGCGCAAGTGGTTGGTATTGCTACGTTTCTTCAAAATAAAAACAAGCTATTTTCCGAAGAAAAACAATATCAACTTCGCGGTATGGCTATTTTGGAAATATTTCAAGGGCGACAACTTGGAGAACGCCTTTTAAACTATGGTGAGCAGATGCTAGAAGAAAAACATATTGCAAGACTATGGTTTAATGCCAGGGAAACTGCCGTCGGTTTTTATAAAAAAAACAACTACGAAACCGTAGGACTTTCATTTGAAATAGATAACGTTGGCACACATTATGTAATGACAAAGATATTATGAAGAGACGCAAATTTATAAAAGGGTCTGCAGCAATTGGATTGGGATTAGCGATTTTTCCGCAGATAGCTTTTCAACATTCCGACAATAATATAACTTACAATGAATTAATTGGCAAAGGCAATCCAGAAGTATCTGGCGATGGTTTTAAACTAAGAAATGACGCTTATAATGCCTTTTTAAAAATGAGCGAAGAGGCCTTAAAAAGTAACATTAAATTACAAACTGTATCCAGCTACAGGACCTTTGAACACCAAAATAGGATTTGGGAACGCAAATACAAGAACAATATTAATAATGGATTAAGCGAACAGCAAAGTATAAAAAAAATTATAGAATACTCAACAATACCGGGAACATCAAGACATCATTGGGCGACAGACATTGACTTAATAGATGGCAATGTGCCTCAACCCAACACTGTTTTGAACCCAAAACATTTTGAAGGTCTTGGTTGTTTTTCAAAATTTAAAATATGGATGGATACTTATGCAAAGGCTTTTGGTTTCTATTTAGTTTACACACATAAAACCAATAGAAAAGGCTTTAAACATGAACCTTGGCATTATAGTTACAAACCACTATCACAAGGATATTTAAAAACATATCAAAAACTAGATTTGAGAGATATTATCATCTCAGAGCAATTGATGGGATGTGAGCATTTTTCTGAGGAATTCATTACAAATTACCTAAACCAAAATATTTTGGATATAAACCCAGAACTTTTGTGATATTATCAAAAATAATTAGTGCAGCCATTCGAAGAATTAATTTAAAATAAAACTACTAATCGACATGACGCTAGTATTATTATTTTGTCGTAAAAGCACTTTAGTTAACAACAATTAAATCCAAATACTATTGGTATACAGCTGATTTTTATGATATCTACAGAAGAATAAAATATTGGTTTCTCCAGTATTTCACAAATAGTACAATTGCGAATTGACATACCACCAAATCTAAAAAATAGAATTGAAAAAAGAGCGCATCTATATATAAAAACGCATCTTAAAAAAGATGCGTTCTATGTACTAACTAAAATTATTACTTCTAAAAGAGAAGCCTGTTTTGTTAAGAACCTAATTCCTTAATATACGCTAATGTATCTTTTGCATTAGATAATTCGGCATACTTCGCTGCCGTCATCCCTTTAACAGATTTTACATTTAACTTAGCTCCTTTTTCTACTAAGAGTTTTAAAATATCTAGCCTATTGTATTTAGCTGCATACATAGCAGGTGTTAGACCGTTAGACTTTTTGTTGACGTCTTGTCCTAACTCAATAAGTTTTTTTACGGTATCCAAATCTCCTTTTACAATAGAGATACAAAATGGATTTACTGCCCTTTTTGTTACGGTTTCAAAAGTTGAAGATGTTACAATGTCATTTGTTGCATGGATGGTTGTAAATGAAAACCCTAATGCGATTGCAATAATTACTACTGATTTTTTCATGATGAAAGATTTTAAATTAATTGATTTATGTTTTTTGATTTTGAACTGACTTAAACCAGTTCATACTTAAAAGACGACATAACTTAAACCCTGTTACACATAAAAACCCTATTAACATTTTTTTAACTATTTGTAAACAAACAAGTTAATTGTATCAAAAACAAGATTGACCCACTTACAATCGCTAAATAATTAAATAACAAAACGGTAATTAATCATATTTTATAATCTCAATTATAGATATGCACCATTAAACTTTTATCTTTGATTTTTATTAAAACTCGTTATTATGAATAAGAAAGTTATTTTAATGATTCTTGACGGTTGGGGAATGTCTCCAGACCCAAAAGTTTCTGCAATTGATAATGCCAAAACACCATTTATAGATTCACTTTATCACAATTATCCTCATGCTACTTTAAGAACCGACGGTTTACACGTTGGCTTACCAGAAGGACAAATGGGAAATAGTGAAGTGGGTCATATGAATCTTGGAGCTGGTAGAGTTGTATATCAAGATTTAGTAAAAATAAATCTAGCGGTAAAAAATGATACCTTAAAAAATGAGCAAACACTTGTTGATGCTTTTCAATATGCAAAAGACAATAATAAGCCTGTACATTTTTTAGGGTTAGTGAGTGATGGTGGCGTTCACTCTCATATCCATCATTTATTTGGATTGGTAGATGCTGCTAATAACTTCGGAATAAAAAACTCTTATGTTCATGCATTCACAGATGGTCGAGATGTAGATCCTAAATCTGGATTTGGATTTATTACCTCTTTAGAAGCTCATATAAAAAACACGCCTACCAAACTTGCTTCTGTCACGGGACGTTATTATGCGATGGATAGGGACAAACGTTGGGAACGCGTTAAATTGGCTTATGACGCTTTAGTCAATGGTATTGGAGAGCATTCTCAAAATGCTCCTGAAAGTATTAAAAATAATTACAACCATAATATCACCGACGAATTCATAAAACCAATTATCATGGTTGATGATCATCATCAACCTCTTGCTAAAATAAAAGATGGAGATGTCGTTATCTTTTTCAACTTTAGAACAGATCGTGGTCGTGAGCTAACTGAAGCGTTATCTCAAAATGATTTCCACGAGCAAAATATGCATAAGTTAAATTTACATTTTGTAACCTTAACTAATTATGATGATTCCTATAAAGGTATAAACGTAGTATTCAATAAAGATAATTTGACCGAAACATTAGGTGAAATATTATCACGAAATAACAAAACACAAATTAGAATTGCAGAAACTGAAAAGTATCCACACGTAACATTTTTCTTTTCTGGCGGACAAGAAGCCCCTTTTAAAGGCGAAACCAGACTATTACGAGATTCACCAAAAGTCGCTACTTACGATTTAAAACCAGAGATGAGTGCTTTTGAGTTAACAGATGTGCTTATCCCAGAACTTAAAAAAGGAGCAGTTGACTTTGTATGTTTAAACTTTGCTAATGGCGATATGGTTGGTCACACTGGAGTTATGACCGCTGCAATAAAAGCTTGTGAAGCTGTTGATACTTGTGTTAAAAAAGTTATCGAAACTGCTCTTGATCATAATTACACCACTATCTTAATTGCAGATCATGGGAATTGCGAAACGATGATTAATCCAGATGGATCACCAAATACTGCACATACGACTAATCCGGTTCCTGTAATTTTAATTGATAACGAAAAACCGATAATTAAAGATGGTATTTTAGGAGACATCGCTCCTACCATATTAAAACTGATGGGAATAGAACAACCAGCAGTAATGACCCAACATTCTTTAGTATAATTAGAATCTAAAAATTGTATTTTTGAATCTTAAAAAACTCATTAATGAATTTTCAAGATAAACTTGTCATAGCCATCGATTTTGATGGAACCATAGTTGAGGATGCTTTTCCAAAAGTAGGCAAGCCTCGTATTTTCGCTTTTGAAACGATGAAACGTCTTCAACAAGATGGTCATAGGGTTATTCTTTGGACCTACAGAAGTGGTTCAAAACTAGACGAAGCTGTGGACTTTTGCAAAGATAACGGCATCATATTTTACGCAGTAAACCAAAGTTTCCCTGAAGAAAAATATGACAATTCAGTGAGTAGAAAAATCTATGCAGATATTTATATAGACGATAGAAATATTGGTGGCGTCTTAGGCTGGGGAGAAGTTTATCAACTTATTACTAAAGAAGAACCAACTATGAGTACCACTAAACAAAAAAAAGGCTTCTTTTCTTTTTTAAAGCGTTAATTTAATTATCTCCTATTAGTTCAAAACGCGTATTATCAATAGCTGCTAAAGTTGCTTCAACAGAAACACCCAATGAACAATAACCATGCAGATGAAAAATAGATACATGGATTCTTCTCTTTTATTACAAAATGCAAATTTACAGATCAATTGATTCTCAAAGTATGTAAATTATCATATTTCAAAAAATATATTAGTTTTTAATTTAAGTACCTTTGGCCATATTTTTTAAACATGATTATAGTAAAAACAACAGAAGAAATTGAGTTAATGCGCCAAAGTGCGCTAGTAGTATCTAAAACTTTAGGCATGCTTGCCAAAGAAGTTAAAGAAGGTGTTACAACTAAACATTTAGATAAACTTGGTGAAGATTTTATAAGAGCACAAGGTGCAATACCAGGTTTTCTGGGATTGTATGATTGTCCGTCAACCTTATTATGCAGTGTTAATGAAGCTGTAGTTCATGGATTACCAACAGACATCCCACTTAAAAACGGTGATATTGTATCTATAGACTGTGGTGCACTAATGAATGGATTTTATGGTGATCACGCTTATACCTTTGAAATTGGAGAGGTTGCTCCCGAAACTAAAAAACTAGTACAAATCACAAAAGAATCTTTATACGTTGGTATTAGAGAATTCAAAGTTGGAAATCGAGTTGGTGATGTTGGTTTTGCAATACAACAACATTGTGAAGCACAAGGTTATGGAGTTGTTAGAGAACTTGTTGGTCACGGTCTAGGTCGTGTAATGCATGAAGATCCAGAAATGCCAAACTATGGTCGCAGAGGTCGTGGTAAAAAATTCATTGATGGTATGGTCGTCGCAATTGAACCAATGATTAATGGTGGAACTCATAAAGTAAGACAACTTAAAGATGGTTGGACTATTGTAACCCAAGACGGGAAACCTAGTGTACATTTTGAACACGATATCGCTCTTGTAGACGGTAAACCAGAAATTTTATCGACGTTTGCTTATGTGCACGAAGCTTTAGGGATTACATCTACAGATGAAGATGAGTTTAGGAAGGAAGCATTAGTACTCTAAGTATTGATGAAGAAAGTCTTTAAAATAATCCTAAACACAGTTCCAAGACCAATATTGATTAGGCTAAGCTATATAGTTCGTCCTATTTTAGCATTTTTTTTAAGAGGAAATAACTTTACAGATCCAATTAGCGATAAAAGTTTCAAATCATTTCTGCCTTATGGCTACGGAAATCAGCGAAATAACGTCCTCTCACCAGCAACATTAAGTTTAGAGCGTCACAGGTTATTATGGTTGTATTTACAGAATGAAACTAATTTTTTCTCTTCGGAAAGTTTAACTGAAAGAAAAAAAGTACTTCATTTCGCTCCAGAACAGTGCTTCTTAAAACGGTTTAGAAAACTAAAAAACTTAGACTACACAACAACAGATCTGCTATCACCTATTGCTGATGTTAAAGCAGATATTTGTGATTTGCCTTTTGAAGATAATAGCTATGATATTATTTTATGTAATCACGTATTAGAACACATTCCCGATGACACAACAGCGATGCAAGAATTATATCGCGTTATGAAACCTGGAGGCTATGGTGTGTTTCAAATTCCGCAAGATTTATCTAGAGAATCCTCATTTGAAGACAATTCTATCACAAACCCAAAAGAGCGTGCGAGAATCTTCGGTCAATACGACCATGTTCGGGTTTATGGTCGTGACTATTTTGATAAGCTTAGAAGTATTGGATTTAAAGTTGACGAAGTAGATTACACCGCTACACTTTCCGAAGAAAACATAGAGAAATATTGCCTGGCGAAGGGAGAGATTATCCCTGTGGTTTACAAATAAAATAACGACTAAAACTTAATGTAATGACACAACAAATTATAATTGCCACTGGTGCTATTTTTGGAATGCTAGCAGTGGTCTTTGGCGCTTTTGGAGCTCATGCTTTGAAGAAAACATTATCTAATGAGCAGTTACAAAGCTTTGAAGTTGGTGTAAAATATCAAATGTATCATG